>CAZYAV010000034.1:20527-24157 GCA_964645785.1 uncultured Oscillospiraceae bacterium
GCAGCCCCGGGCGGGTGGGCTGGAAAAGCGCGAAAAAGCACTGAAAACACAGTGATTCGACCTGTACTGCCGGGGGACAGGGTGTGTTTTGGGCGGCGCGGTGCGCCGGTGTCTGTCGGCGGGGTAGGTGTTTTGTGGCGAGCAACTTCGGGAAAGAGACCCTGACCGTCAGACAGCCGTAACGAGTTCTGCCAAGAAGCATGGACGTCCGGTATGGGGACAGTCTGGGTCTGCCGCTGTTCGGCGGCCTTCGCCGCCTCCTTTTGCCGCCTGTCGGTTCTCCTGTTTCCCCGGCTCTCGGGCGGGGGAGCGCGGGCGAATTCTCAACATTGAACATGTGCCTTTTATCCGTTCCCGGAACCATTTTTGGGCTGCTGCCCAAAGCGGCGGTCACGATTTATCCGTATGAACGATTGTAGCGTTCATAAATCTTTATATATGATAAGGAAAGCGGCTTATGAAAGAGAACAGATATGACGATCCGCAGTTTTTTCAGAAATACAGCGAGATGACCCGGTCGCAGCAGGGGCTCGCGGGCGCCGGAGAATGGCACGAGCTGCAAAAGCTGCTGCCGAATTTTCAGGACTTGTCCGTTCTGGATCTGGGCTGCGGCTACGGCTGGCACTGCAAATACGCCGCCGAGCACGGCGCGGCGCGGGTGTTGGGGACGGATATCTCCTGCCGGATGCTGGAAACCGCGGCTCGGCGCAACCCGGCGCCCAACATCGAATACCGCCTTGCCGCGATGGAGGAGCTGCAGCTCCCGGATGCCGGCTTTGATGTGGTTTTGAGCTCCCTTGCCATCCACTATGTGGCGGATTATCCGGCGCTGGTGCAGAAAATCAGCCGCTGGCTGCGGCCGGGCGGTTGGCTTGTTCTCTCGGTGGAGCACCCGGTGTTTACCGCTTACGGGTCGCAGGACTGGTACCGTGACGAGAGAGGAAACATCCTCCACTTTCCGGTAGATCGCTACTTCCAGGAGGGGCAGCGAAGCGCAATCTTCCTCGGAGAGCCGGTTCAAAAATACCATCGGACGCTGACCACCTATCTGGAAACGCTTTTGGAAAATGGATTTTGCCTGCGTCATGTCGTGGAGCCCCAGCCACCGGCGGACATGCTGGGGCTTCCCGGCATGGCGGACGAGCTGCGCCGCCCCATGATGCTGCTGATATCGGCCACAAAGAGCAGCGGTGCCTGCGGGTAAGCCGCCGGGGACGGCAAGCTGCGCAGCGGGCTGCCCAACAGGGGACGGACACGGGACAAAGCTCTTCCCCACAGCGGCGCGCACAAGCTTCGCCGGGGAATTCTTTGTGGAGTGATCTGCGCGGGACTGGCTTATTTACGCTTTGGGTTGACTGGCAGATCAGACAGGGCAAGGCTTGCCCGCTGCGGCCGCCTGCACAGAAGCTTCGCGGGACGTTTTTTCGGCGTGGTATGCGGAGTCTTGCTTTTTTGTGCGGTGAACCCGATTGGGGCGAAGCAGCGGCAGCCGCGGCTGAGCCACTGTGTGCGCCGAACTGCGCAGCGGGAGCGTATACTGCAATTTCTGCTCCCGGTGTTGTACGGAAATGCCTCCCACCGCTGTTGTAAGGCACATTGTTCCTTTATACACATCATCATTATTATTTTAATATATGATTATTTATATCATTATATTGTTTTTAAAATTATATTTATTTCGGCACCATTTCTTTTCATAATGTTATTTACTATATTTTGCCGCAAAAACTCCGCAGCCATGACAGCTTAAACCGCATTGCGACCGTTTTCTGTCCCATACGGCTGCATGCGCCTTGATTCGCCAACCGTGTCTTTTTCTTTTGGGCTGTGGGTTTCGGCCTGCCTTATACAGCCTGCGGGTGCAGTTTCCACGGCTTAAACGGATTTTTTCGGCCGATATGCCCCATTTTCGGCCGCCGCGCTGCCAACGGCCACATCATCCACGGTTTTTGGTCGTGGTTTCCCTCCTTTCTGCTGCCGTCTTTTTCCTACAGCCGACCGCTTGGCAGCATTTCGCACAACGCTTTTTTAAATACCGAATTGCCGTTTCTATATCGGATATTTTGCTGTATTACTAATTTTTACAATTACATATTTACTTGTATTTTCGGAATAAATAGTTTTACTTACTATTAATTCTATTTTAATTTGCAATTATATAATTATATATATAATATTTTACATCCGTTCCCTATTATTCGACAACACAAAACCAGTTTCCCCTTTTCTTTCCACACCTCTTTTACGACATGTCCTTGCAGAATTTTATTCCGCTGTTACGGCGACAGCTGCCGGACGCAGGTTGCCCGGCGTGTTCGGCTTGGCGCGTCCCGGAATCTGGCCGGCCGGCGCCTCGGTGTGCGGCATGTTCAAAGAAATATCAAAAGCCCCGGATGTGTATGGTACATCCGGGGCTTTTCCAATTATTGGATTTTACCCGATCAGGAGGCCGCGGTGTTCCGGGTAGCTTCCTCACGCTCGGCGTTGAGCATGTCCTTGACCTTCATCAGGCGGGTCTGGCTGCCGCGCTCATTTTCCTCAAGCTTCATCGAGATGTAGCGGATCTGCTGCTCCATCTCGGGAATCATGACGTGTTCAAGCGCGTTGACACGCCTGCGGGTTTTCTCAATTTCGTCCGCAAGCATGTTCGCCGTTTTCTCGGTTTCGGCCAGCTCGATGAGGTCAGGCAGCAGCGCCGCCAGCTCCAGAACCGAGCCGTCCAGCTCGCTCGAGGTGAACGCGAAGCCGTAGGGCAGCTCCATCGAGCCGCCGTTGTCCAGCAGCCGGAAGGTCGGCGTCTCCACGCTCATAATGTTGCGCAGATTGGTCTTGACCTTCGCGTCACGGATCGGATAAAGCAGCGCCTCTGTGACGGCGGTGTTGCCCATCTCCGCGCGGGCAACCGAAAAGCGGTTCATCGCGTTGGCGAGCTTCTGCTCCACCGAGGCGCGCAGCTTTTTGTTCTCCTTGACGACCTCGATGAACCGGCGCACCATCTCGTCCCGCTTATCCTTGAGCAGCTTGTGCCCGCGGGAGGCGGTCTTGAGCCGCTTTTTGAGCCGGGTCAGCTCCATACGGGTTGGGTTGACGAGTTTTGCCATGCGGCAGCAACTCCTTTCCTAAAAACCGGGAATCAGTCGGACTCTTTTTCGGTCTCGGATACTGGCCAGTATTTGTCCAGATACTCGTCGCGCACGCGCTTCAGCTCGGTGCGCGGCAGAATCTTGAGCAGCTTCCAGCCGAGGTCGAGCGTCTCCTCAATCGTACGGTTGGTGTTGTAGCCCTGCGAGACATATTGCAGCTCGAACTGGGTGGCAAACTCCGCATACAGCTTGTCGATCGGGGAGAGCGCCGCGTCGCCGAGGATGACCGCTAGCTCCTTCGCGTCCTTGCCGCGGGCATACGCCGAGAACAGTTGGTTCATCGTGTCCGAATGATCCTCGCGGGTCTTGCCCTTGCCGGTGCCCTTATCCTTCAGACGGGACAGGGAGGGCAGCACGTCGATCGGCGGGGTGATGCCGCGCCGGTTCAGCTCACGGGACAGGATGATCTGCCCCTCGGTGATGTACCCGGTCAGGTCGGGGATCGGGTGGGTCTTGTCGTCCTCGGGCATCGACAGGATCGGGATCT
>CAZYAV010000035.1:0-12530 GCA_964645785.1 uncultured Oscillospiraceae bacterium
ATATCCTTGTTGTAGGCGAGCGGCAGCCCCTTCATCACGGTCAGCAGGGTGATCTGCGCGCCGATGACCCGGCCGGCCTTGCCCCGGATCAGCTCGGCCACGTCGGGGTTTTTCTTCTGCGGCATGATGGACGAGCCGGTCGAAAAGCTGTCGGACAGGGTCACGAACCCGAATTCGCTCGAGCACCAGAGGATCAGCTCCTCGCTCAGGCGGGAGAGGTGCACCATCAGGATGGACAGGCAGGACGCGAGCTCCAGCACAAAGTCCCGGTCGGACACGCCGTCGATGCTGTTCTCGCACACCGCGCAGAAGCCCAGCGCGTCGCAGACCATCTGCCGGTCGATCGGGTAGGTGGTGCCGGCCAGCGCGCCCGAGCCGAGCGGCAGCACCAGGGTGCGCTTTTTGCAGTCGGCCAGGCGGGACGCGTCCCGCAGCAGCATGGCCGTGTACGCCATCAGCGCGTGCGCGAGGGTAACCGGCTGCGCGCGCTGCATGTGGGTGTAGCCGGGCATGACCGTTTCGGTGTGGGCGGCCGCGATGCCGCACAGGGTCTGCCCAAAGGCCTTGATCTGTCGGACAAGCCCGTCCATCGCCCGCGCGAGGTAGAGCCGCAGGTCGGTCGCGACCTGGTCGTTGCGGCTGCGCGCGGTGTGCAGCCGCTTGCCCGCGTCCCCGAGGGTCTCGGTCAGCCAGCCCTCGACAAAGGTGTGGACGTCCTCGGCCTGGCTGTCGATTTCGATGGTGCCGGCCTGCACGCCCGCCAGCAGTGTCCGCAGGCCGCGGACGAGCGCCGCGCCCTCCTGCTTTGGGATAATCCCCTGCGTGGCCAGCATGGACGCGTGCGCGATGGAGCCCTCGATATCCTCGGCGATCATCCGGCTGTCAAAGCCGATGGAGGCGTTGAGCGCGTTGATCCGCTCGTCCACCTCGCCGGACAGTCTGCCCGCCCAAAGCTTCATGGTTCTGCCCCTTTCCCGCGCCGTACCGGCGCGCCGTCTTTGCCCGAACAGGGCGGCGGCAGGGCGTGCTCCGCCCCGTCGCCGCCTTGCCTTTTTCCGCTTGTTTTGCCCGCGCCTTACTGCCCGCGCGCCTCGTCCAGCAGCGCCTTTACCTTAATGGGCAGGCCAAACAGGTTGATGAAACCCTGCGAATCCATCTGGTTGTAGACCTCGTCCTCCCCGAATGTCGCGAACGCCTCGCTGTAAAGGGAATAGGGGCTCTCCATGCCCGCGCCGATGATGTTGCCCTTGTACAGCTTCAGCCGCACGGTGCCGGTGACCCGCTCCTGGGTTTTGTCCACAAAGGCGGAGAGCGCCTCGCGCAGCGGGGTGTACCACTGGCCGTTATAGACAAGGTCGGCGAACTCCAGCGCCATCTTCTGCTTGTAGTGCAGGGTCAGCTTGTCCAGGCAGAGCTGCTCGAGCATGTCGTGCGCGTGGTAGAGGATGGTGCCGCCGGGGGTCTCGTAGACGCCGCGGCTCTTCATGCCGACCAGCCGGTTCTCGACGATGTCGATAATCCCGATGCCGTTTGCGCCGCCCAGCTCGTTGAGCCTGCAAATCAGGCTGACGCCGTCCAGCTTCTCGCCGTTGAGCGAGACCGGAATGCCCTTTTCAAACCCGAGCGCGAGCTCGGCCGCCTTGTCCGGCGCTGCCTGCGGGGTCACCCCCATCTCCAGCTCCATTGTCGTGTCATAGTTGGGGGCGTTTGCGGGATCCTCCAGCTCCAGCCCTTCGTGCGAGAGGTGCCAGAGGTTTTTGTCCTTGGAGTAGTTGGTCTGCCGGTTGATGGACAGCGGGACGTTGTGCGCCTCGGCGTAGTCAATCTCCTGCTCGCGGCTTTTCAGCTCCCAGACCCGCCAGGGGGCGATAACCGTCATGTCCGGCGCAAAGGCCTTGATGGCGAGCTCAAAGCGAACCTGGTCGTTGCCCTTGCCGGTGCAGCCGTGCGCGATGGCGTCCGCGCCCTCAGCCTTGGCGATCTCGCACAGCTTTTTGGCGATAATCGGCCGCGCAAAGGAGGTGCCGAGCAGATACGCATTCTCGTACTTCGCGCCTGCCTTGAGGGTGGGGAACACATAGTCGTTGACAAACTCGTCCTTTAAATCGGCGATATACAGCTTGGACGCGCCGGTTTTGATGGCCTTTTCCTCCAGCCCCGCAAGCTCCTTGCCCTGGCCGACGTCCGCCGCGACCGCGATGACCTCGCAGCCCTCGTAATGCTCCTTGAGCCAGGGAATGATGATCGAGGTGTCCAGGCCGCCCGAATAGGCCAGCACGATTTTTTTAATCTGTTTCATCGGATTTTCCTCCGCCGCGATATGCAAATTTATTCGTTCTTATGGCATAATTATACACGACGGCGGGGCGCTGTCAAGCGTCCGGCGCGCAATTATGCGTTTTCCACAACGCGCGCAGCGCTCGGGCGGAAGATTTTGTCCATTCGGCGGCGGTCATGGCGTGCCGCAACCCGGAAGCGGGGCTTTGGACGGAGGCGGCGCGCAGCCCGCGGTATGCAGGAACCGCGGGGAAATATGCAGGCTCTGTCGGGGAGGCGTGCGCCTGCATCTGCCCGCACCGGCGGGGGAGCTACCCGGACGCCGCGCTTTTTCACATAGAGGGAGTGCGGCCGGGAGAAAACCGCCCTGCGCGGGAGCCAGGCGCAAACCATGGCCGCAGACGGTCTTACGCATGAAAATGCGCGCGCAAAAAGGCCGGCGCGGGGGCGTCCCCGGCCGGCCTTCTGTGTTCGCCCCGTGCGGGCGGTGCGGTTTACTTATGCTCGCCCATAAAGAAGAGCGCGAGGGTGCCCGGGCCGGAGTGGGAGCCGATCACCGGGCCGATATAGCCCTTGCGGAATTCCCGAACGGTCATCCGCGCCTTGATCTGCTCGATGACATAGTCGCAGTCCGCCTCGCAGTCGGCGTGGCAGACATACACAAGCTGCTTTTCCGGCTCGACCACCGTTTTGGCCATCTCCTCCACCAGCGCGTCGAGGGAGGCCTTGCGCCCGCGCACCTTGCGCATCGGGATCAGGTGCCCCTCGTCGTCCACATGCAGCACCGGCTTGATGCCCAGCATCCCGCCAAAGAACGCCGCCGCGGCCGAGACGCGCCCGCCGCGCTTGAGGTGGTCGAGGTCGTCGACGGTGAACCAGTGGCACAGGCGGTTGCGGTTGTCCTCGACCCATTTGGCGAGCGCCTCGATGGACAGACCCGCGCGCTGCTGCTGCACGGCGTTGTAAACAAGCAGCCCCTCGCCGCCGCTTGCCGCAAGGGAATCCACGACAATCAGCTTGCGCTCGGGGTATTTTTCGCGCAGCTCCTGCGCCGCCGTGACGGCGCAGCCAAAGCTGCCCGAAAGCCCCGAGGAAAAGCAGATGTACAGCAGGTCGCTGCCCGCCTTCAGCGGCGCTTCCATAAATTCGGTGTACCGCTCGATATTGATGAGCGCCGTTGAGGCGGGCGCGCCCGCCTTGAGCTTTTCATAAAAGGTGTGGATGTCAAACTCGCTGTGATCCGGGCTGTTGAGATAGGTCTCCCCGTCGATGGTGTATTCGGTTCGGATGACCGCGACGTCCAGCTCCGCGACCATCTCGGCGGTCAGGTCGGCGTTGGAGTCGGTCATGATTTTATAGGTGGACATAAAAATTCCTTCCTTTCGGACAAGGCGCCGCAAAACGGCGCCGCGGGCGATTTTTCTCGGATTTTGCAATTAACAATAGTAGCAGAACCGCCCGGAAAAAGCAACCCCGCACCGCCATGCGTCGTCTGCGCCAAACCGGCTCGTGCCCGCTGCGTCTGTCCGGGGTACCCTCGCCTGCCGTGCGGCCAAACCGGGGCACACCTGCCGTATCCGACCAATGCGCCCCTCCTGCCCCGCGGGCACGCTGCCCTCTCTTGCCGCGCCGACAGCCGGGAACCCGCCGCATCACTTTCCCGGAACCGCGCCCGCCCCGGGCATTCGCCGGGTTTTCCTCCCCGCGCCGCGGGGCAGCGGCGAAGCCTCCCGTAAACGGAGGCTGCGTTTGCGGCGCCTGTGTCTGCCCGGCAGCCGGCGCATGTGCGCCGCCCCGCTTCTGATTTCCGCAAAACTCGCGCCCGCAGCGCTGCCATATAATATATAGGAATAAAAAGCAGGAATAAAAGAACGGCTCCCGCGGCGGCAGGCTCCCCGCTTTTATTTAAAGCCGCCTGCGGGCGCGGCAAGGCCGGTTCAAAGCGGCGGCAGACCGGGACAGGTGAATGCGCATTCTTTTTGAAAGTCCGCCGCCCGCACCGGGGAGCTCGCCGCGCTCTCCGGGAGGGCTTCTGTGCGGCGCGGCGGCTGCGCGCGGCCGCTTGGGTTCCCGGGCTGTTCGGGCTGCGCATTCGCGTTTCATCGCATCCGCGCTGAGCCAAGGCGCGGCTCCCGTGCCGCCGCCAAACCAGGCGGCGGGCTTTTGGGGGTGATTTGCCCGGACACAGAAAGTTCACAATTTAAATATTGACCATCAAGTCTATTTATGATATCCTAAAAAAGACCTGGTGGTCGATTTTCTTTGAGGAGGCGAATTTGTGAAGCGCGAGGAGAAGAACCAGCAGACAAGGCGGCGGATTATGGACAGCGCGCTGGCCGAGTTTTCGGCGCAGGGCTACGGCGCAAGCTCCATCAACACAATCTGCGCCGCGCAGGACGTTTCAAAGGGCATTGTCTACCACTATTTTGAGACGAAGGACGCGCTGTTCCTAGCCTGTGTGGACGAGTGCTTCCGGCGGCTGACCCAGTACATCCGGGAGAATATGCCGGACAGGGCGGACGCCGAGAGCAGCCTGGAGGACTACTTCGCGGTTCGCGCCAGATTTTTTTACGCCAACCCGGTCTACCGGCGCATTTTCTGCGAGGCGGTAATCTCGCCGCCCGAGCATCTGCGCGGCGCAATCCAAACATGCAGGCAGGATTTTGACGCGCTCAATGTTGAGATTCTGTCCCGGCTCCTGATCTATTTCCCCCTGCGGCAGGGGGTTTCCAGGGAAGAGGTCATTGAAATTTTCCGTCAGTTTCAGGATTTCATCAGCGTCCATTATCAGATGTCGGCCGCGGAGGGCGCGGCGTTTGACACCTATGAAGAAAACTGCCGCAGGGCGTTAAACCTGCTGCTCTACGGCGTGATAGAAAGGAAATGATCCGAAAAATGACAAAAAAGAACCGCAAACGCAATCCGTACTGGGCGATATGGCGCCCAACAGGGCCATTGTGAAGCTGGCCATCCCGGCCACGCTGGCGCTGCTGGCAAAGGCCGTGTACAATCTGGTGGACACCGCCTATATCGGGATGCTGAACAACGACCTTGCCATGGCGGGGGTGGGGGTCACCGTGCCGCTGCTGCTGATTATGGTCTCCATCGAAAACATCTTTGCGGCGGGCGCCGCCGTTCTGGCCGGCCGCCAGCTGGGCGCAAAGGATCAGGAGGGCGCGAGCCGCACGGTCACCACCATCGTGGGCGTCTCGGTCATCATCGGCGCGGCGCTGTGTGTGGGCGGTATCCTGTTTCTGGAACCGCTGATGCGCGCCTTTGGCGCCACCGACGCCTCCCTGCCCTACGCGATGGACTACGCGCTCTGGATGTTTATCGCGGCGCTTGCCAACCTGCCCGCACAGAGCATGAACTGCGCCGCGCGTGCGGAGTCCTCGGTGAAAATCTCCTCGGTTGCCGTCATCACCGGCGCGGCGCTCAACATCGTTCTGGACCCGGTCTTTATGTTCGACTGGGGGCTCAACCAGGGGGTGGCGGGCGCCTCCCAGGCCACGACGGTGTCCCAGTTCGTCACCTTCTTCATCCTGGTCTGGTTCTACGCCAGCGGGCGCTCGGCCATCAAGATCAGGGTCAAAGCCTTCCACCCCACCTGGGCGTTCATCCGGGAAGTGGTTGTCATCGGCATCCCCACCGCTGTAATCCAGATCTGCCTTGCCGTGGTGGCTTCGCTGACCAATATGGCGGCGAAGGGTTTGCCCCAGACCGACGAAATCATCGCGGCCTACGGAGTGGTGCAGCGGCTGGTTCTCATCGGCTGCTATGTCATCATGGGCTTTATGCAGGGCTACCAGCCGGTGGCGTCCTACGCGTTCGGCGCCAAAAACGAGGAGCGGTTCCACCAGTCGGTGCGCTTTGCCATCAAGGGCGCGCTGGTATTGACCGTCCTGGTGGAGCTGGTTTACATTCTGCTTTCCAGGCCGCTGATTCTGCTGTTTAACCAGAACCCGGCCATTGTGGCGTACGGCAGGCGGCTGCTCATCTCGCAGGTGGCGCTCTACCCCGCCTTTGAGTTGTGCTATATGATGACCATCACCTACCAGACCATCGGCGCGTCCCGGTACGGGCTGTTCCTGTCCATGATCCGGCAGGGGCTGTTCTATATTCCGTTTATCCTGACCCTGCCCAGAATTCTTGGCGTCACCGGCATCTATCTCTCCCAGCCCGCCGCCGACGTGCTGACCATTATCGTCTGCCTGTGCTCCGTCAAATCCATGAAGGCCACTGCGTCCCGCAACATGGCCGCGTCGCAGGGCGGCGCGGAATAACGACGCGGCCGTCCGCTGTCCGTTCCATCCGTTTTGCGGGCGTATAAAACAGGTTCCGGCCGCCGTGTGCAAAGCCGGCCGCCGTGTGTCCCGCGCCCGCGGGCACTTTGCCGGGCTTCACGATTGGCTTCCAGGTCACAGCCGCTTTGCGGCTGTGACTTTTTTCTCTTTAACCCGCCCTTGCCGCCCCGCCGCGGGTCTGTGGTATACTGAACGCAGCAGGCTTTGTATCCTTTAACCGGCGGGCTGTGCCCGCGCCGGAAAAAACGGAGGTGTGGTACAGATGGCGGACTGGAACGCCGAACAGTATTTGAAATTTGAGCAGCAGCGAACCCGCCCGGCGCGGGATCTGCTGTTGCAGCTGAACGGCCGTGCGCCCCGCACGGCTGTGGATATCGGCTGCGGGCCGGGCAACAGCACCGCCGCGATTGCCGCCTGCTTCCCGGACGCGGCGCTTGTCGGGATTGATTCCTCCCCCAACATGATTGAGCGGGCGCAGGCGGCCTATCCGGCGCTGCGCTTCCGGCTGTGCGACGCGCTGCAGCTTGCGGGGAAATACGACCTGCTGTTTTCCAACGCCTGCCTGCAATGGATCCCGGACCATGCGACGCTGATTCCGGCGCTGATGAACCGCCTGAACGACGGCGGCGTGCTGGCCGTTCAGATCCCGATGAACGGGGAGGAGCCGCTGTTCCGGATTATCCGGGAGGCGGCGGCAGAGCCCCGCTGGGGCCTGCAGGCCGTGACCCCGCAGCCGGACGAAACCCTTGCGCCGGCTGCGTATTTCGACATCCTCTCGGGCTGCGCCGCCTCCTTCGATCTGTGGGAGACCCGGTATTACCACCGGCTGCCCGGCCACCGGGCGCTGGTGGACTGGGTGAAGGGCACCCGGCTGCGCCCCTATCTCGACTGCCTGAGCGAGGCGGACGGCGAGGCCTTTATGCGCGAAATTCAGGCGCGCGCGGCGCGCGTTTACCCCGTCCAAAGCAGCGGGGAAGTTGTGCTCGGGTTCCGCCGGTTCTTCTTCACGGCCGTGAAATAGGGGCGTGCGCGGCGATGCCCGTCGGTTGCCTGTTTTGACACTTTATATCACAGGAAATTTTTGTATAACCACAGCCGCTGCGCGCGTCGGCGCATTCCGGACGGCGGCCAGGGAAGCTGCTGCGCGCACGGCAAAAGCCGGGAATAAACCGGCAGGAAGCAACTGCCGGTTGCCGGATTTCCAGCCCGGGTTGGTGGCCTCGCAACCGCGCTGCGCGGATAATGGAACCGGAAAGGAGCGATGCAGACATGACAATCGCAGACAGGATCCAGACCCTGCGAAAGGCGCAGGGGATTTCTCAGGAGGAGCTGGCCGACCGAACAGGCGTGTCGCGGCAGGCCGTCTCAAAATGGGAGAGCGAGCAGGCATTGCCCGACCTCGAGCGGGTGATTGCCCTGAGCGAGGCATTCGGCGTCACAACCGACTATCTGCTCAAGGGAATCGAACCGGCTGCCCCGCGGCGGCGGGAGCAGCCCCCGCGTGCGGAGATTTTTATGGTGGGCGCAACGGCGACAATCTATCTTGGGCTGTTCGCCTCCTGGGCGGTCTGGTATCAGAGGCAGGATGCGGGCGCATTCGCCGCTGGGATGGGGTTGATGATGGTGGGGTTGGCGCTCTGGGGAATCGGCCGGTACACCGCGCTGCCGGAAAGCGTCGGGGGCGCGCGCAGAAAATTCTGGCAATACAGCATCTGGCCGCTCAGCTTTCTGCCCCTTTCGGCGCTGTATGGGATGCTGGTTATGGGCAGCCCGTCCGCTTACCCGGATATCGTTCTGCCGCTTTGGCCCCTGCTGGCTTTCACCGCCGTTTGGCTGGTGGTCTGCGGCGCCGTCTGCCGCGCGGCCGGCAGTGGGTTCTCCGCGGCAAGGCGCGGGCGCTGAGCGGCGGGTCAGGATGTCCGCGGCGGCTTTGGCAAGGGGACGGCGCCGCTCAGGGCGGCTGCGGTGCGGGGGCGCCGTGTCCGCCGCGGCCGCCCGCGTATCCGATGCCGGGAAGGAACCGCTCCTGCGCATGATTCGGCGCCCCGTCTGTCCGCCGGCCTCTGCGCTGCGGCCGCCCGCCGCTTTGCTGCGCCTTTGCGCGCGATGCGCGGGATGCGGGATTTTTCGTGCAACGCGCGCAAAGTGTGCTATAATAGAGCAAAATCGGCCGTCCGGGCGGAGCTGCCGCCCCAACCGGATCAATTTGCCACCTTTTAAAGGAGTTTTAGCGGAATGGAGATCAAAATCACAAAAACGACCGCGCCCAAAGCAAAGCCCGACGAGAATTCGCTCGGCTTTGGCCAGTATTTTACCGACCACATGTTTGTGATGGAGTGGGACAAGGCCATCGGCTGGCACGATGCGCGCATCGTGCCCTATGGCAACCTGAGCCTGTCGCCGGCGGCCACCGTGTTCCATTACGGCGCGGAGATTTTTGAGGGCATGAAGGCCTACCGCGGCGTCGACGGCAAGGTGCGTCTGTTCCGCCCCGAGGAGAATTTCAAGCGGATGAACAACTCGGCCGAGCGGATGTCCCTGCCCGAGTTTGACGGCGCGTTCGTGCTCGGCGCGCTGGAAAAGCTGCTTGCGCTTGAGCTGGACTGGGTTCCGCACGCGGAGAATACCTCCTTGTATATCCGCCCGTTTGAGTTCGCGGTTGACCCGCAGCTGGGCGTGCACGGCTACAGCCAGTGCATGTTTGTGATTATCTGCAGCCCGGTCGGCAACTATTATAAAGAGGGGCTTGCGCCGGTCAAGATCATGATCGAGACCGAGGACGTCCGCGCGGTGCGCGGCGGCACGGGCTACGCCAAATGCGGCGGCAACTACGCCGCGTCCCAGCGCGCAGGCAACCGCGCGGAGGATCAGGGCTATTCCCAGGTGCTCTGGCTGGACGGGGTCGAGCGCAAGTATATCGAGGAAGTCGGCAGCATGAACGTCATGTTCAAGATCGGCGGCCGGATTGTCACCCCCAAGCTGACCGGCTCGGTGCTGCCCGGCATCACCCGCAAATCCTGCATCGAGCTTTGCAGGGGCTGGGGGCTGGAGGTGGAGGAGCGGCTGCTCTCGGTCGACGAGCTGATTGCCGCCATCGAGAACGGCTCGCTCGAGGAGGCGTGGGGCACCGGCACGGCGGCCGTTGTCTCCCCCATCGGCGAGATTTTCTATAACGGCAGGCACTACACCGTCTGCGGCGGCAGGATCGGCGCGTTTACCCAGAAGCTGTTCGACACCCTGACCGGCATCCAGTGGGGCAGGACGCCGGACGAGCACGGCTGGACGGTCGAGCTCGGCTGAACCAAACCGCCATGTCCCGGTCGGCTGCATGGAAAAAAACGGGGGCAGGCGCTAAGAGCGCCTGCCCTTTTGCTTTGCCGGCCTTTGGCAAACCGCCGCCCGGGCTGCGCAGCCTTTCGGGGTTCTCCGGCCGAGCCCTCCGCCGCGGGCGGCGAAGCGGCGTTGCTTTACCATAGAAACCAATAGCAGATTCCCTGCGTCTAAGACCCTTTGTTTACGGGTTTTTAGGAGCAGGCAGAAGGGAACGGCGGCCGGGGAGTGCAGGGAATTCGGGTGGTATTACATAACCACGCCTACCCCCGCATTCCCGCAAAACAGACGAGCCGCTCCGTTGTAGCAGTGCCTTCGGGCACCCCTGCCAGGTACGCCTGCTTCGGGGGCTTATTCTTTTTGTCTACAGGACAGAAAGCTTCGGGAGGTCGTCGACGTGCACCGGTAGGGCGTGAAGTCCGTTTGAGATGACGGCCTGCGCGCGGTTCCCGGGCGCAAAGGGCGCTTGGGTCTTTAAGAAAAAACCTCTGTCCGTTTATCCGTCGCCCTATTCCTTGGTCTTTGGGCGGGGTTATGGGCTGATTTTCCTTTAAAAATTCATCCGCGAACTCCGGCTGCCCTTTGCGTCCGGCGGCGGGCTGCCGGGACGCCGTGCCGTTCCGGTGATGCGGCCTGCGCGCGGCGCGGGCAGGTTTGTTCACGAATCTTCCCGCGATTCAACCGGCGGAATCAGCCGGCAATCTGTCCGACTTGCCCCGCGGTTCGCGGGCGGACGGTTGGAGGAAATCGCTTTGCCGCACAAAAATCCCCCGGACGGCTGTCCGGGGGATTCTGCTGCAAAATTGTGTTTGCGCGGGCGGCTTATTGAATCTCGAGCGTGTCCGCAAAGGTGTTGCGCACGATGCCGAGATAGCTGATGCCCGGGTTGATGACCAGCTCGGTGCCGTCATCGGCGAAGAACCGGAACGGGTTGGAATAATCGTCCTTCTGCCAGGTGATGTGCTGATACTGCCCCTGCGAGAAGTAGTAGCCGTCGCCGCCGGCCAGGTAATTGGCCACGACATGGACGTGATCCTCGCTCAGCTGGATGTCGGCAAACAGGATAAGGACATTGTCGAACGCCAGCTGCTTGTTCTCGTTGCCCTCGTCCACGTGCGGCTTGCCGCCGTACTGATATTTGAGGTATTTGCCGCTCTCGGCGTCATAGCGGAAGTCGCCGTCGCCATAGCTGGAGAAATCGAAGGTGACATTTGTGGCGGCGCCGCCGGTCGGGGTGATGGTGGTGCCCTCGTCGGCAAAGTTGAAGAACCGGACGTTAGTAGTGCTCTCCGGCTTGATGTGGGCGTTGTCGAACTGCGCCTCAATCAGCGAGCCGGAGGTGAAGCTGCAATGCTCCTGCGCGGAGGTCGCGTTGCGCGCGCGGTCGAACCAGATGCCCTTGGTCAGCAGGTTGAGGTTCATGGTGCGGAAGTTGTGCTCGGCAATCGCCTCCTCCGCGCTGGGCGCCGCGCCGATATGGACGATAATCGGCTCAATCGGGTACACGACCTCCATGAACTGGGTGCGCAGCGAGCGGACAGGCCCGATCAGCGGAACCTCGCGGGTGTCCATATACAGCGCCATCAGCCGGGTGATGCCGCCCTCGGTCTCGATCTCGACAATGACATCCGCCTGCGAGATGCCGCGCTGCGGCCACGCCTGCGAGATGTTGTCCACCGAAATCGCGTAGGGGCGCATGCCCACCCGGTCGCTCGCCATGTTGCTCAACCCGGTGAGCGGGTTGTATGCCGTTTTGCTTGCGGTAACCTCAACCGTGCCGTAGGTGTCCGAGGTGCCCTCCATCGCGTCCACTTCGGGGTCGAGATCAATTTTGTCATCATCCCCGCCGCAGGCCGCAAAGCCGAACGCGAGAACGAGAACCAACAGTATTGAGATAAATCGTTTCATTGTTCTCAAAAATCTCTCCTTTTATAGAATCGGGTAATATTATACAGGAACTTGCGCGGATTGTAAACCGAAAAAGGTTCATGATTTTGCCAAAATGGGGCGATTTCCCTCGAAAATGGCGGAAAAAATGGGCGATTGCGGGGGAAACCGCGCGGGCGAAACGGCGGCGCGGACGGCCGTAGCGCGCCCACCCGCTGCTTTTTGGCCGCCGCGCGGGCAGCCGGAAATTACCAGCGCCGCGGCGGGTAAACCTGCTTTGCGCCCTTTTCCGCCCCGGCCGCGACAGGGCGCCGCGGAATGTGGTATACTGGTTGCGGGACGGCCGGCGGCGCGTTGTGCGCAAAAGCGCCGGTCTGGCGGGGCAAACCGACTGCGCGCCCGGCTGCAAAGGACAGCTTTGCCCGGCCGCGCGGGGAACCGGCGGCGCCTGTACGGGGCAGCGGCCGCATAGAAGCGGGTATTATTATCGTATTTATATTTGTAAATAATTCGGATCGCCGCACCGGCAAAGCGCAGGCGGCGCGCCGCTTTCTGCGCGCCGGGCGGCCGGGGGTATTCCGCGGGGATGCTCTTTGCACAATTGGACGCGCCGCCCCCGCGGCTTGGGCAAGACGGCGGTGCACGGCAACCAAAAAGCGGCCGGGACGGAAGCGGCCGGTGCGGACAGGGAGGCAGCATGAAAACAGGAACCAGAGGGATGACAATCGCCGT
>CAZYAV010000035.1:12630-23195 GCA_964645785.1 uncultured Oscillospiraceae bacterium
GGTGCGGACAGGGAGGCAGCATGAAAACAGGAACCAGAGGGATGACAATCGCCGTCGCCGTGCTGGCAGTGCTGGCGGTGGCGGGAATGGCCTGGGTGGCGTTTTGCACCCTGGGCGGGCCAAACGAGGAGGCGCTGCAAACAGACGCGCTCAGCCTGCTCGCGCAGCAGGGGCAGCTCACCCTGGGCGGGCAGCCGCTGCCCGCCGCGCAGCAGTCCGGCACGGTCACGGCCGGGGGCAGCGAAATCGCCTTTTCGCAGGCGGGGGAGGCGCCGGCAGACCCGCTGGCCTTTCAGGCGGTGGCCGCGCTCGCGTTCGCGACCCCGCCGGTTTCCAGCGCCGTGCAGGTGACCGACGAGACCGGCGCGGTCGTGTTCACGGGGGATGCCGAGGCGTTCAACCGCGCCTTTGCGCCCGCCAGCGGGCAGTATACCATTGAGGTGGTGGCGGATTTTGCGCTGTCCCTCGCGGTACAGGAGCAGAGCTGCCCGGTCAGCGCGTCGGTCTGCTACCGCGCGCCGCTGCGCTTTGACATCCCGGTCAGCTTCCACCTCTCGGCCGAGACGGTCTCGCAGGGCGACGTGCTGCTTTTCTGCGCGGACGGGCTGCGCGACCCCGCCGGGCTGACGGTCGAGCTGCCCTTTTCCTACACCCCTGTGTTCGAGCAGACGCCGGCCGGCTGCTACGCCTACATACCGTTCAACTACATGCGCGGCGAGGGGGAGTACACCGTCAAGGCCGGCTATAACGGCGAGGAGATGGAATTCACCTATCAGGTGACCGAGCCGGACTACGAGGTGCAGCACCTGACGGTCAGCCAGACGACCGCCTCCGCCACCATTGGCAATAACACCGCCGTAGCCGATTACAACGCCGCGATGGATCGGCTCGGCGCGGTGTACGACAGCGAAATCTACTGGACGGAGGATTTTATCCAGCCCGTTTCTGGCTCGATTACCACCGAATTCGGCATCAAGCGGTACACCAACAACGCCGCAACCCCAACCCGCCACGCGGGCATCGACATCGCCGCGGCGGAGGGCACCCCTGTCGCGGCCAGCAACAGCGGCCGGGTCATTTTCGCAGGCTATTTGCAGGTCTCGGGATATACCGTCGTCATCGAGCACGGGATGGGGCTGCACACGATGTACCTGCATATGAGCGAGCTTGCCTGTGCCGAGGGGGACATGGTCGCCCGGGGGGACGTGATCGGCAGGGTCGGGCAGACCGGCTTTGCCACCGGCCCGCACCTGCATTTTCAGGCGCAGGTCGGCTCGATGTGCATCAGCCCGTGGTATCTGTTTGACGGCAGCTCGGGGGTATATGACATCCGCGAAAAGCGGTGACGGGGCGCCGCCTCCGCGCGCACCCGGCGGGCAATCCCGCCGCCGCTGCGCCGTAAAACAGGGCTGCCGCGCGTCCGGCTTTGCAAAAAACGCTTGACCTTCCACCTTGTGTAAGGTTTATGCTGGATTTAAGCAAGGAGTTCGTATGATTATCAAGGAAGTGGAAGCCCTTGTCGGCATCACCAAAAAGAACATCCGGTTTTACGAGCGGATGGGGCTGCTGAACCCCGACCGCAACCGTGAAAACAGCTATCGGAACTACTCGGCGGCGGATGTGGAGCGGCTCAAGCTGATTAAACTGCTGCGAAGCCTCTATCTGCCCATCGACGAGATCCGCAGGATCCTCGCCGGGGCGACGACGGCGGCCGAGAGCCTGCAGGGGCACGCGGCGCAGCTCACGCGCGAAATCGAGAGCCTCGGCGTGGCGCGGTCGCTCTGCGCCGAGATCGCGCAGACGGGCGGCGCGCTGGATGTCGACGGATACCTTGCCAGGCTGCAAAAGCATGAAAAGGAGGGGGTCAGGTTCATGAATATCAAAAAGCGGGACAGCCTGCGGGCATACGTGGCGCCGGTTCTCTGCGCCGTGGTCATGGTCGGGATCATGGCGGCGCTGATCGGCCTGTTCATGTGGGGCATGGCGCAGGAGGATCACCCGCCGGCCGCGATCGCGGCGCTGATCATCGCCGTCCCGGCGGCCGTCGCGGTGGGGACGCTGATTGCGCTTGTGCAGCGCATTCGTGAAATCAACAGGGGGGAAACGGATGAAGCTCGTAAATATTGACTATATCCCGGGGCGGGAATTCGAGGCGCTCGGCATCGTCAAGGGGAACGTGGTGCAGACCAAGAATTTCGGCAAGGATTTTATGGCTGCGATGAAAACCCTTGTCGGCGGCGAGATCGCGAGCTATACCGAGATGCTCAACGAGGCGCGCGCCATCGCGGTCAAGCGGATGGTCGACGACGCGGAGTCGCTCGGCGCCGACGCCGTCGTCAACGTGCGGTACGCCTCGGCGTCGCTCATGAGCGGGGCGGCCGAGGTCATCGCCTACGGCACGGCGGTGCGGTTCACAGACGGGAAATAGCGCAGGACAAATGCGCGGCCGGGGCTCTGCCCCGGCCGCGCGTGTTCTGTTTGCCATAAAATGCGGTTCCGCCCCCAAAACCCGCGCCGGGCGGCATGGAAAGAGCGGGCGCGGCGGCTCAAAGGGAACCGCGCAGCCGCCTGTACCGGCCGGGCAAAGGCGGCGGGCAGAGCGCGCCCCCCGGCCGCCGAAGCGCCCAAAGGGGCAAAACCCGCCCGTATCGGCGCGCTTACAGCCGCGCCACGCCGGTTTCCCGCGCGGCCTGCGCCACCGCCGCCGCCACCGCGCCGCAGATGCGCGGGTCGAACGCCTCGGGCAGGATGCAGTCGGGGCCGAGCTTGTCCGCCGGGACAAGGCCGGCGATGGCGCGCGCGGCCGCGATTTTCATCTCGTCGTTGATATCCCGTGCCCGCACGTCGAACGCGCCGCGGAAAATCCCCGGGAAGGCGAGCACGTTGTTGACCTGGTTGGGATAGTCCGACCGGCCGCTGCCCACCACGGCCGCGCCCGCCTGCCGGGCAAGCTCGGGCATAATCTCGGGCACGGGGTTGGCCATCGCGAAGACGATGGCGTCCTTTGCCATGCGGGAAACCATGTCCGGGGTCAGCACGCCGGGCGCGGAGACGCCGATAAACAGGTCGGCGCCGTCGATCACATCCGCGAGCGAGCCGGCCTTTTTGGCGCGGTTGGTGACGGCGGCCAGCTCCCGCTTGATCGGGTTCAGCCGCTCGCGCCCCTCATAAATCGCGCCGGTTCCGTCGGTCATGATGATGTCGCGCACCCCCATTTTCATCAGCAGCCGGACGATCGCGACCCCCGCTGCCCCCGCCCCGCTCGTGACCACGCGGAGCGACTCGATCTGCTTGTTCACCAGCTTGAGCGCGTTGAGCAGCCCCGCGAGCACCACGACGGCGGTGCCGTGCTGGTCGTCGTGGAAGATGGGGATATCGCACTTTTCTTTCAGCCTGCGCTCGATCTCAAAGCATCGCGGCGCGGCGATATCCTCCAGATTCACCCCGCCGAACGAGCCGGAGATGAGGTAGATCGTGTTGACGAATTCGTCGACGTCCTGGGTTTTGACACAGAGCGGGAACGCGTCCACCCCGCCGAACTCCCTGAACAGGAGGCATTTGCCCTCCATCACCGGCATCCCGGCCTCCGGGCCGATGTCCCCCAGGCCGAGCACGGCCGACCCGTCGGTCGCGACGAGGCAGAAATTGCCCCGCCCGGTGAGCTCGTAGCTTTTGTCCGGATCCGCCTGGATCGCGAGACAGGGCGCGGCGACGCCGGGGGTATAGGCGAGGGAGAGGTCGTCCCGGCTGGCGACGGGGGTCTTGGCGCAGACGCCGATCTTTCCCTTGAGCCGCTGGTGAAGTTTGAGGGATTCCGCTGCATAATCCATAGGTAAATTCCTTTCTGAACAGGCCGGGCGAGGCGGTTTTTCGGTGATTTGACCAAAACAGAGCCTTGATTACCGGCGATTTGCACAGGATGTCTGTTGTCTTAATGCAATAAAGGCAGGGCGAAAACGAGGGCGTGATTGTGTCAATTCCCAAATTTGCGGCCGCCGGGCAGAATATCATTGCATTTCTAATCATAACACGGTACTATTATGAATGTAAATGTTGGACGATGGTTTTCGGAGGAGGTGCGCGCGATGCGGCAGTTTTGGATACTCGGGCAGCTTTGCGGCGCGCCCGCGCTCAGTGTCGCGGGAGAGGAGCGCGCCGGGAAGCCCAAGCGCAAAAAATAAAGGACATGGTGTATGTGCGGACATGCGCCATGTCCTTTTTTAATTATTTCAAAAAACAGGCGGCCACAGAGGAAAAGGAGCGATGACGGATGAAAAAAGTGGCGATTGTCATGGGCAGCGACAGCGACTGGGCGGTTGTCCGGGCGGCGGCCGAGCTGCTGAAAAAATGGGAGGTGCCGTTTGAGGCGAAAATCCTTTCGGCGCACCGCACCCCGGGCGAGGCGGCGGCGTTTGCCGCCGGCGCGCGGGAAGCGGGTTTTGGGGTGCTGATTGGGTGCGCGGGGATGGCGGCGCATCTTGCGGGGGTGCTTGCGGCGCACACCACCCTGCCGGTCATCGGCCTGCCGCTGCGGGGCGGCGCGATGGACGGGCTGGACGCGCTGCTTGCCACGGTGCAGATGCCGGGCGGCGTGCCGGTTGCGACGGTTGCGCTGAACGGCGCGAAGAACGCGGCGCTGCTTGCCTGCCAGATTCTCGCGCTGTCGGACGAGCGGCTCGCCGCGCTGCTGGAACGGGAAAGGGAAGCGATGCGCAGCGCCGTCGCGGACAAGGACGCCGCATTGCAGCAGAGTATCGCGGCGCTTTGACCGGGCGCGGGCGCAGAACCGGGCTTCGGCCGGCGGCTCGCGGGGGCGCAGCCCCCGCGCCCGGCGCGCCCCGCGGGGTGCGCCGGAACCGGCCGCAAACAGTGGCCGGTATCCGCCGGCGGTTCCCCCCAACCCGGCTGCGGGCTGCCCGGCATGTCTGCGCCCGGAAGCCGCGCCCTTCCGGCTGGGGCAGAGCGGGACGGCGCTTAATCTAAATGACTAATTAAAAAGAAAATATTATCAATAAAAGCGAACGGAAAAGAAGATAAACCCGGACGAAAAACCGGATGCAAACCGTGAAACAGAAAGGATTTGTCATGGAAAAGAGAGAGCAGCTGTACGAGGGAAAAGCAAAAAAGGTGTTCGCGACCGACGACCCCACCCTGGTTCTCGTCGATTACAAGGACGACGCGACGGCGGGCAACGGCGCGAAAAAGGGGACGATCCGCGGCAAAGGGGTGGTGAACAACCGGGTCACCAACAGCCTGATGCGGATGCTGGGCGAAAAGGGCATCCCGACCCACTTTGTGCGGGAGCTGTCCGACCGGGAGACGTTGGTCAAAAAGGTGGAGATTGTGCCGCTCGAGGTGATTGTGCGCAACGTCGCGGCCGGCTCGCTTGCCAAGCGGCTGGGCTTTGCGGAGGGGACACCGCTCAAATCCACCGTGCTGGAATTCTGCTATAAGGACGACGCGCTGGGCGACCCGCTCGTCAACGAATACCACATCGCGGCGCTCGGCGCGGCCACCAAGCAGGAGCTGGAGACCATCTCCTCCATGGCGTTCGAGATCAACCGCCTGCTGACCGACTATCTGAAGGACGCCAATATCGAGCTGATCGACTTCAAGCTGGAGTTCGGCCGCCTGCCGGACGGGACAATCGTGCTTGCGGACGAGATCAGCCCCGACACCTGCCGGTTCTGGGACACCAACACCCACGCGCACCTCGACAAGGATCTGTTCCGCCGGGATCTCGGCGGCGAGGAGGACGCGTATAAAGAGGTCATGAAGCGCCTGCTGGGGGAATAAGCAATGAATCTTCGGATGGATAAGCCGCACGAGGAATGCGGCGTGTTCGGGATTTTCAACAAGGGCGACAGCGCCGACGTCGTCATGGACACCTATTACGCGCTGTACGCGCTGCAGCACCGCGGACAGGAGAGCTGCGGCATCGCGGTCAACGACGACGGCGTCATCAGCTGCCACAAGGAGCTCGGGCTGGTCAACGAGGTATTTACCCGCGAGGTGCTGGAAAAGATGCCGCGCGGCAAAATGACCATCGGCCACTGCCGCTACGCGACAACCGGCACCCAGAGCGCGGTGAACGCCCAGCCGCTCGTGCTGCGGCACATCAAGGGCAACATGGCCGTCGCGCACAACGGCAACCTCACCAACGCGGCCGAGCTGCGCGCCGAGGTGGAGCTGACCGGCGCGATTTTCCACACGACAAGCGACACCGAGGTCATCGCCTACGCCATCACCCGGGAGCGGCTGACCGCGCCGAGCATCCAGGCGGCGGTCGTCTCGGCGATGGACAAAATCAAGGGGGCGTATTCCCTGCTGGTCATGTCCCCGCGCAAGCTGATTGCGGCGCGCGACCCGCAGGGCTTCCGGCCGCTGTGCATGGGGCGCCTGGGCGAGAGCGTCGTCTTTGCGTCCGAGAGCTGCGCGCTCGACGCGGTCGGCGCGCAATTCGTGCGGGAGGTCGAGCCGGGCGAGGTCGTTGTCGTGACCGACGACGGGGTGGAGAGCATCCGCACCCACTGCGGCCAGCCGGGCGGCTTCTGCGTGTTTGAGTATATCTATTTTGCGCGGCCGGACAGCGTCATCGGCGGCATGTCGGTGCACCTTGCCCGGCAGCGCGCCGGCGCGCTGCTTGCCAAATCGCACCCGGTTGAGGCGGACGTCGTCATCGGCGTGCCGGATTCCGGGCTGGACGCGGCGCTCGGCTACGCGCGGGAGAGCGGCATCCCGTACGGCATCGGGTTTTTGAAAAACAAGTATATCGGGCGCACCTTTATCGCGCCCGGCCAGAAGCAGCGGGAAAACGCCGTGCGCATCAAGCTCAACCCCATCGCGCAGACGGTGCGGGGCAAGCGGGTGGTCATGATCGACGACTCCATCGTGCGCGGCACAACCAGCCTGCAAATCGTGCGGATGCTGCGGGAGGCGGGCGCAACCGAGGTGCACATGCGGCTGTCCTCCCCGCCCTTCCTGTATCCCTGCTATTTCGGCACCGACATTGATTCGAGCGAGCATCTCATCGCGTACAAGCACAGTGTCGGGGAGATTGCCGAGATGATCGGGGTGGATTCGCTCGGCTTTCTGGCGGTGGAGGATCTGCCCAGGCTCGCGCCCGGCTGCGCGTGCGGGCTGTGCGACGGCTGCTTTACCGGGCATTACCCCATCGAGCCGCCGCGCACCAGCGCAAAGAGCAAGTTTGAGATGAAATTTTCGGAAAATACATCCGACTGACGGGGGAGAAGAATGGAGAGCTTTTCGCAGAGCTATAAGGCGGCGGGGGTGGACATCACTGCCGGATATACAGCGGTTGAGCTGATGAAAACCCACATCGCGCGCACCATCACGCCGGGCGCGGCGGGCGGAATCGGCGGCTTTGGCGGGCTGTTTGAGCTGGACTTGACCGGCCTTACCCGCCCGGTTCTTGTGAGCGGGACGGACGGGGTCGGCACCAAGCTCAAGCTGGCCTTTTTGATGGACAGGCACGACACGGTCGGGATCGACTGCGTGGCGATGTGCGTCAACGACGTGATTGCGTGCGGCGCAAAGCCCCTGTTCTTCCTCGACTATATCGCGTGCGGCAAAAACGTACCCGAGCGGATCGCCGAAATTGTCAAGGGGGTCGCGGAGGGCTGCGTGCAGGCCGGCGCGGCGCTGGTCGGCGGGGAGACGGCGGAGATGCCCGGCTTTTACGACGAGCGGGAATACGACCTTGCGGGCTTTACCTGCGGCGTCGTTGACCGCGCAAAAATCCTGGACAGCGGCAGAATGCGCGCCGGGGACGCCATCATCGCCCTGCCCTCCTCGGGGCTGCACTCCAACGGGTTTTCCCTGGTGCGCCGGGTGTTCGACGTGGAGCACGCCGACCTCGGCGCGCCGGTGGCGGAGCTGGGCTGCTCGCTCGGCGAATGCCTGCTGACCCCCACCCGCATCTATGTCAAGCCGGTGCTCGCGCTGCTGGAAAAGGTCGCGGTGCGCTCGATTTCTCACATCACCGGCGGCGGCTTTTATGAGAATATCCCCCGCTCGCTGCCCGAGGGGCTGTGCGCGCGGGTTGAAAAAAAGGCGGTCAAAACGCCGCCGGTTTTCGAGCTGCTCGCCAAAACGGGCGGCATCCCCGAGCGGGACATGTTCAACACCTTCAACATGGGCGTCGGCATGACCGTCATCGTCCCGGGCGAGCAGGCGGACGAGGCTGTCCGGGTGCTGCGCGAGCAGGGCGAACAGGCGTATTGCATCGGAGAAATCGCGGCGGGCGAAAAAGGGGTGACGATTTGCTGAACGTGGCGGTGCTGGTCTCGGGCGGCGGGACAAATTTGCAGGCGATTCTGGATGAGAAAGCGCGGGGCGGGCTGCAAAACGCGAACCTTGCGCTGGTGGTCTCCTCCCGGCCGGATGCCTACGCGCTCGAGCGGGCGGCGCGCGCCGGGGTCGGCACGGCGGTTGTCGCCCGCCGGGCGTATCCGGATGCGGCGGCGTTCGACCGCGCGCTGCTGGAGCTGCTGCACGCAAACCGGATTGACGCGGTGGTGCTGGCCGGCTTCCTGTGTATCCTGGGCGAGGCGGTTGTAAAGGCGTACCCGCGCCGTATCCTCAACGTCCACCCCAGCCTGATCCCCAGCTTCTGCGGCGAGGGGTATTACGGCCTGACCGTCCATGAGCGCGCCCTCGCCAAGGGGGTCAAGGTGACCGGCGCGACGGTGCACTTTGTCAACGAGATCCCCGACGGGGGCGAGATTATCCTGCAAAAGGCGGTGGAGGTGCTGCCGGGCGACACGCCCGAGCGGCTGCAAAAGCGGGTGATGGAGCAGGCCGAGTGGCTTTTGCTGCCCAAGGCGCTGGACATGCTCTGCAACGGCGAGCTGGACTGAGCCCGCGCGATTGCGCCGGAAAAGAAACCGGGGCGGCGGCCAAAAGCCTTTGGGCGGAAAAAGGCGGCGGATACCCCGTATCCCGCCGCATCTGCCCCGGCTGTTTACGGCGCAGGGGGCTCCCCGCGCACCCCGGATAGACACAGCTGCAACCCCCGGCGGGCAGGGCGCTTTTGCGCGGCCGGCCGGGGAAAATCGGAACAGAATTCGTTTGGCGGCGGCGCGCCGCGCAAACGCTGCTTCAGGAGGAAACGGAAATGGAAATAACAGAGCTGGACGCCCTGCTGCGCGGGAACGCGTATCCCGGCCGGGGGATTGTGCTCGGCCTTACGCCGGACGGCGGGCAGGCGGTGATTGCCTACTGGATCATGGGGCGCAGCGCGAACAGCCGCAACCGGGTGTTCACCCCGCGCGGCGGCGGCATCGTGACCGAGGCAGCCGACCCCGCCAGGCTGGAGGATCCTTCCCTTATCATCTACGCGCCGGTGCGGGTTCTGGGCGATACGACCATCGTGACCAACGGCGACCAGACCGACACGATTTACGCGTCGCTTAAGGCGGGCGGCAGCTTCGCGGACGCGCTGCGCACCCGCGCCTTCGAGCCGGACGCGCCCAATTACACCCCGCGCATTTCGGGGTTGGTTGAGACGGCGGGCGGCAGGCTCGCGTACCGGCTGTCCATCCTCAAATCGGCAAACGGTGACCCCGAAGGCTGCGAGCGGTTCTTTTATGAATACGATTGCCCGCGCCCCGGGGAGGGTCGGATGATCTCGACCTACGGCGGGGACGGCAGCCCGCTGCCCTCCTTTGCGGGGGAGCCTGTCCGCGTCGCAATCCGCGGCGGCATTGACGAATTTGCGCAGGCCGTCTGGCAGAGCCTCAACGAGGACAACAGGGTGTCGCTGTTTGTGCGGTATATCGAGCTTGCAACCGGCAATACACAGGACAGAATCTGCAATAAATACGAAAAGCGGTGACGGCGTCCGGCCGCGCGCCGAACAGGAAAACAGAGGGCGGAAACAACCGCAGGAGGGAATTGTGTTATGAAAGAGCTTGAGCTGAAATACGGCTGCAACCCCAACCAGAAGCCCGCGCGCATCTTTATGCGGGAGGGCGGCGAGCTGCCGGTGCAGGTGCTGGGCGGCCGGCCCGGCTACATCAATTTTCTGGACGCGCTCAACGCGTGGCAGCTGGTCTGCGAGCTGCGCGAGGCGACCGGCCTGTGCGCCGCCGCGTCCTTCAAGCATGTCAGCCCGGCGGGGGCGGCGCTCGGCCTGCCGCTCAGCGAGCTGCTCCGGGCGATTTACTTCACCGACGGCGTCGAGCTGTCCCCCCTCGCCTGCGCCTACGCCCGCGCGCGCGGCGCGGACAGGATGTCCAGCTTCGGCGACTGGGTCGCGCTGAGCGACGAGTGCGACGAGCCGACCGCGCTGCTCATCAAAAAGGAGGTTTCGGACGGGGTGATCGCCCCCGGCTATTCCCCCAAGGCGCTGGAGATCCTCAAGGCCAAGCGGGGCGGCAATTACAATATCGTGCAGATCGACCCGGGCTACCGCCCCGCCGCGCTCGAGCGCAAGGACGTGTTCGGCATCACCTTTGAGCAGGGGCACAACGATTACCGGATTGACGGCCATCTGTTTGACAATATCGTGACCAAAAACCGGGAGATTTCGCCCCAGCAGCGCC
>CAZYAV010000036.1:0-22842 GCA_964645785.1 uncultured Oscillospiraceae bacterium
CCGCGGTCAAACTGCATGCCCTCGACGACCTCGGTGTAGGTCTCCGCCGTCTTGGATTCCTCGATGGTGATGACGCCGTCGTTGGTGACCTTCTCCATCGCCTCGGCAATCAGCTTGCCGACAACCTCGTCGCCCGCCGAAACGGTCGCAACCCGCGCGATGTCGTTCGAGCCGCTGACCTTTTTGCTGTTGGCGACAATCGCATCCACCGCCGTGTCAACCGCCCGGGAGATGCCCTTGCGCAGCACCATCGGGTTCGCGCCGGCCGAAACGACCTTCATACCCTCGCGCACAAGCGCCTGCGCCAGCAGGGTCGCCGTCGTGGTGCCGTCGCCCGCGGCGTCGTTGGTCTTGGTGGCCGCCTCTTTAATCAGCTGCGCGCCCATGTTCTCAAACCTGTCCTCAAGCTCGATCTCCTTGGCGATGGTCACGCCGTCGTTGGTGATGAGCGGCGCGCCGAATTTTTTGTCCAGCACCACGTTGCGGCCTTTCGGGCCGAGGGTGATTTTAACCGTATCAGCGAGCTTGTCAATGCCGGCCTGCAAACCCTTGCGGGCTTCCTCGCCGTATTTCAAATCTTTAGCCATTGTCTATACACTCCTTTATATGATAAACCGTTGAATGCTGCGCGCACAGGCGCAAACCCTCTGCTTCGATTACTCGACAATCGCGAGAATGTCGGAAAGGCGAACGATCAGGCACTCCTCGCCGCCGCACTTCACTTCCGTACCGGCGTATTTGCTGATGATGACCTTTTGCCCGGCCTTGACGGTCATCTCAACCTGATTGCCGTCCACAAGGCCGCCGGGGCCAACCGCCACAACTTCGGCAACCTGGGGCTTTTCCTTGGCCGAGGCCGTGAGGATGATGCCGCTTTTGGTTGTCTCTTCCGCTTCCGTCATCTTGACAACAACTCTATCTGCGAGGGGTCTGATATTCATAACTGTCGCTTCCTCCATAAAATTATTTTCATTATTCTTTCGTTTTAGCACTCTGCTCTTTTGAGTGCTAACTATATTTTAGCGCGTTTTTTCGGTTTGTCAAGCGTTTTTTATATTTTTTTGCGCTGCGCAGTTTGGTGCGGGCGAAACCGGCGGCCGTTCCGCCCCGCGGCGGCGCAGCGACGCCCTTGTCCAGGCCGCCCCGCACGCCCTTTGGCGGCCGCGAACGGGGCGGCAGTTGGGACAGGATACCGCACCTGTCCGCTGCGCACCCGAGCCGCTGCGCGCAGCCGCGACAGCCCGGCGGATTTCCGAAACGCACTTCCCCCGGCTGTGGGCGGCCGGGCACAGTCCTTCGGCTGCGCGCCGGGTTCTCCCTTACAGCGTTTCCCTGCGCGCAGGCAGCCTTCAAAAAAGCAGCGCCGCGAACCCATGTCGCGGCGCTGCCCGGTGTTCTGGTTATCCGTCCCCATCCGGCGGACAGCCGGATAGGCCGCGCGGGCGGTTCACCGCGCAGGGTGTTCGGGGATTGCCGCAGCAGCCCGCTCCGCCGCGCACCCCGGCGCGCCGCGTTCGGAACCGGGAAGTCCGCTTCCTTGCCCGGCCGGTTCCGTCCCGGCAGCCGTCCCGCTCTGTGCGCCACGCTCCTTTAAAGCGGCAGGCGCGTCCCGAGCCCCGCGGCGAGCGCGCGCTCGTAGATTCTGGCGGCGCACACAAGGTCGTCCACCGCAATCCCGACCGGCATACTGAAAATCGTCTCCTGCGGGCTTGTGCGCCCCGGCGCCTGCCCCGTCAGCAGCTCCCCGAGGGTGGCCGTCGGTTCCTCAATGCCGTCGAAAAACCCGTTTTGTTTGCCCCACGCAAACATGGCGCGGTCGTCCACAAAAACGCGATCGGCGCACTGCCGCACCGCGCCCCGCAGAAAGCTCGCGTCGTGGTTGACGGTGATCACCGTCGCACCCAGCTTGACCCATTCGGCCGGGATCTCCCGCGCGCGGTCGTCCGTATAGCCCGGTGCCGTCACCAGCAGCAGGTCGCTGCCCCGCACCGCCTCCTCCAGCGACCCCACCGGCCGCGCGTCCAGCTGCCAGCGTTCGCGCGCCTGCGCGCACAGGCGCTGCGCCTTTTCGGGGTGCGGGTTCCACGCGCGAACCTCGCTTATAAACGGCGCCTCGCTGTGCAGCGCCTCCAGATTCGCGCGCCCCTGGTTGCCGCAGCCGATTACGCAGGCCGTCCGCGCGGTATCGGGCACAAGGCGGCGCACCGCGCACCCGCTCACCGCCGCCGTGCGCAGGATGGTGATCTCCATGCAGTCGAGAATGGCCAGCGGCTTCCCCGTCTCGGCGTCGTTGAGCAGGATCATGCCCATCAGTCCCGGCAGACCGTTGACTGCGGGGTTGTCAAAATACCCGCTGATCCACTTGATGCCGCAATACGCCATCCCCCGGATGGCGCAGGGCATGGCGTGCAGGAAATTGCTGCCCCTGGGCAGAATCTCGCTTTTGGGCGGCATGTCGGTCAGCCCCTGCGCGTGCGCGCGCAGCCCCGCCTCAACCGCGTCGACGCATTCCCGCATCGTCATGCCGACATCGCGCACCTCCCGCTGGGAGAGATACAGCACCTCCATGTCCTTCCGTTCCATTTTCTCCGCCTCCCGCAATTCAAAACAGGCGCTTCGCCGCCCGGTTTTCTTTCCCGCCCGGTTCTTGGTTCTTCCTATTATCTTATAAACAAAAAGCGCGACGCGCCCGCCCCGGCAGCGCCGCAGCTGTTCGGATGATTGTTAAAGCGAACCGCCCCGCCCGGCACAGGGCGGAGCGCAGATTTTATCCGCATGTGCGGCGCAGGGGAAAAGCCGGAACCCCGCACTTTTCCGCCCCGCGGAAGCGGACGGCCGCCGCCGGGCGATATACGGGCGCTGCGCGCCCCGCCGCGGACGCCCCGCCTCAGCGCGCCGGTGATTCGGACGCGCCGCCCCCGGGCACGACAAACCGCATCTTGTGGTGCAGCATCTCGATGTCGATGTGGCGGGAACGGGTAATCTCCCCGTCTATGTTCACGCAGAATTCGCTCTCCCCGTCCAGCTCGACGCGGTCGGTGCGGTAATACCGCATACAGTCCCGCAGCGGCTCCAGCACCGCGCCGTCCTCGCTCAGATGCTCCCCGCGCTGGTAGACGCCCAGCACCCGCACAAGCCGCAGCAGCGAGATTTTGTCCACCACAACAAGGTCGATAATCCCGTCGTCCACCAGCGCCCTGGGGGTTGCCATGTAATGGCCGCCGTATACCCGGCCGTTTCCGGCCACCGCAAGGGTGAAGCTTCCCTCGATCTCCTCCCCGTTGAGCCGGATGCGCAGCCGCTTCCCCAGCGGCTTCAGGATGCACTCGAGGGTGGCGAGGTCGTAGGCGATCTGCCCGCGGAAAAGCCGGTGCTGCCGCCAGCGGTTCATCGCGTTCGCCACATCCGCGTCGATGCCGACCGAGACGATGTTCATGCAGATGGAGTCGTTGACCCGCAGCAGGTCGACCGCGCGGCTCGGCGCCTCGACCATGGCAACCACGTCCCGGAACTGCGCGGCCTCCCCAAAGCACTTGATAAAGTCGTTGCCGCTACCGCAGGGATAGGCCGCAAATTCCACATTGGGGAATTCATACGCGCCCGAAACTGTCTCGCTCAGCGTGCCGTCCCCGCCGCACGCGCAGAGGCGCACCGGCTCGCCCTTGAGCGCCGCCGCGCGCGCAATCTCCCGCGCGTGGCCGGGATATTCGGTTTTTACAACCTCGTACAGGACACCTTTGCCCGCAAGGCTCTGGTGGATTTTGGGGATGACGGTTGTTTCCGCGTCCCGCTTTCCCGAAACCGGGTTGACAATAAAAATGCAGTTCATCATTCCTCTTTCTCCCGTCCGTCAAACTGTAAGCCGAGCCTTGCAAGCGCCGGCAGAACAAGCCGCAGCACAACCGCCGTCAAAAGCCCCATCCCGATCCCCGACAGCACCAGAACCGGCAGGTAGTACAGCGCGTAGGCCGAGCGCAGCAGCCCCCACGCCACGGCCAGCTGGCCGAGGTTGTGGCAGACGGCGCCGGCCACGCTGGTCATCGCCCGGCTCGCGTGCAGCCGGTTGGCCAGCAGCATCACCCCAACCGAGAGCAGCCCGCCGGCCAGGCTGAACATCCCCGCCGTCACGCCGCGCGTCAGCAGCACAAAGCCCGATTTCAGCCCGGCCAGCGTAAAGGCGGCCGGCGCGCCCATAAAAAACAGCGCGTACATGGTCACGATATTGGAAAGCCCGAGCCTGATGCCGGGCACGGCCGTGAAGCCCGGCAGCGCGTTTTCAAGCGCGCTGAGCGCGACGGCCATCGCCAGCAGCAGCCCCAGATACGCGATTCGCCTTGCTTTGTTTTTCAACTGTGTCTCTCCGTTTTTTACCTGCAATTTCCGCCCGGTATGCATAACCGGCGGCGGATACGCATAGCATAGCAGCAATCCGCCGCTTTTTCGACCGGCTTCGCCGCCATCCGGCGGTATACTGCCGGCAAGGCCGGGACGCAGCCGCCGTTCCGCGCCCATCTCAGCAAGACAGGAGGGAGTCGGATGTCCCAACTACACCGCAAAGCCCTGCGGTTTATCCCCGCGCTGCTGCTTGCGCTCTGCGCGCTACTGGCCGCCTGCGGGCAGGAAGCCCCCGCCGTCGCGGACGGCACCTATCGCGCCGAGTTCGACGCGGCCGATGCCAACGGGTATATTGATTTTGTCGAAATCACCTTTTCGGACGGCCTTGTCGTCAGCGTCGCGGCCGACGCCTATCACGCCGAGACCGGCGGGCTGAAGTCCGCCAGCGAGAGCTACCGGGAGGACATGCAGCCCCAGTGCGGCACCTTTCCGGAAAAATACTACCGCGACCTGATTAACCAGTACCTCGCCAACCCGACGGCCGACAGCGTCGACACCGTCGCGGGCGCGACCTGCAGCTCGCAGGATTTTGTCCGGCTTGCGCGCGCGCTCGAGCAGGCCGTCCAGCAGGGGAACGCCGGAACAGTCGTCGTCCCCCGCGAATGAAGCGCGGGCGGGCTTTGCGCCGGGGCGCCCATGCCGTCCGCAAGCCTTCGCGGCGGCATGGCAGCCCGGGACGGCGCAGCCCGCCTTTTTGGGGGACAGCCTTCCCCGCGGACTCCGGCAAGGTTCCGCTTCTTCTGGCGGCAGCCCTCGGGATGCGCGCCGCTTTCAAGTGTGCGGCCGTCGGGGCAATCCACCCGGGACGGTGCAGTCCGCCTTGCTCCGGCTTTGCCCGCGCCCGCCGCTTTCCCGACCCGGCCGCCCCTGTTTTGGGCAGCGGTCTTTCCCGCGAACTCCGGCAAGGCCACCCTGCTTCTGGCGGAAGCCGTATCCCTCGGGATGCGCGCCGCTTTCAAGTGTGCCGCCGTCGGGGCAAGCTTCCCGGGACGGAACAGTCCGCCTTTTTGGGGGAACAGCCTTTCCCGCAAACTCCGGCAAGGCCGCTCTGCCCGCGCCCGGCCGCCCGCCGGCTTTGCCGCGCGCCCTTGAATCCGCCCGTTCCGATGTAGTATAATGACGCAGCGGCCGCGCGGCCGCGCGGTTCTGCCGGACGTTTAAATCACCCAACCCACACAACGGAGATCGAAGCATGGTTTTCAGCAGTCTGCTGTTTATCTTTCAATTTCTGCCCGCCGCGTTATTACTTTACTATATTGCGCCAAAAAAAGCAAAAAATCTCGTGCTGTTTCTGGTCAGCCTCGTCTTTTATTCCTGGGGCGAGGTGCGCTTTTTCCCGGTCATGCTCGCAACCATCGTGGTCAACTATTTCTGCGCGGTCGGCATCGAAAACGCCGCGCGGGCGGGCAGGCCGCCGGCTGTGCGCAGGCTGCTGCTCGGCGCGGCGCTCGCGGTCAGCCTCGGGTTCCTGTTCGTGTTCAAATACGCGGATTTCGCCGTCGCCAACCTCAACGCGCTGCTGGGGACAAGCCTGCCCGTGCTCGGCCTGACCCTGCCGCTGGGCATCAGCTTTTACACCTTCCAGACCCTGTCCTACACCATCGACGTCTACCGCGGCAAGGTGGAGGCGGAGCGCAATTTCATCAACACCGCCGCCTTTGTCGTCCTCTTCCCCCAGCTGATTGCCGGGCCGATTGTCCGCTATTCGGACATCCAGCGCGAGCTGCGCAGCCGCACGGTCACCCCCGAAATGCTCGAGACGGGGATGGAGGAATTCATCATCGGCCTTGCCCGCAAGGTGCTCATCGCCAACAGCGTCGGCGCGCTGTGGGACGAGATCCAGACCCTCGGCTTTGCGCGGATCTCCGCGCCGCTCGCCTGGCTCGGCGCGCTCGCGTTCACCCTGCAAATTTACTTTGATTTTTCCGGCTATTCCCAGATGGCCATCGGCCTCGGCCGGATGATGGGCTTCCACTTCCCCAAAAACTTCGACAATCCCTACTCCTCCAAAAGCATCACCGAGTTCTGGCGCCGGTGGCACATCACCCTGTCCAGCTGGTTCCGGGAATATGTCTATATCCCGCTGGGCGGCAACCGCCGGGGCTACGCGCGCCAGCTGTTCAACATGTTCGTCGTCTGGGCGTGCACCGGGCTGTGGCACGGCGCCTCCTGGAACTTTGTGCTGTGGGGGCTGTATTACTTTGTGCTGCTCGCGGTTGAAAAGGCGGGTCTGCTGCGGTTTTTGGAAAAGCACCGGCTATTTGCCCATCTGTACACCCTGTTTGCAGTGGTGCTTGGCTGGGTGCTGTTCCAGATCACCGACTTTTCCGCGCTGCGGGTCTATCTCGGCCGGATGTTCCTGCCCGGCGGCGCGCAGGTCGGCGCGCAGTATTACCTGCGCAACTACGCCGTGATCCTCCTCACCGGCGCGTTCTTCTCCACCGACACGGCCGGCTGCCTCTATCAGGCCGTCCGGGAAAAGCGCGCGCTGAAGCGGGTGCTGCTGGTGCTCCTGTTCCTTCTTTGCGTCGCCTATCTTGTCGATTCCACCTACAATCCGTTCCTGTATTTCCGGTTCTGAAAGGGGGTGCTTTGCGATGCTGAAAAAGGCCAGAGAGGCGTTTTTATTTGTGGCCGTCGCGGCGATTATTCTTGTCATAAGCGCGCTCGGTATTTTTCTGCCCGACAGAGCCTTTTCCGAAAACGAAAACAAGATGCTCGCCCAGCGCCCCGCCCTCACCTTCAAGGGGCTTCTGGATGGGTCGTTTGCGGCGGATTACGAGGAATATGTCGCCGACCAGTTCTGGCTGCGGGACGGGTGGATTGCGGCAAAATCAGTCAGCGAATTCCTGCTGCTTAAAACCGAGAACAACGGGGTCGTCTACGGCGCGCAGGGGTATATGTTCCCAAAATTTGCGGTGATGGACGAGGCGCGGTTTGCCGCCAACCTGCGCGCGGCGGCCGCGTTCGCGGATAAAATGCCCTGCCCGGTCTCGGTGCTGATTGTCCCCTCCTCCTACAGCGTGCTGGCCGATAAGCTCCCCGCCGGGCTCCCCACGGTCGACCAGCAGGCGGCGCTCGGGCAGGCACAGGCGGCGCTGGACGGCGCGGCGCGGTATGTCGGCCTGCTCGACCCGCTGCGCGCCCATGCGGCGGACTATATTTATTACCGCACCGACCACCACTGGACAACCTACGGCGCGTATCTCGCCTATGTCGAATACGCAAAGGCGGCCGGGCTGGAGCCGCTCGACTATGACGCGCTTGCCGGAACCGAGGTTGCGGGCTTTCTCGGCACCAGCTATTCCAAAAGCAAGGCGTTCAACGCCCGGCCGGACACCATCACCTATTTTCCCGCCCTCGAATGCGTTTCGCTGCGCAGCAACGGGCAGACGCACGACACGCTGTACAACCTCGAGCAGTTCGGCAAGCGGGACAAATACGCCGCCTTTCTGTTTGGGAACAGCAGCCTTGTCGAAATCGAGACCGCGCCCGACCCCGCCAAGCGGGACTCGATCCTGATTGTGCGGGATTCCTACGCCGACTCGTTTGTGCCCTACCTCACGGCGCACTACAACCGCATTGTGCTGGTGGATCCGCGGTATTACAACCTGCCCTTTTCCGCCCTTGCCGACCAGGGCTTCACCGACGCGCTCATCCTGATGGGCTTTGAGGATTTTGCGGGCGAGCGCAGCGTCGCCAAGCTGGGGCTGTGACGGCGGCGAAAAGCGTTCCCGGTTTTGGGGCAGCTTTTGGGGGGCTTTCGCGCCGCGCGGCACGGTGCAGGAGCCCGCTGTATCGGCCGCCTTTTTCAGTCCGCCCCAAATACACCGCGCGTTTTGCGGGGCGCATTCCGGCCAAAGTCCGGCGCCCGCCGGGAAGCCGTATTCCGCCGGGCGCCGTTTTTCTGTCGGATTGTCCGGCAGATTGGAAAGGAGAGAGGAGCGAAATGAACAGGATAATCCCAAGAATCGGCGCCGCGATTGTGTCCGGGTCGGTATTTCTGTTTGCACTTTGCCTGCTTCTCGACTTTCCGTTCGGTTCCTATATCGTCTGCATGTTCCTGCCCATCGGCTATATCATGACGGCGGCGGGCTTCCAGGCGGAGAGCGGCGAAAGCCGGCGGGTGGCCGCCAATACCGGGATGGCGTTCGCGGTCGTCTACGCGGTGCTGGTTTTCCTCGTCTATTTTGCGCAGACAACGAGCGTCCGCCTGGGCGGGCTGAGCGAACAGGCGCAGCGCATTCTGGATTTTCAAAGGGGCGGACTTCTCTTTTACTATGACCTGCTGGGCTACGGCATGATGGCTCTGTCTACCTTTTTCCTGGGGCTGTCCGTCCGGGCAAGCAGCAGAGCGGACAGGTGGCTGAAAGCCCTGCTGCTGCTCCACGGCGCATTCTTTTTCGGCTGCTTCATCCTGCCGATGACCGGCGCGTTCGCCAGCCTGTCGGACGGAAGCGCGAGCGCCGCAGGCAGCATCGCGCTCGTCGGCTGGTGCGCCTACTTTCTCCCTGTCGGGCTCCTGGCTTACCGGCACTTTGGCAAGGGCAGCTGACCGCGCGCGCCGCTGTCTCCCCGCAGGCGGTTTCCCCTGCGCGCGTCCGGGCGGGGTCGCCCAAAGCCCAACCGGCAGTCCGGGCCGAGACGCCCCGCCCCGGCGCTTGATAAGCCCTGTGCGCGCCCGGCTTTGCAGAAGCAGCCGCCCGCAAAGAGAAAGAAGCCCGGGACACGCAAACCGCATGTCCCGGGCTTTTTGGGTCTTTTTTGCAGCCGCGCCGCCTTACAGCTCCGCGCCGATCTCGCTCCTGTCCGCAATTCCCTCGCTGATTGCCTTGAACCGCAGCGCGCCGTAAAGCTCCGCCCTGGTCGCTTCATGATAGGGCTGCACAAACAGGATGCCCACCCCGCACGCGAGCGCCCCAAGCAGGTACCAGCCAATAAACGAGAGCTCCAGCACAAAAATCTCCCACTTTTCGCCCTGGGTCGTCCGCATACTGATTTCAAACGCGCGCTCGGTGGAAAGCCCCGGGTTTTCCGCAAGGATATAGGGCATCATCCAATAGCTGTACCGCTTGACAATGCCGGGAATGATGAACAGCAGCCCCCACAGCGCGGCGTACAGGTCGCGCAGGAACAGGGTCTTGACGTTGCTCAGATACCGGCCGTTTTTGAAGCCGTACAGCATCTCCTCCAGGTTGACGGAATTGTAGCGGCAAAGGGTGAAATAGCGGTTTTTGCCGATCTCGACGGGATTGGCGACAAACACGGTATACGCCGCGCCGATCAGGCCGCCGATGGCCGCCGCCGTAAAAAGCAGCGGAAGAACCGCAGTCACCATCTGCCAGAGCTGCCGGAACCAGCCCTCGTGCGCGTGGTAAAACGCCACCGCGCTTTCAAGCGGGTACCGGTCAACCGAATAGTCGAACCTGCCCCCCGATGCGGCCGTGTGCCCGCCGGTCAGCAGGTTGCAAACCACCGTGTACAGCAGCATCGCCAGCAGCGACATCCAGTAGGTCTTGCGCAGCACCTCTTTCGCGCGCAGCTTGAGCGTCGGCCTGTCCCAGTAAATCATGTTCCTTCCCCCCTGTGAAGCTTTCGCTGTTAAGCATTATATCACCATCAATATTATATTGTATATAGTATATGCCGTCTCGGGCGCAGTTTCAGCAGATTATACAAATTGATTTGTCAGTTTAGACGAATTTCTGATTATAGTATTGATTTTTCACCTTCCCTGCGCTATAGTATAAACAACAATTCCTTTCTATTTTACTTCGCCCCCGCTTCACGGCGGGGTATTTTTTTGCACCTGCGCGGGCGCGGCACAGCCTGCCAGTGGTTTGGCGCCGCATGGCCGTTTTTTGCTTTACCTTGCAAAGCGCGGCGCAGACGGGGATAATAAAAGCAGGAGGTAAACCGAATGACTGCTGATATTTTAATTGTGGGCGGCGGCCCTGCGGGCGTGTCCGCCGCACTCTACGCAAAACGCGCGGGCTTTGACACCGCGCTGCTTTTTCAGCGCGGCGGCGCGCTGTTCCGCGCCGAGCGGATTGAGAATTACTACGGGCTTGCCCGCCCGCTCACCGGCCGGGAGCTGTTTGAAACCGGCCTTGCGCAGGCGGAGGCGCTCGGCGTTCGGCTGCTTGAGCAGGAGGTTACCGCAGTGGAATACTACGGCCGGCTGTTCCACGCCGTGACCAAGGCCGGCCGGTACGAAGCGCAGGCGCTTGTTTTTGCAACCGGCGCAGGCCGGCTTGCGCCGCCGGTGCCCGGCCTTGCGGAGCACGAGGGGCACGGGGTCAGCTACTGCGCGGTCTGCGACGCGTTTTTCTATCGGGGCAAGGACGTCGCCGTCCTCGGCGCCGGGGAATACGCGCTGCACGAGGCGCTCGTTTTGCAGCCGGCCGTCCGCTCCGTAACCCTGCTGACCAACGGGCAGGCTGCCCCGCCCACCCTGCCGGAGGGCATCGCCCTGCGCACCGAGCCGCTCGCCGCCATCGAGGGGGAGCAGGGGCGGGTCGCCCGCATCCGTTTCCGCGAGGGCGAGCCGCTCGCGCTGTCCGGCGTGTTTGTCGCCTACGGGGTCGCCGGCTCCTCCCAGCTCGCCCGCTCGCTCGGCGCGCAGCTGGACGGGGATCGCATTGCGGTGGACGAATTGCAGCGCGCCAGCATCGACGGCCTGTTCGCCTGCGGCGACTGCACCGGTGGCCTGCTGCAGGTTGCAAAAGCGGTGCATGACGGCGCGGTTGCCGGGATGCAGGCGGCGCAGTTTGTCCGGAATCACCGGCCGCACTGAGCGCCGCCCGCCGCGTTCGGCAACAAGCGCGGCGTTTTCCCGCCGCCGTATTTCGGCTTTTGCGGCGCTTTCCGTTTTGGATGCCCGGATAACGCAAAAAGAATGGATGCGGCCGGCATTCCCGTCGTTCGGCCGCTGCGGCCGTTTCACCGGGCAGCGCGCGCGGCGCCGCAGCAGGCAGAAGGCGTTCATTTTTTGTGCAGAATTATTGGTGAATTTGAATTGTCTCTTTAAAGTAATGCCGCTTTTACCTGTTTCGGGACATGCGTTCGGCGCCGCCTTTGCGGCCGCGGCCGGCTGGTACGCGCTGTAAAACCTGTATAAATTCTATCGTCTTAAAATTACAATCCCCGCAGCGCCCTTCTGGGCAGGCCATGGCCTGCCCAGAAGGGCGCTGCGGGGATGCCCGGAATTTACCCGGAAAACAGCAAAAGAGCAGGCCGCACGGCGTGTGCGGCCTGCTCTTGTTTCCCACTCTGCCATGAACGCTGTACCCGGCGTTCCCGGCCTCAAAGAGCCGTTTTGCCCTTGACATACAGCTCATGCCGTGCACCGCACTGCCCGCAGCGCAGGGTCACCAGCTCCGGCGTCTGCTGTTCAATCGCCTGCGTGTCCGGGATATGGTACGCCTGCTCGCCGGTGTAGGCGAGCGGCACCCCGCAGCAGCTCACCGCGTTGGGCAGCGCCTCGCCCGCGCTGTGCACCGGCCGCCGCACCCGCTCAGTGGGTATCCCCTTTGCCCCGATTGGGCACTGCGGGTCGGTGCAGACAAGGTCGACCACCGAATACACCGCAATGCGCCCGTTTTCCTCCCGCGCCTCGGTGAACGCGCCGTGAATGGAAAGTTCGTTTCCGCAGCTTTTGCATCTCATCCCTTTTCTCCTCCTTGTTCTGCCGCCGCAGGGGGCTGTGCCTGCCCGGCCGCCTGCGCCTCGGCTTCGGCGTTTGCCTGCTGTTCTTTCAGCCTTGCAATCAGCTTGCTCTTGTTCTTGATATACGAATCCGGAACACTCTCCAGATAGAGCAGCGCGTCCGAGATAACGCCCTTTGCAAACAGGTTATCCAGCGTACCGAGCTGCGCAAGCTCGTTCCAATAGGCGGACGCGCCGACCTCCACCTCGATGGCCAGCTCGTTCAGGTCAACCGCGCCGAAATCGAACAGCTCGCTCACCGTCTCGCCCGCCGCGTCGCGGTAGGTCACGACCCGCGCGCCGTAATGCGCGCAGATCAGCTGGGCGACAATGCGGACATAGTCCTCGACGAACTGATAGAGCGCCAGCTTTTGCAGCTCGAGCGGCGCCGCGGTCGCCTTCTGCACTGCGATGATGGCGGAGGTGTTGTCCGGGGCAATCGTGCCCAGCGCCGCGTCCGACGCGCCCATAAATTCCTTGGTGTATTGAATTGTCCGGTCGACGATCTCAACCAACTGGGCGGACATGTCCGGCGCACGGAAGGCCGCGCCGACCGCCTCGTTGGGGTTCCCCGCAACCCCGATAGCCTCCCCCACCCGGTTTGACCAGCGGCGGATCTTGGTGCGGTCATAAAAAATCTTGGGGAACGCCATCGTCTGCTGGTGGTGGATTGCCATCGCCCAAAGCTTGTTCACCGCAATCTGGTTGGGAATAAGACCGGTCAGCGCCGCCTGCCCGTGGTAGCTGCCGCGCACCTTGTCGTAGCTCATGTAGCTGACCGGGTACAGGGTATACCCCGTCTCGGTCTCTGGGCGGACGACCGCGTCCCGGGTCGTCTCGGTAAACCGCACCAGGCCGTCCTGCCCACGGTAGAGCTTGAGCAGCACAGTCACGAGGTCGCGTGGGGTATATCCCTCCTCCCCGTAAAGGCGGCTCTCCCGGTCGGGGCGGAGATCCGACGGAGCTCCGCCGCAGCGCGCGGCGCGCGCCCGCACCGTCTCCAGCTGCTCCCGGCGCACCAGCAGCAGATATGGCTGCTTCTGCACGTCCTCGCAGAACGGATTGCCGAACAGGATGCGGGTGTTGTCCACCAGCTCGGCGCGGATCTCCCCCTTGACCGCCTGCGGTCCGCCCGCTTCGGGGTCAAAATACCAGTAAAAACACCCGTCGCCGTCCACCACGCAGTCGCGCAGCATGTCCCGGGTCAGGGTCTTGGCTTTCGCCTGCTCGATCACCTGCTCAATCGCCTGCTTGAGTATCTCGCAGCTGTGCTCGTTTTCCGGCGTGCGGCGGAAGGGGGTCAGCTCTATGCCCACATCGTCGCTGACCAGCATCGCGACGATGTAGCTGGACACCCGCTTTAAAAAGTTGAGCACCGGCTTATCGAGGTCAGGCGCGGCAAGCCCCTCCCACTGGCGGCCGAGGTAAAACTGCTCGTTGCGGCGCACCGTCTCATACAGCCCGATGCTGTTGTTGTACGCGACGCCGTCCTCGTATTCGCGGAAAATCTCCCGCGGCTCAAGTTTGATTGTCAATGGATCGCTGCCCCCTTTCACTTCCGTCATAGCGCAAAAAATTCAAATACTGCCGCAGATACGCCTGCGCCTCGCCGTCCGGCTCCGGCGCCGCATCCGCGGCGGGCGTGTCCGTCTCCTCCGTGCGCGGGCGCCGCCATCCGGCCAGCGCCGCCGCTGCGGACAATGCGCCCAGTGCAAACCACAGAATCTCCATCTCTTTCCCTCCTTATTCATTTGTGCGGTTGAATGCAGATGACAACCGCGCAGACCCGCCTGCCGCCCGGCCGCCTGGCATCGCCGCACAGCAGACCGAGCCCGGCGCCTCTTTTTCCCGCACGCTTTTTCTTTTCGGCTCCGGCGCTTCATCCGCCGTACCGCAGCAGCCCTTCCAGCTGGTGGCGATAGGCGCGGGATTCCTCGCTTTCGGCCGCTCCCTCCGCCCCCTGCCAGCCGGAGGCAAAATAGCGGATTGCGTCCGGCGCGTGGGTCAGCTCGTGCGGCTGGACGGCGCAGTCGTTCGGGTTGTTCTCGTCCCGCTGGATTGCGGGGATGCAGCGCGCCGCGTTGACGCAGCTGTTAAAAAAGACCAGCCGCGCCGTCCGCCGCCCCTGCTCGTCGGCGCAGGGATGCAGCAGTTCCTTCATCGCGTACCAGCCCGCAACCCGGTTCGCACTTGCCCGGGTCAGCAGCACGCCGTTTTCCGCAAAAATCTCCGCCGCGCTCCTGCCCGTCTCCTGCCGCCTGTTCCACAGATCCGGCGGCGCATACCACGCGCTGATTTCCTCCCTTGTCATCGACAGAATACGCCGCGCCGCGCTCGAAATAATGTGCCCCGGCTCGTACACCTCGCGATAGACATACGCCCACCCCTGCGGCGCGCACGCAATCCAATACCCCGCCAGCATGTCCAGCCCGTAGTCCATCGTAAAGACCCGCCGCCAGGACGCGGGGAGGTCAAACGGCTCGATCAGGTGAATCTGCCGCGACCATTCGGTAAAATAGCGCCCCTGCAAAATGTCCCATTCACCGTCAAGCAGGGCGCGCTGCTCCTCCTGCGGCAGGCTGCGCAGCCGTTCGATATAGCCCGCGTCCTGTTCAAGCAGAAAGCGATTGTCCCGCAGCCGGGCGGGCAAAAAAATCCGCGTGCCCGGCCGGGCGTCAAACGGGACATCTGGCGGCCCTGGGTCGATAAACCGGCGCTTGACCCATTCGTGCCCCACGCCGCCCGGGTTGGTGGTACTTTTGACCTGCTTGGGGAAGCCGTTCGCACCCCGCAGCCGGGAGATCAGATACAGATACATGTGCTCGGTGAAATGGGTCAGCTCGTCAAAGCGGATGAGGTCGTACTCCGCGCTCTGATAGCGGTAGACGTCGCTCTCGCTGCCGCAATAGCCGAACTCAAGCACGGACCCGTTTACAAACCGCCCTGTCCGGCTCGTCTTGTTGTAGCTGTACAGCGCCCGCGGATAGAGCGCCTGGGCGCTGTGCACCAACGTCCGCTCAAGCTCCGGCATGGTGCGGCGCAGGATCAGCTGCCGCGAGCCGGGGTACCGCACCGCATACGCCAGCGCGTCGATCACCTGCCCAAAGCTCTTTCCGCCGCCCGCCGCACCGCCGAACAGCACCTCGTCCGCCTGCGCGCGCACAAAGGCAAGCTGCCGCGCCGTCAGCTCGATTGTCCGGCTGTGTTCGCTCACCCGCCGTCCTCCCGCACGCGCAGGGTGATGGTGTACCGCCCGGCCGGCGCGGCCGCCTGTCCCGGCGGCTCCTCTGCCGCGTCCCGGATAAACTTCGCCGCCGCAAGATCCCCCTGCATCGCCTTGCGGATCAGCGCCAGCGCAATTCGCTCGCTCCGGCTCCAGCTCTCCCCGTCCGCCGGGCTCGCTTCGTCTGGCTCGGCGATGTCCGGCTTCTGCTCAAGCAGTTTTTGAATTGCCGCGGCCAACCCGGGCGCAGTCGCCTGCCTGCGCGCCCTCTTTCCGCCCATCTCCGTTCACCTCCCCGGCTTTCCTCACGCAGCGCGGGAACGGGCAAAACAGTTTCCCGCATTCTCTGTCCTTGTTCCACACGCATTTTTTGCAGTGTGTCATCGCAATCCCTCCCCTCCTGTTCGGATGCGGATGCGCAGGTTCGCTTTGTCCAACGCAAAAACCCATGCGGGTTTCCCCGCATGGGTTTCAGACGTCTCCGGAACAAAGCGCCGCCGCGCCCGCATTCCCGACACTATCAGTTTAGGGTTTGGATGTCGTATTTTTCGTACAGTCCGCGCCCAGCCGCATTTACTCCTCTTATTTTGTCCCCTGTTGTCCCGGGCACGCGCCCTGCGCCGGATTGCCGCCCGCTGGTTGCATTGCCCCAAGGCGCCCCCGTATCACCGGGCTGCCGCAGCCCCGCCCTGTGCGTTCCTTTAGCCCACCGCCGGGGCTTCTCCCCCGCGGCGTGCACCCGCTCGCCGCCTGTACCTGGGCAAAGCTGCGGATTCCCTACCTCGCGCCGACCCCGGGGCGGTCGCATCATCGGGCTGCCGCACACCTCGCCCCGCGCGTTCCTTTAGCCCGCCACCACCGGAAGCGGCTTCTCCCCGCGGCGCGCACTCGCTCGCTGCCTGTACCTGGGCAAAGCCGCGGATTTCCCGCCTCGCGCCGGTTCCGGCGCGGCTACATGTTCTTTAGCCCACCGCTGGGGCTCCTCCCCGCGACACACACACGCTCGCCACCCGCACCCCGGGCAAAGCTGCGGGTTCCCCCATCGCGCCGGTTCCGGGGCGGCTGTGCCCGACCCGACAGAGCCGCAGCTGTTATATTTTCAAAGAAATATACAATTCATATCCTCACGCGCTCTTCTGCGCCGCGTTGTATTCCCTGAGATAGCGGTCGTGCTTTTTCCGCGGAATCTGCTCGTCATGCCGCCCGATGCGGAACGCGATGGCGCTCCAGCTCAGCCCCTTGATATAGCGGTAATAAAAAATCAGGCGAAGCTCGCTGTCCGGGATCTCGTTGATGATGGTCTGAAGACGCAAAAGCTCGCAGACGGCGCGGTGCATGTGATCCGCCAAAAGCTGTTCGAGATACGCAAGCTCGGTCGCGTAAAGACCCGTGCGATCCCCCGCCCGGCCGCCGCCCGGCATACCGTCCAGCCTGCGCGCGCCGTATTCCGCTTTTGCACGCAGCTGCGCAATTCGCTGCCGTTCGACACTGATTTCCTGCTTGAGGTACCGAAGCTGTGCAAGTTGATGACCTGTGACCATGTGCTGTTCTCCTTTTCTATGTGTAGTATCGATCCGCGCTGTCCTTGTCAGAATAAGAACATTTGTTCTTACGCGTTTATTATACGGCTTTCCCCTGTGCAATGCAACTCATTTTTTTCGCTTCCGCCGCCGCGAACCCATTGATGGGACAGTACTGCCCCAAATCGCGCGCTTTGCATCGTTTCCCGGCGCAAAGCGGCCTTGCCGCGGGCTGTTTTCCGTCCCGCGCAGGTTCGCAGCAAAAAGGCCGCGGCTCGGCAGCTGCGGCATTTTCGCTTATCCCACATGATCCAGCTCTTTTCCCAAAAGATGCCCCAACATGCAAAAAGCCCTCTTCCGGGTTACCCCGGAAGAGGGCTTTGGTTTGTTCTATAGTCCGGCTTATTTCAGCTCGACTGTCGCGCCGGCCTCGGTCAGGGTCTTCTGAATCGCCTCGGCGTCCGCCTTGGAAACGCCCTCCTTCAGGGTCTTCGGGGCGTTGTCGACCAGCTCCTTGGACTCCTTCAGGCCAAGGCCGGTGAACTCCTTGACCGCCTTGATGACCGCCATCTTGTTCGCGCCAACCTCTTTGAGGACGACCTCGAAGTCGCTCTTCTCCTCCGCAGCCTCGGCCGCACCGGCGGCAGGGCCCGCAACCGCAACCGCAGTCGCCGCGGCGGAAACGCCGAACTCCTCTTCGATCGCTTTCACGAGCTCGGAAAGCTCAAGCACTGTCATGCCCTTGATCTCTTCGATCATCTTTGCAAAATCAGCCATTTTACATTACTCCTTATCCGTTTTCATTTGTGTGTGCGGCGGCATTGCGCCGCGAGCGGGTGAGGCTTACGCCTCCGCCTCTTTTTTCTTCGCAACCTCGCTGATTGCACGGGCAAACGAAGCGATGATGCTGTTGAGGGAGCCGGCGATCTGCGCGATGAGCGTCTCTCTCGAGGGCAGCGCAGCCAGCGCCTTCAGCTCGTCGACGTTCATGTAATTGCCGCCGACATAGCCCATCTTCATGTTGAAGAACTCTTTGTTTTTGGACGCGTATTTCTGGATCACACGCGCGGGCGCAACCTCGTCGTCCGCTGTGGCAACCGCCGTTGTCCCGTTGAGGACGGATATCAGCTCATCCAGACCGGCCTGCTTGCACGCGAGCGAGAGCAGGGTGTTCTTCACCACCGAATACTCCACGTTCTCGGCGCGCAGATCGCTTCTGAGCTTGGTGTCGTCCGCCACGTTGATTCCCTTGTAATCAACCAGTACGACCGACTTCGCCGCTTTGAGCCTTTCTGTCAGCGCGGCAACCTGCGCCTGCTTTTCGGAAAGAATCTGTGCACTGGGCATTTGTTTTTCACCTCCGTATTGATTTTTATGTGAAAACAAAAACCCTTTCCCGGTTGTGCCGCCGGGAAAGGGAAACAATCTTCCTAAATGCCGCGCGCAGAATGCGCCGGCCTTATTCGGATGTTTTTTCCTCGGCAGGCGGCCTGCAAGGCCATTATGCTTTCACACCTGCTGTCTTTGGTCAAAACAGCTTTATCAGTATACGCCGGACGCCCGGCTTTGTCAAGTCCCATCATGGGGAAAACGCGGCCGGGCGGCCGGTTGTTTTACTGCTGCGGAGCGCTCAGCGCGCTCATATAACGCTGGGTCGCGATCTTGACGCCGGGGCCCATCGTCGTGGAAACAACGCAGGATTTGATATACTGACCCTTGGCCGCCGCCGGCTTCGCCTTGACAATTGCCTCCAGCAGGGTCTCAAAGTTCTCAACCAGCTTATCCTTGCCGAACGATGCCTTGCCGATGGGGCAGTGGATGATGTTGCTCTTGTCCAGACGGTACTCGATCTTACCGGCCTTCGCGTCCGTAACCGCCTTGGCGACGTCGGGGGTAACCGTGCCCGCCTTGGGGTTCGGCATCAGGCCGCGCGGGCCGAGGATCTTACCGAGACGGCCGACCACGCTCATCATGTCCGGGGACGCGATGACAACGTCGAAATCCATAAAATTCTCTTTCTGAATCTTCTCGGCCAGCTCCTCCGCGCCGACAAACTCCGCGCCCGCGGCCTCGGCCGCCTTCGCGTTGTCGCCCTTGGCAAACACGCAGACGCGCATCTTACGGCCGGTGCCGTTGGGCAGCACAACCGCGCCGCGAACCTGCTGGTCGGCGTGGCGGCTGTCGACGCCCAGGCGAATGTGCAGCTCGACCGTCTCGTCGAACTTCGCCTTCGCCTCCTGGCAGCAGAGCTCAAACGCCTCGGCGGTGTCGTACAGCTTTGCGCGGTCAACCTGCTTTGCGCTCTCAATATAACGTTTCCCGTGTTTCATTCTCTCAGCCCTCCTCTACAAGCACGCCCATGCTGCGCGCGGTTCCGGCAACCATCTTCATGGCAGCTTCCAGCGTAGCAGCGTTGAGGTCGGGCTTTTTGATTTCCGCAATCTTCTGAAGCGACGCCTTCGAGAGGGTCGCGACCTTGGTCTTGTTGGGGACGCCCGAGCCGCTCTCGATGTTGCATTCCTTTTTAATCAGGACGGCGGCCGGCGGGGTCTTGGTGACGAAGGTGAACGAGTTATCCGCATAGACGGTGATGACAACCGGGATAATCATCCCCGCGTCATTTTTCGTGCGCTCGTTGAACTCCTTGGTGAACGCCATAATGTTGACGCCGTGCTGGCCAAGCGCGGGGCCGACAGGGGGCGCCGGCGTCGCTTTGCCGGCGGGAATCTGAAGCTTAATGTAGCCTTTTACCTTTTGTGCCATAGTTTTTCCTCCGAATTGAGTGGTGAAATCGGGACGCACTGCAATATTTTGCGCCCCTCCCACGAGAGCGGGAGGTTGCCCCGCCCTCTCTGAACGTCCCCGAAAGCCGGGGACGCGTCATACAAACTTCCTCGTTCAGATGGCCGTGGCCTGCCCAAGCTCAATTTCCGCGGTTGTCTCCCGGCCGAACATCGAGACCTTAACCTTGACCTTCTGCTTGTCCTTGTCGATCTCCTCGACAACGCCGACAAAGCCCGCAATCGGCCCGTCGACAATCTTGACGCTGTCGCCGACGCTGTAATCGACGGTGATCTCCCGCGTCTCGACGCCCAGCTTGTCGACCTCCTCCTGTGAGAGGGGCACCGGCTTGGTCGTCGTGCCGACAAACCCCGTCACGCCGCGGGTGTTGCGCACAATATACCAAGTCTCGTCTGTGACGATCATCTTGACCAGCACATAGCCGGGAAAGAGCTTGCGCTCGATTTCCCTGCGCTTGTTGTCCTTGATCTCAACGACCTTTTCGGTCGGGATCTTCACCTCAAAAATCAAGTCCTGAAGCCTGCGGTTCTCCACCAGCTTTTCGATGTTGGTGGCAACCTTGTTTTCATAGCCGGAATAGGTATGAATCACATACCACTTTGCGGCGTCGGACATACCTCACACCACCTTAACTGCGCGGCCGGGGAAGCCCGGCGCGCGGAATCAGAGAATCAGCCCGCGCAGAAGCCCGAACACAATGTCGAGCGCCCAGATTGCAACGGCGAACACAAGGCAGGTCACCAGAACCACCACTGTGTTGTTGATTGTCTGTTTGCGGGACGGCCAGACGATCTTTTTGAACTCGCCCCACACGTCGCGAAAGTATTTGCCCATCCTTGCAAAAAAGCTGGGTTTTTTCGCCTTCGCGCCAGCCTGCTTATCTGCCATTTTTCCCTACCGCCTTTATTTCGTTTCGCGATGTAGCGTGTGCTTGCGGCAGAAGCGGCAATACTTTTTCAGCTCCAGCCTGTCGGGTGTGTTCTTCTTGTTTTTGGTCGTGTCATAGTTGCGCTGTTTGCACTCGGTGCAAGCAAGGGTGATTTTGACTGTCATTTTCGGCACCTCCATTTTGCGGCCGGTTCAGCCCGGCTTTATTTGCCTCCCTCATTCAGGCCGGCGGCGCGAAAATGCGCACAAAAAAATAAGCCTGACAAAGAGGTATCCTTACTATACCATCTGCCCGGGGCTGCTGTCAACCGGGCGGCGGCAATTTTTTCGCGCGGCGCGGGATTTTGGCGCCCTGCGCGGCGCGGCCGGGCTGCGCCGCCTTTCCGCCGCAGGATTCTGGGCGGTTTTCGGGGGTTCGCGCAGGGTTGCCGCGCCGCGCGGCGGCCGCCGAATCCGGGCTTGTCCCGCAAAGCCCGCCGACGCGCACCGCCCGGCATGATGCCGGCGTCGGCGCGCAAGGCCGGGGCGCGTTTCCCCGTCCCACACCCGCGCCGTTCCCCCGCCTTGGGATTGGCCGTTTGAAACCGCCTGATTTAATGTGTACGATATGCGCAGCGCGAACCGTCCGGCCGCGGCCGTTCTAAAGGGCAGCCCCGCACCCGCGCCCCGGGGTGGGCGAGGAATAAATATGAGGATATATATTTTGTATAATATATCTATCATTCCGCCCCGAGGGTCGGAGAAACGTGGCGGCCGTATTTCCTGCCAAACAGAACCGGCGGCGTAAAAAGCACAAAGCCCGCGCCTTGCGGGTTCGGACTTTGCCTGTTTGTCCAAGGCGCACGGAAAAGCAGCCTCGGCCTTTCGGACACGGGAGCTGCGCCCCCGCAGCACACAAAAGGCCGGTAGCGGCCGTGCGCCGTCGTGAGGGGGTTATGGCCGAGCAGGCGAACCGGGCGTGCCTTTTTTGCGTAAAAAGGGGGGCGCAGCGGCGTGGGCGCGCACCGGTTTTCATAAAAAAAATCGGAGCAAGCGACACAAAGCTTGCTCCGATATGGTGGACCCGAAGAGGATCGAACTCTCGACCTCCGCGTTGCGAACGCGGCGCTCTCCCAGCTGAGCTACGAGCCCAAGCGACGTAATTCATTATAGCCATGCCCGCAAAAAAAGTCAAGCCTATTTTGCGTTTTTTTACAAAACCCGTTTTTGCGCCCTTCCCGCGCAAAGCGGGCAAGCCGCGGGCGCAAAGCGGGGCGGCCTGCCCCGCTTTGCGCAATAGCCCCGCTTACTCCGGCAGCTCGTCCGCGTTGTCGAGGTTGTGCCAGACGTTCTGCACGTCGTCCAGCTCCTCCAGATGCTCCAGCAGCTGCCCCATTTTTTTCAGGTTGTCCTCCCCGTCCAGCCGGGTGTAGCTGGCGGGAACCTGCGCCACCTCTGCGGATTCAAACGTATAGCCCTTTTGCTCAAGCGCTTCGCAAACCGTGAACAGCTCCGCCGGCACCGTCAGGATTTCCGCGCCGCCGTCCTCGATGTTGACATCGTCCGCCCCGCACTCAATCGCGTCATCCATGACCCTGTCCTCTTCAAGATCCTCCATGCTCATGGTGATCACGCCCTTTTGCTCGAACATAAAGGACACGCAGCCCGTCGTGCCGAGGTTGCCGCCGTATTTGTCAAAAAAGTGCCGCACATCGCCGGCCGTTCGGTTGCGGTTGTCGGTCAGCGTCTCCACGATAACCGCGATTCCGCCGGGGCCATACCCCTCATATACGATATTTTCATAGTCCGTCTTGTCGCCGCCCTGCGCTTTTTTGATGATCCGCTCAATGTTATCCGATGCCACGTAGATCGCTTTCTCCTTGGCAATCACATCGCGCAGCTTGCCGTTTGTCGCCGGGTCAGGCCCGCCGGAGCGCACGGCCACCGTAATCTCACGCCCCATTTTGGTGAAGATTTTTGCGCGCGCGCCGTCTGTTTTTTCCTTTTTGCGCTTGATGTTATTCCATTTCGAGTTTCCTGACATAAAAGCAACTCCCTTTAAAAATTCAGCTTATTCAGTTTATCACGTTTCCCTGCGTTTGACAACCGGACGCCGGCCGGCCGGGCGCGGCCTGTTTTCCGGGGTGCAGTGCATGCTGCGGCCCCCCGCCGCCCCGCAAATAAGAGTCTCTTTGCAAGGCCATGCGTATCGGGCGGTTTTGTCCCCTGCGTATGCGCGGCCGCGCCGGGACGGCGCGGCTCGCTCCCCCGCTCCCCCGGCCGCTCTTTCGGGAATTCCCCGATAAATATTCTGGAAATATTGAAAAG
>CAZYAV010000037.1:0-22230 GCA_964645785.1 uncultured Oscillospiraceae bacterium
TCCCTCAGACGGCCGCCGGGCTCTCCTGCGCCCGCATACGGCGGAACACCCGCCGCCGCACGATGAAAAAGCAGGCCGTCTGCATCAACGCCGTCAGCGCCCAGGAAACCGGGTAGGAGATATAGAGCATCTCCAGGGTCGGGACGGCGCGGAACGCGGTGTAGATCCAGAGGATCCGAAACAGGCAGGTGCCGGCCAGGGTGATGACGGTCGGCGCGACGCCGCTGCCAAGCCCGCGCAGTACGCCGGGCAGCACATCCATAATGGCGAAGAGAAAATAGGGGATGCCGAGGATCCGCAGCTTGAAAAGCCCCTGCTCGACGACGAGCGGGTCGGGCGAAAAGATGCCCAGCAGCGGCCGCCCGAACAGATAGGCGAGGGTGCCCAGCCCGCTGCCGAGCAGCGCCGCAATCAGCACGCAGTTCCCCGCAATCTGGTTGACCCGCTTATACTGCCTTGCGCCGACATTCTGGCTGGTGAAGCTGAGCGCCGTCTGGGTGACCGAGTTGACGCTCATATACAGGAACCGGACAATGCTGGTTGCCGCCGTGTTGCCCGCCATGGCGAGCGAGCCGAACCCGTTGACCGAGGACTGAATCACGACGTTTGAAAAGTCGGTCAGCATCCCCTGCAGCCCGGCGGGCAGGCCGATCAACAACATGTTAAGCAGCTTGTCGCCGTGGATGCGCAGCGCGCGCAGGTCAACGCGGTAGACGCCGTCGGCGCGGGTCAGGCAAAGCAGGACAAACACGGCCGAGAGCGCCTGGGAGATCACCGTGGCGATTGCGACCCCCGCCACCCCGAGGTGAAAGACAATCACGAAAATCAGGTTGAACACCAGGTTGACCACGCCGGAGATGGTGAGAAAATAGAGCGGGCGGCGGGTGTCCCCGATGGCGCGCAGAATCGCCGCGCCGAAATTGTACAGGGTCAGCGCGGGCATCCCGATAAAGTAGATACGGATATACAGCATCGCCTGGGGCAGCACGTCGTCCGGCGTGTCCATCGCGGCCAGCACCGGGCGGGATATCCCGATCCCGACAAACACCAGCGCGATGCCGACAACAATCGCCGTCAGGATCGCGGTGTGAGTCGCCTCGCGCAGATTTTCGCTGTCGTTTGCGCCGTAATACCGCGCGACAATCACGTTTGTGCCGACCGACAGGCCGATGAACAGGTTGACAAGCAGGTTGATGAGCGAGCTGGTCGCCCCGACGGCCGCGAGCGCGTCGCTGCCCGTAAACTGGCCGACGACCACGAGGTCGACCGTGTTGAAAAGCAGCTGCAAGATCCCGGTCAGGGTCAGCGGCAGCGCGAACCGCAGAATCTTTCCGAACAGCGGTCCGTGACACATATCCATTTCATACTTATTGCGCATGGCATGATTACTCCGTTATGCAAAATAGCACCGGCAATGTCTGCCGCGGTCACCCGGCGGCAAACCTCGGCGCGAAAAGCGCAGTGTCCGTGCCCCGCAGAAAGACCCCGCCAGGCGTGCGCCGCCCGGGGACAGTCGCCTCATCTCGCCGCCGCGGGGGAACGGCGCGAACCGGCGCGGACGCCGTGTCAGCGGGCGGATTCCTTGCCGCCGCAGCAGCGGCAGCGGCAGCCCGTTCCGCGGCAAGCCGCGCTCTGCTCGCAGACGACGACCTGCCCGCCCTCGATGTGAAGCGGCCGCCCCTCCACCAGTGCGGCGGCCAGCTTACGCCGCGCGCGCAGGTAGATTGCCTGCACAGTGGTGCGCGCAACTTCCATCTGCGCGGCGCAAGCCTCCTGATTCAGCCCCTCGTGGTCGATGAGCCGGATGGTCTCAAACTCGTCCACCGTCATGCAGACGGCGTGCTTGGCACGGGTTTTCCCAATCGGGCGAAAGCCGCTTGTCTCGGGCATGGCGCACACACGCCGGCATTTTTTGGGTCTTGGCATAAGACAACCTCTTTTCTTCAGGCAGGGGCGGGCGCGCCGGGCAGAACGGCAGCGCGTTTTTGCAAAAGCACGGACAAAACGCAGCGCCAGAGGCGCTGCGTTTACATGTCGCTGTAAAGGGAAAGCCGCGCGGATTACTCCGGCAATGTCGTGACCTCCACCGTTTCGGTGGGGGCGCTGCGGGCAATCGTTCCCGAGAGGGTGCGGACGGCGACCACCCGGTAATAATAGGTCGTGTCCGGCACGCAGGCGGTGTTGGTTGTTGTGTTGTTCGGGGTCGCATAGATGGTCACAAACTCGCCGTCCGGGCTCTCCGCACGCTGCAGCTCATAGCCCGTCGCGTTCTCGACCGGGTTCCAGGAAAGGGTGACGTAGGTCGCGGCAGGCGCGGCCGCCCGGAACTTTTCCGGCGTTTGGGGCACGGCCATATAGGTCGCGGCCTCCACTGCCGTGCCGCGGGGGCTGTACTGCACAATCCCCTCGGCCGAGCGTTGGAACGCGCGGACGGTGTACACAAAGGTGTCCCCCTCCTGCAGGCCGCCGTCGGTATAGCTGAGCGTCCCGGCGCCCTCAAGGGTTGCAAGCAGTGTGGGGGTATCCTGCGCGCCGACCGCGCGGTAGATTTCATAGCCGGTTGCGTCGGGGGTCTGATCCCAGCGCAGGGTGATGGAATCGGTCGCGTCGCTCCCGGCGGTCAGCCCGGTGACCACGTCGGTGAACTGCGGCAGATAAACGGCGGTCAGCGCGTGATCCTGCGCCGTTGCAACAGGGTCGTCCGCCGAAAGCAGGCGCGTCCCGTCGGACCAGCCCGCAAACATGTATCCTTCCAGAACCGGCGCCGGCAGTGCACCGTAGGACTGCCCGAACGCAACCTCCGCGCTTGTCTGCTCCAGCTCGCCCTCGCCCGGGTCAAGCTCGACCGTGTAGGTTTTGGGCTCCCACACCGCATACAGGGTGTGGTCGTGGTTGACGCTCACGGCGGAATCCCGGCTCAGGAGCTCCGCGCCGGACGGCCGAACCGCCCAGCCGGCAAGGGTATAGCCCTCCCGCTCGGCGGTGGGCAGCGAGCCGTAGGTGCCGCCGTAATACACGGATTTGCCCGCCGTGCCGCAGCTGCCGCCGGCCGGGTCAAAGCTCACGGTATAGCTGACCGGCGTCCAGTGCGCATAGAGATGCATGGACAGCTCGGTCGGCACGGTGGTCTCGTCGACGCGGGAACCGCCTGAGCGTGCGGTATACCAGCCCTCAAACGCATAGCCCGCGCGGGAAGCAGTGGGCAGCGAGCCGATCGGCTGGCCGCCGTTGACAAATTTGCTTAGGAAGCTGGCGTCGCCGCCCTCCGGGTTGAAATAGACCGAGGAGCCGCTGTCAATCAGGTAATAATTGAGCGAGCGGAAATCCGACAGCGCGTGGTCGTAGGTGGAGACCAGCGTCTCAACCGAAAAGGTCGAGATGGTGACCTGGCTGTTCCAGTTGCCGTGATAGACGGTCACGCTGACCGGGGTATCCCCCTCATAATTGACGTGCTGCACCACCATCGTGTGGACGCCGTCCCCGCGGTGCCCCTGCAGAATGTCGCCGGGCATCGCCATGGACAGCAGGGTACGGGTGTTCTCGATCGTCACCTCTCCCAGGGTCAGCGCCTTGGCCTCGTCGCTGACCGGGTCGCGCCCGCCGCAGGAGATGATGCTGCAGGACATCGGGGTATACATCCGCGCGATGAGCATGGTGTTGTGGTTGTTTGAATCGTAGTCGCCGTGATAGTTGATGTTGGGGGCGGAATCATATTCAAACAGCATGCGGAACACGCGTCCCGCGAACAAATAACAGTTATATTCCGCTGTGCCGACCGTGTACCCGGACATCTCCTGGACATTCGCCAGACGAGCCGCCACCCCGTCGCCCTCCTGCGCGAACGCGAGCGGCGCGAACGGGCAGAGCAGCGCGCAGGCCAGCACCAGCGCGGTGAGTTTTTTTCGCATGGAATTCTCTCTTTCAAAAGGACATTGTACAGCTTCAGAAAGTTAGCCAGCTTAAAGTACCCTTTATGATAGCGGGTTTTGCCCATAATTTCAAGAGGAAAGAGCTGGAACCGGCTCTTTTTCGTCATCCTGACAAAAAGTTGGCGGGGGATTTTGCCAAATTTCTGCAACGGTTTTGGCTTGTTTGCACAAAATTCGTTTCAATATTTTGGCATATTTAGACGCGCGGCGGGATCCGCGCTGCCGGGCACAGCGGCATGAACGCCGCCAAAGCCGGCGATTGGGAACAGAGCCCGCGCAGCCCGGCGGCCGGTTCCCTGCCCCGGGTTCCGGCCGCGCCGCCGGCTGCCGCACAGGGCGTCACCTCCCCCGGGCGGTTTTGTCCGGCCGGCCGGCCGGATTTCGACCCGCCGCCGGTTCCCCGCGGAATACCCCTGCAAAGCGCCGCCTCTGCCCCGGTGGTTCCCTGCCCGGTTTTTTGCGTCCCCACCCCGGCAACCAGCGCTTCTTTATAAACAAATGATAAGGACAGGCCGGGCGCGCCGCACCGGTTCCCCGCCGCCGAAGCGGCCGCCAAACCGGAAAGGCCGCCGGAGTACCGGCGGCCTGCATAAGCCCGGGAGGCGGGGCGGAACCCGGCCGCCGCGGATTACTGCGCGTCCTGCGGCTCGTCCGCCGGCTGCGCCGGCGCGACGTGAATCTCGGACACCCGCCGGTTGTTCGCCCCGCTCACGGTAATCGTTCGGGTTTGATACACCAGCTGCTCGCCGGTTTTGGGGATGCGCCCCAGCCGCTCGGTCACCCAGCCGCTCACGGTCGAGGCCTCGGTCTGCGGATCGGTCAGGCCGAACCGCTCCAGAAACGCCTCGGTATCCGCCGCGCCCGAGACAAGGCAGCCGCCGTCCGGCGTGTCACGGAACTCCACCGCGACCTCGTCGTGCTCGTCCCAGATTTCGCCGACGAGCTCCTCCAAAATATCCTCCATCGTCACGATGCCCATCGTGCCGCCGTACTCGTCGGTCAGAACCGCCAGATGGGACTTGTCCCTTTGCAGCAGCCGCAGCAGGTCGCTGATCTTCATGGTCGGGGTTGCGTAAACCGCCTTTTGCAGCACCGCGGACACCGGCCGTCCCTTGCCGCGCACCTCGCAGTAATAGTCCTTGATATGCAGCACGCCGACGATGTCGTCCAGGCTGCCGCGGTAAACCGGCAGCCTGGAAAAGGAGGTGAGGGAGAACTGCCGCGAAATCTCCTGCTGCGCGGCGTCCAGCGGCACGCCGACAATGTCCACCCGCGGGGTAAAGATGTCCCCGGCCTCGAGGTCGTTGAACTCGATCACGTTGTGGATGAGCTCGCTGTCCTCCTCGTCGATTCCGCCGCCGTTCGCGGCCTCGTCCACCAGAATCAGCAGCTCCGCCTCGGTGACACGGTGATCCTCCTTGACCCGAAACAGCCGGGAAATCAGCCGTTTCCACTGGGAGAAGAGCCAGTTCACCGGGGTCAGCAGGACAATCAGGGCGTGCAGAACCGGCGCGCAGAAGGCCGCGAAGCTCTCGGGCGACTCTTTGGCGAGGCTTTTGGGGGTAATCTCCCCAAAAATCAGCACGACAACGGTCACCACCACGGTGGATAGGGTCGCGCCGCCGGAGCCGACCAGGCCGACAAAAAACACGGTTGCCACCGCGGTCAGCGAAATATTCACAATATTGTTGCCCACCAGAATGGTGGTGAGCAGCCGGTCATACTGTTCGCCCAGCGACAGCGCAAGCCGCGCCCGCCTGCCGCCGTGATCCGCCAAAAGCTGCATCCGGGTGCGGTTCATCGAGGAAAACGCGGTCTCGGCGGCCGAGAAAAAGGCCGACAAAACCACCAGAAAAAGCATGACGCCGATTGAACCGGCTAAGTGCGTGTCCATAAAAAGTTGAAAATCCCCTCTTTCAGGCTGTGGTTTCGGGCAAATGCCCGGAAGTTGTCCTTTTATTCTATCAGGTCTCGCGCGCAAGTGCAAACCGCCGCGGCGGGCAGCGCCGCGTGCCGGGCGGCGTCGGGGCGGAAGGCCGCCCGGGGAATCGGTTTGGGCGCGCCGACGGGGGACGGGCGGGGGATGGACGGCGCGCTGTCCATAAGGAAGAACACCCGGCGCCGAGATCTCGGCGCCGCACGGGCGGAACCGGCAAGCTGCCAGAGCTGCGCCTGCGTCATGGAACGGCCCCGGCGAGCAGGGCGGCTTCTGCGGCCAAAGCAGCTGCGCGAGCCCGGCTCCGCGGGTGCGGCGGCCGCCGCGCGCGGCTTCCCCGGGCGCAATTTCGCAAAAACGCTTGACATTGACGCGGGAATATGGTAAGGTATCCAACAACACTGAGGGAGTAATTCAGCGCCGAAAGGCGTGCCAAATCAACATGCATGGCGTGGCTTTCAACCGGCTGCGTCTGGTTTGGCTAAAAGGCTTTGGCAATCCCCCGCCTTGAGAGTGAGACTCGTGTACGGCTTATTTTGCTGTGCATGGGTTTTTTTGTTTTATTCTCCCCATACGCGGCGAGAGAAGCAGAAGCATTCAGACACCCCGTTTGTTTTATGGAAGGAGCGTTGAAGCAATGGAGCACTATCTGCAACCGGCCGAGGCGGTGCTGGAGGAGCTTGGCTCCGCACCCGGCGGCCTGAGCGAGGAGCAGGCCGCGGCCGCCCTGGAGCGGCAGGGCAAAAACAAGCTTGCGGAGGCGAAAAAGACCTCGATCGTCAAGCGGTTCTTCTCCCAGCTTGCCGACCCGATGATCCTGATTCTGCTGGCGGCCGCCGCCGTCTCCACCGTGACCTCGATCTACGCGGGCGAGCCGTTCACCGACGTGTTCATCATCCTGTTTGTGGTCATCCTCAACGCCGTGCTGGGCGTTTTGCAGGAGAGCAAGGCCGAAAAGGCGATTGAGGCGCTCAACGAAATGTCCGCCGCAACCTGCCGGGTCGTGCGCGGCGGCATGATTCACCGCATTAAAAGCGAGGATGTCGCCGTGGGCGACGTGGTCGTGCTGGAGGCGGGGGACGCCATCCCGGCCGACGCGCGCATCCTCGAGGCCGCGAGCCTCAAGGCGGAGGAATCCGCGCTGACCGGCGAATCGGTGCCGGTCAACAAGCAGACCGAGCCGCTTGAGAGCCGCGACGGCAAGCCCGTCCCGCTGGGCGACCGCAGCAACATGCTGTATATGGGCAGCACGGTCGCGTACGGCCGCGCCACCGCCGTCGTCACCGCGACGGGGATGCGGACCGAAATGGGCAAAATCGCGGACGCAATCGCCAACGCGAAGGAGGGCAAAACCCCGCTGCAAATCCAGCTGGCGCGGCTGAGCAAGACGCTGACCTGGATGGTGCTCGCCATCTGCGCGGTGATTTTCGGCGTTGGGGTGTGGCGCGCCGGTTCGCTGAGCGGCGGCGTGCTGTTGGATGCGTTTATGGTGGCGGTCTCGCTCGCGGTCGCGGCCATCCCGGAGGGGCTTTCCGCCGTTGTAACCATCGTGCTGTCCATCGGGGTCACCAAAATGTCCCGGCGCAACGCCGTTATCCGCAAGCTGACGGCGGTGGAGACGCTGGGCTGCACCCAGATCATCTGCTCGGACAAAACCGGCACCCTGACCCAGAACCGGATGACCGTTGTGCAGACCGAGGCGGCGGACGAGCGGCAGCTGGCCGCCGCGATGGCGCTCTGCTCGGATTCCGAGCCGGACGAGACCGGCCAGGCCGTCGGCGAGCCGACCGAGAATGCGCTGGTCAACTTCGCCTGGTCGCTCGGGCTGAAAAAGCCGGAGCTGAAGACCCGGTTCCCCCGTGTAGGCGAGGCGCCGTTCGATTCGATGCGCAAGCTGATGTCGACCGTGCATGAGGACGGCGCGGGCGGCTATATCCAATACACCAAGGGCGCGCCGGACGAGCTGCTCAAGCGCTGCACCGCCGTGCTGCGCGGCGGCAAGGCCGTGCCGCTGACCGATGCGCTGCGCGGCGAGATTCTCGCGCAGAACAAGGCAATGGCCGACAAGGCGCTGCGGGTGCTTGCCGGTGCGCAGCGGGTGTGGAAAGCGATGCCCGCGGACTGCACCCCCGACACGCTGGAGACCGACCTCGTCTTTCTGGGGCTTGCCGGGATGATCGACCCGGTGCGCGACGAGGTGGCGGACGCAATCCGGGAATGCCGCGGCGCATCCATCCGCCCGATCATGATTACCGGCGACCACCGGGACACCGCCGTCGCCATCGCCATGCAGCTGGGCATCATCTCCGGCCCGGACGAGGCGATCACCGGCGCGGAGCTGGACGAGATCCCGGACGATGTATTTGCGCAGGAGGTTGAGAAGTACTCGGTCTACGCCCGCGTCCAGCCCGAGCATAAGGTGCGCATCGTCAACGCCTGGCGGGCGCGGGGCTGCATCACTGCAATGACCGGCGACGGGGTCAACGACGCGCCCTCGATCAAGGCGGCGGACATCGGGGTCGGCATGGGCATCACCGGCACCGACGTGACCAAGAACGTCGCCGACATGGTGCTGGCCGACGACAACTTTGCGACCATTGTCAGCGCCGTTGAAGAGGGGCGCAAAATCTACGACAACATCCGCAAGGCGATCCAGTTCCTGCTGTCCAGCAATCTGAGCGAGGTGCTCTCCATCTTCTTTGCCACCATGCTCGGCTTCACCATCCTCGAGCCGGTGCACATCCTGTGGATCAACCTCATCACCGACTGCTTCCCGGCGCTCGCGCTCGGCATGGAAAAGGGCGAACCGGACATCATGCAGCGCCGCCCGCGCAACCCGCGCGACGGCATCTTTGCGGGGGGGCTCGGCGCGGACGTGGCCTATCAGGGCGTGCTGGTTACCGTCGTGACCCTCGCGGCCTATTTCATCGGCCATTTTATGGAGGCGGGCGTCTGGGAGATTGCAAACAGCCCGGACGGCATGACCATGGCGTTCCTCACCATGTCGATGGCGGAAATCTTCCACAGCATCAACATGCGCTCGCAGAACAAGTCGATTTTCAGCCTGCCCACCCACAACGTCTATCTGTTCGGCGCGATGCTCGCCTCCCTTGTGCTGACAAGCACGGTGATCTACGTCCCGTTCCTGAACCGCCTGTTCGGCTTTGCGCACATTTCCGCGGCCGAGTATCTGGTCGCCATGGCGCTGGCGTTCGCGGTGATTCCGGCCGTCGAGCTGGTCAAGCTGTTCAAGCGGCGCGCCGCAAAAAAGGCCTGATTGTTTCCCACTCTGTCAGAACCAAAGCCCCGGAATCGGTTTTCCGGGGCTTTTTTATGACCTTGCGCGCGGAGCCGGGCAGCAAGCCCCGGGCGACAAGACTGCGGGCGATGCAATCCCCAAAAGCCCGCCGCGTCCCAGGGGACGGGTGCCGGGCGCGCAGCCCCGGCGCAAAAGCAGAACGGCCGCGCAAACAAGCGCGGCCGTTCTGCCGATTGAAAGTACAGACAAAAAAGAGTTGTGAGGAGAAAATGTGCAAGTCAATTTATGTAATCCGCACAAGCGCGGTTGTTGTTTGTCTGCCCCGAGTAAATCTGTTGCGTCGCCTGTGCGCTCGGGGCAGTAACAGTATGCACAGAATGTAAAAAGTTACAAATTCCTTACGACGCCTTTATCATACCCCGGCAATCTGAATTCGGGCTGAACAGTTTGTGAAATAATTATGAACTTTTGCCGGCGGGAAAGCGGTCGAACTGTGCGGCGGCGAACCGGTACTTTTGCCGGTTTTGGGCGAAACCGGACGGCGCGGCGCAATCCCCGCTTTTTCGCGCACGGGGGGTTGTGGTATAATAACCACGGCGTGTTGTTCTCTTTATTGAAACCGGCGTTCGCCGCAGCCCATGCGCGCGTCCCGGCCGGTTTATGCCGTGTCCCGCTGCCTCCCCTGCGTTCGGGGTGCAGGCCGCGCAGGGGCCGTTGTCCGCTTCTATTGCCCGGCAGCCCGTCCCGCCGCATTCCGTCCACGCTGTTCATTTAGGGCACAGGCCGCGGGGCAGGCCGGCGACCCTTTCTTTCCTGTATATACCCGATTCCGTCCCCGCCTCCGCCGGAAAGGAGAGCTCCATGAAAAAAGCCATCTGCATCACCCTCTGTCTCCTGCTGACCGCGGCGCTTGCCGGCTGCGGCGCGCAGGAGCAGGAGACCCGCCGGCAGAGAATTTTCCTGGATCTGTTTGACACGGTCACCGTCGTGGCGGGCTATGCGGAAAGCGACGAGGTGTTCGAGCAGGCCGCGCAGACCCTGTACGACTGCCTGCTGCGCTATCACCGCCTGTTTGATATATACAACGAGTACGACGGCATGAACAACCTCAAAACGATCAACGACAACGCCGGTGTCGCCCCCGTCCCGGTCGACCCGGAAATCATCGAGATGCTGCTGCTTGCGCGCGCGGCCTATACCCAAACGGGCGGCGCGGTAAACGTCGCCATGGGCAGCGTGCTGGCCGTCTGGCACGAATACCGCACGGCCGGGCTGGCCGACCCCGCGCACGCCGCGCTGCCCCCCGCGCAGACGCTGCGCCAGGCGGCCGAACACTGCGACATCGAACAGCTGGTGATCGACGAGCAGGCCGGCACGGTTTACCTCGCCGACCCGGAGATGCGGCTGGATGTCGGCGCGATTGCGAAGGGCTACGCGGCCGGGAAAGCCGCCGGGGCGGCGGCGCGCGCGGGGATTGACCGCTGCCTGCTGTCGGTCGGCGGCAATGTGTGCACCGTCGGCGATTCCCCCGAGGAGCGGCCGTGGTCGGTCGGCATCGAGAACCCCGAGAACCCCCAGAACGCGCTGTGCGCCCTCTCGCTCGATGCGGGCTGTGTGGTGGTAAGCGGCAACTATCAGCGGTACTACACGGTCGGCGGCGTCAACTACCACCACATCATCGACCCCGAAACCCTGATGCCGGCGGCGCACTTTGAGGAGGTCGCGGTTGTGTGCGCCGATTCCGGCCTTGCGGACGCGCTGTCCACCGCGCTGTTTGTGCTGCCCTACGAGCAGGGCGCGGCGCTTGTCGAGTCGATGGACGGGGTCGAGGCCATGTGGGTCATCGACCTGCAGACGGTGCGGTACAGCAGCGGGTTTGCGGCGATGCTGACGCCCTGAGCGCGCCGCCCCGGGCGGCCGGAGAAAGGCGAAAATTAAAAAACGCACGGCGCCGTTGCAAAATGGCCTTGAACCGCCGCGCCGCCGCCGCGCATCCGAATCCCGCCTTTATAATATAGTATTATAGATTATAAATAGGACGCCGGGCGCGCAGATGTGGGCAAAGGGCGGCAATTTTGTTATTTATTTCACAAAGTCGACCTGCTTGCAAACTTTTTGAAAATCCCGTAGGATATGGACAAGGTCAGTGGCCGAAACAAAAAGCAAAGGAGAATGAATGATGCCTGTAATGTGGATTGGCATTGCCGCGGGGGTTCTGTTTTTAATCCTGATTATCTCTGTGGGATACGTAAAAGCGCCGCCCGATATGGCGTATATTATTTCGGGGCTTCGCCGCAAAATTATCATCGGCAAGGCAAGCGTGCGGATTCCGTTCCTGGAACGGCTGGATAAGCTGAGCCTCAAGCTGATTTCGGTTGACGTGAAGACAAGCTCGCCCGTGCCGACGGCGGAATTCATCAACATCATGGTGGATTCGGCCGTTAAAATCAAGATCAGCGACGAGCCGGAAAAGCTGGCGCTGGCGGCGCAGAACTTCCTGAACAAGGACGAGGCGTATATCGTGCGCACCGTGCAGGACGTCCTGGAGGGCAACATGCGCGAAATCGTCGGCCAGATGCAGCTGAGCGCGATGGTGTCCGATCGCAAGCTGTTCGCCGAAAAGGTACAGGAGAATGCCGCGCCCGACATGGCGCGTATGGGGCTGGAGATTGTCAGCTTCAACGTGCAGAATTTTGTGGACAGGAACGGGGTCATTGAGGACCTCGGTATCGACAACATCACCCAGATCAAAAAGACCGCCGCCATCGCGAAGGCGGAGGGCGAGCGGGACATCCAGATGGCACAGGCGCGCGCCGACGAGGAGAGCAACAACGCCCGCGTCGCCGCCGACACCCAGATTGCCGTGCGCCAGAACGACCTCGCCATCAAGCAGGCCGAGCTGAAAAAGCAGGCAGACGTCAAGCAGGCCGAGGCGGACGCGGCGTACAAGATTCAGGCCGAGGAGCAGCGCCGCACCATCGAGGTCGCGACCATCGACGCGGATATCGCCAAGACCAAGAGCGAGATTGAGCTGCGGGCGATGGAGACCGAGGTCAAGGAAAAGGCGCTTGAGGCGCAGATTAAAAAAGAGGCCGAGGCGGACAGGTACGCCCGCCAGCAGCGCGCGGAGGCAGAGCTTTACGAGCGCCAGAAGGAGGCCGAGGCGCGCCGGTACGAGCAGGAGCAGGAGGCGCTGGCCAAAAAGGCGCTGGCCGAGGCGGAGCGGTTCGCCCGCGAGCAGGAGGCTGACGGTGTGCGCAAGCTGGGTCTTGCCGAGGCGGAGGCGATCCAGGCCAAAGCGCTGGCCGAGGCCGAGGGCATCGACAAAAAGGCGGACGCGATGGCCAAGATGGGACAGGCCGCCGTGCTCGAAATGTACTTCAAGGCGCTGCCCGAGGTGGTCAAAAACGCGGCCGCGCCACTGGGCGCAGTCGACCGCATCACCATGTTCGGCGAGGGCAACAACGCCAAGCTGGTGCGGGATATCATGCAGACGACCACCCAGGTCACCGAGGGGCTGCGGGAATCGGCCGGCATCGACCTCAAGGCGCTGCTGGACGGCTTTGTGCACACGGACGGCAAGCAGGCGCAGCCCCAGCCGCCGCAGGCAGAGCCCGACATCGACCTCACCGAGGTCAAGCCCGAACCGCCCAAGGCGGGCAAATAACCCGTACATAGGGCCGCACGGAACGCAGGTGCGTGACAGCTAAAACAGGGAACGGCGCAGCAGAAGCTGCGCCGTTCCCTTATTCGTCTCTTATTCCCCGCTGCCGCCCGCCCGGCGCCACCACACAGTTTGCGGCAGAGCGCCGCCGCACGGGCTGTCCGGACACGGCCTTTGCCCCCGGCCGGGTGCGGTCTGCGGCAGACCTCTCTGTGGCAGGTTCTTCGCTCCGCGGCCGGTGCGGCCGTTCCCGCGTTTTTGCGTCCGCCGCGCCCCGCGGTGCGCGGATGATGTACCGGCAGCGCGGCTCTGCGAAGCCGTCCGCCGAGCCTCTGCGGGCGCAGCTCGCCGGGCGGCGCTGCCCCGCCTGCCGGCCACCCCGCCGGTTCGAACTATGCCGCCGGATCCTCCCCGGCAGGCTGCGGCACAACCGTAAAGGTCTGCCCCGCGTCGACCATGGCGCGGTATTCCTCCTTGGTTGTGCGCATCGCGTATTCGCTCGGCTCGTCCGCAAAAATGATCCGCGCGATGTGCAGCTTCTCCTCCAGCACAAAGTGGAACCCATCCAAAAAGAGGTCGTCGTTTTGGGCGACGTCGTTGTAAAACTCCATGTCAATCACGTCCGCGCGCGATTTGAGATAGTCCTTGTACATATCGATATACCGCTCCAGCCCCAGGTCAAAAATCACCCGCTCCCAGATGACCCGGTTGCCGTTCATGAGCACAAAGGTGATGTGGATGTCGTTTTGGTCGCAGTAGTCGATGATTTCGCCCAGCTGGAACAGATACTCCACGCAGTCCTGATAGTCCGCGCACTGGTCGTAGATCAGCGCGCTGTAGCTGAACAGGTCGGTGCGGTATCCGTTTTCGCCGTACTCCTGCGGCGGGCGCACGTTCTGCTCGAGCGAGGCGGGGTTGTCCACAAAGATATAAAACTGCTCCCAGCCGGTCGCGTCGTAAATCGCGTTGGAGACGTTGTCCCGCAGCCGGTAAATCGCGTCGATCCAGTTGCGGTAATTCGTGACATATTCAACCGGGTTTTCCGCCATGCGTTCGGCCTGCGGGAACCGCTCGGTCTCGTAATGCCGCCCGTTCATCGTGTAAAAATTGACCCCAAGCACCACCTCTTTCAGCTGGGTGTGCTCGGCCGCGAACCAGAACTGGCTGATGGATTCGCTGAGGGTCGCGCCGCCGTACGCCATGGTGCACCAGTCCTCGCCCGAGATTTCCTCGATATAATCGACGTTGAGGTTGGCCATGCGGCTGTCCCCAAGGATAATCCGCTGCGGGTGGGTGAGCATCACCTCGCGCAGCGAGTGCATCCCGCGCGCAAGATAGGCACAGTCATCCTTGACGCACCAGTAATCGTAAATCTCAAACGCGAAAAAGAACCCGAACGCCAGCACAAACGGGACGCTGAAAAGCAGCAATTTTTTAATCAGTCGCTTCATTGTTTCGCTCTCCTTAACAGGCCGCGGCGCGCCTTAGAACCCGCGGTAGATAAACGAGACGCCGCCGCGCAGCCCGGCCTCGGCAATGAAATAGAAGGTCATGGCGGAAAGCCCCATGAACCAATAGGCCAGCCAGCGCCGCGTCCGGCTCAGCTCGCCGACGGGGTTGAGCACCGCGCGCCCCTTCTTGTTGCCGAGCGAGCGGTCTATGCGGCGGTCAAAGAAAAAGACAAGCGCCAGCCCGACAAGGAGAGTGCCCCAGTAAACCGTCATGTACAGCCCGGCGGTCGAGATGCCGTTGGAGGCGAGGTGCAGAATCTGCTCCAGCACAACCGGAAGCGGCGCCCACCGGCACAGCCCGCGAAAGACGTCCACCGCCTGCGCAAGGTTGGACGCGCGGAAGAAAACAAGCGAGAGCGCAAACAGCACAAACACGCCCGCCCGCTTGAGCCACAGAACCGCCGGCGCAGCCTGCGCGCGCTTTTTGGGCGGCCGCAGCCTGTGCAGTCCCTCCTCCGCCACCCGGAACAGGCCGTTGAGCACCCCCCAGACGAGGAAGGTCAGCCCCGCGCCGTGCCACAGGCCGCTGAGGGTGAACACAATCAGGATATTGAGCGCAAAATGCGGCCTGTGCTCCTCCCACGACCTGCCGAACGCGAGCTTGTTGACCCACCGGCTCCAGACGAGCGGGGTAAACAGGTAATCGTTGAACCACCCGGTCAGCGACATGTGCCAGCGCTTCCAGAACACCGAGAAATTCGGCGCAAAATAGGGCGCCTGGAAATTTTCCCGCATGGTGAAGCCGAGCATCCGCGCCGCGCCAATCGCCATGTCCGAATAGCCCGAAAAGTCAAAATACAGCTGCAAGGCGTAAAACAGCACCGCCAGCCAGAGGGTCAGCCCCATGTATTCCGCAAGGGATTCATAGACCCCGTCCACCAGCACGGCCAGCCCGTCCGCAAGCACGACCTTTTTGAACAGCCCGGTCAAAAACCGCTGCCCGCCCGTCACCACCGTGTGGTAGTCAAACGGCTGCGGGTCGCGGAACTGGGGCAGCAGCTCTTTTGCGCGGTTGATGGGGCCGGAGAGAATCTGCGGGAAAAAGCTGAGGAACAGCATAAAGGTCAGCAGGCTCTGCTCGGGCTCGACCGCGCGGTTGTATACGTCGATCAGATAACCCGCCGCCTGGAAGGTGTAAAAGCTCAGCCCAACCGGCACCAGCCAGCCAAGGCTGCCGCCCGCCCCGGCAAGCGAGAGCACAAAGCCGGTGTATTTGAACCCAAACAGCACGCCGAACAGCAGCACCAGCATCCCGGCAAGGGTCAGCCGGCGCACTTTCTGGCTTTCCGCCCTGCCGAGGTACCGCCCGGCAAGCCAGCAGAGCGCCGACGTGCCCGCCAGCAGCGCGAGATAATACCAGCCCTCCGGCAGCGCAAGCCAGTAAAACACGCCGCCGGCCAGCAGCAGGAACGGCCGCCGCGCGCGGCCGGGCAGCAGGTACCACCCCAGCAGAACGGCGGTAAAAAACAGGATGAATTCGGGCGAATTGAACGTCATAGAGCCTCCAACAGATTGATGAAATGGGGCGCGCCAGGTTTGCCCGGGCGGGCGCTTTGCGGCGCGCTTTAGAACCCGCGGTAGATGAACGAGACCGCGCCGCTCGAGGCCGTCTCGACAAGGAACAGGAACAGCATCGAGCTGAGCGCCATAAACCAGTAAAGCAGCCAGCGCGCCGCGCGCGGGCGAACCGCGCCGAGCGGCTCGAGCAGCGGCGCGCCGCTTTCCAGCGACCGCGCGAGCTTCAGGTCAAACAGGAAGCAGAGCGCCAGCGAGATGCCCAGCACCCCAAAGAAGAAAACGGTGTAGGTTGTGCCCAGCGTGATGCCGGGCGAGGCGCTCTCCCACAGCGCCGCCCACTGCGCCGGGTCGCCCGGCCGGAACAGCCCCGCCCACATCGCCGCCGCCTGCCTGAGGTTCGGGGCGCGGAAGGGCACGAGCGCAAAGCAGGCGAACAGATACACCAGCAGCGCGCGGATTGCCCGCGCGGCGCCGCGCGCCGGCCTTGCCGGGCGGACACGCCGCAGCAGCTCCTGCGCAATCCGCGCGGCCGCGTGCAGCAGCCCCCAGGCCAGGAAGGTCCAGGACGCGCCGTGCCACAGCCCGCTGAGCGCAAACACCAGCAGAATATTCAGCAGCTTGCGGCCGAGCCCCGCCCGGCCGCCGCCCAGCGGGATATACAGATAGTCCCGGAACCAGTCGGTCAGCGACCTGTGCCACCGCCGCCAGAAGGACGCGATATCCGGCGCAAAATAGGGGGCGAGGAAGTTTTCCCGCAGCCGGATGCCGAACAGCCGCGCCGCGCCCACCGCCATGTCGCTGTAGCCCGAAAAGTCGAAATAGAGCTGCAGCCCGTAGGCCAGCATCGCGAACCAGCAGATTCCGCCGCCCCGGCCGTCCATCGCGTACGCCGCGTTGACCAGCAGCCCCAGGCCGTCCGCGGCCACCGTCTTTTTAAACATCCCCAGCAAAAACCGGCGCAGGCCGTACACTGTTTCGGCATACGAAAACGGGCGGTATCGCTTATACTGCCCCAGCAGCTCGCCGGCGCGCCCGATGGGGCCGCTTGTGAGCTGCGGAAAAAAGCTGAGGAACAGCGCGAAATCGACAAAATCCCGCTCGGGCGGGGTGTCGCCGCGGTAGACGTCGATGCAGTATCCGGCCGCCTGGAAGGTGTAAAAGCTGATGCCGACCGGCAGCACCCAGCCGGGCTCGAACGGGGTGCGCTGCAAGCCCAGCAGCCCCAGCGCCGCCGCAGCCGTCCGGGCGATCAAGCCGGAATATTTCAGCACGCCGAGCGCCCCGAACAGCGGCAGCATCACCGCCGCAAGGCGCAGACGCCGCCCGCGCCCCGGCTGCGCGCCGTTCAGCCAGCGCGCGCCCGCGTAGACGACCCCCAGCGTGGCAAGCAGCAGGGCGCCGTACTGCGGCGCGGCCCAGAAATAGAACGCGAAGCTCGCCAGCAGCAAAAACAGATTCTGCCGCCGCTGCGGAAGCGCCGCGTGGACGGCGGCGCAAAGCAGGGCGCTCAACAGGAAAAGCGGTGAATTGAGAGCCACTTGTCGGTTTCCTTTCCTAAACTCCACAACCGGGTCTGCCGGCCGCCGGGTCGTTTTCATTCGGACGCGCCCCGCACGGGGTCGGGGCGCAAGGCCAAAAGTTTCAGCGCGGGCGCGCCGCCCCCGGCCTGTTCTGCGGTCGGATGCCGCGCGGCGCAGAGCCGCAAGCCGTTCCCCGCATTTTCAGGGGAACAATTCCGCTTGCGCCGGTTCCGTTCGCCGGGTCAAGCCCGCTCGGCGCATGTGTCAAATTCTCTGCGGATTCCCGCCCGGCCGCCCCGCACGGGGTCATCGCTTCGCGGGGACAGCCCCGCCGCCCCGACGCGCATCGCACCGCGGTCAGCGCAGGGTGCGCCGGATCGCCTCGTCCTCCACGTCGGTGAAGATCAGCTCGGCCAGCAGCTTCTTTTTCTCCCCCATGAGGTGGAACCCGTCGTAGAAGTTGCGCTCGTCCCGCGAAAAGTCGCTCACGAATTCCATGTCGTAGACGGTCGCGCGCGCACACAGCCAGTCCTTGAACGCCTGATACTCCTCCGCAATCCCAAGCGGGTCGATCACCAGCGTCTGCACCGATTCCTGCATGGGCGGGAACACAAAAATCAGCTCGATCCCCTGCGCGTCGCAGTAGTCCATGATCTCCTGCAATTTTGTATATGCCTCGGGGTTGACCGCCCAGCTTCCCCCCAGCATCCCGCGCAGCGTTTCGGCATAGTCCTCCAGATTCTGGCGGTATCGGGCTCCCTGTGCGGGCGGCGGCTCGATGTTCTCAAAGGTGGTCGGATCCTCGGGATACTCGATCCATCCCGGCTTGTCCAGCAGGCCGCCCAGCAGGTTTTTTGTCTTGTACTTGGCGGTGTTCACCGCCTCCAGCCAGTTGTTGAAATTGCGCACAAACGCCCAGGGGCTGCCGGCCTGCTCCTCCACCTTGGGGATACGCCCGGGGGACAGATCCCCGCCCAGGGTGTAAAAGGACAGCTCAAAATAGACGGTTTGCAGCTCGGTGCGCTCGGCGGCGTACCAGAACAGCTCGACGCATTCCCCCATCGTCGCGCCGCCAAAGCTGAGCGCGGCGAACCGCTCCCCCGTCAGCTGCTCGATGTAGGGGACGCTGAGGTTGGCCATGCGGCTGTCCCCCAGGATGAGATTGCCCTGCCCTTCGCGCCCCAGCGCCCGCATGGCGGAAAGGGGGCGGGAGAGGTAGGTCGCGTCCCCGCGCAGCCCGAAATAGTCGTACGGCTCCAGCAGGAAAAACAGCGCGAACGCAAGCAGGAACGGCAGACAGAACAGCGCGGCTTTTTTCAAAATCTTGCTCAAAATCGGCGTTTCCCTTCCCAAAAACTCATCAGTCAAACTGGCTGTTGTAGATTTCGCTGTACAGCCCCGCCCGGCGCAGCAGCTCGCTGTGGGTGCCGCGCTCCGCGACGCCGTCGTCGGTCAGCACGACAATCTCGTCCGCGCCCCGCACGGTCGAAAGCCGGTGCGCAACCACAATCGTCGTGCGGCCGACACACAGCTCGTCGAGCGACTGCTGCAGCTGGTGCTCGGTGATGTTGTCCAGCGCGCTGGTGGCCTCGTCCAGGATCAGAATCTGCGGATTTTTCAAAAACACCCGCGCAATCGCGATGCGCTGCTTCTGCCCGCCCGAGAGCATCACCCCCCGCTCGCCGACATAGGTGTCGTACCCGTCCGGCATCTGCTCGATCACCTCGTGGATGCGCGCCTTGCGCGCCGCGTCCTCAATCTGCGCGCGGGTCGCGTCCGGGCAGGCGTAGCCGATATTCTCCGCGATGGTGCCGGTGAACAGAAAAACCTCCTGCTGCACGATGCCGATGCCCCGCCGCAGGCTGCCGCGGGTGATGGTCTCGATATCCCGGCCGCCGATGGTGATGCAGCCGCTGTCGATGTCGTAAAACCGCGGAATCAGGTGGCAAAGGGTGGTTTTTCCGCCGCCGGAGGGACCGACCAGCGCAATCTTTTTCCCGGCCGGGATGGTCAGGTCAAGGTGGCTCAGCACCCCCTTGCCGCTGTTGTATGTAAAGCTGACGTCCTCGAACACAATGTCGCCCGAAAGGTCGTCCACCTCCGCCGCGCCGGGGTTTTCCGGCTCAGGCGGGGTATCCATGACCTCGCAGAACCGCCTGAAGCCGGTTCTTCCCTCCTCAAACATCTCGCAGAACTGCATGAACCGCCGCACCGGCTGGATAAACTGACCGATATACAGAAAATAGGCCGCAAAATCGCCCATGTTGATTAGCCCGTTGTAATAATACAGGCCGCCCGCCGCCAGCACCACCAGATACATCAGATCCAGCAGGAAATACATCCCCGTGTAAAACCGCGCCATCGCGCGGTAGGCGATGCTGCGCGCCTCGTAGTAATCGTCCAGCCGCCGGTCAAACTTGTCCATCTCGGCGCGCCGGTTGTCAAACGCCTTGGTGACCCGGATGCCCGCAATCGAGTTGCCCAGCTCGGCGTTGATGTCGGCGGTGCGCTCGCGCGACAGGGTGAACCCCTCGCCCATCTTCGCCTGGGTTTTCACCATATAAAAGAGCATCGGCGGGATAAACGCGAAGATTATCAGGGTAAGCGGCAGATTGACCGTGCACAGCACCGCGAAGGAGCCCACCATCATCAGAATCGAGATGACGAAATCCTCCGGGCCGTGGTGGGCAAGCTCGGTGATATCCTGCAAGTCGTTGACGACCCGCGACATGAGCGAGCCGGACTTGTGCTCGTCAAAATAGGCGAAGGGCAGATTCTGCATATGCGCGAAGATTTCACGCCGCATATTCCCCTGAATCTTCACCCCCAGCCGGTGGCCGTAATAGATCACAAAATAGTTGAGCAGCAGCTTGACAAGATAGACGCCGCCCAGCAGCGCGGCGCACAGCAGAAACGCCCGCAGCATCCGGTTGGGCACAAACTCGTTGATGACCGCGCGGGTGATGATCGGGTAGACAAGGTCGCACATGGAAATGAGGAACGCCGCAAAAATATCTGCCGCAAACAGCCCTTTGTATGGCCGGTAATAGCTGAAAAATCTGCGGAGCAGCCCTGTTTTTTTTATGATGAACCCCTGCCTTTCCAAGCGCCGCGCGCATTTGCCGCCGAACCCGCCGCACAGGCGGCAAAGTGTCAAGCATAATAACACAAGTATATATTATAGCACCTGCCGCCCGCAAAGAAAAGGGGCGCAGGGACAGAACACGGCTCTTTTCACACCTTTCGCACCGCCGCCGCGCGGGTGGGGCGGCAGGCATGGGGCGGCTGTGTGCAAATCGGGGGTTCGCCCGGCGCCCGCTGCGAAGCGGCTCCTTGCCGACGCCCGAACCGGCGACGCGGACAGGCAAACGGATAGCCGCGCGCCCTTTGCTGTGCAAGCGCCCGGCGCTGCCGCCGGGACGGCGCGCGGGATATCGGACACAAACCGGAAGACCGCTGGCCGGGCATGGGTGGATTTCGGGCATGCGCAGCCGATGCCCCCATGCCCTTGCCATAAGGACGCAGGCCATCCGAAACGCCGCGCGCCCGCCGCGGCTCTCCACCCACAGCCGTACCTGGCGCGTTCGCCCGGTGCAAATCCGGATGGCTGACGCAAGGGGCGGCACAGGCACAAAGCGCCGCGCATCCCCGTCCTGTGCGCGCCCCGCCCGCGCACGGCTCGGATCCTTTTTCGGCGGGCGGCAGCAGTCCCCTGGCCGCACCTCCGGTTTAAGCAAGGGGGGCTCTTCCACCCACATCACCGGCCGCGGTCTCTTTTTGAACCACTCGCCTGGCGAGTGGTTTTCTATATACAAAAAGGCAAGGCCGGTCAGGTGACCGGCCTTGCCCTGCGCGTTTCGGGAAATCAGCCCTCGGCGCGTTTTTTGAGCTCCTGATATTTCTTAACTGCGGTCTCGTCCGCTTTGGCAAACAGCGTTTCGGCGCGCTCGGGGAAGGAACGGGTCAGCGAGCTGTAGCGAACCTCGCCCTTGATGAAGTCGAGGTAATTCGCGCTCGGCTCCTTGCTGTCGAGCTGGAACGGGTTGAGCCCCTGCTCGGCGCGGCGCGGGTCGTAGCGGAAGCAGTGCCAGTAGCCGCAGGCCACCGCGCGCTTGATCTCCTCCTGCGCGTTGACCAGGCCGCCCTTGATGCCGTGGTTGATGCAGGGCGCATACGCGATGATGAGGGAGGGGCCGTTGTAGCTCTCCGCCTCCTGAATCGCCTTGATCGTCTGGGTGTAATCCGCGCCCATCGCGATCTGCGCGACGTAGATATAGCCATAGCTCATCGCGATTGCCGCGAGATCCTTCTTCTTGACCTCCTTGCCGGCCGCCGCAAACTGCGCGACAGCGCCGGTCGGGGTCGCCTTGGAGGACTGACCACCGGTGTTGGAGTAAACCTCGGTGTCAAAGACCATGATGTTCACATCCTTGCCCGACGCAAGCACGTGATCCACGCCGCCGAAGCCGATATCGTACGCCCAGCCGTCGCCGCCGAAGCACCACACGCTCTTCTTGGCAAGCATGTCCTTGTTCTTGAGGATTTCCTTGCCCTCCGCGCAGGCATTGTCGCAGCTGCTGATGGCCTTGACCAGCTTGTCCGCCGCGACCTTGTTCGCCGCGCCGTCGTTGAGGGTCGCGAGATACTCGTCCACAGCCGCCTTCGCGTCGCCCTGCGCCTTTTCGCCGAGCGCCCGAACCTTGTCGATTACGCGGCTGCGCAGCGTATCCTGCGCGAGGAACATGCCCAGGCCGTACTCGGCATTGTCCTCAAACAGGCTGTTCGCCCACGCAGGGCCGTGGCCTTCCTTGTTGACGGTATACGGCGTCGAGGGTGCCGAGCCGCCCCAGATCGAGGAGCAGCCGGTCGCGTTCGCGATATACATGCGGTCGC
>CAZYAV010000038.1:0-20277 GCA_964645785.1 uncultured Oscillospiraceae bacterium
TTCCGCGTGCAGTTCAACTCGGCCATCGGCCCCTACAAGGGCGGGTTGCGCCTGCACCCGAGCGTCAATGCGTCGGTCATCAAATTCCTCGGCTTTGAGCAGACCTTCAAAAACAGCCTGACCTCGCTGCCCATGGGCGGCGGCAAGGGCGGCTCGGACTTCGACCCGAAGGGCAAGTCGGACAATGAGGTCATGCGGTTCTGCCAGAGCTTTATGACAGAGCTCTCCCGCTATATCGGCCCGGACACCGACGTGCCCGCAGGCGACATCGGGGTCGGCGCCCGGGAAATCGGCTTCCTGTTTGGCCAGTATAAGCGGATGAACAACGAATTCAGCGGCGTGCTGACCGGCAAGGGGCTCGCCTACGGCGGGTCGCTGGCGCGCACCCAGGCGACCGGCTACGGGCTGTGCTATCTGGCCGAGGAGATGCTGCGGGTGATGAAAAACGACAGCTTCAAGGGCAAGCGGGTCGTCATCAGCGGCTCGGGCAACGTCGCCATCTACGCGGCGGAGAAGGCGACCGCGCTGGGCGCAAAGGTGGTCACCATGTCCGATTCGTCCGGCTATATTGTGGACGAAAACGGGGTCAAGCTGGATGTAATCAAGCAGATCAAAGAGGTGGAGCGCGCCCGCATCAGCGAATACGCCAAGCGGGTGCCGGGCGCGGTGTTCGTGCCCGACTGCAAGCAGGTCTGGACGGTGGCGTGCGACATCGCGCTGCCCTGCGCAACCCAGAACGAGCTGGACGAGGCGGGCGCAAAGGCGCTGGTGGCGAACGGCGTGCAGGCGGTCGCGGAGGGCGCCAACATGCCCAGCACCCCGCAGGCCGTCGCGGTGTTCCAGAACGCGGGCATCCTGTTTGCGCCCGCGAAGGCCGCGAACGCGGGCGGCGTGGCGACCTCGGGGCTGGAGATGAGCCAGAACTCGATGCGCTACAGCTGGACATTCGAGGAGGTCGACGCCAAGCTGAAGGGGATCATGGTCAACATCTTCCACAACGCGTATGACGCCGCGGAGAAGTTCGGCATGAAGGGCAACCTTGTGGCGGGCGCGAATATCGCCGGGTTCCTCAAGGTCGCGGACGCGATGAAGGCGCAGGGCGTCTGCTGAGTGGGCGGCCAATGCGTGCGAACCGGCCGGAAAGGGGGCTGCCTATGCGGAACACGGATGTGCCCATCTGGGAAAAGTACACGCTCACCGTCGAGGAGGCGTCCAGGTATTTCCGCATCGGGGAAACCAAGCTGCGCCGCCTGGCGGAGGAAAACCGCGCTTCCGGCTGGGTGCTTATGAACGGCAACCGCATCCAGATCAAGCGCAGGCAGTTTGAAAAGCTGATCGACGGCCTGACCGAGATTTAAGAAAAAGCTGTAAAGGAGCCCCCGGCGCGCCGCGCCGGGGCTCCTTTTTACAAAGGGCTCCAAGGGGCAAGGCGTCCGGACAGCGCTTCCGGCCCGGTTGGGGCGGTGGCAGCGGAAAATCCGGGATCTGGGGCGGGTGGACAGGGCAGTGGAAAAACAGAAAAACCGGAAGAAGCCCTTGTGGGGAAACAGCATTCCTGCGGCTTTTCGCAATGGACAAGGATGCTGAAGCTGCTTTGCAAATAGAATCCTTCCGGCGGCGTATATAATGGTTTAATGGGGAGGCTTGCTGGCAAAGGGAAGGTCGCTTTCGCAAAATAGGCCTGTCGGATGTAAGAACACAGATAAACAAATCGTTGGGGAATAATGCCTGGGATAATTTGACCTGCATACAAAGGCCTTAAGCAGAGGAGGATAAGCAATTCTCCCGATAATGCTGAAAAGCGATCACCATGTTTTGGATAATCCTCAATGCGGCGCGATAAGCAGCATGACAGATAAAGCATATCCGTTCGCAGATATGGCGGGCATCGAATCCCACAAACGGGAAACGGTAACGATATGGTGTTGGGGACATCTTCCTTGCGGGGGGCTTACCCAAAGGCGGCCTCTCCGGCAATCCCGGCAGCGGGCGTTTCTTGACGGGCAGCCGGCGCGCGGCCGCGCAAACCGCCGCAGACAGCACACAGGCCGTGGGGCGCAAAACCGCCCGCGCGGTTCTTGCGGTTTTGTGCCGAACAGGATAGAATAAAACCATGGTAACGGAAATTGAACTGAACGGAACGCCGCGGCAGGTCGAAATCACCCGCAAGGCGATGCGCTCCATCCGGCTGCGAGTCACCGATGCCGGGGAGATTCGGCTGAGCGCGCCAAAGGGGACACCGAAGCGGGAGCTGGACGCCTTTTTGCGCGCGCACCGGGCGTGGCTGGAGGCGGCGCTTGCCCGGCTGGACGAAAAGGCACCGCCCATGCAGGCCGAGCGGCTGGAGCAGGGCGCGCCGGTTCGGCTGCTGGGCATGGAATACACCGTCGAGCTGCGGCCGGGCGTGCGCATCGGGTTTTCGGCCGACCACGCGGCGCGGACGCTGCGCATTGAGCGGCCGGAGGGCGCCGGGCAGGCGGCGCTGGACACGCACTTTGACCGGTGGTGGCGCGAAAGCTGCCTTGCGGTGTACACCGGGCTTTGCAGGCGGTACCTGCCCCTGTTTGCGCCATACGGCGTCCGGATGCCGGAAATCCATGTGCGCAAAATGCGCGCGCAGTGGGGCAGCTGCAACGCCGCCGCGGGGCGGATCAATCTGAACTACTATCTGCTGCGCGCGCCGCTCGTGTGCGTCGAATACGTTGTGCTGCACGAGCTGACCCATCTGATTAACCAGACGCACAACCCGGCGTTTTATGCATTTATCGCCCGCGCGATGCCGGATTGGAAGGCGCGGCGCGAGCGGCTGCGGCACGAACGGAGCTGCTGAACCGGAGAAAGGACGGGATTTTTATGGCGATTCACGAATCGGCGGAGGATTACCTCGAAACCATTCTGCGCATCAAGCAGCGCAAGGGCACGGTGCGGTCGATGGACATTGTCAACGACATGAACTACTCCAAGCCGAGCATCAGCGTCGCAATGAAGCGCCTGCGGGAGAGCGGGCATGTCACCATGGACGAGCAGGGCTACATTGAGCTGACCGACGCCGGCCGCGCGGTCGCCGAGCGGATCTACGACCGCCATGTGACAATCGCGCGGCTGCTGATGCGGCTGGGCGTCCACGAGGCGCAGGCCTACGAGGACGCGTGCAAAATCGAGCACGACATCAGCGACGAGAGCTTTGCACGGGTGTGCGTGTTTTTGCAGAAATGGGAGGAGGCGCACGGCCCCAACCCGACCATCTGACCGCGCGGCCGGATGCAGGCGGCGGTTTTGCAGAAAATAACGGAGGCGGCGCAGGGCTCTTTCCCTGCGCCGCCTCTTTCGTGCTGATAAAAATGCGGGCTATTCCTTGACATGCATGGCGCGCATGGCGTTGAGGATCGCGATAACCGAGACGCCGACGTCCGCGAACACGGCCTCCCACATGCTCGCCATACCGGCCGCGACAAGCGCGAGCGCAAGCAGCTTGACCGCGAGCGCAAACACAATGTTCTGCCGGACAATCGCGAGCGTCTTGCGGGCGATGCGCATGGCGGTGGACAGCTTTTTGACATTGTCGTCCATCAGAACGACGTCCGCGGCCTCGATGGCCGCGTCCGAGCCGAGCGCGCCCATCGCGATGCCGACGTCGGCGCGCGCGAGAACGGGCGCGTCGTTGATGCCGTCCCCGACAAACGCAAGCCTGCTTTTTGGGGGCTGGGCGGCCAGCAGGCGCTCCACCTCCGCAACTTTATCCTGCGGCAGCAGCCCGGCGTGCACCTCGTCCAGCCCCAGCTTGGCGGCAACCGCCTCGCCGGCTGCAGCCGTGTCGCCGGTGAGCATGACCGTTTTGCGCACCCCGGCCGCCTTGAGCGCGGCAATCGCCTCGTGGGCTTCCGGCTTCAGCGCGTCCGAAATCAGGATGTGCCCCGCGTACTGCCCGTCCACCGCGACGTGGACAACGGTGCCGACGCATCCGTCCGCCGCCGGCAGCGGAACCTCGTTGCGCTCCATCAGCTTTTCGTTGCCAACCAGCACCGCGCGGCCGTCCACCTCGGCGCGCACGCCGTATCCCGCAAGCTCGTTGACCCGGCTGACCTGCGCCTCACCGGCCGAGCCGTCGTAAGCCGCCCGCAGCGACAGGGAGATGGGGTGGTCGCTGTAGCTCTCGGCCAGCGCCGCCAGCCGCAGCAGCCCGGCATCGTCAAAATTCTCCGGATGAACGGCCGTAACCGCGAACACCCCCCTTGTGAGGGTGCCGGTTTTGTCCATGACGACGGTGTCGGTGCGGGCGAGATCCTCCAGATGGTTGCTGCCCTTAATCAGCACGCCGCACCGGGACGCGCCGCCGATGCCGCCGAAAAAGCTGAGCGGAACCGAAATCACCAGCGCGCAGGGGCAGGAGATGACCAGAAAGCTGAGCGCGCGCGCAAACCACGTCCCCCACTGGCCGACAAACAGGGGCGGCAGAAGGGCGAGCAGCGCGGCGCAGAGCACAACGGCCGGGGTATACCACCGGGCAAAGCGGGTGATAAAGCTCTCGCTTTTGGATTTTTTGCTGCTTGCATTCTCGACAAGGTCGAGAATTTTGGAAACGGTCGATTCGCCGAACGGCTTGGTGACCCGCACCCGCAGCAGGCCGCCGCCGTTGACGCAGCCGCTGATAATCTCCGCGCCGGGCGCAACGTCCCGGGGCAGGCTTTCGCCGGTGAGCGCGGCGGCGTTGAGGGTGGACGCCCCCTCCAGCACGACCCCGTCAAGCGGAACCTTTTCGCCCGGCCGGACGACGATGGTCTCGCCCGGCTGCACGTCGTTTGGGTCAACCTCGCGCGTCTCACCCGCCCGCTCGACGTTGGCGGTGTCGGGGCGGATATCCATCAGCGCCGCGATGGAGCGGCGGCTCTTGCCCACGGCGTAGGACTGGAACAGCTCGCCGACCTGATAGAAGATCATGACCGCGCAGGCCTCGGCAAATTCGCCGATTCCCCAGGCGCCGACCGTCGCGAGCGCCATCAGGAAGTTTTCGTCAAACACCTGGCCGTGCCCGATGTTGACAACAGCCGTCTTCAGCACGTCCAGCCCGGCAATCAGATAGGCCGCCGCAAACAGCGCGAGCTGCGCCCAGATAATGCCGGGCAGCAGTTCCCCTGCGATAAACAGCGCCCCGGCGGCCAGTATGCGGATGAGCTGCTTTTTCTGTTTCTTTGTCATGGCCGTATGCTCACAGCAGAATCTCACAGTCCGGCTCAACCCGCTTGCAGAGGGCGACCGCTTGCTTCAGAATCTCGTCAAACCGGTCGTCCGCCGCTTCCAGGGTCATCTTCTGGGTCATGAAGTTGACGCTCACCTGCTCGACCCCGTCGAGCTTGGCGATGGCGTTTTCCATCTTTGCCGCGCAGTTGGCGCAGTCGAGATCCTGAAGCCTGAATGTCTTTTTCATGTCGGGTTCTCCTTTACTCGGTGATATGCTCGATGCCGAGGTTGACAATGTTCCGCACATGGTCGTCGTCAAGCGAATACAGCACCGTCTTCCCGTCCCGCCGGGATTTGACCAGCTTGCTCTGCTTGAGCGTTTTGAGCTGGTGCGAAATGGCGGATTGGGTCATGCCCAGCACCTCGGCGATGTCGCAGACGCACATCTCCTGCTCGAGCGTGTAGAGGATGCGGATGCGGGTGGTGTCCCCAAAGACCTTGAACAGGTCGGCGAGGTCGTACAGCAGCTCGCCGTCCGGCATCACCCGCCTTGCGCGCTCAACCACCTCCGCGTGGGTTTCGGGTGTGTCGCAGGTTTCGGCGTGGTTATTGTCCAGAAGCATTCTATCAACCTTTCATATGAGCAATTGTTCATACGTTCATGATATACCGCCCTCCGCAATTTGTCAATAGCTCTGCGAAATTTTTTTGATAAACGCGGGGTGAATTTCTGCAAACAATGCAGCCGTGCGCACCGGCCGGCCAGACGCGGAAAAGGCGGGCGGTTTTGCGGGGCGGCCGTTCGACAATCCGCGGGCTTTGTGCTATGCTGTATGAAACTGTCGGGAAAGGGGAAGGACGCTTGCAGGAAGTGGAGAGCCTTTACGCCGCGCTGCCGGAGAAGCTGCTGCCCTGGTACCGGGCAAACGCACGGGCTTTGCCCTGGCGGGAAAACACCGACCCGTACCGGGTCTGGGTGTCCGAAATCATGCTGCAGCAGACCCGGGTCGAGGCGGTGATTGGGTATTACGAGCGGTTTTTGCGCGCGCTGCCCGATGTTTACGCGCTTGCCCGCGCACCGCAGGACGAGCTGCTCAAGCTCTGGGAGGGGCTTGGGTACTACAGCCGCGTGCGGAACCTGCAAAAGGCCGCGGTCGAGATTGTGCAGACCCGCGGCGGCCGGTTCCCCGACACGGCGCAGGAGATTGCAAAGCTGCCCGGCATCGGCGCGTACACGGCGGGCGCGATTGCCTCCATCTGCTTTGAGCGGGCGGCCGCCGCGGTGGACGGGAACGTCGTGCGGATTGTGGCGCGCATCACGGGCGACGGGACGCCGGCGGACAGCCCGCGCCTGAAGCGGGAGATTGCCGCCCGGCTACAGGCGGTGTATCCGCCGCAGGGGCGCGGCGATTTCACCCAGGCGCTCATGGAGCTGGGCGCGATTGTCTGCACCCCCAGGGCGCCCCAATGCGGCCGGTGCCCGATGCAGACGCTCTGTGTGGCGCGGCGGAGCGGGCGGACGGCCGAGCTGCCGGTCATGCCCACAAAAAAGAGCAAAAAGGCCGAGCCGCGCACCGTCTTTCTGCTGGAATGCGGCGGCAGGCTGGCGCTGACCCGCCGGCCGGAAAGGGGGCTGCTGGCCGGGCTGTGGGCGCTGCCCGAGTGCGCGGGGGCGCTGACCCCCGGGGAGGCGCTCGATACCCTGCGAGGCTGGGGCGTACAGCCGCTGGCGGTCGATGCGGCGGCCGAAAAAAAGCATGTGTTCACCCACGTGGTCTGGCAGATGCGATGCTACCGGGCGGCCTGCGCCGCGGCGCCTGCCCGCTTCCTCTGGGCTGCGCCGCAGGAGCTGGAGGCGCAGTATGCCCTGCCGACCGCGTACAGACAGTTTTTGCGCGGGTGAGCGGGGGCGTCCCACCAGAAAATAAGCCCGGGCGGAGAGGCGCGCGGAGAACTCCGCCGGTTCCGCACCGCGCGGCCTGTCGGCGCTGCCGCCGCGTCCAAAGTGGGAGGTTTCGGCGGGCGGCTGCGGGGCTCCGGGCAGCCGTGCGGCGAAACCGACCTTGCCCCGGCCTGCCTGGCCGCGCCGGCCGCCGCATATTGCGCACCCCGGCCGGGATTTTGGCTGCCGCGCCCAGCGCCGGCTTTCTTGAACTGAATGCGGCAACGTGGTAAAATACAGGAAAGCTTCAGTGGGGGGGAGAGTGCTGCTATGGAATACGAAATTGATGAGAAAAAGGTGCTGGCGCTGGACGGCGCGCCGATCCATGTGCGTATCCGCACAACCGACAAAAACCTGCCGATCCTGCTGTTTTTACACGGGGGACCCGGCGTGTGCGACCGGCACTGGGTGCTGAAATACCAGTCCGCGCTGGCGGAGACGGCGACGATGATCTGCTACGACCAGCGGGGCGCGGGGCTGAGCTACCGCAAGGGAATGCAGGAAAGCGAGCTTTCGGTCGACCGGATGGTCGAGGACGCGGCGGAGGTTGCGCGCTGGGCGTGCCGGGAGTTCGGCCGCAGCGACGTCTTTGTTGTGGGGCACTCGTGGGGCTCGCTGCTCGGGGTGCTGCTTGCCAAAAAATACCCCAAGCTTGTCCGCGCCTATATCGGGATGGGGCAGTTTGTGGACGGGGATGAAAACGAGGCGCTCTCCTACGATTTTGTGCAGCAGGAGGCCGAGCGGCGCGGGGACAAAAAGGCGCTGCGGGCGCTTGAAAAGATCGGCCGCCCGGTGCAGGGGCATTACAAAAGCATCGACGACCTGATGGTGCAGCGCAACCTGATGACCAAATACGGCGGCGGCACCTATGGTTCCAAGGAATCCCTGATCGGCTCGGTGGTGATGCCGCTGCTCAAATCGCCGGAATACACCCTTTCGGAGATTATGGGGTATTATCACGGCGCGTTTTACAGCCTGTGCGCAATCTGGGAGGAGGTTGTGGATTACAACCTGTTTGAGACCGCGCCCACGCTGGACGTTCCGGTTTATCTGACCGAGGGGATGCACGACCAGAATACCCCAATTTCCATCGCGCAGCGCTGGTTTGCCGCGCTTGACGCGCCGCACAAGGAGTGGATCTGGTTTGAGGAATCCGCCCACTCCCCCATCAAGGAGGAGCCGGAAAAGTGGGGCGAGGAGGTCGTCCGGATTATCCGGGAGAACCGCTGAGCGAATTTTGCGAAAAAAGGGCAGAAAGCCGCCGCCCGGGAAAGGGCGGGGCGCCCGTTCGACAGGAACAGCCGCGATGTGCGGCTGTTCCTGCGTTTTTTAATGACCCAAGGCCGGGCGACTCTGCGGGCGGGGAGCCCTGACATGTGACGGCACGGAAAATCAGGAAACGGCCGCTGCCTGCTGGTAGAATAAAATCACAGCGGGGGAGGAAGAGGATGGATTGGATACAGGGCATTCAAAGCGCAATTGACTATGCGGAAGCGATGATTCTGGAGGACATTGACCTTGAAGAGGCCGCAAAGCGGGCGTACGCGTCCCCGTTTCATTTCCAGAGGGTGTTCGCTATTTTGTGCGGCTTTTCGTTCGGGGAGTATATCCGTATGCGCAGGCTTTCCCTTGCGGGGGAGGAGCTGTCCAGGGGAAAGGTCAAAATCATTGATGCGGCGATGAAATACGGATACGACACGCCGGAGAGCTTTACACGCGCCTTTACCCGGTTCCACGGCATTGCGCCAAGCGAGGCGAAGCGCGGCGGCAAGGTCAGAATCTTCACGCCCCTGTCTGTGAAATTAACCTTAACGGGAGGCAGCAAAATGGATTACAGAATTGAGAAACGGGACGCGTTTCAGGTTGTCTGCAAGAGGAAAAGGGTCGGGAAGCCGCAGTCGGCCGACGCGGCGCGGGATATCAGCGCCATGTGGCGGGAATTCGGCGCGGACGGGACGATAAACAGGCTCATCGCCTGCATCCCGCCCAACCCGGTCATGCGGGGGCTGCTCGGCATCTGCTTTTCCGCCGAGCTGGAGGCCAAGCACTTCCCGTACGGCATCGGCGTTGAGTACGACGGCAGAGCGGTGGACGGCGATTTGGAGATTCTGACCATCCCGGCGAATACCTATGCGGTGTTTACAAGCAGGGGGAGGATGCCGGACGCGTTTGCTGAAACCTATAACAGAATCGTGACCGAGTTTTTTCCGCAAAGCACCCAGTACGAATATGCCGGCAAGGTGGAGTTTGAGGTGTACCCGTCCGCAGACACCGACGACCCGGATTATCAGTGTGAAATCTGGATTGCGGTGAATGAAAAGGCGGCGGAATAAGACCGCAGGCGTGGCGGCGGCCATGGGAAAGGCGGATGGCGCGCCGAGGGGCTTTGCGCGCCGGTGCAGCCCGGCCGCTCCCGCCATACAAGCGCCGCCGGGCGATAACGCCCAAACCGGCCGGGTCGCGGCGGCCATGGCGGGAAAGTGGGCACCCGCGCAGCATGACGGCTGCCCGCACAAGGCAAACAGGCGTGACCGCATTCGTCACGCCTGTTTGTTTGCTTTTCTGTTTTGGAGCGCCGCCCGCAGGCGTGGGCGGCACCCTTTGGCGGCGCAGCCGCCCGGCGCGCTGCGAACCAGCCCCCAAAAGCGGGGCAGCAGTTTTGTGCAAGGCCGGGGCGGTTTTGCGGGCACAGGCAGGGGCACGGCCGGGGCTTTTCCGTGCGGCGCATTCTGCGGCTGCCCGCACAACTCCGCTGTGCCCGGAGCTGCCAGAAACGCCCGGACTCCCGCCGGGCGGCGGCGAACCGGCAATGCCCGGCGCAGCCCGACCGGCGCGCTGCGAACCGGTGCCCCGGGCGGATGGCGCGGCCTTACACGGCGCAGAACACAAGCGGCGGCATGGTGCACAGCGCGAGCGCCTGCCGGTAGGACAGCGCGCGGTCGATCCATCTGCACGCGCTGTCCTTTTGCAGCAGGAGCGGCATCCGGGGGTGGATTTCGCGCGCCCGCCCCACTGCCTCCCGGGTGAGGATAACGAACTGCGGCTCGTCCGCCGCAATCCGGTACACGCCGCACATATACAGCAGCGGGGACTGCGCGGCGGAAAAGGCGTATTTGCGCTTGCCGTCGGTTGCAAGGCTCCATTCATAATACTGCGCGGCGGGGACGAGGCACCGGCGCAGCGCGGCGCTTTCCCGGAACAGCGCGCGCTCGTCCGCGGTCTCCGAGCGCCCGTTGATAATCCGCTTGCCGTCCGACAGGCAAAAGCCCCAGCGCATCACAAACGGGGCGGCGCGCCCCGCCCTGGAAAGGGACACGACGGGCGCCGGCGCGCCGGGGAACAGCTCGCCCGCGGCGGCGCTGCGCACCCGCTGCGAATGCGCCAGCCCAAGCTCGTCTATCGCCCGGTCATAGTCGGTTTCAGAAAAAGAATAACGCCCGCACATGGCGCAGCCTCCAGTCTGTCAGTTCTGTTCTGTGCTTTCCGCGGGCGGGCGCTTTGCCCCGCGCCGCCGCACACAGCTTTGGCGGAACGCCCGCGCGCGGTCGATCCAGCCCAGCAGCTCGCCGTCCAGCTGGCCGATGTCCGCGAGAACCAGATGATGCGTCCATCGGTTGGGATACGGTTCGACCGCCTGCGCGATGCGCGGGGAATCCAGCCGGTCGGGCAGCCCGAATGTGAGCATGACCGCGTGGGGCGGCCTGTCCTTGATTCCGCCGTGATTCGGCGGCCAGACCATGCAGAACGGCCCCGGTTCGCACAGCGCGGCCTGCGTCTTGCCCATTTTAATGGCCGCGTCCGGATAACGGGCGCACAGCCGCTCAAGCGCCGCGAGCACGAGCGCGGCGGCCGCCTGATCCTTTGCAAAAAGCGTCTCGACGGCGCGAACCGCATCCTCAGTCATCGGCATGGAAAAATCCCCTTTCCGCCCCGGCGGGCCGCCGCATAAACCGCCGGATTTTATTGATTTTATCCGGCTTTTCTCCTATAATAGCAGATAGACTGACGTGGAAAAAGAGGAAAAGAGGAATTAAGCATGTTCTTTACCCATATTGCGGACGTCAAGAGCAATGAGCCGAACACGATTCAGGGCTTTGTCGAGAATATCCGCAACAAACGCAGTATGGCGTTTATCGTGCTGCGGGACACAACCGGCAAATTGCAGCTGACAATTGAAAAGGAAAAGCACCCCGACCTTGTGCCGGTCATCGATGCGATGACCCTTGAGTCGGTCGTGACCGCGGCCGGCGTCGTGTACGATTCGGAATACGTCAAGCTCAACGGCAAGGAGATGATTCCGGACACCCTGCGTATCGACTCGACTGCCGAGCCGCTGCCCATCCAGAAGGACGCGCACATTGATAACCGCATGGATTACCGCTGGATCGACCTGCGCTCGGAGCGCAACCAGCTGATGATGAAGGTGCAGACCTATATGGTCAAGTGCTTCCGGGACTGGCTGCTCGAGCGCGATTTCGTCGAGATCCACTCCCCCAAGCTGATCGCCGCCGCGTCCGAGAGCGGCTCGGATGTGTTTGAGGTGAAGTATTTTGACCGTCAGGCTTATCTTTGCCAAAGTCCGCAGTTTTATAAGCAGATGGCGATGGCGGGCGGGCTGGAGCGCATCTTTGAAAGCGGCCCGGTTTTCCGCGCGGAAAAATCCTACACCAACAAGCACACGACCGAGTTTACCGGCTTTGACCTTGAGTTCACCGGGGTGGAGAGCTGCGCGGATGTCATGACCCTCGAGCAGGACATGCTCACCGATATGCTCGCGAAACTGCACGACAAATACGGCGAGCAGATCAAGGCGCTGTTTGAGCGGGAGGTTGTGGTGCCGTCCGCCCCGTTCCCGGTCATCCCCCTCGCCGAGCTGTATGCCGAGCTGCGGGAGAGATACGGGTACGAGGTGCCGCAGGGGGAGAGCGGAGACCTGACCACCGACGCCGAGCGGCTGTGCGAGCAGTTCTCGATGGATAAATACGGCAGCGAATTCCTGTTCGTCGTCGACTACAGCGCCGAAAAGCGCGCGTTTTATCACATGCGGGACGAGCGCGGGGTGCCGATGGGCTATGACCTGATCTGGCGCGGGGTCGAGATCACCACCGGCGCCAAGCGGGAGCACCGGTATGAGGTGCTCAAAAAGCAGGCGGAGGAAAAGGGACTGGCGGAGGACGTCAAGTTCTATCTCGACTTTTTCCGCTACGGCTGCCCGCCCCACGGCGGCTTTGGCCTTGGGGTAGACCGGCTGACTATGGTGCTGCTGGGGCTTGCAATTAAGGAGGCGATGTTCCTCTTCCGCGGCCCCAACCGCCTGACGCCGTAAGCGCGCGGGATAAATATACGCACAGGATAAGCGCAGAGCCGCTCCGAAGCCTTTTTCGGGACGGCTCTGTGTTATTCCGGCGAACGGGCCGGAGGCGTTTCGGAAACCGGGACGGTACGCGATATTCGGGATGGCCGGCCGCCGGGAGGCTGCGCGCGGTTTCGCCGGGTGAATGGCGGGCGCGCAAGAGCGATTTTGCGAAGTGCCGCCGCGTGCGGATTTACGGAGCCTGCCAGAAAACACGCAGAGCCGCCGCAATGCTGTGCGGCGGCTCTGCGTGTTACAATGAAGGGGCGGCAGGGAAGCGGCCGGCTCAGTCTGCGCGCATCCGGCGATTGAACAGGACAATCGCGAGAATCAGGATGCCCGCCCCATACGCAAGCACGATCCAAAGTGAACCCCAGATGGCGCCGTAATTGCCCGCGAGCGCAGCGCGTCCCGCCTCAACGGCGGGCTGAAAGGGCAGCGCGCACGCGATGGCGTGGAACACGCCGCCGACCAGCGCCGTGTCGAACCAGGTGCCGGAAAGCCAGGCGCTCAGGTTGGTCAGCAGCGCGCCGCAGATGCCGCCAACCTGCTTTTCGCTGAGCAGGGCGCCGCACAAAAGCCCCAGCGCGATAAAGACGACAGCGGCAGGCAGGCAGAGCAGAACGGCGGGAATTACCGTGACGGTCGGCTTCAGCCCGAGCGCGAACGCCACCAGATAGCAGATGGCTGACTGGGCGAGCGCCATCGGCAGCAGGGGCAGGCAATAGCCGCCGATGCATTCCCAGGAGCTCAGCGGGGAGGTGAACAGGCGGAACATGAACGAGCTGCCGCGGTCCCTGGAAATCAGCTGCGCGGCGAACAGCGCGATGAAGGAGAGCCCGAACACCGCAACGCCGGGGGTCAGCTGCTTGAGGGTGAAGATCTCTACCGGAATGTTTGCCTGAATCAGGGAGAGCAAAAGCAGCAGAATCACCGGGAAGCCGAGCCCAAAGACGAGGGTGAGCTTGTCGCGCAGGATCTCCTTGGTGTTGCGCAGGGCAAATGCGGCAAGTTTCATACGGCTTCGCCCCCTTCCCCGGCAAGGGCTATGAACGCGTCCTCAAAGCTGGCGGCGCCGGTGCGGGCAATCAGCTGCGCCGGTGTGCCGGCAGCACACAGCCGCCCGTGCGCCATGATGCCGACATGGTCGGCGAGCGCCTCGGCCTCCTCCAGGTAATGGGTGGTCAGCAGGACGGTGACCCGCCCCTTCAGCCCTTCGATCAGCTTCCAAAGCTCCCGCCGGGCAAGCACATCCAGCCCCAGCGTCGGCTCGTCCAGGAACAGAACCTGCGGCTCGGTAATCAGCGCCATCGCGATGCTCAGCCTGCGCTGCCACCCGCCGGACAGGGTTTTGGCGCGGCTGGCCGCGACCGGGGCAAGCCCCATCCTTTCCAGCATCTGCGCGGCGGCGGCCTTCGCCTGTTTGCGCCGCTGCCCGTACAGCCCGCAGATCAGCTCTAGATTTTCGCGGACGTTCAGGTTGGGGGCGACGGCGGTCTCCTGCGGGGAGATGTTGAGCATCCGCTTCACCTGCATCGGCTGGGTGACGGCGCTCTGCCCCAGAACAAGCGCCTCGCCGGAGGTCGGTCGGGTCAGGCAGGAGAGCATCCGGATGGTGGTTGTCTTGCCCGCCCCGTTCACCCCAAGCAGCGCAAACAGCTCGCCCTGCGGGATCTCGAGATTGAGCCGGTCGACGGCGGGCTTGCCCGCATAGGATTTGCAGAGGTCAATTGTCTGAATCGCCGTCATCCGCGTCCCCCTCCATTGCCTGCCGGATTGCGCCAGCAAACGCGGCGCTGTCCGTCTCGTCCAGCTCGGGATAAACCTGCTTTGCGTGGCCGGCAAAGATGGCGTCTGCAATTTTTGCAAAGACACTCGACCGCTCCAGCGCGATTCCCCGCTTTTTGTCCGCAAGCAGCAGCAGCGTGTCGCCCGGCCGGATGCCGAACATCTCCCGCACCTCCTTGGGAATCACAATCTGCCCCTTGGGGCCGAGCTTGACCGAGCCGATGTACCGCTCCCCGCTGGGATCCTTGATATTGCTCATCCAATCACCTCGATGCATTTGTCTTATTTGTATAACTTGTAAAACTAATACTACTCTGCGCGGGGCAAAATGTCAAGCATCGCGAAGCCATAGCGGATCATGCGGGGCGGCGGGCGCGATTCGCGTCCGGGCGGGGAGGAGAGATAGTCCGGCAGGCGCTGCGTGCGCCGCCTGCCGGTTCGCGATGATCCACCGATGACAGGGGGACGGAGCCGGGCGCGCGGATGCTTTTGGGGCGGCATCCCTTGCCTGTCGGGCGGGCGCGTGGTAAGGTATAGGTAGAGAATCACGGAAAAACGGAAAGGAAATACAGCAGATGACGGATAAGGAAATTCTCGGACATGTCGACCACACGCTGCTCAAGCCGGCCGCGACCTGGGCGCAGATCGAGCAGCTTTGCCGCGAGGCGGTGGAATACCAGACCGCGAGCGTCTGCATTCCCCCGGCTTATCTTGCCCGCACCCGCGCGGCGTTCCCGGCGCTGCGGCTGTGCACGGTGGTCGGGTTCCCGCTGGGCTACAACACAACGGCAGCAAAGGCGGCGGAGACCCGCGACGCGGTCGAGCAGGGCGCGAACGAAATTGACATGGTGATTAACCGCGGCTGGGTCAAGGACGGGCTGTATGACGCGGTCACGGACGAGATTCGCGCGGTTCGGGCGGCGGCGGACGGCAGGCTGCTGAAGGTCATTGTGGAGACCTGTGACCTGACCGACAGCGAGCTTGCGCGGGTCTGCAAATGCGTGAACGCGGCGGGCGCGGATTATATCAAGACCTCCACCGGGTTTGGTGCGGCGGGCGCGACGCCCGAGGCAGTGCGCATCATGGCGGCGGAAATTGCGCCGGGGGTCAAAATCAAGGCGGCGGGCGGCATCCGCACCCGCGAGGATATGGAGATGTACCTCTCGCTCGGCTGCGACCGGCTGGGAACCAGCTCGGCCGTGCAGCTGCTGCGGCAGGGCTGAACCCGGCGTCTCTGCGCCGGAGCACAGTCCGGGCGGCACCCCGCCGCGGGCTGCCAGACAAACCGTGCTGCGGCGGATGTCCGGCGGTTTTCTGCGTTGTGTTCCGCGCGGAACTGCCGTTTCATAAAAAGCAGCGGCGCAGCAGGCCGAGCCAGAACCCGCGGCCGCTTTTCGCAAAAAGTCGGTTCCCCACCGGCGCACCGGAACGCGGCGGCTTTATTCCAAAGGCAGTGCTTTGGCCGGCAGATTAGGCCGCGGGCGGACACGGCTTTTGCCTGTGAACAGGCGGAGACTGCGCACAAATCCAAAAGCCCGACCCCGATTATTCGGGGTCGGGCTTTTGGATGCGGCTGTATCTGTCCGGGCGCTTTGCCGGGCGGGGAGGCGCGCCCGGATTGGCAGGCTTTGCGGACACCCGCCGGGTGTTCTGCGCCCGGCGCAGAACATACAAATTGTAGTATTATGTCGAAATATAACATTTTTGCAGAATCGAGAGAGCCCTGCCAGCGAGAACCGCAGCGTCACGGCTCCCGCACAGCCTGTATGTCGCTGAACGGCGGCGTTCTCCCTTTTTCAACTGCGGCGCCATGCGAGCCGGTACCGCAGATTGGCCGCCCGTGATGCCCGCTCTGCTGCCGCCGCAGACCGCGATTTCGCGAGCATGCCGCCCGCCTGGGGGACGCGCTGCCCGCCGCGCGCAGAAGCCCGGCGAAGCCCGCGCGTATGAGCCGCGGCAGGCGGGTTATGCCCCGGCCGGCAAAAACAGCTCGAAGGCGATGTCCGCCCGCTCAAACGGGAATTTTTGTTTGTCAACCGGCATCTCAACAAACCCGAATTTTCTGTAAAGATGCACCGCCTGCACGCACTTGCGGTTGGACACGATGATGATTCTCTCGATGCCGCGCTCCTTCGCGTAATCAATGCAGGCTTTCAGGCAGGCGCTGCCCGCGCCGGTGCCCGTATACATCCCGCTGGCGGCGAATTTCATAATTTCCCAATCGCCGTCCTCCCGGGGGGCGATCATGCAGCAGGCCATAACGCGGTCGCCGTCGTCCAGGGCAAAGAAAATCTGGCCGCCCTGCGCCAGGTACGGCTCGATGTTGGCGAGCTCGCGCTCGTCCTCCGCCTCCATGACAAACATGGAGGAGATCCATAACCGGTTCAGCTCGATAAAATCCTGCCTGTATTCGGGGCTGTAGGGTATGATTTTCACTTTTTATGCCTTCTTTTTGAGTAAATTCATGACCGTTTCAAGGGCTGTGCACAGCTCCTGCTGCTCTGCTGCGGAAAGGTGCGACAGGATGCCGCCAATCTCGCTGTTGGATTCGCGGATAAGCTCCAGCGCCCGCGCCCTGCCCTTGGCCGTCAGGTACAGGTCATGGGCGCGCCCGTCCGTGCGCGAGGGCTTTTTCAGAATACAACCGTTTTTTTCGTGCGCCGAAAGGATTTTGCTCAGGTAGCTTTTGTCTATATTCATCTTTTCGGCGATGTGGGCGGCGTTGCAGCCCTCGTTTTCGTACAGTTCAAAGAACACCCGGGCTTCCGGCACGGAATATTCGGAACCGAGATAGTGATTGCCCAGCAGATTCATTGCCGGCATATATAACCTGTTGAATTCCCGAACCTTTTCAATCAGCTCGTTATCCTGCATGGCAACCCTCTCAATTAGTGGAATCTGTCAACTATATTACGGCAAATAGTGGAATTTGTCAACTAATTTGCGCAAAAAAGCGGCGGCAGGGCAGATGCCCCGCCGCCGACAGCGCCGTTTTTTGATAAATTACTTCCCCGGCGCCGGCTTTTTTCGCAAAATCCCCTTAATAAGCAGGCAAACCGCCAGAGTCAGGAGCAAAAACGCGCCCTGCACCAGAACGTGCGTATACCACGGGGCGGACTGCATGGCGTATAGTCCCGGGTATTTTTGAAAATGCCAGTAGCTGTACAGGCCGGAGCCGATAAAGACCCCGACACAGCTGCCCATAACCGTATTCAGAATTTGATTGATTCGCTGTTTCATACGCAACCTGTTCAGTTAAACTGTCGTGCGCTGCCCGCATTTGCCCGCCCCTGCTGGGAGATAGCCGGCTGTGCAGGGGAACTGCACGAGCGGGGAGCGCCGATCCATATCTATTCAAACGGCGGCTGGTTCGGGGCTGAAGAAGCGCCAATGCCCCAAAACCACCCGGGGCGGCAGAGCTGCCAGAAGAGCAGGAAACCCGCCCGCGGCCGTGCGGCGCGTCGTTTGCTGCAAACGGGGCAGCAGAGCGGCGCAGCGGGTTATATCCCCGCAAAAGGCGCTTTGCCGCCGCCCGGCGCGCTCACCGGGCGCGGGAGAGAATCTCAACCATCATCGAGGCGAATTTCTCCTCGTCCGTGTTCAGGCAGACGTAGCAGTTGCGGGGCGCGTCGGTGTAGTAGCGGGAATCGAACAGGGTCTGGCCGTCCGCCGTGCCGCCGCAGACCACGTCGCCGCGCAGGTGGCGCATGTCGGTGATGACCGACGGGTCAAGCAGGTACATAATGCACAGCGCATCGTGGATGGGGGCGATGTCCGGCTCATGCAGCGGCTGCAACACGCTGTAGGCCTTCAGCCGGTCGCGGATCTCGGTTGCGACAAAGTCGCCGACGGGGGTGTGCCAGCTTTCAAACAGCTCGACGTGGCACGGCCGCATATTGGCGCGGTGGGTCGCGTCGAGGGTCATCAGGGTGAGCCGAACCGTTTCGCCGCACTCGAACACGATTGCGGCCGCCTCCGGGTCGGTGAAGATGTTGAACTCGGAGCTGTGGGTGCTGTTGCGCTCGTACAGGCCGCCGCCCATGATGACGATTTCCTCGACATGCTCGAGGATGCGCGGTTCAATGCGGTAGGCAATCGCGAAGTTGGTGAGCGGACCGACCAGCACAAGGGTCACCTTCTCGGTCTGCTTCATCAGGGTTTCGATATACCAGATCGGGGCGTATGCGCCCGCAAGCGGCTGGATGGTCGCCGGCGGCAGCGCAAGATTTTCGGCGTGGTAGGCGACCTTTTCGCCCGTGGCGTCCTGCCCCTCCTCCAGACGGTGCCGGTGGCTGCGAACCGGGTCAATCAGCGCGACGAGCGGCTTGGCGCACCCGCGGATGACCGGCACGTCGGCGCCCAGCAGCTGCACCACACGCAGGGTGTTTTCGGTTGTGTTGTCGATGGGGCGGTTGCCGTTTACGCTGCAAATGCCCAGCAGCTCAAACGCCTGGGGGGAGAGGATGGCGGCCATAATCGCGAGCGCGTCGTCGCTGCCGGTGTCCACGTCGAGAATCAGCTTTTTCTTTTTGAGATCCATGTTTACGCTCCGTTTCGTTTTATTTGGGTACAGGCCAAGGTTCGGTATCCGGCGCAGGGGCAGCCGCCCGCCGTGCGCGCGGGAGCGGCAACAGCGCGGCCGTGCGGCGGCGGAAAAGAAAGGCGCGCTGCCGGCTTGCGGCGCATCTCTGCGGCCATTATAGCACGAAACGCGCGAAGTGTACAGAAACCGGCGCAAAAAGGAGCTATTTTCGGGCAGAAAGCCGGGAATGGCGGCCTGCCCGAGAAGAGGGCGGGGCGGGAGACCGCATTGTTTGCGATGCGGGGCAGACGGCCGATGCCGAATAGAATAAAGGGAATGGGAAGAACCGGGAAAACGCCGCCCCTCGCCCCTTTCTTCGAGCGGTGCACAGACCGACCGAACGCCGCCCCGCCCCTTTCTTCGAGCGGCGGACAAACCGCCCGAACCCCACCCCCGCCGGAGCTGCGGCGGGAACAGGTCGGGAATGCGAAGAGACGGGGAGCCGCGGGGATTGCGGGGGATTGCGGGGCGGGGTGAACAAAGGCCGGGGATAAAAAACGGCGCCCCGGCAGATGCCGGGGCGCCGAAGCGAACTTGTTTTGGCCGGGGAGGGAACCGCCTTGCGGGGCGGCTCAGTGCCCGCAGTGGCAATCCTGCCCGTGCGCGTGGTCACCGCAGTCATGCTCGCCGCAGCCGTGCTCGCCGCAGGTGTGCCCCTCGGCGTGTTCGTGGTGGCTGCAAGCGGCGTCGGGGTCAAACCGGAGCTGCCCGGCCGCGAACGCCGCGGCGGCATCGTCCGCGTTCCCCTGCACACCGCCGTAAACCTCGATATTCGCGCTGGCCAGCGCGGTGCGCGCGCCGCCGCCAATGCCGCCGCAAATCAGGGCGTTGACGCCGCGCGCCGAGAGAAACCCGGCGAGCGCGCCGTGGCCGCTTCCGTTGGTGGGGACAACCTCGCTTGCGGTGACCGCGCCGTTTTCAATGGTGAACAGCTTGAACGCGGGCGTGTGCCCGAAATGCTGAAATACCTGACCGTTCTCATATGTTGCTGCAAGAATCATCTGTTCTGCCGCCTTTCTGCATAGTTTTCCGCGCCGGTGGGGCGGATGTATCCGTGTGTCTTATTATACGCCCAAAACGGACATATGTCAAATATACGGCTGCGCTGTGCGGCGGGTCGCCGTCCGCGCCGTATCCTGCCGGCACGGCTTTGGGGGCGGGACGGCCGCGCGAACCGGCCGCAAAGCCCGGGGACGGGCACAGAGGCAGGGCGCAGGCGGGTTTATCCGTTCCGTCCTGTTTCTGCGTGGATGGGACTTTGTCATGGCTTGCCCCCAATAGGCCTGCTTCCGTGCCGTTCGCGGCGGCCGGCAGTGGGGAAAACCGAAAATACAGGGGAGCCGTGTTCCTCCTATCGGATACCCGTTTTTTACACAGAGTCGTCTCTTCGCCGCGCCGGGGGTTCGGCTTGCATTCCCGCCCGGGGGCTCTCTG
>CAZYAV010000038.1:20377-21931 GCA_964645785.1 uncultured Oscillospiraceae bacterium
GTTCGGCTTGCATTCCCGCCCGGGGGCTCTCTGTGCTAACGGGACAGGCCTCCTGTTTTATTATTTATAGATAGACATTATAAATACAATTTAATTGCGGCTCGGCCGCGCCTCACATCTGTGCGGAATGCGCGACGGCCGGCCGCGGACGGATGCCAGAAAGTGCGAGCGCCCGCTTTTGCGATTCCCGCGCCCCTATAGCCGGATAAGAATCCTCGCGGGTGCGGGCGACTTGCCCGGCGCGCCTGTTGCGGGACGTCTGCGCACGCGGGCAAACGGCGGAACCGCGCGGGGCGGGGGCGGGATTCGACCCTAAACCGCGCCGCCTTGCTGCGCACAAGCGCCGCAGGGCACCGCCCGGCTTCGTCCGACAAAAAAGCCCCACCGGCCGAGGCCGGTGGGGGCGATTGAGCCTGCAATTCCCCGGATGGGCTGCGGACAGCCGGACGCCCGGCAGACCCGGGAAAGCGCCGGTTCAGCGGTTCATGAACCGGGCGAGGAATTCCCGGGTCTCGGCCTTTTGCGGGTCGGTGAAAATCTGCGCCGGCGCGCCCTGCTCGCAGATGACCCCGTCGTGCATGAACACGACCTTGTTGGAGACGTCGCGCGCGAACGCCATCTCGTGGGTGACGATGATCATGGTCATGCCCTCCTGCGCGAGTGCGCGCATGACCTCAAGCACCTCGCCGACCATCTGCGGGTCGAGCGCGGAGGTCGGCTCGTCAAACAGCAGCAGCTCCGGCTGCATGGCGAGCGCGCGCGCAATCGCGACCCGCTGCTTCTGCCCGCCCGAAATCTGGCGCGGCTTGGCGTTGATGTAGGGCGCCATGCCGACCTTGTCGAGATAGTACAGCGCGGAGCGGCGCGCGTCCTCCTTGTCCCGCTTGAGCACCTTGGTCATGCCGATCATGCAGTTTTGCAGCACGGTCATGTTGTTGAACAGGTTGAAACTCTGGAACACCATGCCGACCTTGGAGCGGTAGTTGGGCAGGTTCATCTGCCGGGCGGTGACATCCTCGCCGTGGAACAGAATCTGCCCGCTGGAGGGCGTCTCCAGCAGGTTGATGCAGCGCAGCAGGGTGGATTTGCCCGAGCCGGAAACCCCGATGACGCAGGTCACATCCCCCTCGCTGACCGAAAAGTCCACATCCTTGAGCACCTCGTGGTCGCCGAAGCTCTTGCGCAGATGCTTTACTTCAATCAACGGCTCGCTCATCGTCCCACCTCCCGGGTGTCAAGGTTTGTGTTGCCTGTCTGCCGCAGCTTCTTTTTGGGATAGCTGTTCATCCCGCTGGTGTGCGCGAGGGTGTCGGTCGTTGCGAGGTCGTAGGTGGACGACCCGTCCATTCTGCCCTCGACCCAGCGCAGCAGCCGGGAGAAAAAGAGGGTCATGATGAGGTACATCGCCATCGCGACGGTGTACACCTCAAAATAGATGTAATAGGTGCCCGAGACCGACTTGCTCGAGAAGAACAGCTCCACCACCCCGATGCAGGAGAGCACGCAGGTGTCCTTGATGTTGATAATCAGGTTGTTGCCGATCTGCGGCATGAT
>CAZYAV010000039.1:0-3797 GCA_964645785.1 uncultured Oscillospiraceae bacterium
GTATCTATGAAGCAGCTCCTGGAAGCCGGCGTCCACTTCGGTCATCAGACCCGCCGGTGGAACCCCAAAATGGCGCCGTATATCTTTACGGAGCGCAACGGCATCTATATCATCGACCTGCAGAAGACGGTGAAGATGCTGGATGTTGCGTATGAGTTTGTGCGCCAGGCCGCGACCGAGGGGGACATCCTCTTTGTCGGCACCAAAAAGCAGGCGCAGGAGTCGATCCGCGACGAGGCGGAACGCTGCGGGATGCATTATGTCAACGCGCGCTGGCTGGGCGGTATGCTGACCAACTTCCGCACCATTCGCCGCCGCATCGCGCGCCTGGATCAGCTCAAGAAAATGCGCGAGGACGGCACGTTTGATCTGCTGACCAAAAAAGAGGTCAGCAAGCTGGAGCTTGAAATCGAGAAGCTGGAAAAGTTCCTCGGCGGCGTCAAGAAGATGGAGCGCCTGCCCGCGGCCGTGTTTGTCGTGGACACCCGCAAGGAGCACATCGCCATTGCGGAAGCGCGCAAGCTGAATATCCCGATCGTCGCGATTGTGGACACCAACTGCGACCCGGACGAGGTCGATTATATCATCCCTGGCAACGACGACGCGATTCGCGCGGTCAAGCTGATCTGCGGCGCGATGGCGGACGCGGTTCTCTCCGCGCGGCAGGGCGAGCAGTTCAGCGAGGAAGAAGAGGCGGCGGAGCAGGAGAAGGACGCCGAGTAAGGCAGCAAACGGATTATTTATCAATTGAAGGAGTTTGATCGATATGGCTTTTACGGCTAAGGATGTGCAGGCTCTGCGCGAGCGCACGGGCTGCGGCATGATGGATTGCAAAAAGGCGCTGACCGAGTCCGACGGCGATATGGACAAGGCAATTGAGTTCCTGCGGGAAAAGGGACTCGCCGCCGCGGCGAAAAAGGCCGGCCGCATCGCGGCCGAGGGCATTGTGCTTGCGGTTGTCAAGGACAAGGCCGGCGTGATTATCGAGGTCAACGCGGAGACCGACTTTGTCGCGAAAAACGACAGCTTCCGGGAGTTCGTCGACGCCTGCGCAGACGCGGTGATTGCGCAGAACCCCGTGGATGTCGAGGCACTGCTTGCCTGCAGCGTGAACGGCACCACGATTGACGCGATGCTCAAGGACAAGATCCTGACCATCGGGGAGAACATCAAGGTGCGCCGGTTCGACCGCTATGAGGGCGTGCTGGTGCCGTATGTTCACGGCGGCGGCACCCACGCGGTAATCGTCAAGTTTGACACCGACGACGCGACGGCGGCAAAGCCCGCGTTCAACGAGTACGCAAAGGATATCGCCATGCAGATTGCGGCGGCCAACCCGGGCTACCTCTGCAAGGAGGATGTGCCGGCGGAGGATATTGCGAAAGAAAAGGAAATCCTCACTCAGCAGGCAATCAACGAGGGCAAGCCCGCCAATATTGCCGAGAAGATGGTCATGGGCAGAATTGGCAAGTTCTATAAAGAAAACTGCCTGCTTGAGCAGCCGTTCGTCAAGGACGACAAGATCACCGTCCAGCAGTATACGGACAACACGGCGAAATCACTCGACGCGGACATCAAAATTGTCGCGTACTCCCGCTATGAAAAGGGCGAGGGTCTCGAAAAGCGGCAGGACGATTTCGCGGCCGAGGTCGCGAGCATGCAGAAATAATTTCCGCTGCCGACTCTGACAAAAAACGGAGGCAGGGAAAACAGAGAAGAGAGCCGCGCTATAATAGCGCGGCTCTCTTTTTGGCACGCTGCCAACCTTGTCCGTTATCTCAAAAGAGGGGCGGATGGGCAGAAGCACATTTTCGTGAATATCGCGTGCACCCTCCAGGCAAAGCGCACAAGCCTGGGGATTCTCCACAAAGCCGCAACAGGCAAAACCACCCCACAGCGCCCCGAAAACCGGCGCTGTAAGCCGCACAAAGGCGCAGTGGGCAACAAGCAGCGGCGAACCGCTTCGGCTCAGCTGCGAAGAGCCTCTATGCGGCAGATTGCGGCAGCGATGCTGCGGCGAGAAACAGCGCGACATCGTGGGCGCAAACATGGATTTTTGCATGGACACCGTGCGGCTCGTCCTTTGCCGGTTCAGACCTCGCATTGCACCCGCATAACAGAGAATGTCGCTCACTGCGCGCACCCGTGAAATAGCCTCGGGAACGGGAAGAAATCGTGGAGAAACTGCGCAAAGCCGCTGCGGGCAGACCGGGCGCAGCAGCGGCGAAAAGCGGACAAACCCCGCGGCGCCCTGCCTTCAGCCCCGCTTTCAGGCAGGCTCGGCTTGGCCGGGTTACGCCGTGCCCTTGTTGCGGCCGCAGCAGTTTTTGTATTTTTTGCCACTGCCGCAGGGGCAGGGGTCGTTGCGGCCGATCTTCTTTTTGGCCTTTGCGGGCGCCGGCTCCGCGCCGTCGGCGCCCGCCTCGCTCGCGCCCTCCGCGGATTTTTTGACCTCCCGCGAGGCGGTAATCAGCTCGGCGGTGAGGGCGAGCCGCGCGGTGTCCTCCCGGATCCCCTCCACCATCTCATCGAACATGGCGTAGCCGACATTGCGGTATTCAATCACCGGGTTTTTCTGGGCGTAGGCGCTCAGATGGATGGACTTGCGCAGCTGATCCATGTCGTCGATGTGGTTCATCCACTTGACATCGACAACCCGCAGCAGCACCAGCCGCTCCAGCTGCCGCATGGCCTCGGCGCCGAGCCGCGCCTCCTTTTCCTCGTATTTCTGGTGCGCAATCTCGATAATCCGGTCGGCGATGTCCGACTGGGTCAGCCCGGACAGCTCCTCGGGGGTATAGCGCAGGTCGCGCTCGTTCAGCAGCCAGCCGAGATAGTGGCTACGCAGGCCGGAGAGGTTCCAGTCCGCCTGCCTGGCGTCCTGCGCGAGATACAGCGCGGTGTTGTTGCGGATGGATTCGTCGATCATCTCGAGGATCCTGTCCTTGATATCCGCGCCGTCCAGAACCATGTCGCGCTCGCTGTAAATCTTCTCGCGCTGGCTGTTCATGACGTCGTCGTAATTGAGCACGTTCTTGCGGATGCTGAAGTTGCGGGATTCTACCTTTTTCTGGCTGCTCTCAATCACGCTTGTCAGCATCCGGTTCTCAATCGGCATGTCCTCGTCGACCCGCAGGGTATCCATCATCGCGGTCAGCCGCTCGCCGCCGAACAGCCGCATGAGGTCGTCCTCAAGCGAGAGATAAAACCGGGTGGTGCCGGGGTCGCCCTGGCGTCCGGAGCGGCCGCGCAGCTGGTTGTCGATGCGTCGGCTCTCGTGCCGCTCGGTGCCGATGATGAACAGGCCACCCGCGTCCCTGACCTTCTGTGCGCCGTCCGCAAGCTCGGCCTTAAAGCGGTCGTTGAGCGCCCTGTACTGCTCGCGCAGGGCGAGGATGGCGGGGTCGTCGGTGGCAAAATAGCTGGTGGCGTTGAAGATATCCTCGTCGGTGCAGCCCTGCTTCGCCATCTCGCTGCGGGCAAGGAAGTCCGCGTTGCCGCCCAGCACAATGTCGGTGCCACGCCCGGCCATATTGGTGGCGATGGTGACCGCGCCGAATTTGCCCGCCTGCGCGACGATGGCGGCCTCCTTTTCGTGGTATTTGGCGTTCAGCACCTCGTGCTTAATGCCGCGTTTGGAGAGCATCCGGCTGAGCAGCTCGGATTTTTCGATGCTGATTGTGCCAACCAGCACCGGCTGGCCGGCCGCGTGGCATTCGGCGACCTGTTCGATGACCGCGCGGAATTTGCCCGCCTCGGTTTTGTACACGACATCGTCCAGATCCTCGCGGATCATC
>CAZYAV010000039.1:3807-21802 GCA_964645785.1 uncultured Oscillospiraceae bacterium
GGAATTCGTCCGCCTCGGTCATGGCCGTGCCGGTCATGCCGGCAAGCTTGCGGTACATGCGGAAATAATTCTGGAAGGTGATGGTGGCGAGGGTCTTGCTCTCCCGCGCGACATGGACGTTCTCCTTCGCCTCGATGGCCTGGTGCAGCCCCTCGTTGTACCGGCGGCCGATCATCAGACGGCCGGTGAATTCGTCCACGATGATGACCTCGCCGTTTTTGACGACGTAATCGACGTCCCGGGTCATGATCCCGCGCGCGCGCACCGCCTGGTTGATGTGGTGGGAGAGGGTCATGTTTTCGGGGTCGGAGAGATTGGCGACATTGAAAAAGCGCTGCGCTTTCTCGATGCCGCTCTGGGTCAGGGTGCAGGTTTTGGCCTTCTCGTCAATGACGACGTCGCCGTCCAGCGCCTCAAACTCCTCCTTGTCGTCGTGCTCCTTGACCTTGGTCATGCGCAGCGTTCGGGCAAACTGGTCGGCGCGCTTGTACAGGTCGGTCGATTTTTCCCCGGCGCCCGAGATAATCAGCGGGGTGCGCGCCTCGTCCACGAGGATGGAGTCCACCTCGTCGACAATCGCGAACGAGTGGCCGCGCTGCACCTTGTTCTCCTTGACGATGACCATGTTGTCGCGCAGGTAATCAAAGCCGAATTCGTTGTTGGTGCCGTAGGTGATGTCCGCCGCGTAGGCGGCCTTGCGTTCGGCCGGGCTCATGCCCGAGACGATGAGGCCGACGCGCAGCCCGAGGAAGGTGAACACCTTGCCCATCCACTCGCTGTCGCGCCGGGCAAGGTAGTCGTTGACCGTGACGATGTGCACCCCCTCGCCCGAAAGCGCGTTGAGATAGGCGGGCAGGGTAGCAACCAGCGTTTTGCCCTCGCCGGTCTTCATTTCGGAGATCATGCCGTTGTGCAGCACGATGCCGCCGAGCAGCTGGACGGGGAAGTGCTTCATCTCCAGCACCCGCCAGGCGGCCTCCCGGCAGACCGCAAACGCGTCGGGCAGGATGTCGTCGAGTGTCTCCCCGGCGGCGAGGCGAACCCTGAGCGCGGGGGTCATCTCCCGCAGCTGCGCGTCGGTCATATCGGCATAGCGCGGCTCCAGCGCGACAATCCGGTCGACAACCGGGCTGAACCGCTTGATGGCCTTGGAGCTCGGCGTGCCAAACAGTTTATCTAAAAAAGACATCTATCTTACCTCTTTATATCTGTTTTTCACATTTAAACATTCTACATCCCGCAGTATCCTTATGTCAAATGACAAATGTCGGGCAAGCGGCTTTTTCGGCTTGAAAACCGGGCAAAATACGGATATACTTATAAACGGTTAGGATTAGAAATCGAAAGGAGCACAATATGAATTATTCCCATGAAGTAGAGCGCATGTGCCCGGTCGCCAAAGGACCGAACCACGGCCCCGCGCCTATTCCCGAAGAGGGACGCTGGGTCAAATCCACCCAGATTACGGACATTTCCGGCCTCTCGCACGGTGTGGGCTGGTGCGCGCCGCAGCAGGGCGCCTGCAAGCTGACCCTGAACGTGAAAAACGGCGTCATCGAGGAGGCGCTGGTGGAGACCCTGGGCTGCTCCGGCATGACCCACTCGGCCGCCATGGCCGCCGAGATCCTGACGGGCAAGACCATTCTGGAGGCGCTGAACACCGACCTCGTCTGCGACGCAATCAACGTCGCGATGCGCGAAATTTTCCTGCAGCTTGTCTACGGCCGCACACAGACCGCCTTTTCCGAGGACGGCCTGCCCATCGGCGCGTCGCTGGAGGATCTCGGCAAGGGGCTGCGCTCGCAGGTCGGCACCATGTTCTCGACCTCCGCAAAGGGCGTCCGCTACATGGAGATGGCGGAGGGGTATGTCCTCTCCCTCGCGCTGGACGAGAACAGCGAGGTAATCGGCTATAAATTTGTCCGCCTGGGCAAGATGCTGGAGGATATCCGCCACGGCGTCGATCCCAAGGAGGCGTATGAGAAGAATATCGGCACCTACGGGCGCTACGACGGCGCGGTCAAATACATCGACCCGCGCGAAGAATAAGAGAGGAGGCGCTTGAATATGGCAAACTTTGAGGGCAAAGAGAGAAGAATGGGCAAAATCAACGCCTTTCTTTCGGAAAACGGCTTTGCGTCCATGGAGGCCTGCATGGAGCTGTGCAAGTCCAAGGGCGTTGACCCCGAAGCGATTGTAAAGGGCGTGCAACCCATCGCGTTTGAAAACGCGGTGTGGGCGTATACGCTCGGCTGCGCGCTCGCGCTCAAAAAGGGCGCGAAGGACGCGCCGACCTGCGCGGAGCTGATCGGCGTGGGGCTGGAGGCGTTCTGCGTCCCCGGCTCGGTGGCGGAGCAGCGCAACGTCGGGCGCGGCCACGGCAACCTGGGCGCGATGCTGCTGCGCGAGGAGACCGACTGCTTCTGCTTCCTGGCGGGGCACGAATCCTTTGCGGCGGCCGAGGGCGCCATCGGGATTGCACGCACCGCGAACAAGGCGCGCAAAAAGCCGCTGCGGGTCATTCTCAACGGCCTTGGCAAGGATGCGGCGTTCATCATCTCCCGCATCAACGGCTTCACCTATGTCGAGACCGAGTACGATTTCCAGACCGGCACGCTGAAGATTGTCCGCGAGATCAAATACTCGGACGGCGAGCGCGCGGCGGTCAAGTGCTACGGCGCGAACGACGTGCTTGAGGGCGTCGCGATCATGAAGCACGAGAAGGTCGACGTCTCGATTACCGGCAACTCGACCAACCCGACCCGGTTCCAGCACCTTGTTGCGGGCACCTATAAAAAGTGGGCGAACGAGAACGGCCGCAAGTACTTCTCGGTCGCGTCCGGCGGCGGCACCGGCCGCACCCTGCATCCGGACAATGTCGCGGCGGGTCCTGCCTCCTACGGCCTGACCGACTCGATGGGCCGTATGCACGGGGACGCGCAGTTTGCGGGCTCCTCCTCCGTCCCGGCTCATGTCGAGATGATGGGGCTCATCGGCGCGGGCAACAACCCGATGGTCGGCATGACCGTCGCGTGCGCGGTTGCGTGCGCGGAGGCGAACCAGTAAACAGGCGCAAACGCCCTGCGCAGAGTAAATCAGAGGCCGGGCACATCATTTGGCGGAATCCGCGATGATGTGCCCGGCTTTTTTGCGCCAAAACAGATTTTTGGGGAGCCGGCTTATGTAAAAGGACAGCGGAGGAGCGGTCGCCCCGCCTTTTCCGCTGCCGAAAGCGTCCGGACGTACCGACCGGCCGCAGCGCCGGATAGCCTGGCCGCGACGGGCTGGCAGGCCGCGCCCCGCGATGGGCGAATCGCGCGTGTCGGGGCGGGGCGCGGAATTTGCCCGGCAGACTGCCGCACAGAAAACGCTTGAATTTGCCGCAAAATTTGGTATACTATTATTTAATGGCACAGGAGGCCAGCTTTGCTGTACCCGGCGCCCGCGTATGGCGCCGGAATTTCCGGCTTGTGCGCGGCGGTGCGGCTGCTGTGTTGGGGTTTTGGAATTTTGGGCTGGCAGCTTCCCCGCAGGCAGTGACCGGCTCAAGGCTGCATTGCGCCGGGGTTCGGCGCTGCGGCTGTGCAGCGGCTTTGGGTTGTTTTATCGCGCTTTCAATGAACGTTTTCCATAAGGAGTGAGCTTTGTGATTGGCAGCATTGTCGGCTATAGTGTGAACAATGCGTATTTCCTGCGCGCGCAGGATGCCCGGATTGCGCAGCAGGCGGCGGTTCAGCAGAACGCCGGAATCCAGAACGCGCACCAGCGGTCGGTTCAGCTGGAACGCCCGGTGCAGCCGGTGCAGCCCACCGCCGCGGTGCGGCCGGAAACGCCGGAGAGCCTGTTTGACCCGTTTGCGCGGCAGGGGATGGATCTTGTCGAGCTCGGCGTCCGGCTACGGATTACCCCTTACCGGCAGGAGGTCGACTCAAGCGCCCTGACCCGGCAAAGCGGCGAGCAGGAGCCTGTCGGCGCAGAGGCGGTGCAGGCCGCCGCGGAAGAGGGCGAGTGCAAAACCTGCGCGGAGAGAAAGTATCAGGACGGGTCGGACGACATGGGCGTCTCGTTCAAAACGCCGACGCGGGTTGACCCGAACATCGTGGCCGCCGCGGTGCGCGGGCACGAGATGGAGCATGTCGGGCGGGAGCAGGCGAAGGCGCAGCGGGAAAACCGCCGCGTTGTCAGCCAAAGCGTGACCTATCACACCGCAATCTGCCCCGAATGCGGCAAGGTGTATGTCTCGGGCGGCACCACCCGCACGACAACCGTCGCAAAGCCCGAGCAGCAGGGCGCGGACGCGCAGGCGCAGTGGCGCAAGCCGTTTTCCGAGCTGGCGTGAGCAGAATCCGAACAGAATTTAAGGCCGCCTTCTGGCGGCCTTTTTGCATTCCGCAAATACCGCGCGCCGGGCGGCCGGGCGGGGGCAAAAGCGCCGGGCGGGGAAACGGACAGTTCTGCCGGACGGGGTGCGGCAGGCCGCCCGGACAGGAAGGCGAGCCGTTCCAATAAGGCGGTGAGACGTTGTGGGGAAACGCAGGCGCACGGCGACCCTGCAAGGCGGTTCCAGCGGCGGCAAAAGATTTTTAAATTGCCCCTTGACTCTCACGTTGCGTCATAGCGTATGATAACAAACAGGGCGCGGAAGGTGCAGCGCAAAGCCCGCCCTGCCGCCCGAACGGTGGGGAGCCTGAGCAGGCGGAAAGCTGCCTGCTTTGGCCGGGAAATGAGAAAGCTGCGCGCAAAACGCCGGTGCGCGGGGGATGGCGCTAACGGGTCGCCGCACGGCCTTGGGGGAGGTTCGCCGGGGGCAATCCCAAGCCCGGGCATAACCCGGAAAAACGGCGCGCCTGAGGCGATGCAGCCGACCGCACCGAATCTTGACACAGGGGAGGGGATGCCGTGACAGAGCAATGGATGTCCGTCCGGCAGATTGCGGAATTGACCGGGATTACCCCCCGGACGCTCCGCTATTACGATGAGATCGGGCTTTTAAAGCCGGGGAAGGTGACCGAAGCGGGCTACCGCCTGTATGACGAAGCGGCGCTCGGCCGCCTGCAAATGATCCTGCTGTTCCGCGAACTGCGGTTCCCGTTAAAGGAAATCAGGCGCATCCTCGACAATCCGGACTTTGACCTGAACGAGGGTATTGCGCAGCAGATCCGGCTGCTGGAGATGCAGTATCGTCACCTGGGGGAGCTGATTGCCTTTTCCCGGGAGATTTTAAGCAAAGGAGTGACAACAATGAATTTTGAGGTATTTGACAAAAGCGAGATGGAGGCCTACGAGGCGGAGGTCAAGGCGCGGTGGGGGGACACGGAGGCGTACAAGACCTTTTGCCGCAGGCGGTCCGCCCGCAGCCAAGCCCAAAGCGGCCGACTTGCGCAGGAGCTGATGGCGATATTCTGCGCGTTCGGCCGGCTGAAAGAGCAGCCCCCGCAGGCTGATGCGGTGCAGGCCAAGGTCGCCGCGCTGCAGGGCTTTATCACCGACCACTATTACACCTGCACGGACGAGATTCTCGGCGGGCTAGGCAAGCTGTACACGGAGGACGCGCGCTTTAGGAAAAACATCGACCGCGCCGGCGGGGAGGGGACGGCAGATTTTGTCGGCCGGGTAATTGCCGCGTACTGCGCCAAAAAGCGGGCATCCTGAGCCCGGCAGCGCAAAGGAGCGGGTATAGCCATCCGAACGGGGCGGGGAATCCGCCGGAACCGCGCGGGCGGATACCTGCCCGTTTCCCCCGCATTTGGCGAACCGTTCCGGCAGACGGACCCGGCTCCAATCAAAGCCGCCGATACACACCGGCGGCTTGCGCAAGCCCCGGAGGGGTCAGTACCTGCCGCCTCACCGGCGTATTGAACCCGATCAGGGTGTCATGCGTCCCGCAGCCCGAAAATGGTAAACCCATGGTCTTGTCCGCGTGGCCTATTTTCAGCTGACGGCCTCGTGATTTTCCATAAGAAAACGCTTTGCTGAAAATACTCTGCCGGTTCAACGTTTTCTGCTTTTTCTATCGCCTGCACAAAATCAAATCCTATTTTGCTTGCCGGGGCTTTTTACCACCGGCAGAATGGGGGGCTTTGTTGAGCCCAAAGGCAACAAACAGAACGACCCGGCCGCGTGAGCGCGGCCGGGTCGTTTAATATGCTGCAAAACAGGCGCTTATTTGCTGACCTTTGCCCAGGTGTCCTTGAGGTTGACAATGTTGTTGAAGGTGTCCGGGCGCTTGCTGTCGCGGATGAAATAGCCGCTGCGCACAAACTGGAACCGGGTGTCGGCGCCGCAATCGGCGAGGGAAGCCTCCAGCTTGGCGTCCGGGTAGGTCACAACCGAATTGGGGTTGAGGTAATCCCCGTAGGTTTTCCCCTCCTCCAGGTCGGTGATTTTCTCCAGCGTGAGCAGCCGGTCGTAGAGCTTCACGGTTGCCGGGACGCAGTTCTCCGCGCTGACCCAGTGGATCGTGCCCTTGACCTTCCTGCCGTCCGCCGGGGTTCCGTTGCCGGTTGCAAGGTCGGCCGAGCAGTGAATCTCCCGGACGCTGCCGTCCTCGTTCAGGGCGTAATCGTCGCATCTGACGATGTAGGCGCCCATCAGCCGCACCTCCTTGCCCGGGACAAGCCGGAAGAATTTGGGCGGCGGGTCGATGAGGAAATCCCCGCGCTCGATATACAGCTCCCGCGTGAACGCGACCTTCCTTGTGCCGGCCGCCTCGTCGTTCGGGTTGTTGGATACCTCAAAATACTCGGTTTTGCCGGCCGGGAAGTTGGTCACAACCACCTTGACCGGGTCGAGCACCGCCATGCGGCGCAGCGCGGTGCGGTTCAGTTCGTCGCGGATGCAGTGCTCCAGCAGGCCGATGTCGACAATGCTGTCCGCCTTGGCAACGCCCGCCGTCCGGACGAATTCGAGTATCGCGGAAGGGGTGTACCCGCGGCGGCGCAGGCCGCACAGGGTCGGCATCCGCGGGTCGTCCCAGCCGTCCACAACTCCCGTTTCCACCAGCTCGCGCAAAAAGCGCTTGCTCATGACGGTATAGGTCAGGTTGAGCCGCGCAAATTCCCGCTGCTTGGGCTTCTGCGCAAAGCCGACATTGTCCACCACCCACTCATAGAGCGGCCGGTGATTCTCAAACTCAATAGAACACAGGCTGTGGGTGATCCCCTCCAGCGCGTCCTGAATCGGGTGCGCAAAATCGTACAGAGGGTAGATACACCACTTGTTTCCCTGCCGGTGATGCTCGGTGTGCAGAATGCGGTAAATTGCCGGGTCGCGCATGTTCATGTTGGGGCTGGCCATGTCAATTTTTGCGCGCAGCGTCCGCGAGCCGTCCGGGAACTCGCCGTTTTTCATACGCTCGAACAGCTCTAGATTTTCCTCCACGGTGCGGTCGCGATAGGGGCTGTTTTTGCCCGGCTCGGTCAGGGTGCCGCGGTATTCCCGCATCTCGTCTGCGGAAAGGTCGCAGACATACGCCTTTCCGTCGCGGATCAGCTTGACCGCGAACGCATAGCACTGGTCGAAGTAATCCGAGCCGTAAAAGATGCCGCCGTCCGGCTCGGCGCCCAGCCAGCGCAGATCCTCGAGGATGGATTGGACATACTCGTCGTCCTCCCGGACCGGGTTGGTGTCGTCATAGCGCAGATTGAATTTTCCGCCGTATTTCTGCGCGGTGCTGGCGTTGATCCAGATTGCCTTTGCGCTGCCGATATGCAGATATCCGTTCGGCTCGGGCGGAAACCGGGTATGAATCTCCTTCACGGCGCCTGCGGCAAGATCCGCGTCAATAATGTCCCAGATAAAATTTGAATAATTCTCGTCCATAACTGTCTCCATCCTGGCGTTTATTGCCCGAACGCCGGCTTTTGCGCACGGACAGCGGCGCAATCCTTCCGATTCGCCTGTATTAGTTTATCACATCCGGCGCACATTGCACAAGCGGACGCCGGGGAACTTTTTTGCATCGCCCCTATTTGCGGCGCGGCAGGGCGCGAGCCGGAAAAAACGGGCGAACAAAGCGACAAAATACAGCGTTTATACACTTGCAATATACAAGATATGGTGCTATGATAGAGCCTGTCAGTAAAATTGGGGGTTAAATCATGTCAGTTCAGGAAATTGGAGAAAATGCGCTTGCGGTGCTGAAAAAGCGGTACCTTGCCAAGGACGAGCAGGGCAATGTGGTGGAGACGGTTGAGCAGATGTTCCGCCGGGTGGCGGACGCGGTTGCGCAGGCGGACAGGAATTACCGCCCGGACGCGGACGTGCAGAAAACGGGCGATTTGTTTTATGCGCTGATGACCAGCCTGCAATTTTTGCCGAACTCGCCCACGCTCATGAACGCTGGCCGGCCGCTGGGACAGCTTTCCGCCTGCTTTGTGCTGCCGGTTGAGGACAGCATGGAGGAGATTTTCGACTCGGTCAAGAACGCCGCGCTCATCCACAAATCGGGCGGCGGCACCGGCTTTTCCTTTTCCCGCATCCGCCAGAAGGGCGCGACCGTCAAATCGACCGGCGGGGTCGCGAGCGGCCCGGTCAGCTTCATGAAAGTATTCAACACGGCCACCGAGGCGGTCAAGCAGGGCGGCACCCGCCGCGGCGCCAACATGGGCATTCTGCGGGTCGACCACCCGGACATTCTCGAGTTTATCCGCTGCAAGGCGGACAACGCGGATATTACCAATTTCAACATCAGCGTCGGCATCACGGAGGCGTTTATGCAGGCCGTGGAGGCGCACAAAACCTACAGCCTGATCGACCCCAAAAGCAAAACGGCGGTCGGGGAGCTGGACGCGGGCGAGGTGTTCGACCTGATTGTCGACGCGGCGTGGAGAAACGGCGAGCCGGGCATCGTCTTTCTCGACCGGCTCAACCGCGACAATGTGATCCCTTCGCAGGGGGAAATTGAGAGCACAAACCCCTGCGGAGAGCAGCCGCTGCTGCCGTATGAAAGCTGCAATCTGGGCTCGATCAACCTGGTCAAAATGCTTAAAGGCGACCCGCAGACGGGCTACGTGTTTGACTATGAGCTGCTGGGCAAAACGGTGGATACGGCGGTTCATTTCCTGGACAACGTCATCGACATCAATAATTACCCGCTTGATAAAATCGGGGAGGTCACCCGCGCCTCCCGCAAAATCGGCCTTGGGGTGATGGGCTGGGCGGACGCGCTGCTCCTGCTCGGCATCCCCTACAACTCGCCGGAGGGGGTCGCACTCGCCGAACGGGTCATGGGCTTTATCAACACGGCGGGGCATGCGGCGAGCGCGCGCCTTGCCAGGGAGCGCGGCGCGTTCCCGCTGTTTGCGCAAAGCACCCTGCGGGACGGCGAGCCTGTCCGCAACGCGACGGTCACCACCATCGCCCCCACCGGCACCCTTTCCATGATCGGCGGCTGCTCGTCGGGGGTCGAGCCGGTGTTTGCCTATGCGTATATCCGCAACATCATGGACGGCACCGAAATGCTGGAGGCGAACCCGGTTCTCGACGCCGAGCTGCGGCGGCTTGGCCTGAAGAACCCGGCGCTGATGAAGGAAATTGCCCAGGAGGGCGGCCTTGCCCGCTGCGAGCAGCTGCCCGAGAGCCTGCGCCGCGTTTTTGTCTGCGCGCATGATATTCACCCGGCCGATCATGTGCGGATGCAGGCGGCTTTTCAACGGCACACCGACAACGCGGTCTCCAAAACGGTCAATTTTGCCGCCGACGCAACCCGGGAGGATGTGCGCGAGGTCTACATGCTCGCGTATAAAGAGGGATGCAAGGGGGTGACCATCTACCGGGACGGCAGCCGGGAGCAGCAGGTGCTCAACATCGGCTCGGTCAAGGGAAAGCCCGCGGCGCAGCCCGCCGCCTTTGGCAGCATCGAGCCGCGCCCGCGTCCTGCGGTGACCCAGGGCTTTACCGAAAAGATGAAGATCGGCTGCGGGACGCTGTATGTGACCGTGAATTACGACGAAAACGGCATCTGCGAGGTGTTCACGAGCACCGGCAAGGCAGGCGGCTGCCCCAGCCAGAGCGAGGCAACGGCGCGGCTCGCGTCGATTGCGCTGCGCAGCGGCATCTCGATTTCCGAGGTGTACGACCAGCTGAAGGGGATTCGCTGCCCGTCCACTATCCGGCAGCAGGGGATGAGCTGCACCTCCTGCCCGGACGCGATTGCACGGGTCATCATGAAGGTGTCGAAATTCATCGAGGGCGGCAGCGCCACAGGAAAGGCGACCCCCGCGCCCAACCGGACAATCCCCGCGCAGGACGGCCAGCCTGCGGAAATACCGGCGACCGCCGGCGAGATCCACACCTGCCCCGAATGCGGCAGCGCGGTTGAGCATGAGGGCGGCTGCGTCATCTGCCGCAGCTGCGGATTTTCCAAGTGCGGCTGAGCTTTGGGGCAGGCCGGGCTTGCCCGCTCCCCGCATCCCGCGTGCCGGAGGAGACGGAAATCTGCACGGCGCCGGATCTTGCGGCTTGGCAGCGCGGATTCCCGCGCCGGCGCCGTTTGTGGGCATTTTGCACCGAACAGGCCAGGAGAATGGATGCAGGGTGATTGACTTTACAGCCGGGCGGTGCTTGCACTGCCGCAAACAGGCCGGCTCAGCGCGGATTCCCGTGCCGCGGCTTGGTGCTGCGGGCAATGTATTGGACACGTGCAGCGGCTTGCCGGCGCTCTTTGCAGGCAGGGGACATCGGCGGGACAGGCCGCTCCGCCTTCCCGCAGCAGGCAGTCAAGCGGCTCTTTTTTGCAGACCGGGTTTCCGGCAAAACGGGGCTTTGCCTATCGGCGCGGCTGTATGGGCTGCGCCTCCGCCAGACCGCACGAGTGGATTTGCGCAGTAAACTCTTTTAGCCCCGACGGACGGCATGGCCAGGGATGGCTCTTTCGCCAAGTCAAGGCAAACCAAAGCATCCGGCAAAGTGGGGCTTTGCGCAATACACCTTTTCGATGCTGGGCTTCGATGCTCAGCGATACGGCAGGGAACGGCTCTTTCGCCAATACAAACCAAAACATCCGGCGGACGCAGCGCGTCCGCCGGATGTTGTTTATGCCGTTTTATTGCCCCAAAGCGCCCGGCGTCAGCCCTCCCGGCTTTTCATCGAGAGATAGGCGTTGATGAAGCCGTCCAGATCCCCGTCCATGACAGCGTTGACGTTGCCGGTCTCAAAGCCGGTTCGGTGATCCTTGACGAGGGTGTATGGCATGAAGACATAGCTGCGGATCTGGGAACCCCAGGCGATCTCCATCTGGTTGCCCTTGATGTCGTCAATTTTGTCCAGATGCTCCTGCTCTTTGATCTGCAGCAGCTTGGCTTTGAGCATCTTCATGCACATGTCGCGGTTTTGGAACTGGCTGCGCTCATTCTGGCAGGAGACGACAATCCCCGTCGGAATATGGGTGAGCCGGACGGCGGACGAGGTCTTGTTGACGTGTTGGCCGCCCGCGCCGGACGAGCGGAACACGTCCATTTTGATGTCCTCGTCCCGAATCTCGATTTCGCTGTCATCCTTCAGCTCCGGCAGAACCTCCAGCGAGGCGAAGCTTGTGTGGCGGCGGCCGGACGCGTCAAACGGAGAGACCCGCACAAGGCGGTGCACCCCGTTTTCGCCCTTCAGATAGCCGTAGGCGTTGTGCCCCTCCAGCATGATGGAGGCGCTTTTGATGCCCGCCTCGTCCCCGTCCAGATAGTCAAGCACGGTCACCTTAAACCCGTGCGCCGTGCCAAAGCGGGTGTACATGCGGTAGAGCATCTGCACCCAGTCCTGCGCCTCGGTGCCGCCCGCGCCGGCGTGGAAGGTCAGGATGGCGTTGCTGGCGTCGTATTCGCCGGTCAGCAGGGTAGCGAGGCGGTGCTGCTCCACCAGATGCTCCAGCTTGGCAAGCGCCTCTTCAATGTCCGGCCCCATGGTCTCGTCGCCGGACTCGTCCGCAATCTCAATCAGGGTCGCGACGTCGTCCCGCCCCTCCAGCATCTTCTGCGCGGCGTCGACCTTTTCCTTCAGCTGCGCCTGATGCGCAAGCACCCCCTTGCTCTTTTCCGGGTCGTTCCAGAATTCCGGCTGTGCGGTGGTGATCTCCAGCTCGTCCAGCTCGCGCTTGACTGCGTCCAGCGCAAAGGTCTTGATCAGCTCGTCCAGCTCCTTGCTCACCGCGTCCAGCCGCGCGGCGTATTCATCCGTAATCAGCATAAAAAATCCTCATCTCTGCCAATGCATCATTTCAATTGTATCAGATATTATACATGAAAAGCACCTGCACGGCAACTGTTTTTCGCATTGCGGCCAGCAGAGCCCGGGTGCGGAACCGGTGCCGGATGGGAAACTTTGCTTTTTATGGGGAAATATTATAGAATAGAAAAAATGACGAAACGGGATTGAGGAACTTTTTCCATGTTTAAATATGCAAATACCAATTGCCCCTACTGTAACCGGCCGCTGACCGAGTCGGACGAGCTCGCGGTCTGTCCGGAGTGCGGCACCCCGCATCACCGCGCCTGCTATCTTGCGCACAAGCAGTGTGCGAACGAATCCCTGCACGCCGAGGGGTTTGAGTGGAAGCCGGCCGGGTATTCGGACGAGCCGACCGCCGAGTTCCCCAGCGTCACGGCGGAAAAGGCCGTCTGCCTCAACTGCGGCGCGGTCAACAGGGCCGACGTGCATTACTGCAACCAGTGCGGCGCGCCGATGGGCTACCTTCGCAGCGCGCAGGAGGAACCGGCGCAGGAGCCCGGCGCGGCGGCCGGCTTTGCCGCGCTACCCTATGAGCTGGAAAAGGAGATCCGCGAAAACAAAAAGCTGGACGGGTTTTCTATCCGGGACTGGCTGTCCTACATCGCAACCAACGCCGGGTATTACCTCTATTGCTTTAAGGTGCAGGACAACAGCGGCCGCAAGCAGGCCTTTACCTGGAGCGCGATGCTGTTCCCAACCATATATTTTCTCTACCGCCGGGTTTGGGGCGCGGCCGCGGTTTCCTTTGTGCTGCAGCTGATTCTGCGCGTGCCCACGGTTGTGACGGCCTTTGTGCCGCTGCAAAACGGCACGGTTCTCGGCTTGCCGTACTCGGCTTGGCAAAACGCCGTCACGATTTTCTGGGGGCTGTCCCTGCTCATCAACTTCTGCTGGGGGCTGTACGCGGTGTATCTGTACAGGCGCTCGGCGGTGCGGCGGATGACCGCGCTGCGGGCGCGGTGCAGCTCCGACCTTGAGTTTTCCGCGCGCGTCCGGCAGGAGGGCGGACCGAGATGGGTCTATTGCCTGCTGCCGCTTATTCCGGCGGCGCTTGCAACGGCGCTGCTGTTTATGTTTGTTTCGCTCAGAATGTTCTGAGCGGCGAAGCCTGTCCGCACACCACAACCACCACGCTGAAAGGGAACCAGTATGAAGATCAGAAAGGCCGTTATTCCCGCCGCCGGGATGGGAACCCGCGTCCTGCCCGCGTCCAAGGCAATCCCCAAGGAGATGCTGCCGATTGTCGACAAGCCGGCCATCCAGTACATCGTCGAAGAGGCGGTGGCGTCGGGGATTGAGGATATCCTCATCATCACCAACCGCGGCAAGGACGCGATAGAGGATCACTTTGACCGCCACCCCTCGCTGGAGGCGGCGCTTGAAAAGAGCGGCAAGGAGGAGATGCTCAAAAGCGTGCTGCAGCCCGCGCAGCTTGCGAATATCTGCTTCATGCGCCAAAAGGAGATCAAGGGGCTCGGCCACGCGATCTGGTGCGCGCGCTCGTTTGTCGGGGACGAGCCGTTTGCCGTGCTGTACGGCGACGATGTCATCATGTCCGACCAGCCGGTGACCGGCCAGCTGATGACGGCGTATGAGGAATTTGCCATGCCGGTTCTCGGCATCAAGCAGGTGACGCCGGAGCAGATTTTAAAGTACTCCTCCATGAAAATCGCGCCGATTCGGGACAACCTGTATCGGATTGACGATATGATCGAGAAGCCGCGCCCGGATCAGGTGCTGTCCCTGTATTCCATCCTCGGCCGCGTAATCCTGACAAGCGACGTGTTTGAGGTGCTTGAAACCCTTCCGCCGGGCGCGCTGGGGGAGATTCAGCTGACCGACGCAATCCGCGTCCTTGCGCAGCGGCACGGCGCGGTCGGGGTCGATTTTGTCGGCAAGCGGTACGATATGGGCAGCAAGCTCGGCATGATGGAGGCGATTGTGGAGACGGCGCTGCGCCACCCCGAAATCGGCGTGGATTTTGCGGCCTATCTCAAGACGCTGCCGATCGGCTGAGGCATCGGGCGCAAACCGGCCGCTGTCCGGGCGGCTCGCGGAGTGCAGAGGACGCCCGGCATCCGCAGACAACGGGCAGCGCATTCTGCCGGCGGCGGGGCACACCCCAAAGCACGCGGGGTCGCTCTGCGCTCTTTACAAAGGCGGCTTTCGCTGTGCTACGCCTGCGCCGGGGCAACCGGGAACCCGCAGGCGGCGTGCGGATTGCAGATTGCTTTGCGCCGTTCCCTCTGTTTCGTACGCTTTAGCGCGGGGAGGGGGAGCGCGTCTGCCCCGCGGAATGCGGCCGGGGTGCGTTTGTCTGTGCAGCAGGGGACGCCCGGGCTGCCCGGCCGCGGCTCCTGTGCTTTGCGCCCCGATATACACGACAAAACGTTCGGGCGGCCGGGTTTGACAAATCCCGGCTGTTTTGTTATAATAAATGCGTTCTGCGCAATAAGGCGCACAACATCCTTGCCCGCCCAGCGCGGGCCTAAAGTCCAAAAGGAGGTGCAAAAGTATGGCCAAGTATGAAACCATTATGGTGCTCAGCACAAAGCTGGACGAAGAGGCGACCAAAGCGATGATCGAGAAGTTCACCAATTTGATCGCGGCGAACGGCACGGTTGAGTCGGTTGATGAATGGGGCAAGCGGAGACTGGCATACGAAATTGAGGACGAGACCGAGGGTTACTATGTTCTGGTAAACTTCGAGTCCCCGACCGATTTCACCAAAGAGCTTGACCGCGTTTATCAGATTACAGACGGCATTCTGCGTACAATTATCGTGCGCAAGGACGCCTGACCACCCGGCTGTTTATCAGGAGGGCGAACAATGTTAAATCAGGTTGCTTTGATGGGTCGCCTGACCGCGGATCCAGAGCTTCGTCACACACCGTCCAATATATCGGTCACGACCTTTACGTTGGCGGTCAACCGGTCTTACGTCAAGCAGGGCGCGGAACGGCAGACCGATTTTATTGATATTGTCGCGTGGCGCAACACCGCCGATTTTATCTGCCGCTATTTCAAAAAAGGGCAGATGATGGCGCTGGAGGGTTCCATCCAGACCCGGACGTATACGGATAAAGAGGGGAAGAACCGCAAGGCGTTTGAAGTGGTGGCAAGCAATGTCTACTTCACCGAAAGCCGCAGCAGTGCGGCTGCGGCAAGCGGCGGCAACTATGAGACAACGACGCATCTTGATCCGCCTCCCGCCATGCCGGAAACGAGCTTTTCTTCGGGAAGCAACGACGATTTTGCTGTAATCAGTGACGACGATGATCTGCCGTTCTAATCAAATCTGTAAAGGAGCATTATAATGGAAAACACGACCGCAAAAGCGGAGCGTACAGAGCAGGCCGCTCAGCCGCAGCAGCAGGCTGCGCCCGCTCAGGCTCAGGGTCAGCGCCCCGAGCGTCCGGAAAGACCCTATCGTTCCAATGGTCCCCGTCCCCGCCGCAGAAAGGTCTGCCAGTTCTGTGTGGATCGCCAGCAGGGTGAGATCGACTATAAGGACGTCGCGCGTCTGCGCAAGTTCATGTCCGAGCGCGCGAAGATTATTCCCCGCCGCGTGACCGGCACCTGCGCGCGTCACCAGCGCGAGCTGACCGTCGCCATCAAGCGTGCGCGTCAGGTTGCGCTGCTGCCCTACGTCAACGACTGAGGCAGCGCAGACAAACCCCTTGGGAACAGAAAAGCCCCTGCGTTCCGCCTTTGCGGTTCGCGGGGGCTTTTTGCCATGGCCGGAAAACGGGGGAACCGCCACGCGTCTGGCGTGCGGGGCGCAGGGCTCTGCGAATCACAGCACCGGTTACCCCGCCGCCGGTTAATCGGTTTTTCTTTGTATTCCAGCGTGTTCTGCGAAAGAAATCCTTTATTGCAGGAATGCCCACGCTCCTATTCACCGCCGCCGTACCTTCCTTATAGATACTTCCGGGGCTTTTACCCCTTGCAGGAGTGGGGAATTTATTCTGCCTGAAGGGACTGAAATGACGCAAAGACACCCCCGGCATTGTCCGGAGGTGTCTGTCTTTCGGATATATGCTTTAAAAACGCCGCAATCAGCCGCGCAGAAAACCCTCGATGATTTTCTCCTCGGCCTCCGCCTCGGTCAGGCCGAGGGTGCGCAGCTTGATGATCTGCTCGCCGGCGATTTTGCCGATGGCGGCCTCGTGGATCAGCGAGGCGTCGATGTCCCCGGCGTACAGCTCTGGCGCGGCGTTGACCCTGCCGTTGCCGACGAGGATCGCGTCGCATTCCGAATGCCCGGTGCAGCGGCAGTTCCCCGATATCCGGGAATGGTAGGACTGGACGGAATTCCCCTTGGCCACCGAGCGCGAGACAAGGTCGACGCCGGAATCCGCGCCGTTCATCTCAACCGAGAACTCGGTCGACGCCGTTTCCTCGCCGTCGGTCATGATGCTCTCGTGAATCGTCAGCCGCGCGCGCTCGGCGAGGGTGGCGCTGGTTTTGCGGGTTGTGCGGTCGACGCCGCCCAGCTGGAGCGTCTCCATCTCCAGCACGGCGTCCGCGCCGAGCACGATATCCGTGACCGGGTCAATCGCCTTGACGCCCTCTCCCGCGCCGGTTCCGATATGCTTTTCCCGATAGAGCACATGCGCGCCCTTTTCCAGGAAAAAGCGGTGGATGCCGTTGTGGCGGGCGGTCTCGTGGGTGTCCGTGTGCACGCCGCAGCCCGCCACGATGGTGACGTCCGCGCCCTCGCCGACGTAAAAGTCGTTGTACACCAGATCGTCGACGTCGCCGTGGGTCACGCAGGCGGGGATATAGACGGTCTCGCCGCGCGCGGCGGGGCTGATGTGGATTACCAGCCCGGGCGCGTCCGGCTTTGACTCGATGAGAATATTTTCGGTCGATTGCCTGCCCGCGCACTGGCCGTTTTCGCGGATGTTAAACGCGCCGCTGAAGTCGCCCTTCCAGTCCGAAACAAGCCCAAGCAGGGATTCCGTAATCTTGTTCATGCGATGCCTCCGTTCCTGTGCTCCAGCGGGCAGAGATTGCGGTGCTCCTCCGCAAGCAGGGTCGGCAGCACCTCGTCGCGCGCCCCCTGTGCGCGCACGCGCCCGTCCGCAATCACGACAATCCGGTCGGCAATCTGCAAGATGCGCTCCTGGTGGGAGATCACGAGCAGGGCGCTGTCCCGCTCTTTTTTGAGCGATTCAAAGGTCTCAATCAGGCTGGTGAAGCTCCACAGGTCAATGCCGGCCTCTGGCTCGTCAAACAGCAGCACGCGCGCCTTGCGGCGGGCAAGCACGGTCGCAATCTCAATCCGCTTGATTTCGCCGCCGGAAAGGCTGCTGTCGACCGGCCGGCCGACATATTCCTGCGCGCACAGGCCGACCTTGCCGAGCACGGCGCACAGCGCGTCGTCGTCGAGCGGCTGCTCCGCCGCAAGCTCCAGCAGGTTGCGGACGGTCAGCCCCTTAAAATGCACCGGCTGCTGGAACGCGTAGGCAATCCCGTACCGCGCCCGCTCGGTGATGTCCCAGCCGGTGATGTCGATGCCGTCCAGCAGCAGGCGGCCGTCCGTCGGCTGAACAAGGCCGGCAATCAGCTTGGCGATTGAGGTTTTGCCGCCGCCGTTCGGGCCGGTCACCACGGTGAGGCTGCCGTCCGGCACGGCAAGGCTGATCTCTTTTATGATTTCTTCCCCGCCGGGCAGCGTCCAGCGGAGATTTTCCAATTGCAGCATAGCGGACTCCTTTCCATATACCCTGTATATTTTACTGGATTTGCCAATCAACTGTCAACCGCCGGC
>CAZYAV010000040.1:0-3244 GCA_964645785.1 uncultured Oscillospiraceae bacterium
GTCCACGAGATGGCGCGCGACGAAGCCCGCCATGGCAAGGCGTTCAAGGGCCTGCTCGAGCGGTACTTCAAGTAATACACAGGTCTGGAGGTCTGGCCAATGGATAAGTATGTTTGCCCCTGCGGCTATGTCTATGACCCCGCCGCCGGCGACCCCGACAACGGTATCGCCCCCGGCACGCCCTGGGAGCAGGTGCCCGACAGCTGGGTCTGCCCCGTTTGCGGCATGGGGAAGGACGTATTTGAGAAGGAATAAGCTGCCGGCAGCCGGGCAGCTGAAGAGGGAAACGGGGAGACCCGTTTCCCTCTTTCTTTGCTGCCGTCAGGCTTCATAAACCCTGATTCTGCCAGGGGTAAATAAAGAAAGCCTCGGCAAATAAAATGCAGTTTGAAGTTGTGGGAGTGGCAGAAAAACAGAAAAGCTTTGAAGATCAGATCGTTTTCTTATGGGAAGGAAAGCTGCTTCGGGGCTGTTAACGGAGCATAGGCCACGCGGTCAAGGTCATAATTTTACCCCTTCACGAGCTGCGGAGCGAGGGGTACGAGGGCAAACGCTCAGCCTCCAGAGGGGGTCAGCAGGTGCTGCTCTCCTCTGGAGGCTAATCCATTCGTACACGAGCGGCTTTGATTTCCCCGCACGGGGGGCTTTGCAGCGGGGGTTCGCAGGGACGCCCCGAATCGGTGTGCTTCTGCGCTTCGCCATGCCCGGCGGCGGCCGGGTGTCTGGCAGGCGCTGGCCGAATGGCCGGGCGGCGGTTGATCTTGCTGCGGTTGACCGGAACGTCCGGCCACGGCCGCGTATCGGGCAGGGCGGTGCGGTTTTGCGCAGCGGCACAGCCAGGGGCAAGGCCGGCTCCGCCGGGGCGGCCGGGGACGCGAGCCCCGGCGCGGTATACAACACCGTCCGCGAGACGGCGTGCGGCTGCCCGAGCGACCGTTCGGCTGAAACTCTTCGGAATGAAGCCCTTCAACATTTGCGAGGGGGTCGGCTCTCCTGAGTCGACCCCCTTTTTGGCGGTGCAGCGGCGGTGCAAAGCGTACCCCCTCTGGATAAGCGGCGCAAAAACAACCGGCACAGGCTGAAGGCAGGACAAAAGCCCGCATCCGAGGTCTTTCGTCAGAGGCTGACCGCCATCCTGCTTTTTTGCGCTTTTAATATAATTCTCGCGAGAATCGCAGATTCTAAATTCTTTAGAAGCTCCGCGCTTTCCTCGTCGCCAAATTCGCGCGACAAATCCTCCAGCCCCAGAAAATAGCCGAAGAATTGATCCACTTTGTTTTCGCCCATAGTCATAATCGCTTCGCTGGTGAAATCGTCGGGCGCCTCGGCCACCAGCCGGTTCAGTGCCTGCTCCATCTGGATGGCTTCGTAAGCCGTCCTGTACGACGAATGCGGGTGCCTGCGCTGATAAGCGACAATTCGCTTTATTTCTTCAACCTGCTCTTCTGTAAATAATTCGTATCGCTCGATTTTTTTCTCGTCCTGATAAATTTTCCTGATTTTCCGGATTCCCGTAATATCCAGCCCGGTCATCTGCTTGGTTTCCTCTGTCGATACCTTTCGATTCATTGCGTCCTCCTTTGTGTCCGTTCCTGTGTTGACCGAATGCTTCAGCAACCCTTGCGATGATACGGCCGCCGGTTCTGAACCGTTTCGTTCGCCCCCTTATATTGACCGCATATTTGCATTGTATAGAGTGCAAACTATAACAAGATTGATGTGTATAGGATGCTACAAGCCCACTATACCACACCATTTCGGGGATTGCAAGACTTTTTTTCGGCATAGCCCGTTTTTTTGGCATCCGCAATCGCCGTGAAGCTTCCTTGGGGTTCTATTGAAAGCAGAGGTCGCGTTTTGCGGGGCGGAAACCGCCCCATTTACGCCGCCGGCCTGTCCGCCTTGCGGCCGCCGGGTTTTCTCTTTTCGCGCAAATGTAAAAACAGCCTATTTTATTGTTAAAAATCCGGAAAATGTTCGGCAATCTGTCGAATTGACTTTATTGATTTAAAGTATTATACTGTCGGCATATTGTAAAACGACTGTCGGCGTTGCCGTATGGGCATTCACCGCGGCCGTCCGCAAATTCGGTACATCCACAAAATCAACGCCCGGAGCTTCCGGGCGGGAAAGGTGCGCGGCATGAATACATTTGGATTTGCTTATCGGCTGGATACCATGTCTGCGCGCCGCGCGGATCGATTTAGCCTGTCCAAATTCTGCCCTCCCGTTTGAGCAGACCGCGGCGTCAAGGCAAGACGGCGGTTTCGTCCATCCGGGGCGGAACCGCTTTTTTGTTTGTTCGCACACAGGGTCGCGGGCGCCGCCATCGCGTCAAATCCAGCCCGCCATTACCCGGCGGCTGTGTTTGGATAGACAGCCTTTTTGGCAACGATAAGGAGAAAGAGAATGAAAAAGAGAATTCTTGCATTTGTGCTCGCCCTTGTGCTGGCCGTCGGGCTCTGTGCCTGCGGCGCCCCTGCGGACGATACCCAGGACGGCGCGCAGGACAGCGGCGAGGCCAAAACCTATCAGGTCGGCGTCTGCCAGCTTGTGCAGCATCCCGCGCTGGATGCGGCAACCGAGGGCTTTGTCGACGCGCTCAAGGAAAAGCTCGGCGACGCGGTGACGGTTGAGGTGCAGAACGCGTCCAACGACTCCGCCACCTGCTCGACCATCTGCGACACCTTTGTGTCCAATGGCTATGATCTGATTATGGCGAACGCGACTGCCTCGCTGCAGGCCGCGGCCTCCGCGACCGGCACCATCCCAATCCTCGGCACCTCCATCACCGATTACGCCACTGCGCTGGATATCGACGACTGGACCGGCACGGTCGGCAACAACATCTCGGGCACCTCGGATCTCGCGCCGCTCGACGAGCAGGCAGCAATGCTTGGCGAGCTGTTCCCGGACGCCGAAACGGTCGGCATCCTCTACTGCTCGGGCGAGCCGAACTCCGCCTATCAGGCCGGCGTCATCACCGGTCACCTGGAGAGCCTTGGCTACACGGTCAAGACCTTCACCTTTGCGGATTCCAACGACGTTGCGGCGGTCACCTCGAGCGCCTGCACCGAGTGCGATGTGATTTATATCCCCACCGACAACACCGCCGCTTCCTGCACCGAGGCAATCAACAATGTCGCGCTTGTTGAGCGGGTGCCGATTATCACGGGTGAGGAGGGCATCTGCAAGGGCTGTGGCGTCGCGACCCTTTCCATCAGCTATTACGACATCGGCTACA
>CAZYAV010000040.1:3254-21737 GCA_964645785.1 uncultured Oscillospiraceae bacterium
GTACGACATCCTTGTCAACGGCGCGGATCCTGCCACCATGGCGGTTCAGTTCGCCCCGCAGGTGAGCAAAAAATACAACGCGGCAATCTGCGAGGAGCTGGGGATCACCCCGCCGGCGGATTACGCCGCGATTGAGGGCTGAGCCCGCTCTGCATGAAGCACGACTGGCCGCAAAACGGCCTTGCAATCCACGGCAATGACGCGCAGCAGCGTCATTGCCGCGCCTTGCTGTTCGGACCGCAACCGCAATGCGCGGCCGCGGCCCGAGAGAACGACTCACTGCAAGAGAGGTACTGAAATGCAACCGATTCTGTCTTATTTTGCTTCGCTCAATCCGATGAACCTGCTCAAAAGCCTGCCCGGCGGAATTGCGCAGGGGCTGATTTGGGGGATTATGGCGCTGGGCGTCTATATCACCTTCCGCCTGCTTGATTTTGCAGACCTGACGGTGGACGGCTCCTTCACGACCGGAGGCGCCTGCTCGGTCATGCTCATCACGGCCGGGGTTCCCGCGTGGCTGTCCAGGCTGACCGGCATCGAGCAGGGCACCCCGTTCCCCGCCTGGCTCGCGCTGTTGATTGCGACGATTGCGGGGATGCTGGCGGGTTTGTGCACCGGACTGCTGCACACCCGGCTCGGCATTCCGGCGATTCTCTCCGGCATCCTGACCCAGCTTGCGCTGTATTCCATCAACCTGCGCATTATGGGGATGGCCTCCAACAAGGCGGTCAGCGTCGATAAATACAACCTGATTCTCTCCTCACGCCAGGTAGGCGCCTCGATTTTCATCGGCGCAGTGTGGGCGGCAGTGCTCATCGCTGCGTTTTACTGGTATTTCGGCACGGAACAGGGCTCGGCTATCCGCGCGACAGGCAGCAACCCTGCCATGAGCCGCGCACTTGGTATCAACATTGACACGATGAAGGTCATCGCGCTCGCGCTTTCCAACGCGGTTGTGGCGCTGGCGGGCGGCCTGATGGCGCAATATCAGGGTTTTGCGGATATCAACATGGGGCGCGGCGCGATTGTAATCGGCCTTGCCGCCGTGATTATCGGCGAGGTGATTGGCGAAAGCCTGTTCAAAAAGAAGCTGAGCTTCTGGCTGAGGCTGGCGTTTGTTGTCCTTGGCGGCGCGATTTACTACACCGTTGTGGTGATTGTCCTGTGGCTCAAGCTCAACAGCAACGACCTCAAGCTGTTCACGGCCGTGATCGTCGCCATTTTCCTCGCCGTCCCCTATCTGCGCGGCAGAGCAAAAGCCCCGTCTGCGGGCAAGAAAGGAGCGAAAACCGATGCTTGATATCCGGAATATCTGCAAGATCTTCAACCCCGGTACAATCAACGAAAAGCAGGCGCTTTCCGACCTCAGCCTGCACCTGAATCCCGGCGATTTCCTGACTGTCATCGGCGGCAACGGCGCGGGCAAGTCGACCATGCTCAACGCGGTTGCCGGCGTCTGGCCGGTTGATTCGGGCAGCATCGTGATTGACGGCAGCGACGTCACCCCGCTCTCCGAGCACCGGCGCGCCCCCTTTATCGGGCGGGTGTTCCAGGATCCGATGATGGGTACCGCGCCCAACATGCAGCTGGACGAGAACCTCGCGCTCGCTTACCGGCGGGGCAAAAAACGGGGGCTGCGCTGGGGCGTGACCCGCGCCGAGCGCGAGCTGTTCCGGGAGCGGCTGCAAATGCTCGGCCTTGGGCTGGAGGATCGGTTGAGCGCCAAGGTCGGCCTGCTTTCGGGCGGGCAGCGCCAGGCGGTCACCCTGCTGATGGCGTCGCTGCAAAGGCCGAAAATTCTGCTTCTGGATGAGCACACCGCAGCGCTCGATCCTGCGACCGCCGCAAAGGTGCTGGAGCTGTCCGACCGGATTGTGCAGGAAAACGGCCTGACCGCGATGATGATTACCCACAACATGAAGGACGCGATAAAGCACGGCAACCGCCTGATTATGATGAACGAGGGCAAAATCATTCTGGATATCGCGGGCGAGGAAAAGAAGAAGCTGACCAAGGCGGAGCTGCTGGACAAGTTCGCCGAGGTCGCCGGCGTGCAAGAGGAGACCGACGAGGTGCTGCTTTCCTGAAAACAACCGGGCTTTTGTCCCGCCAAAGGAATCCCCGGCAGGGGGCGCTACGCAAAAGCGCCCTGTGCCGGGGATTTTTTCTGCCCGCGGTATTCCACACTGGGGTGCAGCGCGGAATGCCGCGGCGGACACAACCGCGTGCCAACCGTCCCGCGGGGAGCGCAGGCGGGAACAGGCACAGGGGTCTGCGGGAAGTCCCTAAACACCGTGCCGGGCAACCTTCTCGCCGTCCTGCCCGCCTTTCCTGCGCTGTCCCTTTCCGGCCGGTTGGGATACCGGCCGCTTTTGGAACAGGACGGCCGCGCTTTGCTTCGGCGGGGGAGAAGAGACCGGCGAAGAAAAAAGCGGCCGCGAAACCGCGGCCGCTTCCAAGGCAAAAAGCCGAGCCTTGCTCCAAGGGGGGAAGGAAACCGGCAAAGTGAAAAACGGACGGCACACCGGCTGCTTTTGGAACAGGACGGCCGCGCCTTGCTCCGATGGGGGAGAAAAGACCGGCAAAGAAAAAGTGGCTGTGGAACCGCGGCTATCCTCTAAGGCAAAAAGCTGTGCTCTGTCTTTACGGGGGAAGGAATCCGGCAAAGAAAACGAAAAAAACGGACGACACGCAGCCCCGGCGGTGCGCGAAAGAACCGGCCGCGTAACCGCGGTCGGCTCCGGCTTTGCAGAACAACCGGCGCCCCTCTCCGCCGCGTGTTCAACGCGGAATGCGGCCGCCGCGGGGCGGCGGCTGTAGGAGCTTTGAAGAACCCCGTCCCAAAATCCTGTTTCCCAAAATCCTCGTTCCGCCCCGCTTCCGCGCCGTTCTGCTTCCACGCGGTGGAAAGGGAAGAAAGGACCGACAGGGCGGCATTATGGCGAAAGAACCCGCCCCGGAGATGCTCCGGGGCGGGTTCTTATTCTGGTGCGCAGCTTTAAACGGTGCGGGACAAAGCCGGCTCAGTCCAGCTCGAACGCGCCGGTGTAGAGCTGGTAGTACTTGCCCTTTTCGGCGAGCAGGCTCTCGTGGGAGCCGCGCTCGATGATCCGGCCGTGGTCGAGCACCATAATCACGTCGGAGTTCTTGATGGTGGACAGGCGGTGCGCGATGACAAAAACGGTGCGCCCCTTCATCAGCGAATCCATGCCGCGCTGCACGATGGCTTCGGTGCGGGTGTCGATCGAGCTGGTCGCCTCGTCCAGAATCATGACGGGCGGGTCGGCGACCGCGGCGCGCGCAATCGAAATCAGCTGGCGCTGCCCCTGGGACAGCCCCGACCCGTCGCCGGACAGCATGGTGTCGTAGCCGTCCGGCAGCCGGGAGATGAACCCGTCTGCGTTGGCAAGCTTGGCCGCCGCGATGCATTCCTCGTCGGTCGCGTCCAGCTTGCCGTAGCGGATGTTGTCCATCACCGTGCCGGTGAACAGGTTGACATCCTGCAAAACGATGCCGAGCGAGCGGCGCAGATCCGCCTTTTTAATCTTGTTGATGTTGATATCGTCATAGCGGATTTTGCCGTCCGCAATGTCGTAGAACCGGTTAATCAGGTTGGTGATGGTCGTCTTGCCCGCACCGGTTGCGCCGACAAAGGCGATTTTCTGGCCGGGCTCGGCGTACAGGGTGATGTCGTGCAGGACGTCCTTGCCCTCCTCATAGGCAAAATCGACGTCGTACATGTTGATCCGCCCGGTCAGCTCGGTGTAGGTTACGGTGCCGTCCGCCTGATGCGGGTGCTTCCAGGCCCACAGGCCGGTGCGCGCCTCACTTTCAACAAGCGCGCCGTTCTCGTCCCGCTTTGCGTTGACCAGGGTGACATAGCCCTCGTCGGTTTCGCACGGCTCATCCATCAGCTCAAAGATGCGCGCCGCGCCCGCAAGCGCCATCGCGATGGAGTTGAGCTGCTGGGAGACCTGGCTGATCGGCCGCATGAAGTTGCGGGAGAGCTGCAAAAAGGAGCCGATTGCCCCCAGGGTCAGCACCCCGACCCCGGTCAGGGTGAGGTTGCTGAACTGCCAGATGGCGAACGCGCCGCCCACAATCGCGACAAGCACATACATCAGGTAGCCGAGGTTGCCCATAATCGGCATCAGGATGATGGCAAAGCCGTTTGCGGTGGCCGTGCAGTCCCGCAGCTCCTCGTTTTTCTGGTCGAACACGGCCTTGGCGGCCTCCTCGTGGCAGAAGACCTTGACGACCTTCTGGCCGTTGATCATCTCCTCAATAAAGCCGTTGACGTCGCCGAGCGCGCGCTGCTGCTTGACAAAGTAATGGCTGCTTTTGCCGGCGATTTTGCCGGTGACGCGGGTCATGATAAAGACAAACAGCACCACAAACAGGGTGAGCGGCACGCTGATGAGCAGCATGGACAGGAACACCATGACCACGGTGGTGACCGAGTTGAACACCTGCGGCAGGCTCTGGGAGATCATCTGGCGCAGCGAGTCGGTGTCGTTGGTGTACCGGCTCATGATGTCGCCGTGGGTGTGGGTGTCGAAGTATTTAATCGGCAGGCTCTGCATATGGCGGAACATGTCGTTGCGGATATCCCGCAGGGTGCCCTGCGAAATGGTGGCCATCGTGCGGTTGTACAGGAACGCCGACAGCACGCCGCACAGGTAGATACAGGCCATCGCGGCGAGCGCCCGGAACAGGCCGGAGAAATCCGGGACGGCCTGCAGCAGGAGCGGGGAGATGTAATCGTCGATCAGGGTGCGGATGAACAGGGAGGAGGAGACGCTGGCAAGGGCGCTGGCCAGAATGCAGACCATCACCAGCACAAGCCGGCCGCGGTAGCGCAGAATATAGGGCATCAGGCGCTTGAACGCGTTTTTGTTGAACGGCACCTTCGGCATCCCTCTTCTCATACCGGGATTCATGCCTCTGCCATTTGGGCTCATTCTTCCTTACCCCCTTTCATCTGGGATTCATAGACCTCGCGGTATATCTCGCTGGATTGCAGCAGCTCATCATGGGTGCCGGCCGCGCAGATGCGGCCGCCGTCCATCACGACGATTTTGTCCGCATCCATGACCGAGCCGACCCGCTGCGCGATAATGATCTTGGTCGTGTCCGGAATTTCACTGCGGAACGCCTCGCGGATGAGGGCGTCGGTTCGGGTATCGACCGCGCTGGTGGAATCGTCCAGAATCAGGATTTTCGGCTTTTTCAGCAGCGCGCGCGCGATGCACAGCCGCTGCTTCTGCCCGCCGGAAACGTTGGTGCCGCCCTGCTCGATGTAGGTGTCGTAGCCGTCCGGGAAGGTCTGGATGAACTCATCCGCCTGTGCGAGCCGGCAGACGCGCCGGATATCCTCGTCGGTCGCCTGGGCGTCGCCCCAGCGCAGGTTTTCCTTGATTGTGCCGGAAAACAGCACGTTTTTTTGCAGCACCATCGCAACCTCGCCGCGCAGCGCCTCCAGGTCGTACTCCCGCACGTCCCGGCCGCCCACCTTTACGGTGCCCTGGGTGGCGTCGTACAGGCGGGGGATGAGCTGCACAAGGGTGGATTTGCCCGCGCCCGTGCCGCCGAGAATGCCGACCGTCTCGCCCGAGCGGATGTGCAGGTCAATCCCGTTCAGGCAGGTTTTTTTGCCCGCGCCGTAGGAAAAGCTGACGTTTTCAAACTGAATCTCGCCGCTTTCAACCGTCTCCGCCGCGTCTTCGGGGCTGGTGATGTCGCTCTTTTCGTCCAGCACCTCGACAATGCGCTCGCAGGAGGCGCGGGAGATGGTGATCATGACAAAGATCATCGAGAGCATCATCAGGCTCATGAGAATCTGCATGACATAGGTCAGCAGGCTCATGAGCTGCCCGGTGGTCAGGCCGATATCCGGGTTGTTGCCGCTTGCGATAATGGCGCGCGCGCCGAACCAGGAAATCAACAGCATACAGGCATACATGCAGAACTGCATCAGCGGCATGTTGAGCGCGACGGTGTGCTCCGCTTTGGTGAAGTTCTGGTAAATATCCTCCGAGATTTTGTCGAACTTCTCCTCTTCGTGCGCCTCCCGCACATAGGATTTGACCACCCGCATCCCGCGGACATTTTCCTGTACCACGCCGTTGAGCCTGTCGTAGATGCGGAAAACCCGCTCGAAAATCGGATGCGCCTTGTGGACAATGAGGTAAAGCCCCACGCCGAGAATCGGGATGCAGCCGAGGAAAATCATGGACAGCCTGTGGCTGATGCGGAAGGACATGAACATCGAGAAAAACAGCATCATCGGCGAGCGAAACGCCATGCGGATAGTCATCTGATAGGCGTTTTGCAGGTTGGATACGTCGGTGGTCAGCCGGGTGACCAGGCTGGCGGTTGAAAACCGGTCGATGTTGGAAAAGGAGAAATGCTGCACGTTGTAGTACATGTCCTGCCGCAGGTTGCGTGCAAACCCGGCGGAGGCTCTGGCGGCGGTTCGCCCGGCCAGCACGCCGAAAACGAGGGAAATCATCGCGCAGACAACCAGTGACAAACCCATTTTCAGGATGTAATTCATATCGCCTTTGTCGATGCCGAAGTCGATCAGATCGGCCATCAACAGGGGAATCGTCGTTTCAAGCACGACCTCAAACGCGACAAACAGCGGCGTCAGCAGGCTGTCGCGCTTGTATTCCCGTATGCTTTTTGCGAGTTTTTTTAGCATATGGAAGCCTTCCTTTCTTTTATTATTTGTATTACTTTTCTTTAAACTGTAAACAAAGCGTTGTGCGGGGACGGACGTCACGCGTCGGTGATGTTGTGGTATATGCGCGAGAGCAGACTGGACAGGGTGGTGATTTCCTCGGGGGAGAGGCCGGCGGTCAGTGCCTCCTCCTCCGCCCGAATCTGGTCGACCATCTGCCGGTGCACTTCTTCCCCCTTTTCGGTCAGCAGCACGTCCCGATTGCGCCTGTCCTGCTCGTTGACCGTGACCTGCACATAGGATTTCGCCTCCAGCCGGCCGAGAATTCCATTGAGGGTCGAGTGTTTGATCTGGAAATAATCCGCCAGCTCCTTGTAGGAAGCGGAGCCCTGGTTTTTGATAAGGAAACGAAGCATGCGGGACTGCGTAAGGGTGATGTCAAACTGCTTGAACCGCGCGTTCGCCTGGGTTTTGATTGTGTCGTGGATAACCTTGATAAAGAACCCGATTTCCCGTTGCTGATTCATCGCTAAACCTCAGTCGAATGATTCGTAGCGCGCTATGCGTAGCGCACTATACATAGCACGCTACATATTATACGGAAGGGCGGCGCCCCTGTCAAGCCTCCCGGCGCCGCCGCGCCGCAAAAGGGGTGGTTTTATGCAAAAAGTACGCTATATAGTGCATATTATACATTTCCGTGCATAATCTGCCGCGCCGGGGCAGGAAGGGGTTGTTTGCGCGCGAAAACGCTCGAAATTCTATGACACAAGGACAAATTCCACCTAACGCAAACTTTTCGCAACTTTTTTCGTGCTATATTGTACTGAAATTTGTGAACAAAGGCCATGAATGTTGTGTAAACTAACAAATATTTGTAAAAAATCCGGAAATAACTTGCATATTTATAAGCCACGAAATACAATAAATACATTCGGAAAGGCGACGGAAACATATACTGCCTTTTCAAGGAGGAAAAAATACCATGAAAAAGCTTCTGTGCATTCTTATGGCGCTGGTGCTTGTCTGCGGGCTTGCGGCCTGCGGCGGTTCGCCCAGCCAGTCGGACGGCGGCAACGGCGGCGACAGCGCAAGCGGCGATAAGGTCATCAAAATCGGCGTGTTTGAGCCGTCCTCGGGCGACAACGGCGCCGGCGGCAAGCAGGAGGTTCTCGGCATCCAGTACGCGAACAGCCTGGTGAACACGGTGGAAATCGGCGGCGAGACCTATTCCATCCAGCTTGAGGTGGTGGACAACCAGTCCTCGACCGATAAGGCGCCGTCCGCGGCGTCCAGCCTTGTGTCGGCGGGCGTCTCGGTTGTGCTCGGCTCCTATGGCTCGGGCGTCTCGATTGCTGCGGGCGACATCTTTGCCCAGGCGAAGATCCCCGCGATTGGCTGCTCCTGCACCAACCCGCAGGTCACGGCGGGCAACGACTATTATTTCCGCGTCTGCTTCCTCGACCCGTTCCAGGGCACGGTCATGGCGAACTTCGCATTTGACCAGGGCTGCAAAAAGGCGTATGTGCTGACCCAGCTGGGCGACGACTACTCGGTCGGCCTGGGCAACTACTTTGCCGAGGCGTTTGAGGCGCTCGGCGGCGAGGTCGTCACCGAGAACTTCCAGGAGGGCAACAGCGATTACACCGCTTACCTGACCAACGCGGTCAACGGCGGCTGCGACGTGTTCTTCAGCCCGAGCTCGACCACGGCGGCCTCTCTGATTCTCAGCCAGGCGGCCTCGCAGGGGGTCACCATGCCGATCATGGCGGGCGACACCTGGGAGTCCTCGGTTATTCTGGAGGCGGCGCAGGGCACCGAGCTGCAGGTTTATGTCTCCACCTTCTTTGACGAGAACGACGAGTCCTCCACGACCGCGAGCGAGTTTGTCTCGGGCTTCAAGGCGTGGCTCAACGCCGACAGCCAGAACAAGACCAACAACGGCGGCAACGACATCGTTGCGGCGGTTTCGGCGCTCGGCTACGACGCGTACATGGTCGCGGTTGAGGCGATCAAGGCGGCCGGCAGCGCGGACGGCGAGGCGATTGCCGCGGCGCTCAGCGGTGTTTCCTACAGCGGCGTGACCGGCTCGGTCACCTTTGACGAAAACGGCGACGCGAACAAGGACATGGCCTACATCAAGTCGGTCGATGTGGACAACAACGCGTTTGTGTTCGTCAAGACCCAGACGATTGCGGATCTCGGCTAAGCCGGTATCCGGGCTGTAAACACGACGGTATCCATGAGGCGGGGGCGCCTAAAAACGCTCCCGCCGCATGTCGTGTATTCGGCAAGGCGCCTGGGGCTGTGCTGCAAGCCGCGCTTGGGGCAGAATTCGCGGCCTGCAAGACAGTCCGGGGCGGGGGATAAGCCCAGTATTACTCGGGGAGGTTCCGTTTATGGAGTTCATTTCAAAAAATCTGCCGTACATTCTGGCGGGGATCTCGGTCGGCGGGCAGTACGCGCTCATCGCCATCGGCTACACGATGGTATACGGGATCCTGCGGCTGATCAACTTTGCGCACGGCGATATCTTCATGTTTGCGGGGTTTTTCATGGTCTATATCTCCGCAACCATGCCGCTGCCGGTCGCGGCGATTGCGGTGGTGCTGGCCACCGTGCTGCTCGGCTTTCTCGTTGAGCGGGTGGCGTACAAGCCGCTGCGGGACGCGCCCCGCATGTCGGTCATGATTTCGGCCATCGGGGTCAGCTACCTGTTGCAAAACTGCGCGTGGTACATCACCGGCGGCCTTGCCAAGCAGTATCCCGCCATCCCGTGGCTTGGGGATTCCATCAGCGTCTTTGGCGCGACGACCAAGCGGGTCACCATCATCACCCCGATCCTGACCCTGCTGCTGGTGGTGGCGCTTGTGCTGCTCATCCGCTACACCAAAATCGGCATGGCGATGCGGGCGGTCGCAAAGGATTTTGAGACAAGCCAGCTGATGGGCATCAGGATTGATTCGGTCATCAGCGTCACCTTTATCGTCGGCTCGTTCCTCGCGGCAATCGGCTCGCTGCTGTATTTTACAAACTACACGACCGTCACGCCGACCGTCGGCGCGATGCCCGGGCTCAAGGCGTTTGTGGCGGCGGTGTTCGGCGGCATCGGCTCGATTCCCGGCGCGGTTGTCGGCGCGTTCATCATCGGCATCTGCGAAAACATCATCCGCGGCCTGGGCTATACGACCTTCAGCGACGCGTTCACCTTTGCGCTGCTCATCGTGATTCTGGTTGCGAAGCCGACGGGTCTGTTCGGCGAAAAAGTCTCGGAGAAGGTGTAAGCTATGGAAAAGAAAACAGGCTCTGCCAAAACGATTCTGTTCACCTGCTGCGGCATTGCGGTTCTGTTCCTGCTGCTGTGGATTCTCGAGCGGGCGCTGCCCCCCTCATCGATGCTGTTCACCGTGCTCAAAAAGGGTGTGATTTACGCGCTTGTGGCGGTGTCGATGAACCTGCTCAACGGCTTTACCGGGCTGTTCTCGCTTGGGCAGGCCGGGTTTATGCTGGTGGGCGCGTACACCTACGCAATCCTCACCATCCCGGTGGAGTCCCGCGCGGCGGTGTACCAGTATTTTGACGGCGGCATTGTCCAGTTTGCGCTGCCGGTTGTGGTTGCGCTGGTGCTGGCGGGGCTGATGTCGGCGCTGTTCGCGTTCCTCATCGGGCTGCCCGTGCTGCGGCTCAAGGGGGATTACCTCGCCATCGCGACCCTCGGCTTTGCGGAGATTATCCGCGCGGTGTTCCAGTGGGACAAGCTGGGTCCCATCACCAACGGCTCGAACCTGCTGCGCCGGTTCCCGAGCTTTTCCTCGGTGCTGTTCCCGTTCGCGGTGGTGACCGTCTGCGTGACGATTATTGTGCTGCTCATCCACTCCTCCTACGGCCGCGCGTTCAAGGCAATTCGGGACGACGAAATCGCGGCGGAGGCGATGGGCATCAGCCTGTTCCGCCACAAGCAGATGTCCTTTGTCATCAGCTCCTTTTTCGCCGGAATCGGCGGCGCGCTGCTGGCGATGTACCAGACGACGGTGCAGGCGAGCGCCTTCCGCTCCTCGATGACCTACGAAATCCTGCTCATCGTCGTCATCGGCGGCATCGGCTCGGTCACCGGCAGCATCATTTCCTCCTTCCTGTTTGTCGCGTGCAGCGAGTGGTGGCTGCGCTTCCTCGATAACGAGACCTTTATCGGCGGCTTCAAGGTGCCGCTGCTGCGCTCGGGCTTCCGCATGGTCGTGTTCTCCGTCATCATCATGATTGTCGTGCTCTTCTTCCGCGAGGGCATCATGGGGGACAGGGAGCTTTCGCTGAGCGGAATCAGCGACTATCTCCACGGCAGAGGCAAAAAGGCGAAAAAGGCCAAAAAAGCGGAGGGAGAGAAATGAGCGAGCGTATCTTAAAAATCGAAAACGTCACGATGCAGTTCGGCGGCGTCATCGCGGTCAACAACCTCTCGCTTGAGGTCGGCCAGGGGGAGATTGTGGCGCTCATCGGCCCGAACGGCGCGGGCAAGACCACCGCGTTCAACTGCATCACCGGCGTGTATGAGCCGACGAACGGCCGGGTGGAGTTCTGCGGCAGGGTCATGGTGGAGAACCACCCGCAGGGAAGGATGAAAAAGCTGTACGCGGGCGAGAATCGCGGGGTATACAAAAAGGTCATTGCCAAAACGCCGGACAAAATCACTGAGCTCGGCATCGCGCGGACCTTCCAGAATATCCGCCTGTTTTCCCGCATGACCGTATTTGACAACGTCCTGATTGCCAAGCACATGCGCGCAAAGCAGAACGTGTTCAGCGCGACCTTCCGGCTCAACTACAAGGAGGAGCGCCGGATGCGGGAGGAGACCGCCCGATTGCTGGAGGAGCAGAACCTGCTGCAATACAAGGACGAGATTGCAAGCTCGCTGCCCTACGGCCTGCAGCGGCGGCTGGAGATTGCCCGCGCGCTTGCAACCGAGCCGAAGCTGCTGCTGCTGGACGAGCCGGCGGCGGGCATGAACCCGCAGGAGACGCAGGAGCTGACCGACTTTATTGTGGAAATCAAGGAAAAATACGGCCTTTCGGTGTTCATGATCGAGCATCACATGGACTTGGTCATGCAGATTTCCGACCGCATCTATGTGCTGGATTTCGGCAAGCTGATTGCCGAGGGAACGCCGGACGAGGTCAGCCGGAATCAGCGGGTAATCGACGCGTATCTGGGGGTGGCGGAGGATGATTAAGGTAAACGACCTTCGGGTGCACTACGGCGGCATCGAGGCGGTTAAGGGGATCAGCTTTGCGGTGCCGGAAAACAGCATCGTCACCCTGATTGGCGCAAACGGCGCGGGCAAGAGCACCACCCTGCGCACGATTGCGGGGCTGGTCAAGCCCTCGGGCGGGACAATCGAGTTCCAGGGCGAGGACATCACCGGGCTGCAAACGGCGGCGATCGTGGGCAAGGGCATCACCCTCGTGCCGGAGGGGCGGCGGGTGTTCCCCGACCTGACGGTGCTGGAAAACATCAAGATCGGCGCGTATATGCGCAAGGACAGCCTGGAGGAGGACATCCGCTGGGTGTACGGCCTCTTCCCGCGGCTGAAGGAGCGCAGCTGGCAGCTGGCCGGCACCCTGTCGGGCGGCGAGCAGCAGATGCTCGCGGTTGCGCGCGCGCTCATGAGCCGCCCCAAGCTCATGATGATGGACGAGCCGTCGCTGGGGCTTGCGCCCATCATCGTCCGCGCAATTTTTGACATCATCCGCGAAATCAACAAGCAGGGGGTCACCATCCTGCTGATCGAGCAGAACGCCAACATGGCGCTGCGGGTTGCGGACATGGGCTATGTGCTGGAGACCGGCCGCATCACCCTCTCCGGCACGGGCAGCGCGCTGCTGGAGGACGACGCGGTGAAAAAGGCGTATCTGGGCAAATAAACAGGCCGGGCGGCGCGGAACTGTACCGCCCGCACCGAAACCGGCGAAAAGGCCGCCCCGGGCTTGCGAAGGCAAGCCCGGGGCGGCCTTTTTGGCTTTGGCAAAGCTGCCCGCAGGCGCTGTGTGGGGTGGGGCAGGGAGTTCAGCGGCCGCTGCGGACAACCGGAATCCAGACCTCAAACTGCGCGTCGGCCGGGTTCGGGGTGAGGTATACCTCGACGTCCGGGCCGTTGGCGTATTCGTACCCCGAGGTGGGCAGCCACTCGGTCACAATCCGCTTTTCCAGCGCCTGGATGGCGGTGTTCGGCCCCCGGCCGGGGAAAACAGCCCAGGTCATTGCGGGGACAGCGGCCTCCTCCAGCCCGGCGGGGCAGGGCCGGGTGGTGGGCACGGCGATGTAATAGCGCCATCCGGCCGCATCGGCCGTCTCGGGCTCCGGAGCCGAGCCGGCGGACACCCCGCGCCGGTACGCATCCGCCTGCGCGCCGTAGCAGGCGCTCACCCCAAGCAGCGCGTGCGGCTGCGCGTCCATTAGCGCGGCGAGCGCCGCGAGGGTGCCGCTTTGCGCCGCGCGCCCCCACAAGGCCGGGACGGTCTCAAAGTTGCCGTCCATGTCTGATGAAAGCGGCGCGGAAATGCCGACAATCCGAAACGCGTCCCGGTGCTCGATTCGATATTCCATCTCCTGCGCGCCGGTGACGGTGACCCGAAACCGGATGGGCGGGAAGGTCTTGGCCGCCGTGCCCGCCTTTTGCAGCTGGGAGGGCGGGAACCCCTGCACGGCCTGAAACGCGCGGTTGAACGCGGTGGGGGAGCTGTAGCCGTACCGCAGCGCCACATCCACCACCTTTTCCCCGCTTTGCAGGGCGGCCGCCGCGCGGGAGATGCGGCGCCTGCGCAGGTATTCCGAGAGCGAAACGCCGGCCATGTATCCGAACATCCGCTGGAAATGATAGACGGAGCACCCGGCTTTCGCCGCAATGTCCGCGTAAGAAATCTCCTCCTCAAGGTGGCTTTCCACAAAGCGCATGGCCTCGTTGAGCCGGTCAATCCATTCCATAAAACCCCTCCTCTGGTATGAGTATACCCCGGCCGGGCAGAAAAGTCCTCCCTTTTTCGGTGCGAAAAAAGCGAGCTTTGTGTGCGGGGGACGAGTGTGCAGCCGCCCGCCCGGCTTGCTGCCCGGCTCATCGGAAAGCCGCAGCGCACCGATTCGGTGGGGGCGGGAAAGCCCGCGGCCTGTTCCGGCGCAGAATCCGCCGGCGGGTCACCGCACGCCGCCCCAAAACAGGCTCCCCCCGCACCGCGAGAAAACACGGCGGACATTCTCCGCGCAGCGCGCGGTTGAAAGCCCGCCGTGTTAAATTTAATGACATACAGGCCTGGCGGGGGCTTCCCGCCGGGCGGCTCGCTCAGTTCGCCGCAGCCTGCGACCCGCTCAGCTTGGCGAGTTCCTCTTCCTCCAGCTTGCGGTAGGCGACCTTGCCCACCAGCGTCGTCGGCAGGGTGGTGCGGAACTCGATATCATAGGGCATCGCGTACTTTGCGATGTGTTTGGCGCAGTAGGCCATCAGCTTGCGCTTTTCCTCGTCACCCGCAAGCACGCCCTCCTTGAGCACGACGAAGCCCTTGACCTTCTGCATTTTGTAGGAATCGGGCACACCGATAATGCAGCTCATGTGGACGTCGGGGTGCGCGTCGAGGATGTTCTCAAGCTGGCCGGGATAGACGTTGTAGCCTGAGGTGATAATCATCCGCTTGATGCGCCCCTTGAAATAGACGAAGCCCTCCCCGTCCATCATGCCGAGGTCGCCCGTGTAGACCCAGGTCATGCCGTCCCGGTGGGTGCGCAGGGTCTCGGCGGTCTCCTCCGGGTGGTGCAGATACTCCTTCATGACGCTCGGCCCGGCCAGCAGGATCTCGCCCTCCGTGCCGTAGGGAACCTCCTCGTCCGTGCCGGGCTTGACGATTTTGTAATATGTATCCGGGAACGGCAGGCCGATGCTGCCCTCCTTGAACATATGCACCGGGGTCAGGCAGCTGGCGGTGACGCACTCGGTCGTGCCGTAGCCCTCGCGCACCTGAATGGTCGCCTTATGGTCGTACAGGAAGGTATCGAACTTCTTCTTCAGCTCGATGGACAGCGAGTCGCCGCCCGAGAACACGCCCTTCAGGCAGGAGAGATCCGCCTTGTCCATGGTCGGCAGGCGCAGCAGCGCCTCATAGAGGGTCGGCACGCCCGCGATGAAGTTGCAGCGGTATTTGGTGATGAGCCCCGCGTAGCTTTTGGCGGTGAAGCGGGGCACCAGAATGCAACGGCCGCCGTTTGCAAGCATCGAGTGGATGCAGACGCCCAGCCCGAAGCCGTGAAAGATCGGCATGGCGGCCAGCATCTTGTCGCCCGGGCGGAACATCGGGTTGGTGGCGACGATCTGTTCCTTGAGCGCGTTGAAGTTTTTGTTGGTCAGCACAATGCCCTTGGTTTTGCCGGTGGTGCCGCCCGAATAGAGAATGACGGCCGGGTCGTCCGAGCGGCGCTCCACCCGATAGTTCCAGAAGCAGGCGTTGCCGAGGCTCATGAATTTGCTCCAGCGGATGACCGGCGCGTCGTCCGGGATCTTTTTGATCTTGCGCCCCTCGGTCAGCATATAGCCGACCTTGACCGGCTTGGAGAGCTCGTCCCGGATGGAGGCGAGCACGATGTTGACCACGCGGGTGTTCTGCCGGATCGCCTCGAACTTGCCGTACATCTGGTCGAGGGTGATGGCCGTGACGCTGTTGGATTCGTTGAGATAAAATTCAATTTCCTTTTCGCTGGAAAGCGGGTGAATCATGTTCGCGATGCCGCCGACGAGGTTGACGGCGTAAAACAGATAGATCGCCTGCGGGCAGTTGGGCATCGCGATGGTGACGCAGTCCCCCTCGCGCACGCCGATTGTCTTGAGAGATTTCGCGCATTTTTCGATCGAGCGGATCATCTGGCGATAGGTCGTCGAGCGCCCCATAAAATCGAACGCCACACTGTCCGGGTATTTTTCGGCCACGGCCTTGACCGCGTCGAACATCGAGCCTTCAAAATAATCAAGGTGCGCAGGCACGTCGCCCAGGCTTTTATACCACGGGGTCTTGACCGTCTGCGTCTCCTCCTGCTTGGGCGCAGCTGCTTTTTTCTTTTCCACTGTCAGTACTCAACCTCCTCAATCATTGGTCTTTCAAGAAGTTCCGGGTTTTCCATCAGCTTTTTGAACAGCCGGATGGTTTTGGAATAGTAATATCCGTCCGCGAGCCGCTCGTCGATGGTCAGGCCGAGGTCGACCGTCTCGTGCATGGTGACATTGCCCGCCTCGTCGTAAACCGGGGTCTTCTTTTTCTCCCCGATGAGGCAGAACACCGAGTTCGTGCCCCAGTTGGTCAGGTGATGGTAGCCGCATTTCAGCTTGATGGAGCCGACGTTGGAAAGCAGAATCGAGGCATAGTACGGGTCGGTCGCAATCAGGAAATCGGGGCACCAGCCGTGCCTGTCCAGGAACATGATGAAGTGGATGAGAAATTTGGACAGGAACCGGGGCATCCGGTTGAGAATCTCCATACTGTCCGAGGTGCGGTCGATCTTGTCGCTGCGCGCGGAGGAAATCTGCGCGTACAGCTTGTCCCGCAGGGTGAACAGGGTGTCCTCGTCCACGCTGTGCAGAAACGCGAGCGCCTCCGCACCGTCGTCCGAAAACAGCTTTTTGACCACAAACGCGGCGGAAACCTCGTTGCGCTGGTAGACGTTCTCGTTTGCGATAAAGCGGTTCATCTTGGGGCGCAGGGTGAGGGTTTTGATCAGCGCGACGACAATCATGTGGAACAGGGTGAATTTAAATTCGGGATTGCCGGCGTTCTGCTTTTCCAGGTACGCGTTGAGCCGGGTCAGGTCAATCCGCTCGGAAATATACGCCTCATTATCGCACCGGTTGGGATAGATAATGGGCACGATGTAGTGCATCGCGTCAAGCTCCCGCAGAAGGCGGCCGTCCCTGCGGTCGCCGAATCGGCGTTTCGGTTTATCCATAATAGTCCCCCTCGTGGTCGAGTGTTGTTGGCCGCTTTTCTGCCCTGCCGCAAAGGGTGAAAAGCGCGGTTGTATCGAAGGGCACGGCCGCACATGGCCGCCGCGCCCATGCGCCGCAAAATTGCGGTACTTTATTATACTGCTTTTTGGGGGCACTGACAAGCCGAGAAAATCACAAAAGCGCGGGATGGGGCAGGCCGTGCGGCACGCAGCCGAATCTGCGCCGCGGGCGGCCGAAAGTGGGGGACACCCGCGGGGCGCGCTGTGCGGCGGGCTGTCAAAGCGGCGGGGGCAGCGGTCACGGGCGGCGGAAAGCCGCCCACATACCGGCCGGTGCCGCACAGGGGAAGAGCGGGGGCAGTCGCCGTGGGCGGCGGCTCCCCCTGCCGTTGCCGTGGGAGAGGGTCTGCGGCTTTGGGGCGGCTCGTGTGGCCGCATAGCCGGGCGGTCATTTGGGCAGAGCACAGCTGGGCGGCGCGGGATTCCGCGCCGCCCTGCTGCCAAAAGGGAAACTGAAAAAGAAAGGACATCTATCTTAACGGCCGGCTGCGGCCGAAAAGACCGTTGAAACGCGCCGCGCTCAGTTGACGCTGTACAGCATCTCCGCGTAGGTCGGCAGCGGCCAGTGCTTCCGGGGCACAAGGGTCTCCAGCCCGTCCACCACATCGCGCAGCGCCTGCATTTTGACAAAGACGGTCTCGCGAAAATACCTGGCGCGCGCCAGTTCATCCGCAAAATCCGAAACAAGGAGCGCGTCCTCAAGCGCATCCAGCGCCGCAAACAGCTGCCCGGTCAGGGCAGAGACCTTCTCCAGCTGCGCGGTTTCGGCGGCGGCGGCAAGGCCGAGCACCTTCTTCTTTTCGGCGAGCCCGGCCAGCTCGTCCTGGTAGCCGAGCGCGGCCGAGACAATGTCCCGCCGGACGATATACGCGAGGGTGAGCGCCTCGATGCTGAGGGTTTTGCTGTAGCTTTCCAGCAGAATTTCATAGCGGGAGAGCATCTCGGTTTTGCTGAACACGCCCTGCCGGGTGAACAGCGCGACATTCTGCTCGCTGATGAAATACGGCAGCGCCTCGACGGTGGATTGCAGGTTGAGCAGGCCGCGCTTCTCCGCCTCCTCCACCCATTTCTGCGAATAGTTGTTGCCGTTGAAGAGAATGCGGCTGTGTGCGCGCAGGATCCGGCGGATGAGCGCCTGCGCGTCCTCCTCCAGGCTGGCGCTGCCCTCCAGCGCGTCGCAGACGGAGCCGAGCGCGTCCGCCACGATGGTGTTGAGCACGATGTTCGGCCCCGAAATGGAAAGGGAGGAGCCGAGCATCCGGACTTCGAACTTGTTGCCGGTGAAGGCAAACGGGGAGGTGCGGTTGCGGTCGGTGGTGTCCTTAGTGAAGCGGGGCAGCACCGACGCGCCGATCTCCATCATCTCCTTTTTCCGGTCGTTGTAATCCGCGCCGGTAAGGATGGAGTCGAGCACGTCGGCAAGCTCGTCCCCCACAAACATCGAGACAATGGCGGGCGGCGCCTCGTTTGCGCCCAGCCGGTGGTCGTTGCCGGGGCTTGCAACCGAGATGCGCAGCAGATCCTGATGCTCGTCCACCGCCTGGATGACCGCGACGAGGAAGAGCAGGAAGCGCAGGTTGTGGCTGGGCGTCTTGCCCGGGTCAAGCAGGTTGACGCCGGTGTCGGTTGAAATCGACCAGTTGTTGTGCTTGCCCGAGCCGTTTACTCCCGCAAACGGCTTTTCGTGCAGCAGGCAGGCGAGGCCGTGCCTGGCCGCGGTGGATTTGAGCAGATCCATCATCAGCTGGTTGTGGTCGGTTGCGATGTTGGTG
>CAZYAV010000041.1:0-21283 GCA_964645785.1 uncultured Oscillospiraceae bacterium
GGCGGTTTTTTCCGCCAGCTGAACATTTACCGAGCCCTTGATCTGATAGAGGCCAAACCGGACGAAGTGCTTCATGCCCATGGTGTCGGAGGAGCGGCCTTTATCGCTGCTCTCCCCGTTTACGCTCTTGGTAATCTGCATATCCTCCACCTGCACCGGGGAGATGCTGACCCCCTGATGGATCGAGACCGGACCCCGTACGCCGACCGACACGCCCTTTGTATCCCGAAAGGCAAATACCTGGCCAAAAGCGCGCACATCCAGCCAGGTCTCACAGGCCTTTTGCGCGTAGGCGCCCGAATCCTTTATTTTTCCCAGAACGGCGGCAGCTCGCTCGCTCAGGCTGCCGTATCCGTCGCTGCACCGGTCGGCGGACTGAACAAACACGGCCTGTCCCAGATCCTGCATCCGATTGCGGAGCTTGCGCTTGATGCACACGTCGCTCATCTCCCCCAGGCCGTTATAGTCTGTGCGGGGGCTGTTGCCGTTGAGAGGGTCGCCATTGGGATTCGCCATCGTTACGGAAACGAAGGCCACAAAGTCAATTTTGTTTTGCAGAATAGCCATTTTTATACTCCTCCTTTATTCCTCTGTTTCCTGGTTGTCCGCTTTTTCCGGACGATAGGCTCGCTGATGGGAGTAGCCCAACAAGTAGATATCATCCAGCTTTTGATTTAACTTGCCGTCCTTGCCGTCCTCAGGGGAAAAATGATCCAGAATTTCATCGACAAGACCCAGATAGTATCTGTACAGACCCGGTCTTGTCTGCTCCAGGCGCTTTTTGTAGGGACGCAGCTTGTCCCAGAGGACAGACCAGGTTGCCATAGGGCGCAGGGTGAAGATTTTCTGCATCCGGATAGCGTTGGTTTCCCGCCGTCCCTCATCCGAATAAGTGCTGCTTTCAATCGCGTCTGCAATGGCCAGCAGGCGGCCAAACAGATAGCTGCGGTCTTGACATTTTCTGTCCAAACCCATATCCCACTCCTCCTTTAAATGGTCACGGTGATATTTCCGAATGGCTGCACAGGCCGTAAGCAGCAGATTCTGGCGGCTCTTGCCCTCATAGAGCAGAAGGTGGGAGGCCTTTTCCGTCAAAGCCCGCTCCACATCCAGGGGGAACGGCGCCCGGTCTATCCGGCAGGCCACCAGCCGCTGCATCTGCTGTTTTAAAATCCGGTCATCCGGCGGCTCCGCCTTGCCGCCGCGCGGCGTCCCGAAGGCATTGCTGACAATCTGGAACAGGGAGGGGGACTGTATCGCATAGCCGTTTCCCCAGCAGAAGGTGGCCTCCCAGTCATGCAGACGATCCAGAAAATCCGAGGCTGGCAGCTCGTTGTAGTAGGTGACGGCCAGACGGCCTGTGGTGGCGGCGTCAAACGCGGCGATGACCACACCTGCCGCCTGGGGCAGGTTCTCTTTCCAGCCGGCGAGCGCCTCCCACAGCTGCTTTTGATACTGGCTGGGGGTAACCGCCGGGGCGGCTGTCTGGTCGGTTCTGTTTTTGCGCCCCATAGGGCCTGTAACCCTGGGGAGCTGAATGCCCTGGGGGTTCCAGCACAGGAACGTCCGCCCGCCAAATTGAGCCTTCTGATTAGCTATCAGCCACCGCAGGGAGCAGTGTGCCTTTTGGGAGGAGACACAGCTCACGGTCGCCGCCTGGGCTGCGCTGTCGAACCGACCCCGATAGGTGAACCCGCTGGAATCGTTGGCGGAAATCAGCTTTGCGTTGCCGTTGGCGGGAACGATCCCTTTGGGGTGCTGTCCGGCGGGAGAGCCCATGCTGCCGGAGATCATACAGAGCGCGGCGGGCGCTTTCTCCAGCTCCGCGGTGCGGTAGTCGATAAAGGACTGCATGAGGGCTCTGTCCTCCCAGCAGGAGCCGCTCATCGCCTCCCCCAGGCCGTTGACCACCCAGCAGACCATGGCCTTCTCCTCGGCCTCGATGCCTGCCTGGGTCAGATCTGCCAAAATCGTTGCGCCCTGCACATAGTTTAAAACGGCGGAAAGCTTGGGATGGGAAAAGGGGGAGTTGACCCAGGCGGACAGCTGCGACACATAGCAGCTGTACTCCACCTGATTTTTGGGGAGCAGATACCGCAGATGGTCGCAAAGGGGATGGGGCAGCTCGGCAGCCTTGACGGTTCGGCCTGCGGAATCCTCTGTCGCCGGGATGATGATTTTGGGGGCATCCGCTTCCAACGCCCGGGCAGTGACAAAGATTCCGTCCGAATCCAGGGTAATCTGAATCCGCGGCCGCACCATGATGTGGAAGATGGGAGCCAGGGGTTCCGTTTCGCCCAAATCCTCATAAACTTTCCCAATCCGGCCGGCCATGGCATCATAAGTCTCACAGGCTTTTTGCAGCAGACCCATCACATCACCTCCCCAAATTCCCGCAGGCCGGAAAAATTCCCCAAAGCCTCGCCAAAGGGCTTCATCTCCATTTCCCGCAGGGGCTTGGTGAGCGTGCAGCCCTCCGGCCGGGGAAAGGTGATGACCCCCCGCCGCATCACCGGATACCAGAACCGGGCAGTCATTTTCCCCTGCGTCTCGGGGGAATAGGCCTCGTCGGCATAGGTGATGCCGTGAAGCATCAACCCGAAGCTCAGTTCCGGCAGCGCATCGTAGGCGCCTGCCCCCTCTTCAAAGACACAGGGCTCCACATATCCCTGACATTCCCTTGTGCCCAGGAAAATGTCCCGCCGGCCGCCCTTCTCAATCATTCGCCGGGCGATGTTGTGGTGCTTGTTCTCATTGCGATCCTGCGCCAGTTCGGGGCGGTTCTCGTTCCACTCAAAATGCGCCCGCACCTGATAGCGGCAGTTTTTCAAATAGGTGTAGTACGACAAATCGTTCCTGCCGTCCTGGTAGTGGATTGGACGGATTCCCTTTACCTCGGTCTGGATCTGGTTCATGACCCGAACCGCATCAATGTGCCAAATCAGCGTGGGCTTCCAGTATACGGAGGACAGGATACCTTTCAGCGCCTCATACGTGGGCACCTGATAGCTGCACTTCTCCCCGCCCACCCGCGTAATCGGGTCGGAGAAGAGGGCATAGTCCCCTGTGACCTGAAACTCCACAATGTTGGGATGCTGCATAATGTCACCTCCACATGAAATCAAGTTCGGAGCCGTCCATAGAAAAACCTGTCTGTGCGCGATAGTGTCCGCTGAGCCCCAGCGCCCCGCCCTGGAGGGGAATCAGGCCGTGCTCTTCGTTCAGGCGGTTGATTTGGTATTGATACAGCGAGACGGTGTAGGGCTTTGCCTCCTTCAGCAGGGCATAAAGATAGACCGGATCGCGCCGGGCTTTTTCACTGCACAGGTCGGCGATGAGTGCCGCCCCCTTTTCGTAGGGGACGACCACGTCCGTGGTGTTCTCCTCAAAGACCTGAAACAGCGACCCGGCCAATCGAAACGCCTGCCGGAAGTAATAGGGCAGCTCCTGCGCACATTGTTCGTTCAGCGACAGGAGGGAAAACAGAGACGGGCAGCCCTTTACAGGGTAATTGTGGTGCCCGCCCGGTTCCTTACTGTACAGCGCGCGGTAATAGCACGCGATGGCCTCGTCGGAATCCAGCCGGCCGCCGTACTGCTCCCTGTGACGGGCGAATTCGCCCAGAAGAAGCTGCGTGGCATCCTTGCCCCGGGCAATATCCGGCAGGTAAGAGAGGGATTCATTCCGGCATTCCACCAGATAGACCGGCGCCAGGACGCCGGAGCCGGCTTCCCCGCTGCGGTTGCATCGCCCGGCCGCCTGCACCACGCTGTCCATCCCGGCCAGGAGGCGGATGACACAGGCAAAGGAGATATCCACGCCGGCCTCTATGACCTGGGTGGAGACGCAGACCGCTTTTTGCACGCCCTGCTTTAACACGCTGCGCAGCTCGTCCAGCGTATCCTGTCGGTGCGCCGTGCACATGGCGGCGGAGAGGGAAAAGAGCGCGAAATCTCCGCCCTCCAAAAGGCTGTAGAGCTGCTCCGCCTGATCCTTTTTATTGCAGACAATCAGCAGGCTTTTCACGGAATCCAGCGTTTGCAGGGCAAAGGCAGCGATCTGCTCCAATGACATATTGCCCACACTTTGAATATCCGTCCGCTGAAAGACCTTCCAGAGAGCGGGTTCATAGGGGACAAGCTCGGGAATCGGGCCATGCATGGGGTGCTCGATCTGTTCGGTGCAGGGCTGGGTGGCAGAGCAGAGGACGACTGTGGCTCCGCATATTTCCGACAAAAAGTTGATGGCCAATGAGAACAGGGACAGCATCTTGCCGGGCACGGTCTGAACCTCATCCATCACGATGACGCTGCCGCACAGGGCATGAAACCGCCGGATGCAGGTGGTTTTCCCGGAAAACAGGGTGTTCAGCAATTGGCTCATGGTGGTTATGACTAACAAAGATTCCCAAGTCTCGGCCAGGAGCTCCCGAAGCTCCAACTGCTCCCCGTCTTCCTCTGTCTGGATAAGGTTGGAGTGACTTTCAAGGATGAGGCTGTCGTCCTGAATATAGTCGCGGATTACTTTCGCGTTTTGTTCCAGAATGCTGAGCAGCGGGGCGGCAAAGATGATCCGCTGTTTGCGGTGCTTGCGGGCGTGTGCCAGTGCAAAGCGCAGCCCGGATAGGGTTTTGCCTGAACCAGTCGGGACATTTAAACGGAACACGCCGCCCGGCTGCTCCGCGGCCTGCCTGCACCGCTCGGAAATGGCGCGCCGCGCCTGATCTATCGGCGTTTCCGCGGGCAGTGCGGCCAGCTTTTCTTCCGTGCGTTCCAGGAGTTTGCCCCACAGGTGTTCCAGCTCTTCGCCGCTTCTGACGGGCGGGAACGCGGCATCCGTCATGAAGATGGCCGTATCCCGCCGGTCTCCCTCAATCACCGCAGAGAGCAGCAGGCGGGAGAGCAGGCCGGAGTAGAAGGCCGTCTCCTGATTATAACGGTCGTCGCTTGCCTCGTCGCCGGTCATATCACAGATGCGCTGCAAAACCGGTGTCAGCTCCTGCTGCGCCGCCCGAAACCGCCTGTCCAGCTCCTCGCGGCTGACACAGAAGCGAAAAAAGCCGTCGACGGCTTCCTTGTAGCCGATGTCCTCCTTTTCCAGGCGATGCCGGAATCCGCTTCTCCCTCGCTCATCCAGGCAATCCAGGAGCCCGTGATGCTGGCCGGCCGCCAGCGCAAGCAGCTCACTGGCCACGCCGGAGAAGTCGCTGGCTTCCGCGGAAAAATACCGCTCCAACAGCAATTTCACCGCCGTAAAGGTGTGAATCACGCTGCCGCGCTGCCCCACCTGTTCCACCAGATACGCTTGGTACGCCTCTGTATACTTCCCCGCGTCATGCACAAGCCCGGCCAGCTCTCCGCAGGCGGACAGGGAAACCGGCGCCAGAACCTCCGCAGCGTATTTCGCGGTGTTTTGGCAGTGTTGGCTAACCGTCTGTGTCGCAACAGGATGGCCGTTTGCGTCTCTGCGGATGTGCGCCAGATATTGTTCCATACATGCCGCTCCTTTCTTGATAAAAAGAGGGGAGGAGAGATTCGCCTCTTCGCCGCCTGTTTGGGGCTCACCTTTTCCGACTTTGCTGGAAAAATTTTCTTTGTCACCATTAGCGTAACACATCCGATACCGGGTGTCAATAGTGTATACTATCCTTTTCATGAATAAGTACATTGCTTTAAGATTTGAAAAGTTGAAAGAAGTATGGTACAGTAAAGCTGTCTTCGATGACCGGATGTGTCGAAGTGGATTGAAAAATGAATAGGATTGTCTGCACCAAGCAGAGGGACGCCGGAGGGCAACTCCGGCGTCCTTGCATTGTAAAAGCGCCCGCGCCGCCTTTGCGCGCTCGCGGCGCCGCGCCGGATAGGGGCGCTTTTGCTTCTGAATAGAAGGCAGCGCTTGGGCTTAATGTTGATTCTTTATCATCAAAAAACAGGCTCTGCCAGCAGGATATAAACAGGCTCGGATTCTCTGTGAATCCGAGCCTGTTTTCGCCCTGCCCCGTGCAGTTTGTTCACCCGCTGCCCTGTCCCGCGGCGCGGCGGGCTCGCCGATTTTCGCGGGGCGCGACGCGCGTTTACTCCGCCGCCTGCTGATCCATAATGTCGTCGAGCAGGTGCATCCGGTGGCTGTAGGCGTTGAAAACGGTGTAGGAGCCGTCCCCGTTCGGCTCATACTCCACCCAGTAGGTGATGATCCCGCGGCGCAGGTGCGCGGAGCGCCGGTTTATGTCCGCATGGAGGATGTACAGCTTGGTGCGCTCGCTGGTGCGAATCACCGCGCTGATGTCCTCAAGCATAATCAGCTCCCGGTCGAGCTTGACGAGCATCTCCGGCTCCATGCGCAGGTCAAGCACGGTTTCCAGCTCCGGCATTTGGGCATCTATCCCGTACCGCTCAATCAGCTCTTTTTTGAGCGCGTAGCGGTTCACCCGCCTTTGCCGCAGGGTCGGCGGCTTCCTGCCCTGTAGATTGATGCCGTGAATCAGGTCGAGGATGTGCCGGCATTCCTTGCCCCGGGCGGCAAAAATGTCGTGGCAGTTTGTGCAATAGGTGATGTAGGGCAGGTCGCTCATCTCGACCTGCTCCTTGGCCTGGCGATCCGTAACCTTGCGGTTCACGTTATAGCCGTGCCCGCCCCAGCTGCAGCACTGGGAGAGCTTGCCGTGATACCGCAGCTCCTCCAGCCGGACGCCGCTCTGTGCCGCGAACACGCGCACCGCCTGCTGCATCTCGGGATAGTCCCGCGAGGCGCAGGGGTCAAAAACGGCGGCCTGTTCAAACGGAAGCTGCCGGCAGGCCTCCGGCGCAAGGATATCGTAGACCATCCGAACCGGGATTTCCGGCATGTGATCCTTAAACATTCTGTAGCAGGACGGGCAGATGGTCACAAGGGTCGGCTCCCCGGCCTTTCGCCAATAGTCGCGGATGACCGCGTGCTCCGCTTCCATCCCCTTTTTGTCCCCCGCCCACAGCACCGGGGCGCCGCAGCAATGCAGCAGAATGGCCGTGTCGGGATACTGCCGCAGCAGCTTTTCATAGGTCATGCTGACATACCGGGCGTCGCTGCCGCCGGCCTGGCAGCCGGGGAAAAAGAGATATTGGCTCGTTTTTTGCGGCATATAGAACAGCGCGGCCTGCTCGGAATTGGCAAAGTCGTGATCCCGCAGCCAGAACTCGTGATGCGCTTCGGGCAGGACGCCCTGGGCATACAGCTCCGTGCGCGCGTTCAGCAAAAATTCTCCGACATCCACGCCGACCGGGCAGAGGTTTTTGCAAAGCCCGCAGAAATTGCAGCTGCCGATCTGGCGCAGCCCCTCGCGGGTCTCGGTGTGCTCAAAGATGTTGAGCGCGAGGCCGACCGCGCGGGACAAATCCACAACGTCGTAGCCGTAATCCCGCAGCAGCGTGCACTGCTCCAGGCAGGCGGAGCAGTCGCAGCCGGTGCACTGCGCCGCTTGCTGACGGCACTCCGCTTTACCAAGCGGCTCGCCGGAGATCCGCGCCCCGCTTTGCGGATCCTCCGCAACCGGCTTGGGCTGACTTTCCTCAAATTTCTTTCTGTTGCCGGTTTTGAGATACCACTCCGCTTCCCTTGCCGCCAGTTTTCCGGCCGGGATATCGTTGACCGCCGGCGTCTGCGGTTCCAGCACAAACAGCTTCTCCGTTTCAGGCAGAGCCGCGCCGTTCGCAACAAGAACCGCGTCAAACCCATCTAACGACGATACCTCCGCGGGGACGCCGAGCCGCAAATCGCATTTTGCAAATTTGAACTGGCTTAAAATTGCGTCCTCAAAATCCGCGCGGTCAAGCAGGGCGTCCAGCTCAGGGCAGATTCTGTCCCCGCTTTCCAAAACGGTCACCTCAAACCCGCCCTGGGCAAGCTTGAGCGCGGCCGTCATGCCGCGCAGCGAAGCGCCCAGAATGACGACCGATTTATTCTGTCGCGGGCTGTTGTAATTGACCGGCTCCCTGGTTCGGTTCATCTCAAACAGGCTCCGCTCAAGCAGCGGAATATTCACCGCCTTCTCCCCCAGCACGCCGCCGCACGCCCCGGCACAGGGCGACGGGCAGAGCCGCCAGGCAAGCCCCGGGAAAATCACCGCATCGCGATAAAGCCCGTACGCCGCGATAAAGCTGCCCGCGCCAATCTTTTTAACCAGTTCCCGCACGTCCAGATTAAAGGGACAAGCCGAGATGCAGGGCGCGGACTTGTCGCCATGAATGCAGCTTGTGACGGGGACCGCCGTCGTTTGCTTGTTCGTCATCATTCCCTCCGAAGCATGAACACATGCCGGCGCCGCGCGGCGTGCCCGCTCCCCGCGGCTTTATCGCGCCGGAGCCGGACTGCCGCCCGCCGCGGCCTGCCTGTGATTCAAATTCTGCGTCCGCCCGGTCGGCCGAGCGGCTGCCAGGCCATTTTTCAATAGAATGCATTTGTCCGCTTAGGCACGCGCCTGCACCCCGCGGCCTGCGCAATCCACTCTTTTGGCAAAGAGCCCTGCCGTCGGCGACGGCAGGGCTTTACCAAATCATTTACTGCTGTTGTATTAAACGGTTGGACGCAGGCGCGCAATCCAAAACCGGGTCAGCTGTAGTCCTCCGCGTCCGAGCCTGCCTCAGAGGCAGCGACGTTTGCGGCCATATCGGCCTTCATCTGGTTTTCCTTCTCCTCCAGCCAGGCATCCAGGTCGATGCCGAGGTAGTAGGGTTCGGGGGACGGAACCTTCTCGCCCTTCTCCACCAGCGCAAGCCCCTCCAGGATCTTCTTGGGCAGCGCGGGCTGCTCGTAGATGCGCACGCCGGTCGCGTCATAGATACCGCCCAGAATCGCGTAGTTCTGACCCGCGAAGAATACCTCGGACAGGCCGCTGGAGCCGAACGGGGTGCCCGGCAGCGGGCGATCCTCCAGCCAGGTTACCTGGAAGTCGTCCGGCATATCCGCAGCGGTCGGGATGCCGCAGCCAACCGGTGTGCCGGACTTCTTGTCGTCCAGGTAATCCTCGGACAGCGCATAGCCGATGTTCTGGACAATGCCGCCGTAGGCCTGGCCGTCCGCGCCCAGATAGTTGCCGATGACGCCGCAATCCGACCAGCTTCTGTAAGCGAGGGTGCGAACCTTGCCGGTCTTGGTATCCACCACGACATGCGCGATGTTGACCGCAGAGTTGGAGACCTTGCCGGTCTCATTCTGGCCATAGGTGTCGAAGAACTTGGTCGGCTCGACGAAGTCGATTGAGTAGGTCGCCTGATACAGGGTGTCAATCCCCTCAGCGACCATCTCGTCATAGGTGCGGTAGGTGCCGTCCGCCTTCTTCATGGCCGCAACCAGCTTCTTCGCCGCGGCGTCGATCGCGCCGCAGTTCATGACCCAGGAACGGCTCTGCGCGGAAATGCCGCTGTCCGGGCAATACTTGGAATCGTTGATGTCCACATGGACATCCTCCGGCTTCAGATTGAGCTCCTTGAGCGACTCCAGCATGGTGACCATGTTGCAGATATCGCCGCCCTGCCCCATCTCGTGATAGGTGTTGTGGACATAGAGCTTGCCGTCCTTGCGCAGCTCCACCGACGCGCTCGCCTTGTCCCAGGTACCCATGGTCGGGAAGAAGAGGGCGACCGAGACGCCGACGCCGTGCTTTTCGGTTTCGGTGTTCAGCTTCTTGACGCTTTCCTTCAGCTCCTTGTAGTACGGGCGAGCCATATCCATCAGCTTGACCGTCTCGTCGGCGTTCCAGAATTTTGCGCCGTTGACCGAGACATCGTCCCCGCGCATCAGGTTGTTGTAGCGGAACTCGAACGGGTCAATGCCCGCCTTCTCGGCCAGCATATCCATCAGCTCTTCGGTGAAGGTGTTGACCTGGGGCATACCGTAGCCGCGCCACGCGGTGCAGTGGTTGTTGTTCGAGCTGAAGAAGCGGTTCATGCCGCGGACGTTCGGGATGTTGTAGGTGGAGCCCACGCGGATGTAGTTGCCGCCGTCGGTGAACTCGATGTAGGAGCCGTGGTTGCAGCCGATGCCGTATTTCAGCGCGTTAATCTTGCCGTTCTCGTCGCAGGACATGGTCGCGTTGATTGCGGCCGCGGTGCGCTTGCCGGCGTAGTGGCTGTGTTCCTCCCAGCTCATGACGAGCGAGACGGGCTTGTTGACCGCGAGCGCCGCGATGGCCGCCATCGCCTGATCCGTGTAGTCCACCGACCAGCCGAAGCTGGCGCCGACCGCGCTGTGCTGCATGATGCGGATCTTGTCGCTCGGATAGCCGATTGTCTTGCCCATCAGCGCGTGGTTGCCGTAGATCGACTGGGACTTGGACTGGATGGTCAGCATGCCGTCCTCGTCCTCGTAGACGATGATTGCATCGCCCTCGATGCTCAGGTGCGGCTCGTGCTGCACGCTCATGCTGGCGGTGACGGAATAGGGCGCCTTCTCGATGATCTCGTCAACCGGCTCGCCCTTGATGTTGACATTTTCGCGGTAGACGTTGGGGAAGCCCTCCTGAATGGAGACGGCGTCCGGGTTCAGCGCGTCCACAATGCCGGTGTACTCGGGCAGCTGCTCGTATTCCATGGTGACCTTCTGCGCGGCGGCGCGGGCATGTTCCCGCGTATCCGCAACGACAAGGCCGATGACATCGCCGTACCGCTTGATCTTCTTGGTGCAGAGAATCTCGCGGGTCGGCTCGGTGATCGGGGAATTGCTGGGGGGGAACTGGTCGATCATGTTGGTTCCCTTGACGTCCTTGCCGGTGATGACCTTGACAACGCCCGGCATCTTCTCCGCCTCGGCGGTGTTGATGCTCAGAATCTTCGCGTGGCGGGTCACACGGGGCTGCACAATCGCGACATGCAGCATACCGTCCGGCATCTTCAGGCTCGCGTCCTCGCCGTAATCCAGCGTGCCGGTGACCTTGCCCAGCGCGCTCGGGCGCGGCATGTGCGAGTTGTAGAAGCGACCCTGATTGTCCTTTTCGACGTCGAACTCAAGGGTGGAGGGATCCGCCTCGCCGCGCATCACGGCAGCGGCCGCCATAACGGCGTCGACAATCTGTTTGTAGCCGGTGCAGCGGCAGAGGTTCTTGTGGTCGTGGAACCACTGCTTAACCTCGCTGCGGGTGGGGTTCGGGTTCTCCGCCAGCAGCTGGTAGGAGGACACGATGAAGCCCGGGGTGCAGATGCCGCACTGAAGCGCGCCGTATTTCATAAACGCCTTCTGCAGCGGATGCAGGTGCATTGCGTTGCCGACGCCCTCGATGGTGACAATCTTGGCATAGGGCTCCAGCGTCCGCGCCTTTTTGGTGCAGCTGCGAATCACCTTCCCATCCAGAATGACCGAGCAGACGCCGCAGACGCCGACACCGCAGCCGATCTTGGTGCCAGTCAGGCCAATCCGTCTAAGTACGTCCGCAACGCTGTCCTTCTGCGGATCATAGACGACCATTCTGTCGGCTCCGTTGATATTGAGCCATTTTTTCTCGTATCGATTTTCCAATACAATTCCCCTTTCCTGCGTCTACGCAATTGCATTTTGCCTTTTTTTCGGCTAAAACGTTAAAATTATTATACAACATTCACGAACCGCTGCGCAATACTAAAATTGTAACACGTACGGAATTTCTAAAATTTTTTGTCTTTTCCCGTATTCGGCCGCTGCGCGGCGGCTGTTTGCAGGGAGGCGCTGCGGATTTTGGGGCATTATGCACCGTCTTTTCCGCCGCAGAGCTGCGCCGGAAAAGGCGGCCGGCAGAAAAGAGCCCCCGATTCCTGTGCCGCTGTTTTCTGCAAACGGGCGGCCTTTATCCTGTGCGGGCAAGTGGGTTCGGTTTGCGGCGCGGCCGGGGAATCTCTCGCCAAAGCGAACCGCAAAAAGCCCGGCCTCCCCTTGCGTGGGAGGCCGGGCTTTTCATGCAAACCGTGCGCTCGGGTCAATCAGACGAGCTCAATGACCGCCATCTCCGCGGCGTCGCCGCGGCGCGGGCCGATCTTGGTGATGCGGGTATAGCCGCCGTTGCGGTCGCTGTAACGCGGCGCGATTTCGTCAAACAGCTTTTTGGAAACCGCCTCTTTCGTCACATACGCAAACACCTGACGCTTCGCGTGCAGCGAATTGTCCTTGCTGATTGTAATCATTTTCTCTGCGACCGTGCGAACCTCTTTCGCCCTCGTCACGGTCGTCTCGATTTTACCGTTTTCGAACAGATAGGTCACCATCGCGCGCAGCATAGCCTTGCGCTGGTCACTTGTTCTGCCCAGCTTTCTTGTGCCAGCCATAGCAATTACTCCTTCGTTAGTCTTCCGGGGAGGAATTGAGGTCAAAGCCCAGCGATTTCAGCTTGCCGATAACCTCTTCCAGCGATTTGATGCCGAGGTTGCGCACCTTCATCATCTCTTCCTCGGACTTGTTAATCAAGTCTTCGACCGTGTTGATGCCCGCTCTCTTGAGGCAGTTGAAGCTGCGAACCGAAAGGTCAAGCTCCTCGATGGTCATTTCAAGCACCTTTTCCTTGCTCTTTTCGTCCTTCTCCACGAGGATCTCGGTGTCGAGAATCTCCTCGGACAGGTTCATGAACAGGTTGAGATGCTCGCAAAGCACCTTTGCCGCGAGCGAGACAGCCTCCTTTGCGGAGATTGTCTTATCGGTCTTTACCTCAAGGGTGAGCTTATCATAATCCGTGATCTGGCCGACGCGGGTGTTTTCAACCGTGTAGTTGGCCTTGAGCACGGGGGTGTAGATACTGTCGACGGGAATCACGCCAATAGAGCCCACGATATTCTGCTTGTTGCGCTCGGACGAGATGTAGCCGCGCCCCTTGTCAAAGGTAAGCTCCATGACAAGCTTTGCGCCCTTGCCGAGCGTCGCGATGTGCCAGTCGGGATCCAGAACCTCAAATTCAGCGTCGGGCTTGATGCTGCCCGCGGTGACTTCGCATTCACCTTCCGCCTCGATATAGACGGTTTTGGGGCCGTCGCAATGCAGTTTGGCGGTAATGCCCTTCACATTCAAAACGATTTCCGTGACGTCTTCCTTAACGCCTTCGATCGTAGAGAATTCGTGCTGTACGCCGTCGATCTTGATCGAGCGCGCAGCCACGCCTGGGAGAGAGGACAGGAGAACTCTTCTGAGACCATTGCCAAGCGTTGTCCCGAAGCCGCGCTCGAGCGGCTCCACAACAAACTTTCCGTATGCGCCGTCATTGGTCAGTTCGACAGTTTCAATCTTGGGCTTTTCTATCTCGATCATGCTAAAACCCTCCTAAAGACGGACCTAATGCCGCCGAATGTTCGCTTTCCCAATAACCCTACTTCTCTGTGTTGACGCGCCCTATTATTTGGAATAGAGCTCGACAATGAAGTGCTCTTCGATCTCAAAGTCGATCTCGGAACGCTCCGGCAGGTGGTTAATGGTTGCGTTCATCTCGCTGACATCCATCCAGACGGGCTTCGGCCGCGCGCTGTTGGCCTCGATTGCAAGCTTGATCTTCTCGCAGTCGGTGGTCTTAACCGCAACCTTGTCGCCGGCCTTTACGAGGTAGGACGGGATATTGACCGTTTTTCCGTTGACGGTGAAGTGGCGGTGCAGCACAAGCTGGCGCGCCTCCTTGCGGGAATTTGCAAACCCGGCGCGATAGATGATGTTATCCAATCTGCTTTCAAGGATCCGAAGCAGATTCTCGCCGGCGATTCCCTGCTGACGCTCGGCCATGTCAAAGTATTTTGCAAACTGGCTCTCAAGCACGCCGTAGTATCTCTTGGCCTTCTGCTTGGTACGCAGCTGGATTCCATACTCCGAGTTTTTCTTGCGGCCCTGGCCGTGCTGGCCGGGGGCATAGCTGCGGCGGGCAAAGGCGCACTTGTCGGAATAGCAGCGTTCGCCTTTCAAAAAGAGCTTTTCACCTTCTCTGCGGCAGTTTCTGCACACAGCACCGGTATATCTTGCCATTGAGTCATTCCTCCTCGTAAATTAAACGCGACGTCTTTTGGGCGGGCGGCATCCGTTGTGGGGAATGGGGGTAACGTCCTTGATCATATTTACCTCCAGACCGGTTGCCTGAAGCGCGCGGATGGCGGCCTCACGTCCCGAACCGGGTCCCTTGACATAGACCTCGACGGTCTTCATGCCGTGCTCCATTGCCGCCTTCGCCGCGACCTCTGCGGCCATCTGCGCCGCGTAGGGGGTTGATTTGCGGGAACCGCGGAACCCAAGTCCGCCGGCGCTCGCCCACGAAATGGCGTTGCCCGCAACATCGGTGATGGTCACAATCGTGTTGTTAAAGGTCGACTGAATATGCGCCGCACCGCGCTCGATATTCTTCTTTTCACGGCGCTTACGGGTGCCCGCAGCGGCTTTGCCCTTGGTTTGTTTCACTGCCATGTTACTCGAACTGCCTCCTTATTTCTTCTTGTTGGCGATCGTTCTCTTCGGACCCTTGCGGGTGCGGGCGTTTGTCTTGGAGCGCTGGCCGCGCACAGGCAGACCCTTGCGGTGACGAACGCCGCGATAGCAGCCGATTTCGACAAGGCGCTTGATGTCCAGCGCGACGTTGCGGCGCAGGTCGCCCTCAACGATGACATGCTTGTCGATATATTCACGCAGCAGCTTTTCCTCGTCGTCGCTCAGATCCTTAACCCGCGTGTCGGGGTTAATCCCTGTGTCAGCGAGGATTTTCTTCGCCGTGCTCTGGCCGATACCGTAGATATAGGTAAGTCCAATTTCGACCCGCTTCTCCTTCGGCAGGTCGATACCAGCAATACGCGCCATTTAAAATTCCTCCGGTTTTCGTTGTGCGTCCGGCATCAGCCCTGACGCTGCTTGTGCTTGGGATTCTGGCAGATAATCATCACCTTGCCGTGGCGTTTGATTACCTTGCACTTTTCACAGATCGGTTTAACGGAAGGTCTGACTTTCATAATGATACCTCCTGAGGTTGGTCGGCGCCTTATTTCGAGCGCCAGGTAATGCGGCCCTTGGTGAGGTCATACGGGGACATCTCCACCGTCACCTTGTCTCCGGCAAGGATACGGATGAAGTTCATGCGCAGCTTGCCCGAAATGTGGGCGTTGATTTTGTGGCCATTCGGGAGTTCGACCAGAAAGGTTGCGTTGGGCAGCACTTCCTTTACGACGCCCTCTAATTCCAAAACATCGTCTTTTGACAAAGTTTCTAACCCTCCCTTGACGGTGTGTCTCCGTAAAAGCGCGAGCGTATCGCGCTGTACAGCAATCTGTCGCTTTGCAGCTCGGGCTCGGCAAACCTTGTGTTTGTGCCGGCCAGATGCCGCAGATTCTTTCGTTTCGGCTTATCGAGCTTTCTCAAATCTCCGTCCGCAACCAGCGCCGCGCCGTCCTGCACCGCAAGCACCGCAAAAAAGCGGCCTTTGTCCCGCCCGGCGCGCGAACGCACGGCAGAGCCTCTCACAATCTCCATACCTTCCCCCATCACTCGGCGGTAAGGATCACGGGACCGTCGTCCGTTATGGCGATTGTGTTTTCAAAATGCGCCGAGAGCTTGCCGTCCCGGGTCACGACCGTCCAGTCGTTGTCCAGCACCCTGACCCCAAAAACGCCCTCGTTGATCATCGGCTCGATTGCGATGGTCATGCCGGGCACCAGGCGAACCCCGTGGCCCGCTTTGCCGTAGTTGGGAACCTCCGGCGCCTCGTGCAGGTCATGCCCGACCCCGTGGCCGACAAAATCCCGCACGACCGAAAAGCCGTTCTTCTCCGCCCAGCTCTGCACCGCAAAGCCGATATCGCCCAGGCGGTTCCCCTTTACCGCGGCGGCAATTCCGCGGCGCAGGCACTCCTGTGTTACGTCCATGAGCTTCTGTGCCCCGGCCGAGACCGCGCCGACCGGGAAGGTCGCCGCGTTGTCGCCGTGGAACCCCTTATAATATGCGCCGACATCGACGCTCACAATGTCGCCCTCTCTGAGGACGGTCTGGTCGTCCGGTATCCCGTGGATGACCTGCTCGTTGATCGAGATGCAGGCACTTTTGGGAAACCCGCCATAATTCAGAAAGGACGGGGTCGCGCCCTGTGAAAGGATATATTTGCGCACTGCATCGTCAATGTGCGCCGTGGTGACGCCGGGTTTCAGCGTCTCCTTCGCGACCCGCAGGGCGGCAGCCGAAATCCGACATGCGTCCTTCATTTTCTGGATCTCTTTTGCCGTTTTGAGTACAATCATGCCGCTCATTCCTCTAAGGCTGCCAGGATTGCGCGGGTCGTGTCCGCCACATCCCCCTCGCCGTTCACAATCCGCAGCTTGCCCTTGCTTCTGTAGTACTCTTTCAGCTGCTCCGTCGTCTCATGATAAACCCTGAGCCGGGTGACAACGGTCGCTTCCTCGTCGTCCGAACGCACAATCAGCGGTTCGCCGCACCGGTCACAGATGCCCTCCACGGCGGGCTGCTTATGCACAATGTGGTAAGACGCCCCGCATTTCGGGCAGGTTCTGCGGCCGGCGATGCGGGAGACAATCATGTTGTCCGGCACCTCGATGCTGATGACCTTGTCGATGCGGACGCCCAGCTCCTCCAGCGCGTCCGCCTGCGCGACGGTGCGCGGCACCCCGTCAAGGATAAACCCGTCCGCGCAGTCCTCTTTTTCGAGCCGCGCCTTGACGATACCCATGATGAGATTATCCGGCACCAGCTTGCCGCAGTCCATATAGCCCTTGGCCTGCATACCAAGCTCGGTCTCGCTGCGAATTGCCTCTTTCAGGATGTTGCCCGTGCTGATGATGGGCACAGAGAGCCGTTCGGCGATAATTTCCGCCTGCGTTCCCTTGCCCGCGCCGGGCGCGCCCAATAGAATCAGCTTCATTAAAACGCCCCCTTTATTCCAGGAACCCTTTGTGGTGACGCATGAGCATATAGGATTCGAGCGTGTTGGAAATCTCCAGCGCGACACCGACCAGAATCAGCACCGACGTACCGCCCAGAGAGATCTGGATGCCGGTCAGCTTGGTGACGATGATCGGGAGAATCGCGACGAGAATCAGGAAAAAGCCGCCGATCAGGGTGATTTTGGAGACCACCCGCGCGATGAAATCCGAGGTCGGCTTGCCCGGACGGATGCCCGGAATCGTGCCCGAATTCTTGCGCAGGTCGTTCGCGATCTGAACCGGGTTGTACTGAACGGCCACATAGAAGAAGTTGAAGCCCAGAATCAGCAGCGCGTAAAGCAGCGCGTAGCCCCAGTTGTTGGTGTTGAACCAGCCCAGGAAGGTGCCCCAGAAGCCGGAGTTAATCGCGAAAAAGTCCTTGATTGTGCCCGGCAGAGACATGAATGCCGAAGCGAAGATGACCGGCAGAACCCCCGTCATGTTGACCTTGATGGGGATGTTGGTCGCCTGGCCGCCGTACATTTTGCGGCCGACCACCCGCTTGGCGTACTGAACCGGGATGCGACGCTCGGCCGAGGTCACCACGACAATCAGTACAAACATCGCCGCAAACATCAGCACAATCAGCGGCACCAGCACGAAATAAGCCGGCTGCGCCGGATAGCTGACCCCGTTGTAGCTGTAGCTGCCCGCCGCAATCTTGAAATAGGTCACAATCTGCGGGAACACATTGGCGAGGTTGGAGAGGATACCGGCGAAGATAATCAGCGAGATGCCGTTGCCGATTCCCTTGGAGTCGATCTGTTCGCCCAGCCACATCAGCAGCACGGAGCCCGCCGTAAACGAGCAGATAATCACCGCGGCCGAGAAGTATTTTGCAAAGCCCTCGGTGTAGTAAAGCGCCGACTGGCGGCTGACCATCAGGTAATAGATGAAGGACAGCAGCAGGGAGATGCCAATCGAGGTGTACCGGGTGACGAGGTTCGCTTTGCGGCGCCCCTCCTCCCCCTCCTTCGACCAACGCTCAAGCGCGGGGATGACCACCTGCAGCAGCTGGATGATAATCGACGCGTTGATATACGGCGTCACGCCGAGCGCAAACAGGGTCGCGTTCGAGAAGCTGCCGCCGGTCATCAGGTTGAAGAACCCAAAGACCGTGCCCTCCGTATTCAGGGAGGCCTGCAGCACCTCACCGTTGATGAACGGGACGACCACCGCCGCGCCAAACCGGAAGATCACGATAATCAGGGCGGTGAACAGGATTTTCTTGCGCAGATCGTCGATTTTCCAAGCGTTTTTGAAGGTTTGGAACATCGTTACATCACCTCGGCCTTCCCGCCGGCAGATTCGATTTTGCTCTTGGCCGCCGCGGAATAGGCGTCAAGCTTGACTGTGAGCTTTTTGGTCAGCTCGCCGTTGCCGAGAACCTTAATGCCGTCCATGGGTTTTTTGACCAGCCCGGATTCCAGAACGGCCTTCACATCGACAACCGCACCGTCCTCAAACTTGTTCAGGTCGCTGACATTGATTGTCGCGAACCGTGTGGCAAAGATATTGTGGAAACCGCGCTTCGGGATGCGGCGAACGAGCGGCAGCTGGCCGCCCTCGAAGTAGGCCGGCTTGTGACCCGAACGGGCAAGCTGCCCCTTGTGACCCTTGCCGGCGGTTTTGCCGTTGCCCGAGCCCGCGCCGCGCCCTTTGCGCTTCGCCTGCGTGCTTGCGCCCGCGGCGGGTTGCAGTTCGTGGAGCTTCATGTGGAATGCACCTCCTTGCTTTATGCTTCGGTCACTTCAACCAGATGGCCGACCTTCGCGAGCTTGCCGCGTGTGGCCGCATTGTCCGGCTGGACAGTGACGTCGCCGATCTTGCGCAGGCCAAGCGCCCGGCAGGTCGCGATCTGATTGTCGAGCCGGCCGGCCATGCTCTTCACCAGGCGGATCTGGATACCCGCCGGCTTTTTCGCCGATTTCTTCGGCTTTGCCGCCGTCTCTTTCTTCGGCTCGGCCGCCTTTTTCGCAGCGGCCGACTTCTTCTCCGCCGCCGGCTTTTTGGCGGCGGTGGTCTTTTTCGCCGCGGAGGCTGTCTTTTTGGCAGCCGTCTTTTTCTCTTCGGCCGCTTCGGTCGCGGCGGTCGTGTTCTCTGTTGCCATGCTGACTCTCCTCCTTAGACGAATAATTCTTTCACGCTTTTGCCGCGCACAGCCGCAACCTGCTCGGCGCTGCGCAGGCTTTTCAGCCCGCTGATTGTGGCGGAAACGACGTTGTTGGGGTTGTTGGAGCGCAGGGACTTTGTGCGGATATCCGTAATCCCCGCAACCTCCATGACCGCACGCACCGGGCCGCCCGCGATGATTCCGGTACCGGGGCCTGCCGGCATCAGCAGCACGCGGCCGGCGCCGAACTCGCCGATGACCTCGTGCGGGATCGTGGTGCCCTTAAGCGCGATGCGGATGATGTTCTTCTTTGCGTCCTCGAGCCCCTTGCGGATTGCCTCGGGAACCTCGCCCGCTTTGCCAAGCCCCACGCCGACAATGCCGTTGCCGTCGCCGACGACGACGAGCGCGGAGAACTTGTAGATGCGGCCGCCCTTGACGGTTTTTGCGACGCGGTTTATTGTAACAACCTTCTCTTTAAGGTCGAGCGTTGAAGCATCCAGTCTTTCCAAAATCTTTCTCCTCCCCTTAAAATTTCAGGCCGCCCTCACGAGCGCCCTCGGCCAGAGCCTTGACGCGCCCATGATAGATGAAACCGCCGCGGTCAAAGACCACCTCGGTGATCCCCAGCTTAACCGCCTTTTCGGCAACAGCCTTGCCGACCCTTGTTGCTTCCTCAACGTTGCCCGTCGTGTGGCCAAAGCCCTTGTCGAGAGACGAAGCCGAGCAAAGCGTAACCCCCGCAACATCGTCGATAACCTGCGCGTAGATGTGCTTGGCGGAGCGGAAAACATTAAGGCGCGGACGCTCTTTTGTGCCGCTGATCTTGCCGCGGACGCGTTTATGTCTCTGCAAACGCTGCTTGTTTGAATCGCGTTTAGTAACCATAATTCTTCAGCACTCCTTTCTTTATTTACCTTTGCCTGCTTTGCCCTCTTTGCGGGCGACGTATTCGCCGGCATAGCGGATTCCCTTGCCCTTATAGGGCTCGGGCGGGCGCTTCTCGCGGACGTTCGCCGCAAACTGGCCGACCTTCTGCTTGTCGATTCCGTGGATGATGATTTTGTTGGGCGCGGGAACCTCGATGGTGATGTCCTCGTTGTCGCTCATGATGACCTGATGGGAATAGCCCAGGTTCATCACAAGGTCGCTGCCCTGCTTTGCGGCACGATAGCCGACACCCTGGATTTCAAGCTCCTTCTGGAAGCCCTCGGTGACACCGGTCACCATATTGTGGATAAGGGTTCGCGTCAGGCCGTGAAGCGAACGGTATTCCTTATCGTCGGACGGACGCGTGACGGTGATCTCGCCGTTTTCCAGCTTGATGGCCATGCTCGGGCTGAAGTGCTGGGTGATTGTGCCCTTCGGCCCCTTCACTGTCACAACGTTTCCCTCAACTTTTACATCGACACCGGCGGGAACGGATATCGCTTTTCTACCAATTCTCGACATTCTCCTATACCCTCCTTACCAAACGAAGGCGAGCACTTCGCCGCCGACATTCAGGGCGCGCGCCTGCTTATCGGTCATCACGCCCCGGGGAGTTGAAATAATCGCGATGCCAAGCCCCTTGAGAACCTTGGGCATCTTTTCGCAGCTCGTGTAAATGCGCAGGCCGGGCTTGCTCACACGGCGCAGACCCTGGATGGCCGGGGTTTTGTTTTCGCCGTATTTGAGCGTGATGCGGATCATGCCCTGCTTGTCGTCCTCGGTCACCTGCATCCCCTTGACATAGCCCTCGTCCACCAGGATCTTGGCAATCGCCTTTTTCATGTTGGAGGCGGGGATGTCAACGGTATCGTGCTTTGCGCTGCTGGCATTGCGGATACGAGTCAACAAATCGGCAATCGGATCTGTGATATGCATACTGTCAACCTCCTCTTACCAGCTTGCTTTCTTCACGCCGGGGATCTGGCCTTTATAAGCCAGCTCGCGGAAACAGATGCGGCAGATGCCGTATTTGCGCAGATACGCGTGCGGACGGCCGCAGATCTTACATCTGTTATACTGACGTGTCGAAAACTTTGCAGGTGCTTTCTGTTTATTTTTCAGTGATGTTTTAGCCATTGCAATTCCCCCCGTTATTCTGCGAACGGAGCGCCGAGCGCCTTAAGCAGCTCTTTCGCTTCCTCGTCCGTTTTGGCGGTTGTGACAAAGGCGATGTCCATGCCGCGAACCGCGTCGATCTTGTCATACTCAATCTCGGGGAAAATCAGCTGTTCCTTGAGGCCGAGCGCGTAGTTGCCGCGGCCGTCGAAGCTGTTGCCGTTGATTCCGCGGAAATCGCGGACAC
>CAZYAV010000042.1:0-20754 GCA_964645785.1 uncultured Oscillospiraceae bacterium
CAATATGGAGTGGTTCCGGTATTGGCGCGAGTTCTGCTACAACTGGCTGCTTTCGCTGGGCATCAGGGCGGAGAACCTCAAGCTGCGCGACCACGAGCCGGAGGAGCTGTCCCACTACTCCAACGCCACGACCGACATCGAGTTTATGTTCCCGTTCGGCTGGGGCGAGCTTTGGGGCATCGCGGACCGCACCGACTTTGACCTGACCCAGCACAGCAAGCACAGCGGCAAGCCGCTTGAATATTACGATCAGGAAACAAACGAGCATTATATCCCCCATGTAATCGAACCGTCCCTCGGCGCCGACCGGGTCGCGCTCGCGTTCCTGTGCGAGGCATACGACGAGGAGACCATCGGCGAGGGAGACACCCGGGTGGTGCTGCACCTGCACCCGGCGCTTGCGCCGTTCAAGGCCTGCGTGCTTCCCCTTTCCAAAAAGCTGGGCGAGCAGGCGCTGCGGGTGCGCGACCAGCTGGCCGCCGATTTCATGGTGGATTACGACGACGCCGGCTCAATCGGCAAGCGGTACCGCCGCCAGGACGAGATCGGCACCCCGTTTTGCATCACCTACGATTTTGACAGCGAGCAGGACGGCTGCGTGACCGTGCGCGACCGCGACACCATGCAGCAGCAGCGGATGCGCATCGACGCGCTGAACGGCTTTATCGCCGACGCGGTCAAATTCTGATTCAGCCGCAAAGGACGGTTTCATGCACAAGCTGAAAACTTTTCTGCGCCGGGTGCGCACCATGAGCCTCAGGCGGATGCTGCTCTACGCCGGCAAGGCGCGGGCGGACAGCGGCAAGCCCACCCTGTTCATCCTGTTTGACATGCTGTGGTGCGCGTTCCGCTACGGCGTCGGGTATCTGGACTATCTGACCTTCGGGTTTGTCCACCTCGGCGCGCGCCAGCGGCGGACGTATATGACCATGAACGACAACCTGCGGCTCACCCGCGCGCTCAACGACCCCGAAAAAAAAGCGCTGTTTGAGGACAAGATCGCGTTTTTGGCGCTGTTCCAGCCCTTTATCGGGCGGGATTGGCTCGACCTGCGCAAGGCGTCGGACGCGGAATTTGCGGCGTTCACGGCCGGCCACCCGGTCTTTTTTGCCAAGGAGACCGGCAACTACGGCGGCCACGGGGTGGAGCGGATCTGCGTGCAGGCGGGGGAGGATCTGCCCGCGCTGCAAAGGCGGCTGGTCGGCGCGCAGCAGTTCCTCGCGGAGCAGGCCGTTGTGCAGCACCCCGAGATGGACAGGCTTTGTGCAAGCTCGGTCAACACGCTGCGCATCGTGACCCTTGCCAAGGGTGGCGAAATCCATGTGATGTATTCGCTCGTGCGCATGGGCAGCGGCGGCGCACCGGTCGACAATATCTCGTCGGGCGGGATGTACGCTCCGGTGCGCGGCGGCCGCATCGCCGCGCCCGCTTTCTGCGACAGGACAGGCGAATACTACGAGGTTCATCCCGCAACCGGCACGGCGCTTGTCGGCTTTGCGATTCCGCTGTTCGGCGAGGCGCTCGCGCTCGTCCGGCGCGCCGCCGCCGTTGTGCCCGAGGTGCGCTATGTCGGCTGGGATATCGCCATCACCCAGAGCGGCCCGGTTATCATCGAGGGCAACACCCTGCCAAGCTACGACATGTGCCAGAACTACCGCCACCTCGGCGAACAGAAAACCGGCGTCAAGCCGCGGTTTATCGAGGTATTGGGCGACGAGTTCTTTGCGTAAGCGTCCGGCATTTAAACCGTCAACACAGCCCCTGCCCGCGGATTGCGGGCAGGGGCTGTTCCTGTCAGGTCAGACCAAGCGGAAGGCGCCGCCACACAGGCGAAAACACTTATTACATGGAAGCCGCCTGCCGCGCGGTGCGCCGGCCGGCAGCGCCCAACCATGCTTCCTCAGAGGAGCCGCTCTTTCCCGCCGGCGGGCGGCGGAGCGCCGCGGCTGGGGCTGCCCGCCATCCCGGCCGCCCTTCTGGGTGATTTTCACAAAAATCCTTTGCAAACTTTAGAAACAGTGCTATAATACCAGCGTGTGTTTTTTACTCAAAACAGGAAAAGTTTAACGCGCAGGGGCGCCGCCCGGATTCCGCCTTTGGCCGCCGGCCGGGGCAATCCGGCACAGCGGACACCCGCGCATAGAGAAAGCAGGGTTCAGTTTGAAACGAGAAGATTTACGCAATATCGCCATCATCGCGCACGTCGACCACGGCAAGACCACCCTTGTCGACGAGATGCTCAAGCAGAGCGGCGCGTGGCGCGAAAATCAGGTGGTTGCCGAGCGCATTATGGACAGCGGCGACATCGAGCGGGAGCGCGGCATCACGATTCTGGCCAAAAACGCCTCCTGCCGGTACAACGACGTCAAAATCAACATCGTCGACACGCCGGGGCACGCCGATTTCGGCGGCGAGGTGGAGCGGGTGCTCAAGATGGTCGACGGCGTGCTGCTTCTGGTCGACGCAGCCGAGGGGCCGATGCCCCAGACCCGCTTTGTGCTGGAAAAGGCGCTCTCGCTCGGCCTGATGCTGATTGTGGTCATCAACAAGATCGACCGCCCCGACGCGCGCATCGACGAGGTCATCGACGAGGTACTTGAGCTGCTGATGGATCTCGGCGCAACCGACGAGCAGCTGGACAGCCCGATGATTTTCTGCTCCGGCCGGGCGGGCACCGCGAGCTATTCCCCCCACAAGCCGGGCACCGACCTTGTGCCGCTGCTCGACACCATCGTCAACTATATCAAATGCCCCGAGGGGGACGAGCAGGACGAGCTCGGCGTGCTGGTCTCCTCCATCGACTACAACGAATTCGTCGGCCGCATCGCGATTGGCCGCATCGAGCGCGGCTCGATTCAGGTCAACCAGGAGGTCGTCGTCTGCGATTATCACCGGCCCGAGGTGCAGAAAAAGGCCAAAATCACCGCTATCTATCAGTTTGAGGATGTCAAGCGCGTCCCCGTCCAGACCGCGACGGTCGGGGATATCATCGCGTTTTCCGGCATCGACGACGTGAATATCGGCAACACGGTCTGCTCGCCCGCCAAGGTCGAGCCGATTTCCTTTGTCAAAATCAGCGAGCCGACTGTCGAGATGACCTTCTCGGTCAACGACAGCCCCTTTGCGGGCAGGGAGGGCAAGTTTGTCACCAGCCGCCAGCTGGGCGAGCGCCTGTTCCGCGAGCTGCTGCGGGACGTGAGCCTGCGGGTCGAGCGCACCGATTCAACCGACAGCTTCCGGGTCATGGGGCGCGGCGAGATGCATCTGTCCATCCTCATCGAGACCATGCGCCGGGAGGGGTACGAGTTCCAGGTCAGCACGCCGCAGGTGCTGCTGCGCACCATCGACGGCAAAAAGTGCGAGCCGTACGAGCGCTTTGTCGCGGATGTCCCCGCCGACAATGTGGGCGCGGTGATGGAGAAGCTCGGCGCGCGCAAGGGCGAGCTTGTCTCGATGAACCCGCAGGGCAGCCGGATGCGGCTGGAATACATCATCCCCTCCAGGGGGCTGTTCGGCTATCGCAACGAGTTTTTGACCGACACCCGCGGCGACGGGGTGATGAGCGCCGTGTTTGAGAAATACGACGAATACAAAGGGGATATCCAGAAGCGCGCAACCGGCTCGCTGATCGCGTTTGAGACGGGGGAGGCCGTCGGCTACGGGCTGTTCAACGCGCAGGATCGCGGCGCGCTCTTTATCGGGCCGGGCACGCCGGTTTACGGCGGCATGGTCGTGGGCGTCTCGCCCAAAAACGAGGATCTCGTGGTCAACGTATGCAAAAAGAAGGCGGCCACCAACATGCGCGCCGCCGGGTCAGACGAGGCGCTGCGGCTTGTGCCGCCGCGAAATCTCTCGCTTGAGCAGTGCATCGAGTTTCTGAGCGACGACGAGCTGCTCGAGGTCACCCCGGGCAATCTGCGCATCCGCAAGCGCGAGCTCAGCCACGCCGCGCGCGCACGCGCCGCCGCGCAGAAAAAGAACAGCTGAGCCGGTTGGCGCAGCAGGCCATGTCGGGATTCCCGGCATGGCTTTTTTTGTGCCGTCTTTTATCCGGCCGGGCGGACAGATACAGCTCCTCGGCGTGAATCTGCGCCCGCTTCAAAATTTCGGCGGCAGACGCGGTCTCGCCGCCCTGCAGGCAGTCCAGCGCGTCGGTAATTCCGTTAAACAGGGTCGTGTACATCCGTCTGTATTCCGTCATAGCAACCTCTCATTCTCACTATTTTCCACATTATAACATATTATTGTAGTCGTTTATAAAATAAATCACCACTGTAAATGATATAACGACTACAAATTGGAACATAGAATAAATCGAGGGGTGTTAAAATGGACAGAGACTTTCTACGCACTCGATTGACTCAGCTCCGCATGAAAAAGGGCGTTTCGGAATATCAGATGAGCTATGATCTCGGACACAGCAAGGGATATATCCAGAATATCACCAGCGGGCGCTCCTATCCCCGCTTCCCGGATTTTCTGGAAATTTGCAGCTATCTCGGCGTAACGCCGAGCAGCTTTTTTGATGAAAAGGACGAAAACCCGATTCTGCTGCAAAAGGCGATCGACGGGATGCGCGGGCTGAGCGACGAGCAGTTGCTTGCGCTGATTGGGGTCATCAACCAGCTGAAGCGGAACTGACCGTCCTGGGCACGCAGGCGGCGGGGCGCGCACCCGCAGGGCAGCATTTCATGGACAGGCCGAAAAGGGGTGCAGCAGGCCGCGCGGCCGCATGCCGGGTATTCCGCTCCCGTTTGGACACATCGGGGCTCTGTATCCGCGATGCACCTGCAAAGCGGCCGTCTCCGCCCGGCCGGGACGGCGCGGAGAACACAGACTTCGGTTTTGCCGCCCGATCGGCGCCGCACCTGAGCCGCAGCTTTTGAAAATAGCAGACAGACGAGCCGGTCGGATTGGTGCCGCGAGATGGCTGCGTGCGGCCGCACCAAGCCGGCGGTTTACGGCGGATTCCCCGGCCTGTTGCGCAGCCGGAACCCGTGCCCGCTGCCCGGGTTTTGGACGGTGTTGCACCCGGCCTCGCGGCGGCTCCGGCGGCCGGACTAAATCGGATTACTCAATACCCAAAACAGTGAATGATAAGGTGACACCGCGCGTTTCCGCTCCTGGACGGCGGAGACGAGCCCGGCAGGCAAACGGAATAGCAAAAAGCGCCCCGGGGCAGCGCGTGCAATCGCCCTTCCCGGCGGGATGCCCCGGCAAAAGCAGCGCCGGACGGTCAAAACATTACATTGCAAAAAGTCCGGCGCAGATTATTTTCTGCGCCGGACTTTTACAAGGTGTGCGGGCTTATTCACCGCACCGTCTGGCTCTTTTGGGACGGCGCCGTCGAGAAAACAGCCGGCCGCAGCCGCGGACAGAGCAGCGCCGCCAGCGCGATTTTGACGGCGTCGCCGGGCAAAAAGGGCAGAACGCACAGGGACAGCGCCGCGGCAAGCCCGTTTTTGCTTTGCAGCATGAACCACACCGTCCCGATTGCATAGAGCACGGCCGTGCCAAGCAGCATACCGGCGGCGTCTCCCCAGCGGCCACGCCCGGCAAATAAGCCGGTCAGCAGCGCACAGGGCAGATAGCCGACGAGGTATCCGCCCGTCACGCCCGCCACGACGCCAAGGCCGGCCTGATAAGCGGAAAACACCGGAAGCCCCATCAGCCCAAGCAGAAGATACAGCGCCACCGCCGCCGTTCCCCCTTTGGCGCCGAGGAGCCCACCCGCAAGATATACCACAAAGGTCGCGAGGGTAATGGGAACCGGCCCTGCCGGGACAGCGAGCGGCGCCAAAACACAGAGCAGCGCCGCAAACAGCGCCACAAGTACCATTCGCCTTGTCTTCATCGTCAACCCCTCCCGGTTCGTTTGGGACTAAGTATACCGAAACCGGCTTATATTGTCAACCTTATATAAATTTTTGGTTTACAATTATGCTGTCATGCTGTGCGGGGTCCCCGCACTGGATCCCCAAAACAAACCGGCGGCGCAAACCGCCGCCGGGAGGGGGAAATTCTCCCCCTACGGAAAAACCCACCCGCTTGCGGGACAAGTGGAAATGTCGCAAAGAATCACCCTGCTGTATCCAAGCCCCGCTTTCCCCATTCTCACGCAATAATTCTTTCCATCCTTTTCCCTCTCCCATCAACCTTCCGCCGAGCAATGGGCGGGTTTGCTTCCTGGTTCCGCACCGCGCGGGACAGTTTGCAGGCGCGGCTGTCCGCTGCCGCGTCTATTCCGCGAAAGGGCGAACGCCATCTTTCGCGGACATCTAAGGGGGTGACAGGCGGTTTACAGAGCAACTGCGGCGCAAACCGCCATCAAGAGGGGGATTATCCCCCTATGAAAAATCCCGGCCGCTTGCAGGACAAGCGGATATTCCGCAAAGATTTGTCTGCTGTATCCAAACCCCGCTTTCCCCATTCTCACGCAAAAAATCCACTCCGCCCTTTTCCCACCCATCAAACTTCCACCGAGCAGCGGGCGGGTTTGCTTTCTGATTCCGCACCGCGCGGGACAGTTTGCAGGCGCGGCTGTCCGCTGCCGCGTCTATTCCGCGAAAGGACGAATGTCATCTTTCGCGGGCATCTAAGGGGGTGACAGGCGGTTTGCAGAGCAACTGCGGCGCAAACCGCCGCCGGGAGGGGGAAACTTTCCCCCTACGGAAAAACCCGCCCGCTTGTAGGACAAGCGGACGGGTTTTTGGTGAACCAACCGCCGCGGAATCCGAAATATCGACCGTCAGCGGGCTGGGCGAATCTGTTTCTGTATAGTTGAAATAAAAATCATAGTGATCGTCGTAGACAATGACTTTCTTCACAAAAATACGACAGAGATCACGCCGAAAGACTGGATCCATCGGATCGCCGCTCTTGAATCGGTATAGAAATCCGATTATTCCATCCACGTCAAGAATTGCGTTTTTTATTGCCTCGGTCATCTCGATTGTGTTTGAAAGTTCCTTGACAAGCCCCTCCTGAGACGCCAGCTCGGCAGTGAGCGCATCGGAAACAACGCCGCCCGAAATAGCCTTGATGATGTTGTCCACCTTTTTCTGGGCTTCGCTCCGCTGCCTGCGAAGATCACCGAGCCTGTCTTTCATGCCGTGTGCCTGCAAAACCTCCCGCGCGGCGGTAGTCGCTATTTCTTTAATGAATTCATCGGTCAGCAGATTCACCACACTGTTCACGACCTGATCCTCGATCGTGCGCTTTGGGACGTTCTTTTTGTCACAGGTACGCTTTTTCTTTTTTTGTGAACATGCGTAGTAGTTGTATGTTTGCCCGCCTTTTGTGGTGCTCTCGCCGCCCATAAGGTGACCACACTTCCCGCAATAAATCTTACCTGTCAGCAAATATTCGGTTTTCGCTTTTCCCCGCCCGCCTTTCCCGGCTGTTTCGGCAAATCGCCGCTGTACTTTATCCCACAAATCGCGCGGGATGATTGGGGGCACACAGTTCTCGATTTCGATCTCGCCGTTGTAGTGATATGTTCCTACGTACTTTTTGTTTTTCAGTACTGTCTTAAAGCTGCCGCTGTTAAACTTTTCGCCGCGCCGGGTCCTCAGTCCGCGCTCGTTCAGAGATTCCGCAATGCGAAGCAGCGAAACCCCCTCGGCATACCGGGTAAAAACCTCCCGCACGATCGCCGCCTCCGCCGGCACAACGGCAAAGGTGCCCTCACTTGTAAAGCAATACCCAAGCGGCGGCGTCCCACCCGTTACGTGGCCTTTTTCGGCGGTGATACGCATCCCGCGCGTCACCTTTTCCTGTAGATCCTCGGAATAATACTGCGCCATAACGCGAAATATCCCTTTTGTGATCGTGCCGGCCGCCCCGTCCGCTATAGGTTCCATGATCGATATAAGCTTGACCCCATTCTGCTCCAGCTTGTCCTCATACAAAAAGGACTGATACAGGTTGCGGGAAAATCTGTCGAGCTTCCACACCAGAACCGCTTCGAATGTGTGCAGTTCCGCATCCTTAATCATCTGCTGAAACGATTCACGCGCCGCGTTGCGGCCTGTTTTTGCCCTGTCTATGTATTCCCCGATCACATTCATGTCGTGCGCTGCCGCGTAAGCGCGGCAATCGGCGACCTGACCCTCGATTGATTGCTCGTTCTGCGATTCGGAGGAATAGCGGGCGTAGATTACGATATTGGTCATCGGCACTTTCTCCGTCTATCGTCTTTCCCGCTCACCGCGGCAACGGTGGGCGGGCTTTTTTATTTTCGCCCCCGTGCTTTATCGGAGGATCTCACTGCGCATTTCAGGTAACAAAAAGCGGGCAACCAAGTTGCCCGCTGATCGGCGGATGTTGGCAGGGCGGCGTATCCTGCATCTCAGGTTCTCCTTGCGGAGAGTGTCGGGAGCCTTTCCGACCTCAGCATCCAAGCATATTATATGCTTTACAACTTATTTGTTTTCAAGTATGTCCATCGCGCGGGATAGCAATTCCGTCATACTGATTCCCTCGCGTTCTTTATATTGCCGGATACGCGCATCCAGCTCCGGCTTGAGTTGTACCGTGAGCGATCTATAGACTTTTTGATTGTACCGCCGTTTTACGGCAGAACTGGTGTGCGTTTTCCGTGCTGTCTCCTCCACGCGCATCCCCCCTTTAAGAAACGATGCGGCGGCAAGTGCCGCCTCGTTTTCAGTTACTCTTCTTTTTCCTTATTGTTCTCCATGAGCTGATCCACTTTCTTCTTTGCTTCTTCAAGATCTTTGCAGCCATCCAGCACCATGCGAATCATTTGAATGATTTTATCGAATTGCTTATCCGTCATAACCTCAACCATGTCCTTTCCTCCTTGTTTTCAAAGGCTTGCCCCCTTTGACTGTATTTAGTATATCATACTCTATAGAGTATGTCAAGCAATTTATTGGAAAACTTTTCTCTTTTCTTACTCAAAATAGCTTTCGTCGCACACGCTCAGCACAAGTCCCTGACACTTAATATCTTCCCGCATCGGGATGGGAGCGTATTTCGGGTTATGGGAAATCAACGCACCGTCACCCAACTCTTTGACCCACTGCTGGCCATCCATCAGAAACACGCCAACCTGCCCCACCTCAATTTGTTCACAGGAATGAATAAACAGCTTGTCACCGTCATGATAAGTCGGCTCCATGCTATTTCCGCTGACTGGGGCTATAAAAGAAGTTCCCCGCGGCGGGCGTTTTGTCAGTTCCAAATCTTCTGGCTCTCCGCTCCCTGCCGGTTGTCCGGTGCCCGCGCTCATGGGCATTGTGTAACCTGGAACGCTATATCGAATCACAGTTTCAATGTCTGTCTGGTCTTGTTCCTTTCGAGTTGCGGTTTCCCGTTCGGTCTCAATTCTGGTTTTTTCTTCGTTCGCCACAAGGCGGACTATTTTTTTTCCGTGATTATCCAGATCGTCATAGTCCCGCGCCAGCGTCAACGCCTCGTTTGAAAAGAAAAAGTAATCATCTTTTACATTTTCATCATCTGACCAACTATTTATTTCGCGCAGAATCCTTTCATTGTCCAGATAAAAATAGGGTTCATTTACATTTCCACATAAATAATCAACTGTAACCCCAAAAAATTTTGCAAGCTGAACTGTCATTTTTTGTGTTGGGGTTCTGCGTCCGGCTTCCCAATTACCAACGGTTGACTGGGCAATGCCAAATGCATCAGCGAACGATTGTTGAGATGAATATCCGGCTTCTTCGCGCAGCTCTTTTAACCTAACCGAGAACAGATCCATTGTATTGCCGCCTTTAATTTCGTTTTGCATTATTATTGTTACATACAAAAACGCGAAAAGCAATATCATCCCCAAAATAATTTCAAAATGGCTTGACAAACACAGTATGAAATGATACTATAAACACAGTACGAATTAAAGGAGATGTAATAATGCGTAAATGGCTTGCGGATATTCGCAGACAAAAAGGCATGAGTCAACGGGTTGTAGCCGATGCATCTGGAATCAGTCAATCGTACTACGCCGCAATCGAAACAGGGGAGCGCGGTAAGCCTTTGTCAGTCACTATCGCAAAACAGATCGCCATTGCCTTGGGTTTTGACTGGACGCGTTTTTATGACGATTAAGTCTACCGCTTCTTGTCGCAGCAAATCTGCGCTGACGAGCCCCGCCACCATCTAAAACACCCCCCGGAGCGGGGAGAAAGAGACATGAAAAACAGCAACGTTGATATTCTCGCAGTAATTACAGCAGTCCTATGTGTGATTACTTTTATTTTACAATTGGTCAGAATCCTTGTGTTATAAAACATTCCGGCTTTAGGACTGCTTTTGTTTTTAACCGGTGAGCAGTACCGTCGAACAAGTAGACCGATGACTTATTTGATTCCAGTTCGCGCATGAAAATGGCGACTTTGTCGATACGGCTTCGCATATCGTTCAGAGCACTCTCGGTAACCGCCAAACGCTCTCCGAGCCTGACAGTTTTTTCAAGTTCGCCAAGGATGGGGGCGATTCGATCTTCTACCACCTGTTTGATTTTTAAATCATCTATTCCAATCTGAATGTTGTTTTGCAGCAGCTGCATCTGGGCGATGTTTTCTGTCAAAAGTTGCACTTCCATTTTTAAGTTGCGAATATTCTGTCCGTTAACGAATGATTTTATGACAGACACAATTGCAGCAAGTGCCGAGCACCCGGAAAATACTAACGTAAGAATTTCAAATGATGACATTTATGTGTTCCTCCTATCTTGTGAAAAAGTTTCTGCAACAAATCCAAGCATAGCACAAACGCGCTCAAAACAACAATAAGCCCCGCGAAGCGGGGAGAAAGGATAAAAAGTGAACTTTATCGAAAAGGTCTATCAATCAGATCCGGAGGTAATTCGCATAACGTTTGAAACGAGCGCCCTCGGTTGGTCGAAACTGTTAAAGTCACCCCTTTGGCATCGAGTTGAAAGATTCCTTGCTCGTTACGAAAAGCAATAAACCATCGGCGATACCCCTGACAAGACAAGTCTCGTCTCCTACGCACCCCGCCCCTATCATCCGCCCAGCAAACAGTGTGCGGCGTTCTCCCCACCTCTTTCGCCATATTGGGGCGGGGTGCGTAGGGGATGAGCAACAAGAAAGGAGGCCCCATGAAAAAACTATCAGAATTTGACGCTCACTGTCTCGCCAGGACAACGCTGCGCATTGTCGACAACTGGACGCCGGAAGAACGAGACGCCATTGTCGCGGAGTGCAGCAAAGACCCGGAATACATCCGCCTGTGTGAGATGGTCAAGCAGTCGATACGAGACGCCGGTCTCCCGGTTGAGTTTGGCCGGCCAATCCTTAAATCGCAATAGAGGAGGAGAACCATGCAAGTAAGCGAGCTGCTGAAAGTGATCGACGACAGTATCTTTGTAGTTTTAGAGGATCATAACAACGTTATCCAGCTCGCCGGTCAGGCTGCCATGCTGAAGCGGGTAGACTTCGAAGAGCTCGACGCCGAGGTCGGGCTGATCTATTCGGAGCCCATCCGCGCCAATAACGGCGTGCCCGGTGTCACGATTCAAATCAGTTGAAAGGAGAAGCAAATATGTACTGCAAAACATGCCTGTTCTGTGGCGCGAGCCTTAGTGCGTTTCCCATGGCGCACGATGAGCTTGTCGCAAATTGCGACAAGCGAAAAAAGAAAAGCCCCTCCGATGCGGGAACATCGAAAGGGGCACGAGTAAAAGGTCTATATCAGGATATCAGAAAAAGGAGCGAAAGTCAATGGCCGGATCAACCGTCTGTCTATGCGAAAGCTGCACCTGCACCGGGTGTCACGAAGCGTGTTTTGAGAACTGCCGCGAATGCGGCAACCCAATCGATCACTGCAACAGCTATCAAACAGACGGGGAAAAGCAGCTCGCCGCCCGTCAACCTGTCAACGTGGCGCCGTTCGATTATTCCGGCCTGTCCAAACAGACCATCGCTGTCCTGCACAGCGCCGAAAAGATGATCTTCAACGCCCGGCGGGATTATGTGGTCAAGATCGCGGACGCGGTCGCCATGGCACACGATGAGCTTGTCGCAAATTGCGACAAGCTCAAAAGAAATAACCAGCACAGTGAGAATACATTTCGCGCGTGGTGCATCAGCATCGGGATCAGCAAAGACACGGCATATCGTCTCTTACAGGTCAGCGACCTCATCACCAGCAGCACACCGAACGAGCAAAAGCTGCTGAAAGATGCGCCGCCCTCTCTTTTGTATGAGGCCGCAAAGCCGTCGGCGCCCGCCGAGCTGGTCAGGGCGGTCAAAAGCGGAGACATCACCACACACAAAGAATACCAGAAAGCGCTGGAACGCATCAAGGAGCTGGAAAACCAAAACGAGAGCCTACTGCACAGCTATGAAACGGAAAAGGGCAAGGCCGAATCTGCGCGCAGGCTGGCCGAAGAAACGACCAAGGAGCGGGACGGCGCGCGGAGTGCATTGCAGGCGGCAAAGCTGCGCGGCGACAAGCTGAAAGCGGAAAACGAGGCGCTGCTCGCCCGCCCCATCGAGGTGCAGGGCGTCGACCCGGACGAGCTGGACAGGCTCGCGAGGGAAAAAGCCGCCGAGCTGACCGAAGAGCTGCGCCGGCAGATGCAGGCGGCACAGCAGCCGGAGGAGTACGGCCAGAGCGCCGAAAGCGTCAATTACGACCAGGTGCTGCTTGCAGGCCGGATGCTCGATTCGGCCTGGGACATTGCAAAGGGATCCCTGTCCCGGCTCCCGCTGGATATGCGCGACCATCTGCATGCATCCCTGTCCGAGTTCACCGAAAGGATGGCGAGAGAATTAAAATGCCTGTAAAAATCATAGAGCTTGAAGCGGAGAATGTCAAACGAATCAAGGCGGTGCAGCTGTTGCCTGCCCCAAACGGCCTGACCGTAATCGGCGGCAACAACAACCAGGGGAAAACCAGCGTACTCGATGCGATTGCCTGGGCGCTGGGCGGCGAAAAGTTCCGCCCGGAGGCCGCGCAGCGGGACGGCGCGAATACACCGCCGCACCTGCGCGTGCAGCTGTCCAACGGGCTGGTGGTCGAGCGCCGGGGCAAAAACAGCGCGCTGACCGTGACCGATCCGTCCGGCCGTAAAGGCGGCCAGCAGCTGCTTAATGAATTTGTCGAGCAGCTGGCGCTCGATCTGCCCCGCTTCATGAACGCAACCGACAGGGAAAAGGCGGACATTCTGCTGCGCATCATCGGCGTCGGGGATCGGCTCGCCGCGCTGGATACGAAGATCAAGGCGCTGTATGACCGCCGGACGGCGATCGGCCAGATTGCAGAATCCAAAAAGCACCATGCGCAGGAAATGCCGGAACACCACGGCGTTCCGGACGAGCCGGTCAACGCCTCCGAGCTGATCCGGCAGCAGCAGGAAATCCTTGCGCGCAATGCGGAGAACCAGCGCAAGCGGGAGCGGCTGTCCGAAATTGTGCGGGAAAAGGAGAACGCCGCCCAATCCCTCCACATGGTCATCGAGAAACTCGACGAGCTGACCGCGCGCCGGAACAGCCTGCAGCTGCGGCTCACCCAGCTGGAGCAGGACGAGCTGACCGCCCGCCGCAGCGCCGAGGCGCTGCAGGATGAAAGCACCGCGGAACTGGAACGGAATCTGCGGGAAATCGAGACAATCAACGCGCGGGTGCGGGAAAATCTCGACCGCGCGCGGGCACTGGACGAGGCTGCGGCTTTTACCGCCCAGTACGCCGAATTGACGGCGCAGATAGAAACCGAGCGGGAAAACCGCCTGAATCTGCTGCAGGGCGCAAATTTGCCGTTGCCCGGCCTTTCGGTCGAGGACGGCGCGCTGACCTTTGAGGGCAGGCGATGGGCGGACATGTCCGGCTCCGATCAGCTGCGGGTCGCCACCGCGATTGTGCGCAAGCTCAATCCGGATTGTGGGTTTGTGCTGCTGGACAAGCTCGAACAGATGGACACGGAGACGCTGCGCGCATTTGGTTCCTGGCTTGAGGCCGAGGGCTTGCAGGCAATCGCGACCCGGGTCAGCACCGGCGGCGAGTGCCGGATCATCATCGAGGACGGGCGAGCCGTGGGCGCCGGTGAAGAACCGGCACAGCATCCGAAGCAGTGGAAGGAGGGCGTTTTTTAAATGTCCGGATATACAGTTACAGGCGGCATTATTCATACGCCGGCAAAGGTGGTGCTTTACGGCCCCGAGGGAATCGGGAAATCCACCTTTGCGAGCAGGTTCCCGAGCCCCGTATTTATCGACACGGAGGGCGGAACAAAAAAGCTGGACGTACAGCGGCTGCCCGCGCCAACCAGCTGGGCGATGCTGCTCGATGAGGTGGACAGCGTGCGCAAAGGCGAGGTTCCCTGCGGCACGCTGGTGATTGACACGGCAGACTGGGCGGAGCGGCTCGCCATCCGCGCCGTCTGCGACCGCGCAAACGTCAAGGGGATTGAGGATTTCGGCTATGGCAAAGGGTATACCTATGTCAAGGAGGAATTCGGCCGGCTGCTCGACCTGCTGGAGGACGTCGTCCGCACTGGGCGCAACATCGTCGTCACCGCGCACGCGCAGATCACCAAATTTGAGCAGCCGGACGAGCTGGGGGCATACGACCGCTGGACGATGAAAACCAGCAAGCAGGTCGCGCCGCTGTTGCGGGAATGGTGCGACATGCTGCTGTTCGCCAATTACAAGACGATTGTCGTCAAGGATGGGGACAAGCGGAACACCTCCAACAAGGTGCAGGGCGGCCGCCGGGTGCTGTACACCACCCATCACCCCTGCTGGGACGCAAAGAACCGGGACGGCCTCGCGGACGAGCTGCCGCTCGATTATGCGTCCATCGCGGACGTTATCCCGGACACTGCAGCGCCCGCTTCCCCGACCCAGGCACCGGCGGCGGTGCAGCCGCACCCGGTCACGATTGTCCCCGCCGCAGCGCCTGCCGTGCCGGCAGCCGATGCCGCACCCGGCACAGGGGAGACGCCGCCGCTTGGGGGGGTGCCGGTTGACCAGGCGCAGAGCGCGCTCGAAAAGAGACTGTCCGACGAGGGAATCCCCGAACCGCTGCGGCCGCTCATGATGGCGCATTTTGTGGAACCGCAGGAAATTCAGGACGTCGTCGCTGCCCGGGGGTATTTCCCCGCCGATATGCCGATTCGGGATTATCCGCCGGAATTTGTCAGCGGCGTGCTGGTGAACGCGTGGGAGCAGGTATACGGGATGATCTCGGACAGAAGAGATCTTCCCTTTTAATCAATGGCCAACAGGAGGACATAGACCATGTACGAAGCATTCACCGAAATCAAGAACGACCGGGATTGCCCGTTTGACTGGGACAGCTCGGTCACAAACGAAAAGCCGGAATCCATTCTGTTCCGCGAAGGGGACTATCCGTTTGAGGTTGTCAAGTTTGAACGCGACCGCTTTGTCGGCAGCGCCAAAATGCAGCCCTGCAACATGGCGGTGCTCACCCTGCGCGTCCGCAACGAAAAGCAGGAGGAGACATCCGTCATCCACCGGCTGTATCTCAACAAAAAAGTGCAATGGAAGATCCACGAGTTTTGCGTCAGCATCGGGCAGGCGCGCCCGGGAGACGAGACCGTGCAGCCGCGCTGGAATGAAATGACCGGCGCGCGGGGAATCTGCCATCTCACCATCCACGAATACACGGGAAACGACTGCACGCTCCGGCAATCCAACCAGGTTGCCAAATTCCTGCCGCCGCCCGCGCCAACCGCCGCCGAACCCGCCCCGCAATGGGTACAGGGGCGGTTCTGATGGGTACGCTTGCCATGCGTCCCTACCAGCAGGAGGCGCGCAGGTCGATTCATGCCGAGTGGGATAACGGGCACACGCGCACCCTTATGGTGCTCCCGACCGGCACGGGCAAAACCATCGTGTTTGCGGCAATTGCCGAGGATCAGGTGCGCAGCGGCAAACGGGTGCTGGTACTCGCGCACCGCGGAGAGCTGCTCGAGCAGGCCGCGGACAAAATCCGGCGCACAACCGGCCTGTGCAGCGCGGTTGAAAAGGCGCAGGACAGCTGCCTTGGCAGCTGGTTCCGGATCGTCGTGGGCAGTGTGCAGAGCCTGCAGCGCCCGAACCGGCTCGAACAGTTCCCGCACGACTATTTCGGCACCATCATCATCGACGAGGCGCACCACGCCATCACCGACGGATACCTGCGCATCCTGGAGCATTTTGCGGGCGCGCAGGTGCTTGGCGTAACCGCAACGCCGGATCGCGGGGATATGCGGAATCTCGGCGAGGTATTCGATTCCCTCGCGTATGAATACACGCTGCCGCAGGCAATCCGGGACGGGTTCCTCTGCCCCATCAAGGCGCAGACCATCCCGCTGACCCTCGACATCAGCAGCGTCGCCCTGAGCGGCGGGGACTTTGCCGCCGGCGGGCTCGGCGCCGCACTCGACCCGTATCTTGAGCAGATCGCGGCCGAGATGGCCGCGGCCTGCGCCGAACGCCGCACCGTCGTATTCCTGCCCCTGATTAAGACCTCGCAGAAGTTCCGGGATATCCTCAACGCGCACGGGCTGCGCGCCGCAGAGGTGAACGGGCAGAGCGGCGACCGCGCGCAGATTCTTGCGGATTTCACCGCCGGGCGGTACAACGTGCTGTGCAATTCCATGCTGCTCACCGAAGGGTGGGACTGCCCCGCGGTCGATTGCGTGGTTGTTCTGCGGCCGACCAAGGTGCGCAGCTTATACAGCCAGATGGTGGGGCGCGGCACACGCCTGTCCTCCGAGACCGGCAAGCGGGATCTGCTCCTGCTCGATTTCCTGTGGCACACGGAGCGGCACGAGCTTTGCCACCCGGCCGATCTTGTCTGCAATAGCCGGGAGGTCGCGCAGCGGATGACCGACACCCTCGCGCAAGCAGGCTGCCCGGAAGATATCGAGCAAGCGGCAAAACAGGCCGAGGACGACGTGGTCGCGAAGCGGGAGGAGGCGCTTGCGAAGCAGCTGGAGGAGATGCGCAAGCGCAAACGCAGGCTGGTTGACCCACTGCAATATGAGATGTCCATCCAGGCGGAGGATTTGTCTGGCTATGTGCCGGCGTTTGGCTGGGAGATGGGGCCGCCCAGCACCGCGCAAAAGCAGGCGCTTGAAAAGCTGGGCATATTCCCCGATGCAGTCGAAAACGCCGGCAAGGCGGATTTGCTGCTGGACAGGCTGGCCAAGCGCCGCGCCGCCGGGTTGACAACCCCCAAGCAGATTCGGTTCCTCGAAGGGAAAGGCTTCCGGCATGTCGGGGAATGGATGTTCGAGGATGCCCGGCATATGATCGACCGGATTGCGGGCAACGGGTGGCGCCTCCCCGCCGGCGTGGAACCCGCCTACTATTCCCCGCAGATGAATTGGTGAGAAGATGAACAGCAAACAACAGGATTTGACCGACGCGCTCGACTTTCTCCGGGCGGATGCACTGACCTATACCGAGTGGACGGCCGTCGGCATGGGATTGAAGGAGGCCGGAATGCCCTGCAGCGCGTGGGAACAGTGGTCCGCGAGGGATCCGGGGCGATACCACAAGGGCGAATGCGCGCGCAAATGGGAGAGCTTCCGGGGCGGCAGCGGCGCGCCGCTGACCGAAAACACGATCTTTAAAATGGCGTATAGCCGCGGATGGCAGGGCGCAGCCTGGGATAGCGCGATGGATTGGAACGACGCGGTCAGCCCTGCCGGCACGCCGCCGGACACCGCTCTGATCGACCGCCGGTGGATCGAGAGGCAGGAACTGACCATCCCCGAGGACTGGCAGCCGGAAAAGCAGCTGATCGCCTATCTGGAAACCCTGTTCGAGCCGAACGAAAATGTCGGGTTCGTGACCAAGAGCCGGCACCGCGACGGGCGTTATACCCCGACCGAGGGGTTCTGGGACCGCACCGCGGGACAGCTGATCGAATCGCTGAGCAAATGCGGCGGAGATATCGGCGCGGTGATTGGCGACTACGACCCGGAGGCCGGCGCGTGGATCCGATTTAACCCGCTGGACGGAAAGGGATGCACCAACAAGAACGTGACCGAATACCGGTTTGCACTTGTGGAGAGCGACGACTTGGACATCCCCACCCAGAACGCGATCATCCACCAGCTGGAGCTCCCCTGCGCGGCGCTCGTCTACAGCGGCGGGAAAAGCCTGCACGCCATTGTGCGGGTGGATGCGCCGGATTATCCGGAATACCGCCGCCGGGTGGATTATCTGTACAGCGTCTGCCAGAAAAACGGGCTTGTGCTCGACCAGAACTGCCGCAACCCCAGCCGCCTGTCCCGGATGCCCGGCGTGCTGCGCGCGGGGCAAAAGCAGGCGCTGATTGAGACGAATATCGGCAAGGCAAACTGGGCGGAGTGGAAGGATTGGGTCGAAGCGGCCGACGACGACCTGCCCGACACCGAGAACATGGCCGCCGTCTGGGACAATCTGCCCGCGCTGTCCCCGCCGCTCATTGAGGGAGTATTGCGGCAGGGGCACAAGATGCTGCTTGCAGGTCCGTCCAAAGCTGGAAAGAGCTTTGCCCTCATCGAGCTGTGCATCTCCATCGCGGAGGGAATCCGCTGGCTCGGGCAGTTTGACTGCACCAGGGGACGGGTGCTGTACATCAATTTAGAGCTGGATCGTGCATCCTGCCTGCACCGCTTCCGGGACGTTTACAGCGCGCTGCATCAGAGGCCATCCCAGCTGCAAAATATTGATATCTGGAACCTGCGGGGCGCGTCGGTGCCCATGGACAAGCTGGCGCCCAAGCTGATCCGGCGCGCCGCCAAAAAAGGGTACATCGCAATCGTGCTGGATCCCATCTACAAGGTCATCACCGGCGACGAGAACAGCGCCGACCAGATGGCGAATTTCTGCAACCAGTTCGACCTTGTCTTCAAGGAGATGGGCTGCGCGGTGATCTACAGCCACAACCATTCCAAGGGCGCGCAGGGGGGTAAGCGCAGCATGGACAGGGCAAGCGGCAGCGGCGTCTTTGCCCGGGATCCCGACGCGCTGCTGGACATGACCGAACTGGAACCGACCGAGGCCATCCGCGCGCAGCTGGAAAACCGCGCCGCCTGTGCGGCCTGCACCGCGCTGCTGGATGCAAACGGGATGCAGGATGCCTACGGGCAGGACGACGCGCTGAGCCGCACCCAGATACTCGCCATCTGCCGGGAACATTTCGCCGGCGACATCCTGCGCGAACTGGACGCCGATATCGGCCGGGCAATCGAGCGGTCAAGAGCCTTGACGGCGTGGCGCATCGAGGGGACGCTGCGCGAGTTTGCGCGGTTCCCGCCCGTCAACCTCTGGTTCGACTACCCCATCCACCGGACGGACACCGGATTGCTGGAGGATTTGCAGCCGGAAACGGACATGCAGGCGCGCGGACGTGCAGGCGCCGCAAAGCGTTGGGGGTCTGCCAAAGATTCCGCCGCGAAAAAGACCGCCCGCGAGCTGTCAAACGCGTTCGACGCCTGTATGATGGACGGCCGCGTCACGATCTATAGCATGGCGGAATATCTCGACCTGAAGCCGAACACAGTCAAGAAAAAGCTGCGCGACACGGGTGGGTACTGGATCGACGGAGAGCAGGTCGGGCGCAAAGAACCGGGGAGCAGCGGGTGAAAAGAAAACTTGGCATTTTGTGCAAAATAGCCGCTATTTTTGCATTTTGCACTTTTGACGATTTCGGCAAAATAGCCGCTATAACTGCTATCCCAAACACGAGTTATAGCCTTATATATATATATATAAATTTTGCAGTATGTGTGTGGTGTCCCTAACCTGTGGGGGCCTAAACCGCCCCACAGGGTTAGGGTACCCTCCACACACTGCGGCGCCTCAGAAAGGAGGAGCAGGATGGAATTTTTTATGCCGATGATTCCGCCGGAAATTACCCACCAGGCGAAAGAGCTCCGCGCGTTCATGAAAAACGGGAAACCTGCCGCGGTGCTGCACGATTCCGCGGAATTAAAAAATGCGCGCGCAAAGCTGCGGGCGCATCTTACAAAGCACCGGCCGGCGCAGCCAATGGCGGGCGCGGTGCACCTCGGGGTCAAATGGTGCTTCCCTCTTCGTGGCAGGCATAGGAATGGCGAGTATCGGACGAGCCGCCCGGATACGGACAACCTGCAAAAGGTGCTCAAGGATTGCATGACCGACCTGGGGTTCTGGCACGACGACGCCCAGGTCGCAAGCGAGATTGCCGAAAAGTTCTGGGCGGACACGCCGGGAATTTACATTTTTGCGGAGGAACTCGGGCAATGAAAAACACATACGCAAAACAATTACAGGCAGCCGCAAAGCGCGGCGTGGATAACGGGCGTTGTCTGGAGGACATGCTGATCCTTCTGGCGCTGTACAACGTGCTGCCGGACTACATGGACGAGGGCGTCCTGCCCGGCTGCATTCAGGCGGTCGAAACCGAGATGAACCGCCTGGTCGTCGAGGAGTACGACGGAAACCCGCAGGACTACGCCGACAGCATCGTCGGCCATGTCATGGAGATTCGCAGAGAACTGGGGATGGGGGTGTTATGTTAGCTATGCAGCATATTCTGTCGCTTTCATACGGAAAAGACAGCCTTGCCTGTTTGGGCGCGATAGAACAGCTTGGCTGGCCGCTTGACCGTATTGTACATGCAGAGGTTTGGGCGACGGACATCATTCCGGCGGACCTGCCGCCAATGGTAGAATTTAAAAGCAGGGCGGACGCTATTATCGAGGAGCGGTGTGGAATTAGGGTCGAGCACGTACGCGCCAAAAAAACATATGAGGATATATTTTACT
>CAZYAV010000043.1:0-19799 GCA_964645785.1 uncultured Oscillospiraceae bacterium
CGGGTACAGGGACATCATGCTGCTGGGGCAGAACGTCAACTCCTACGGCAAGGGTCTGCCGGAGCAGATCAACTTTGCCGGGCTGCTGGAGCAGCTGAACGCGGTGCCGGGGGACTTTACCATCCGCTTTATGACCAGCCATCCCAAGGACGCGACCCGCGAGCTGTTCGACACCATCGCGCGCTGCAAAAAGGTCAGCCGGCAGATACATCTGCCGGTGCAGTCGGGCAGCAACCGCATCCTGCGGGAGATGAACCGAGGCTATACCCGCGAGGAGTACCTTGCGCTGATCGACTACGCGCGCAGCGTAATCGACGGGGTCAGCTTTACAAGCGACATCATCGTCGGCTTTCCCGGCGAGACCGAGCAGGACTATCAGGACACGGTCGAGCTTGTGCGGACGGTGGGCTTCCACGCCCTGTTCACCTTTATCTATTCCAAACGGGAGGGAACGCGCGCCGCGCGCATGGACGACCCGACCGACCGCAGAACCAAGGCGGCGCGGCTCAACGCGCTTGCCGCCGTGCAGGACGGGCTGACCGAGCGGATAGAGCAGGCCTATATCGGCCATACATACCGGATGCTGATCGTTGCCGCATTGGACGGCGGGCGGTATGAGGCGCGCATGGACGACAACTCGGCCGTCACGGTGGAGGGGGACTGCGCGCTCTACACATACCGGAATGTGACCATAACCGAACGAAACAGAAAACGACTTTACGGAAAGGTGACGACACAATGAACGAGGACAAAATCATTGCCATGACCCGCTCGCTCGCAAAGGCGATCCAGATGGACGACCGCTACAAGGCGGTGGACGCCGCGCGGGAACGCAATTCGCAGGATACGGGGCTGCAGGAGCTGATCGGCCGCTTTAACCTGGCGCGGTTCAACCTTAACGCCGAGCTGAGCAAGGAGCAGAGCGACAACGCCAAGGTGCAGATTTTCAACAAAGAGGTGCAGGAGGCGTACGAGGAGATCACCAAGCACCCCGGCATGACCGCGTTCTACGACGCGAAGGGGGAGCTGGACGCCCTCATCAACTTCATCCAGCAGATCATTGTCGGCGCGACCGAGGGGCGCGACCCGGATACGATTGAGGAAGCGGATTGCACGCACGATTGCAGCACCTGCGGCGGCTGCGGTTAACTGTCTGCAAAACCGGCGCGCGGGCTGGTCTGTTCTGCGGAACGGGACGCGCGCCGGTTTGTGCTTTCATCCGCCTTGGCGCGGAGGTACGAGCGGGCGGCAAGCCCGGAATTTGAGTTTAGCGGGAGTATCAGAACATGGCGTTTCCGGACAGCGGCGCAAAGCTTTCCCCCATGATGCGGCAGTATCTTGAAATCAAGCGCAAGCATATGGACAAGATTCTGTTTTACCGGCTGGGCGATTTTTACGAGATGTTCTTCGACGACGCGGTGACCGCCTCGCGCGAGCTGGAGCTCACCCTGACGGGACGGGACTGCGGCCTGCCAGAGCGCGCGCCGATGTGCGGCGTGCCCTTCCACAGCTACGAGGGGTATGTCGCGCGGCTGATCGCGAAGGGCTTTAAGGTCGCGATCTGCGAGCAGACGGAGGATCCCGCCCTCGCGAAGGGGATCGTCAAGCGGGAGATTATCCGGGTGGTGACCCCCGGCACCGTGACCCAGAGCGACATGCTCGACGAGGCGCAGAATAACTATATCTGCTGCATCTACCTGCAAGGGCGCGCGGCGGGTCTGTGCTTTGCGGATATCTCGACCGGCACAATCCACCTCACCGAGACGGCGGGCGGCCACGGCACAGTCATCAACGAGCTTTCCCGCTTTGAGCCGAAGGAGATTATCTGCAACGAGGCGGCGACGGCGGACGAAAAGCTGGCCGCCTTTGCGAACGCCGGCGGCACGCCGCTCTCCCTGCTTTACGACAGCTATTTTGACCCGGACAGGGCGCGGGAGAACGCCCTGTCCTATTTTCCGTGCGCGTGTGTGGACGAGGCGTTTGCGTTTCCGCGCGGGCTTGCCTGCCGGGCGCTCGGCGGGATGCTGCTCTATCTCGGCGAAACCCAGTTCGGCGGCTCCAGGCGGCTGGCGGAGCTGCGCGTGTACAAGCCGGCCGAGTACCTCGCGCTGTCCGCCGCCTGCCGGCGCAACCTCGAGCTGACGGCCACCATGCGCGGGGAGGAGAAGCGCGGCAGCCTGCTTTGGGTGCTGGATCGCGCAAAAACCGCGATGGGGCGCCGGATGCTGCGCTCCTTCCTGGAAAAGCCGCTGCTTGACCCGGCGCAGATCAACGGCCGCCTGGACGCGGTGGAGGAGCTGTATGACAACGCGGCGCTCTCGGTGCAGCTGACCGACCTGCTGCGGGGGGTGTTTGACATCGAGCGGCTGATGACCCGGGTGGTTTACAGAAGCTGCACCCCGCGGGATCTGCGGGCGCTGTCCGCCACGGCGGTCAGGCTGCGGGAGATTAAAACGCTCTGCGGCGGGGTGCACGGCGCCCTGTTAAAGACCCTGTGCGACAGCATCGACCCGCTGGAGGATATCAAGCTGCGCATCGACCGCGAGATTGAGGAGGAGCCGCCCGCGCTGCTGCGGGACGGCGGCTATATCCGCGCCGGGTTCAACGCGGAGGTGGACGAGCTGCGCGGGCTGATCCACCATTCCAAGGACTATCTCGCCAAAATGGAGGCGGAGCTCAAGGCGCAGACGGGGGTCAAAAACCTCAAAATCGGCTACAACCGCGTGTTCGGCTATTATATCGAGATTTCCAACGCGGCGCACCTCGAAGCGCCGCCCGAGGGCTTTATCCGCAAGCAGACCATCGCAACCGGCGAGCGGTACATAACGCAGGAGCTCAAGGAGCTGGAAACCCGGATCCAGACGGCGGGGGACAGGCTCGGCATCCTCGAACGGGAGCTGTACGAGCAGCTGATGGACTTTGTGCAGCAAAACCTGTGTCGGGTGCAGCAGACGGCGGCCGCGGTCGCCTATCTCGACGTGCTGTGCGCCTTTGCCGTGCTTGCGCAGGACGGCGGCTACTGCCGGCCGGTCGTGGACGGCGGAGACTGCATCGAGATCAAAAACGGCCGGCACCCGGTTGTCGAGCGGGTGCTGCGCGACGAGCTGTTTGTGCCGAACGACGTCCGGCTGGACTGCGGCGGCAACCTTGTCAGCCTGATTACCGGGCCGAATATGGCGGGCAAATCGACCTATATGCGGCAGACGGCGCTCATCGTGCTGATGGCGCAGATGGGCTGCTTTGTGCCGGCGAGCGAGGCGCATATCGGGGCGGTGGACGCGATTTTTACCCGTGTGGGCGCGTCGGACGACCTGTTCGCGGGGGACTCCACCTTTATGGTCGAGATGAAGGAGGTGGCGGAGATTCTCGCGCAGGCGTCCCCCCGCAGTCTCGTGATTCTGGACGAAATCGGCCGCGGCACCTCTACATTTGACGGCATGAGCATCGCGCGCGCCGTGGTGGAGTCCATCTGCGGTGAAACCGGCATCCGCTGCAAGACGATGTTTGCCACCCATTACCACGAGCTGACCGTTCTGGCGGGCGAGTTTGCGAACGTGCGCAATTACAATATCGCCGTCAAAAAGCGGGGGGACGAAATCACCTTCCTGCGGCGGATTGTTGAGGGACCTGCGGACGAGAGCTACGGCATCGAGGTGGCCAAAATCGCCGGGCTGCCCGAACGGACAATCGAGCGTGCAAAGGAGATCCTGCGCGCAATCGAAAGCGAGGGGGCGGGCGGCGTGCCCGCGCGGGAACAGACGGGACATGCGGATGCGCAGACGCCGCCGGACGCGTCCGAGCTGCTTGCGGCGGTGCGGACAATCAACATCGAGACCCTGACCCCGATTGAAGCGATGTACCGGCTGAACGAGCTGAAGCAGATCGCCAATCAGATTCTGGAGAAAGAGCAGGCCGCCTATGCCGATACAGCTGTTAGATAAAAATGTGTGCGAGCTGATTGCCGCGGGCGAGGTCGTCGAGCGCCCGGCCTCGGTGGTCAAGGAACTGGTTGAAAACGCGATCGACGCGGGCGCGGGCACAATCGAGGTTGAATTGAAGCGCGGCGGCCTGGAGCTTATCCGGGTTACCGACAACGGCTGCGGCATCCCGGCGCAGGAGGTTCCGGTGGCGTTCCTGCGCCACGCCACCAGCAAAATCCACAGCGCGGACGACCTTGACGGAATCGGCACCCTCGGCTTCCGGGGGGAGGCGCTGGCGGCCATCTGCGCGGTTGCCCGCGTACGGCTTGTCAGCCGCACGGCGCAGGCCGACGAGGCGGCGCTTTACCGTATTGAGGGCGGGCAGGAGGCGGAGCGCGGGGTGACCGGCGCGCCGCAGGGCACGTCGGTCTATGTCAGTGACCTGTTTTACAACACCCCCGCGCGGATGAAATTCCTCAAAAAGGACGTGCACGAGGGCAACGCCGCGCAGAACATCGTGGAGCAGCTCGCGCTCTCCCACCCTGAAATCGCGTTCCGGCTGATTCGGGACGGGCGCGCCGCCTTTTCCACGACGGGCAGGGGCGGCCTTGCGTCGGCGGCGTTCTGCGCGCTGCCGCGCGAAATCGCCGCCAATCTGCTCGAGGTTCGCCCGGCGGATTCCCGCGTGCAGGTCAGCGGCCTTGTCAGCAAGCCGCAGTTTGGCCGCCCCAGCCGCAGCCTGCAATTTGTGTTTGTCAACGACCGGTTTGTCAAATCCCGCCCGATCTGTGCTGCGGCCGAGGAGGCGGGCAAAAATCTGACGATGGCGGGCAAGCACCCGGCCTTTATCCTCAACGTCCGCCTGCCGCTTGAGGAGGTGGACATCAATGTGCATCCGGCAAAAACCGAGGTGCGCTTCCGCAGCGAGCGGGAGGTGACCGGCTGCGTCTACGCGGCGGTCAAGCTCGCGCTCTCGGACTTTGCCACGGGCGCCGCGCCGGCTGCCGCAGCCGGGAACACGGCCGCGGCAGCAAAGCAGGCGTCACGCATGGCCGCCGCGCCTGTGCCGGGGGCGGAGACGCCGGGAAAAGCGCAGCCCTTTTTCAACGAGGTCAGCGGCCGGGCGTTCCGGGAAATCCTCGGGGCGTTTGAGGCGGACAAGCCCGGCAGCTACAAGGCCGTGCGCGCCCGCGGCGGCATCGACGTCGAGGTGGAGCCGGAGCAGCCGAGGCGTCTTTCTCAGCCGACGCTGCCCTACCTGACCCAGCGCGGGGAGGAAAACGCGCCGCGCCCGCTTTTGCAGGAAAAGCCGGAGCCGCCGCTGAACCCGCCGGTGCCCGCCGCGCAGACGGAAAAGCCCGCTGAAACGGAGCAGGCAAGGGAGGAACCGTTTGCGGACTGCCGGCAGAGCGCGCCGTTCGCACGCGCCGTACAGCCGCAGGAGACTGCGGAAGCGCCCGCGCAGGAGGCCGCGCCGCCCATACAGACGGTGCTGGACGGGACGCTGACCGATGGGCAGCCGGTCATGCGGTATATCGGCGAGGCGCTGCAAACCTATATCCTCGTGCAGCGCGGGGAGGAGCTGCTGCTGATCGACAAGCACGCCGCGCACGAGCGCATTCTGTTTGAGAAGATCCGCGAGACGGACACCGGCTGCGCGCGGCAGACGCTGCTGGAGCCGGTCGTCGCGTCGGTTTCCCGCGAGGAGATGACGGCGGCGCTGGAAAACACCGCGGCGTTTGAAAAGACCGGATTTGTGGTGGAGGAATTCGGCGACCGGGAGCTGGCCGTTCGGGAGATTCCGACCTATCTGTCCCAGCAGGCCGCGGCGGACGCCGTGGTGCAGATGGCCGCGCAGCTGTGCGCCGCATCCAATGACCTGACAAACGACGAGCTGGAATGGCTGCTGCATTCCTCAGCATGTCGGGCGGCCATCAAGGCGGGGCACAAATCCTCCGCGGCCGAGCTGATCCACCTGACCGAGGAAATCCTCAACAGCGACATCCCAAAATTCTGTCCGCACGGCAGGCCGGTTTTCTGTGTGCTGACCCGAAAGGAGATCGAAAAGCGGTTTGGCAGAATATAATCCCGCCGGCCGGCCGCCGGTGCTGGCGGTCTGCGGGCCGACGGCGACCGGAAAGACGGCGCTTGCCATCCGGCTTGCGCAGCGGCTGAACGGCGAAATCGTTTGCGCGGATTCCATGCAGATTTACGCGGGGCTGCGGGTTGGTACGGCGCAGCCGGACGAGGCGGAAAAGCGCGCCGTGCCGCACCATCTCTTCGGGTTTGTCGACCCCGCGTGCGCCTACAGCGTGTCCGACTATGTGCGCGACGCACAGCGCGCGATTGCGCAGATTGCGGCGCGGGGGCGGCTGCCGGTTCTCTGCGGCGGCACGGGGCTGTACATCCGCGCGCTGCTGTCCGGGCTGCGCTTCGGCGAAGCACAGCCCAACCCGGCGCTGCGCCGCGGCCTGTGGGAGGAGCTGGAGCGGCGGGGCGCGGAATCGCTGGTTGCGGAAATCGCGCAGCGCGACCCGGCGCTCGCCCAAACCCTGCACGTCAACAACAAAAAGCGGATTGTGCGCGCGCTGGAGCTGCTTCGCACAACCGGCAAGACCCGCGCCGCGCTGGACGATGCGTCGATGCAGGGCGCCCGCCCTTACCCGCATGTGACGGTTCTGCTTTGTTGCGAAAATCGCGCGTTCCTGTATTCGCGCATCGAGCGCCGGGTGGAGCAGATGCTCGCGCGGGGTTTGCTGGAAGAGGCGCGTTTGGTGTATGATAACAGGGAACGCTATACGACGGCGGCGCAGGCGATCGGCTATAAGGAATTCTTTCCGTATTTTGCGCAGGCGGCGCCGCTCGAAGACTGCGTGGACGCGCTCAAACAGGCGACACGGCGGTATGCCAAGCGGCAGCTCACCTGGTTCCGGCGGGAACAGGACGCCCATTGGGTGGACATCGAACAGACGCCGCCGGAGCAGATTGTCCGGCAGGCGGCAGGCTGGTATGGAGAATTGGAACAAAGACAGAAAGGAACATAAGCCATGAAGAACATCAACTTGCAGGACGTATTTCTCAATTCGGCTCGAAAGGAGAAAATCCAGGTTACCTGTTACCTCACCAACGGCTTCCAGTTCCGGGGCATGGTGAAGGGGTTTGACAACTTCACGGTTGTGCTGGAGAGCGAGGGGCGGCAGAATCTCGTGTACAAGCACGCGATTTCAACCATCATTCCGTCCAAATTCATCTCGATTTTAGACAAGGAATGCGAAGAGGACGGCAATGACTAAAAAGGCCGTCCGGCTTCTGCTGCTTTTGCTCGCCGCGCTGCTTGCGGTGTATTTCTGCTATCAGGTGTATATGGTCGCCTATCCCGCCTACAAGACCGAAATCGCGCTGGCGGAGACGGTCTCCGACACGGTGCAGGTGCAGGGGATCGTCGTGCGGGACGAAACCGTGATCGACAACCGGCAAAGCGGCGTCGTCAATTTCCTTATCGAGGACGGGGACAAGGTGGCGGACGGCGCGGCGGTCGCGGAGATTTACGGCTCGGTTGAGGCGGCGAAAAACGCGCTGCGGCTCAAGCTGCTGGAAAACAATCTCTCGGTGCTCAGCAAGGCGGCCGACCTCGGCCGGACGTCGGGCAGCAACCTGGATTATATCTATTCCCAGATCAGCCGCACCGCGAACGAGTATTCCAAAAGCCTCGCCGACATGCAGCTGGGCGGGCTTGCGGATTACCGAACCGAGCTGACCCGCCTCATCAACAGCTTTCAGACGACATCGGGTGGGCAGATCGACTTTTCGGGCACGATTGCCGCGCTGGAGGCGGAGATCCGGCAGTGCCGCGAGGCGGATCATACGGTTTCCGCCTCGATCTACGCGCCGCAGACGGGGTATTTTATCTCGACGGTTGACGGCTTTGAGAGCCGGATCAACGTCGAATCGGTGCGCAGCCTGGAGGCGCCGGAGCTGATGGATCTGCTTGAATCCGCGAACAGCGGCGTCCGGCTGGACGACAGCCACTGCAAGGTCGTGTCCGACTACACCTGGATGTATGCCGCACTTGTGCCAAAATCGGCAATCGGCAGCTTTGCGCAGGGCGCGCGGTATACCATTGATTTCCAGTACGCGCAGGTGACCGGCGTGCCCGTCACGGTCAGCGAAATCCATTACCGGGACGGCGACGATTACGGCGTGGTGGTCTTTGCGTGCTCGTATCTGAACCCGTCCATCACCAAGCTGCGCTGCGAGACGGGGACGGTGGTGTTTACGGATTATGTGGGGATCAAGGTCGCGCGCAGCGCGCTGCGGCTGGTGGACGGCGTCCAGGGGGTCTATATCAAATACGGCTCGACCGTCGCCTTCCGCCGCATCGACAAGCTGTTTGAGACGGACGACTTTATCCTCAGCAAGCCCGGCAGCTCGGACAGCGATCTGCTTGCGCTGTACGACGAGATTATCACCGAGGGCAAGGATCTTTACGTGGGGAAAGAGCTCGGAAATTGACTTTTTATGCCGTATTGACTTTTTTGCCGGTTTATATGATAATAAATTGAGTATGTGCCGCATTTGCGGCGCGCCTTTTACCCGACGGAGGTTGCAAGATGGAATTTTTTAAAAAGCTTGCGGAAAAATTCGGGCTGGACGACCCGGACGAATACGAGGACGAGCCTGAAGAAGAGGACGCGAACGCCGGCGAGGACGAAGAGGACGAGCCGAAAAGCAGCGTGTTTGTCAGCAAAAAGCCGAGTAAAAAAAGCAATATTGTCAACATAAATGCAACCACCCAGCTGGAGGTTGTTCTGGTTAAGCCGGAGCGGTTTGACGACGCGAGCAGCATTGCCGACCACCTCAACAGCAAGCGGACGGTTGTGCTCAATCTCGAATCAACCAACAAGGACGTGAGCCGCCGGCTTGTCGATTTCCTGTCCGGCGTCGCGTACGCAAACAACGGGCAGATCAAGCGGGTGGCCAACAGCACGTTCATCATCACCCCCTATAATGTCGGCATTATGGGCGACCTGCTGGACGAGCTGGAGAGCAACGGCGTTTATTTTTAAGCTGAAGCCGCCCGGCAGCGCGCGATAAAGCCGGTTTCCCTGCGGAGCGTTAAGGCTGTTCATTAAACAATTCAAGATTAAGATCAGGAAGGAACATTGCCATATGTTTACACCGAAAGAAATTCGCGACACAGAATTTGAGAAGATCGTCCGCGGCTATAACCCCGAGGACGTCGACAGCTTTCTTTCGCAGATTGCCGACCAGATCGAGCAGATGGAGGCGGACAAGGCCGCCAGCGAGAAAAAGATGATGATGCTGGCCGAAAAGGTCGACGAGATGCGGGAGGACGAGGGTCGCCTGCGCTCGGTGCTTGTCAGCGCGGAAAAGATGAAGGAGAACATCATCGCCGAGGCGCAGAGCATGGCGCAGAACCTCGTCAGCGAGGCGCAGCAGCGCGCGGAGATGCTTGTCAGCGAGGCGCAGAACCGGTACGATTCGATTGTCGGCGAGATTGCGTCCCGCTCGGCGCAGGAGGAGGAGAAGCTGCGCTCACTCAAGACCCAGGTGGGCAGCTTCAAAAACAGCATCCTGGCCGCGTACAAGCAGCATCTTGAGATTATCAAGGAGATCCCGGATTACGAGTCCGAGCAGCCGGAGGAGCCGGCCATCGAAGAGGAGCTGCCCGAAAATGAGGCCGCGCCCGCGGAGCAGCCGGCGGCGGAGCCCGCGTTTGCCGCGCCCGAGTTTGAACTCCCGCAGCAGCCGGCCATGCCGCAGCAGCCGGCGATGCAGCAGGGCTTTGCGCCCCAGCAGACCCAGCCCGTGACCAACCAGATTGAGCCGGCGCCCGCGATGGACAAGCCCTTTTCCTTCGAGCCGCTCAACGCCCCGAAGGTTGAGCTGAACGAGGTCAAGCCCGCGAACAACGATTCAACCTTTGCGGCGTTCATGGCGGACGACGACGCGAACGCGCGGTTCAGCAAGCTCGACTTTGGCGAAACGTTCACGTTCGGCCAGAACTGACAAAAGAGCGGCAAATCTGCCGGCTTTGGATAAGAGAGGTATGGCGGTGTTTGTGAAAGCACCGCTATATTCTTAGGCGGGAAAGCGGCGCGCGCTCGGCTCCGTGCGTCCGGCGCTGTGTCGGCGCTCGACCGATTTTGCACACGGCTGGTTTGTAGAATAGATGGCGGGTGTTGGTTTGCGCAATTCCGCTGCGCCGGGCAAACCGGTCGGGCGACTCTTGCCCGGTTGACCTCCCTTGCTCAAAGGCGCGCTCTCGGCTCCGCGCGGCTGTCCCTGTGCAGGCGGGAGCTTGCGCGTGGCGGGTGCGCCTGGCTGCTTGGCGCGATTCAAGCCAAGATTGGCGGGGAATTCACCGGATGCCGGGCAAGGCTTCCGAAACGTTCAAGCGGCGCCGCGGTGCTGCCCCTGCACTTTGCATTTTTTGACAGAGAAAAGATGATGGTATTATGCTTACAACAATCCTTGTGATTTTGGCGCTGCTTGCGGCCGACCGGGTTTCCAAGCTGCTCATAGCGGCCTATCTTGCGCAAAGCGGGCCGGTTGTTTTGATTCCGAAGCTGCTCGGCCTGCGGCTGCTCGAGGGGGGCAACACCGGTGCGGCGTTTGGAATTTTTCAGGGCAGGCGCTTCCTGCTGGTTGTGCTGACCGGCGCGGTGCTGCTGGTGCTGCTGTATGCGCTGCTTTTCAAGCGGTTCAAGTCCCCGGTTCTGAAGTGGTCGGTGATGCTGATTGTCGCCGGGGGAATCGGCAACCTCTATGACCGGATTGTGTACGGCAGTGTGACGGATTTTTTTGAGCTGCTGTTTATGGATTTCCCGCTGTTTAATGTGGCGGACTGCCTGATTACGGTCGGCGCGGTGATGGGGGCGGTTTATCTGCTGGTGTCCTGTCGGGACGACGCGATTTTTGTGCGGGACGAGCCTAACAAGCCCGCAAACAAGGGCGAAGCGGATGGCTGAGCGGACGGTCACGCTGCGGGCGGAACCGGCGGACGCCGGCCAGCGGATGGACAGCTTTTTGCTCGCGGCGCTGCGGCAGCAGGGTGACGCGGCGGGCGCGCCGCTTTCCCGCAGCGCGGTTCAGCGCCTGCTTGAGGCGGGCGGGGTGCGGCTTGACGGGCGCCCGGCCGCAAAAAATGACCGGCTGCGCGGCGGCGAGCAGATTGCGGTGACCCTGCCCGAGCCGGAGCCGCTGAACGTGGAGCCGCAGAATATCCCGCTGGACATTGTCTATGAGGATGCGGATCTGCTGGTGGTCAACAAGCCGAAGGGGATGGTGGTGCATCCCGCGCCCGGCAACCCGGACGGCACCCTCGTCAACGCGCTGCTGTGGCACTGCGCGGGCAGCCTTTCCGGCATCAACGGCGTCCTGCGCCCCGGCATTGTGCACCGCATCGACAAGGACACGAGCGGCCTGCTGCTCGTCGCCAAAAACGACGCCGCGCACATAAGCCTCAGCGAGCAGATTGCCGCGCACACCGCCCGCAGAACCTACTGCGCCGTCGTCCACGGCATAATCCGGGAGGACGCGGGCACGGTCGACCGGCCGATCGGTCGAAGCGAACGGGATCGCAAAAAATACTGTGTGACCGACAAAAACGCAAAGCGCGCCGTCACCCACTTCACCGTGCTGGAGCGGTTCCGGGACTACACCCTGCTGCGGCTTATGCTCGAAACCGGGCGGACGCACCAGATTCGGGTGCACATGGCGGCGCTCGGCCACCCGGTTGCGGGCGACATGGTCTACGGCTTCAAAAACGAGCCGAAGCAGCTGAACGGGCAGTGTCTGCACGCCTGCGAGATTGTGTTCACCCACCCGAGAACCGGCGAACGGATGCAGTTCTGCGCGCCGCTTCCGGCGTATTTTGAAAAATTTCTGAACGGATTGCAGAGATTGGAGTAGCGCATGAAAGCAAAGGACATTAGCGAAATTCTGGTTGTCAGCGATATCGACGGCACCCTGCTGCAGGCGGGCTACGGTATCCCCAAGGAGAACATAGACGCCATCGACCGGTTTGTGGAAAAGGGCGGGCTGTTCACCGTTGCAACCGGGCGCAGCGTGGAGGCCGTTCGGAAATATGTCGATTGGATCAACATGTCCGCCCCGGCGATTCTCTGCAACGGTGCGGTGCTTTACGATTACAAGACCGACCGGGTGATTTACAACAAGACGCTGCTGCCCTCCGCACGCACGATTGTGGAGGAAATCAGCCGCATTTTCCCCGAGCTTGGGATTGAGATCCACACGGTGGAGGGCATCACGGCGGTGCGGATGAACGAATGCGTGTTTAACCACACGGCCGTGGAGCATATCCCGTTCACCCTTGCGGAGCTGGAGACAATCCCGGACGGCTGGAACAAGGTGCTGTTCACCGATTCGGAGGGGAAAATCGAGCAGGTGGTCAAATTTGTCGAGCAGAAGAAAAAGACAAATCCGCTGTACAACCAGTTTACCTTTGTCATGACCTCGAAGATTTACTTTGAGCTGATCCCGAACGACGTCGGCAAAGGGGAGGGACTGCGCAAGCTGGCCAGCCTGATGGGCGTCGATATGGAAAACACGGTCGCGGTCGGGGACTATTACAACGACCTGCCCCTGTTTGAGGCCGCGGGGTACCGCGCCGCAGTGGCCGACGCGCCCGAGGATGTGCGCGCGATTGTGGACGTGACGGTCAAGCCCTGCCTGCAGGGTGGGGTGGGCGATCTGCTGGATTCGCTGGAGGATTACTGCGACGGCTATGTCCAGATGAAGCTGGATATCTGAGCGGCGCGCGGCGCGGAATACTGGGCTGCCGGCTCGGGCGAAAAGGCAGGCGGCGCTGCGCCCGGCAGAGCCGGCGGCCGTGCGGGAAATGGGGCTCCCCTCCGCCTTTTGGGCGGGGCGGCAAGGCCTCATTTTTTTCCGCGGCATCGGGGCGGCTCTGCCCGCTTTACAGATATGGGCAAGCCGCCTGTGCCCGGCGCCGAGCCCGCGGCGCGCGTCTTTTGCGGCACACACAGAGCGCCGGAAAAAGCCACCTCAATAGACGATGCAGCGGCCGCCGCGCCCCTGTACCCCAGTGGCGAAAAAAAGCGGCGCGGCATCGAGTGAAAACCGGACGGCCGGGGCGGGCGCGCCGGCCGGTTGGCGGCGGCGCGTGTGCAAAAATGCCCGGGCGCCCGCCGCGTCCCGGCTGCAAAACGGGCTTGCGCCGAAAACAGCGGACGGACCGCGCGGCGTCGGCACCCCAGCAGGGACGACGGGCGCGTATCGAACAAAACGAGAGAGGGACACAACATGGAGCTTGCAGAGGCCATCCGGGCGCGGCACAGCGTCCGGCAGTACAAAAACGAGCCCCTGGCGCAGGCGGCGCGCGCCGCGCTGCAAGCGGAAATCGAGCGCTGCAACGAGGAAAGCGGGCTGCATATCCAGCTGGTCGCCGACGAGCCGAAGGCCTTTGACGGCTTTTTGGCGCATTACGGGAAATTCAGCGGCGTCAAAAACTACATCGCCCTGATCGGCAAAAAGGGCGCAGCTCTTGCGGAAAAATGCGGCTATTTCGGGGAACGGCTGGTTTTGACGGCGCAGACGCTCGGGCTGAACACCTGCTGGGTCGCCATGACCTACAGCAAAATCAAAACGGCGTATACGGTGCGGCCGGGCGAAAAGCTGTGCGCCGTCATTGCGCTCGGGTATGGGCAGACGCAGGGAACCGCGCACAGCTCAAAGACAGTCGCCGAGGTGTGCCCGGCGGCGGAAGAGCTGCCGGACTGGTTCCGCCGCGGGGTCGAGGCGGCGCTGCTTGCGCCCACGGCGGTGAATCAGCAGAAATTCACCTTTGCGCGGGCGGGCAGGAAGGTGTCCCTGAAGGCCGGCGCGGGATTTTATGCAAAAATCGACCTCGGCATTGTCCGGTATCATTTTGAGACGGCCGCGGGCAGGGAGAATTTTGAATGGGCGTAAGCGGGCAGAGCGCCGCGGGGAAGCCCCGCTTCACACCGCCGCGCGGCTCTGTCCAAACGGGGGAATTTGTGCTATACTGCAACTATCTGCCTTTGTGAAAGGAGCGGCGTTATGCGGGAATCAAAGCGGGACAGCCGGATACAATCGGTCTATGAATGGGCGGAATCGCTGCTGTTCGGGCTGACCGCCGTGCTGCTGGTGTTTACCTTTCTCTTTAAGACCTACGCCGTCAGCGGCTCCTCCATGGAGCCGACCCTCCTGCCGGGCGAGCGGGTGTTTGCGTTCAGCGCGTTCCGGGAACCCCGGCCGGGGGACATCGTCATCGTCGACCGGAACAACAACCTCGGGATCATGCTGGTCAAGCGGGTGATTGCGTGCGGGGGGCAGACGGTGGCGCTTGACCCGGCAACCGGCGCGGTGCTGGTAGACGGCGAACCCATCGAGGACGCCGTGCCGGCCTCGGCCGCCAATTTTGTGGGGGACATCACCTATCCGTTTGAGGTGCCGCAGGGCTGCCTGTTTGTCATGGGGGACAACCGCGCCGTTTCGCTCGACAGCCGGTTCGGCGAGCTCGGCGTCGTCGACGCGCGCGCCGTGCTTGGCAGGGCGGTGGGGTGAGCGCGATGGACAGCAGACTGTATGAGCAAATCGCCGCTTACGTCCCCGAAAACGCCCAGGAGGAGAGCGACCGGCGGCTGATGCTGCGGTATCTCGGGCTGTTCGACGATATGCTGACGCGAGAGAACGAGCTGGTTCACTTTACCGCCTCCGGCTGGATTGTCAACCCGGACAGAAGCAGGGTGCTGATGATTTATCACAACATCTTCAAGTCCTGGGCATGGGTGGGCGGCCACGCGGACGGGGAGGCCGACCTGCTGTCGGTCGCCCGGCGGGAAATCGCCGAGGAGACCGGCCTGCACACGGCAAAGCTGCTGCACGACGGGGTGTTCGGCCTGTCCATCCAGGTGGTGGAGCCGCACATCAAGCGGGGAAAATACGTCAGCTCCCACCTGCACTGCGACCTGCAATACCTGTTTGAGGCCTCCGAACGGGAGCCGCTTGTAAGCAAGCCGGACGAGAACAGCGGTGTTGCGTGGCTGGCGGCCGACACGCTGCTGGAGAAGGTCAACGAGGAACACATGAAGCCGCTTTATGAAAAGCTGATCCGAAAGGTCGGGCGGCTGTATGCGGCAAACGGATAAGCGGTAGGGAAAGCGATGGAACAGAACACGACAAATATCCACTGGTTCCCGGGACACATGATGAAGACCCTGCGCCTGATTGAGGCGAGCATCCGCAGTGTCGACGCGGTTGCGGAGCTGGTCGACGCGCGGCTGCCCTATTCAAGTAAGAACCCCGAGCTTGCGCGCCTGACGGCGGGGAAGCCGCGGCTTGTTCTGCTCAACAAAAGCGACCTTGCGGATGCGGAAAAAACAAGGCGGTGGCTCGCTTTTTACCGCGCGCAGGGGTATGGGGCGCTTGCGCTGCAGGCAAAGGGGCAGAAAAGCGGCCAGCAGCTTGTGGAGGAGATCCGGCGGCTGGTTTTCGCGGGGGAGGGGCAGGCCAGCAAAAAGGTCATCGGCAAGCCCCGGGTCATGGTAGTCGGCGTGCCGAACGTCGGCAAATCGACCTTCATCAATCTGCTGGCCGGGACAACCCGCGCCCGGGCGGAGGATCGCCCCGGCGTGACCCGCGGCAAGCAGTGGATTACCCTGCCGCAGCTTGAGCTGCTCGACATGCCGGGCGTTCTGTGGAAAAAGCTGGAGAACCAGCAGGGCGCGCGCAAGCTCGCGTTTACCGGCGCAATCCGGGACGAGGTGCTCAACCGGGAAGAGGTTGCGATGTGTATGCTGGACGCGCTCAAGGCCGCGGGCTATGCGGGGCGGCTCTGCGAGCGGTTCAAGCTGACCGGCGAACAGCTGGAGAATCTTTCCGGCTTTGCGCTGCTGGAAGCGGCGGGCAGGGGGCGTGGGATGCTGATGGCGCGCGGCGAGATCGACACCGAGCGCGCGGCGGCCATGGTTCTGAACGAGCTGCGCGCCGGGAAGCTGGGCCGCGTGACCTTTGAGGTGCCGTCTGATTATGGTTTATGAAGCACTGTATGCGTTCGACGATGCGGTTCGGGCGCAAAAGGGAATATCGCTGCTGTGCGGTGTGGACGAGGCGGGGCGCGGCCCCCTGTGCGGGCCGGTCTGCTGCGCGGCGGTGATTCTGCCGCCGGACGCCCGGCTGGACGGGCTGAACGATTCCAAAAAGGTCTCGCCCAGGCAGCGCGAGCGGCTGTACGACGAGATTGTCCGGCTTGCCCGCGCGTATTCTGTGGTGATGGTGGATAACCATATAATTGATGCGATCAATATTTTGCAGGCGACCATGCGCGGGATGCGGCAGGCCGTGCAGGCGCTGACGCCGGCGGCGGAGTTTGCGCTGATTGACGGCAACCGGCTGCCGCCGCTGGACGGGATTCCGGCACAGGCGGTCGTCAAGGGGGACGCGGCCTCCGCGAGCATTGCGGCGGCCTCGATCCTCGCGAAGGTGTCCCGCGACCGGTATATGGGCGAGTTGGATGCGCGGTTCCCGCAGTACGGCTTTGCGCAGCACAAGGGCTATCCGACCAGGGCGCACTACGCCGCGATTGAGGAATATGGATTATGCGAATTTCATCGAAAAACATTCCTGAAAAAGAGGCGCTGATGCGCCGCCAGACCGGCGCGTTCGGCGAGCAGACGGCGGCGGCGTACCTGTGCGCGAACGGCTTTGAGATTGACGCGCGCAACTGGCGGTGCAGGCAGGGGGAGCTGGACATTGTGGCGCACGACGCGCAGTATCTGGTGCTGGCCGAGGTGAAAACCCGGGCAAAGGGCGCGCCGGTTTCGGGCGAGGAGGCGGTCGACCGCGGCAAGCAGGCGCGCCTGCGCGCGACGGCGGAGCTGTATTTGCAGCAGTTTCCAACCGGGCTGCAGCCCCGGTTCGACGTGATTGTCGTCGAGCATGACGAGCGGGATTTTCGGGTCAGCCGCCACATCGTCAACGCGTTTTAGGCCGGGGCTGTGCCGGCCATCCCAACCGCGCCGACGTCGGCCGCGAATGCGCGGCGGGCAGGCAAGCTATGGTTATAACCGGCCTTGCGCCGGCCGAGCCGCAGCCCGGCAGGGCGGGGAACAACCGGACTGCGCGGGTAGGATATACAGACAACGGCCGGGTTCGTCCCGCGGGCAATTTCTTGGATAGGCGGGGCAAGCCGCCCGCAGGCGGTTCGACCGGACTGCCCGGGGTGGCAAGCAAACCGGCGTAGGCAACCGGCCTCGCGCCGGTCGAGCCGCAGCCCAGCAGGGCGGGGAATAACCGGAATGCGCGGGCAGGATACACAGACAACGGCCGGGTTCGTTTCACAGGAAATTTATTGGATAGGCGGGGCAAGCCGCCCGCGGATGGGGCTGCCCGGCGATAAATGAACCGGCGTGGGAAAACAGGAAGCGGCCGGCGGGCATCGGGGCGGAACCACGTTTTGCGGCTGCGCGGCGCTTTTCACCCGCTTTTGCGCCTGCAAAGCGAGGCATGGCGGCAGAATTCGGGCACGGCAAAGGAGCAAGAATGGATTTTTTTGATCTGCACTGCGACACGGCGACCCTGTGCGCCGGCAGGAAAACGGGCTTGCACGGCGACACCATGGTCTCGCTCGACAAGCGGGCGGGTATCGGCCGCTGGGTCGAGGTGTTCGCCGTCTGGCTGCACAGCCGGTTGACCGAACCGGAGGCGCGGCAGGCCTATCTGCAATGCCTCGCGTACCTGCGCGGGCTGGCGGAGCGGGAGGCGGAGGAGCTCACCCTCTGCCGCACGCCCCGGGAAATCGAGCAGGCGGCCGCAGCGGGGAGGTGCGCGGCGGTGCTTGCAATCGAGAACGGCTCGGCGCTCGGCGGCCGCCTCGAGAGCGTGGCGGAGGCGGCGCGCGAGGGGGTAAGGCTCCTCACCGTCACCTGGAACGGGGAGAATGCGCTCGGGTACGGAAGCGACGTCGGCGGGCGCCTGAAGCCGTTTGGCCGGGAGGCGGTGGCCGAGATGCTCCGCTGTGGCATCCTGCCGGATATCTCCCATCTGTCGGACGAGGGGGTGGAGGATGTCTTCACCCTGACCGACGCGCCGGTCGTCGCGAGCCACTCCAACCTGCGGACGATCTGCGCCCATTGCCGCAACCTGCGGGAGGAGCAGTTTGCGGAGCTTGTGCGGCGGGGCGGCCTTGTGGGGCTGAATCTGCACATCCCCTTTTTGCGCGCGGACGGGGCGGCGGCCGGTTGGGACGACCTGTTCCGGCAGCTCGACCGGATGCTGGAGCTGGGCGGCGCGGAAACGGTCGCAATCGGCAGCGATTTTGACGGTGCGCGGATGCCGGATTTCTGCCGCGATCTGCGGGATATCCCCGCAGTCCACGCGCGGTGCGCGCAGCGGTACGGTAAAAAGCAGGCCGACCGGCTCTTTTTTGAAAATGCGGCCGCGTTTTTCGCGCGGACCTTTGCGGGGTGAGCCATGGCGCTGTTTGTGATTGGCGACCCGCATCTCTCGCTCGGCGCCCAGAAGCCGATGGACATCTTTGCGGGCTGGGGGAATTATGTCGAGCGGTTCACCGCCGGGTGGCGCTCGGTTGTCGGCGAACAGGACACGGTGGTTCTGCCGGGGGATATTTCCTGGGCGATGCGGCTGGAGGAGACCGACGCGGACTTTGCGCTGCTGGATTCCCTGCCGGGGCGCAAAATTCTGCTGAAGGGGAACCACGACTACTGGTGGACGACCCGCCGCAGGCTGGACGAGCGGTGCGCGGCGCGGGGCTACGCCAGCATCCGGTTCCTGTTCAACGACGCGTATCTCTATGAGAAAACCGCGCTGTGCGGCACCCGCAGCTGGTTCTACGACGCGGAGGGCTCGCAGAGCGACAAGGTGTTCCTGCGGGAGCTTGGGCGGCTGCGCGCCTCGCTCGAGTATGCGCAGCAGTTTGAGCCCGAGGATATTATCGCGTTTTTGCACTACCCGCCCATCTTCAGCGGCGCGCAGGTCGACCCGATTCTGGACATGCTTGCGCAGTACGGCGTTTCCCGCTGCTTTTACGGGCATATCCACGGCAAAAGCGCGGCCGGCGCGTTCAACGGGGAGCGAAACGGCATCCGCTTCCGGCTGATTTCGGCGGATTACCTGCATTTTGTGCCCTATAAAATCCAGTAAACCGCCCGCATGCCGCGCGGACGACCGGAATGTGCCGAAAAAGCTCTAAAAAAGCTGGTAATCCGGCGCGGACTGTGCTATAATCTTACAGATATATAATTGGAGGAATTACCATGTCACTGATTGAACACAAGAGGACGGACGACGGCAAATACGAGCTGAAGGTCTCGATTGACGCCGAGGCGTTCAACAAAGCGATTGATAAGGTTTATCGCCGTGAGAACAAAAAAATCAGCATCCCTGGGTTCCGCAAGGGCAAAGCGCCCCGCAGCGTGCTTGAGCGCATGTACGGCGAGGGATTTTTCTTTGAGGACGCGATCAACGAGCTGCTGCCGGACGAGTTCGACGCGGCTGTGAAAGAGGCGGATATCGAGATGATCGGCCGCCCCGAGGTCAACGTCGACGACATGAACAAGGCGGACGGCGCAAAGGTCACTTTCCGCGTCGAGCTTCGTCCCGAGCTTGAGGTCGGCGAATACAAGGGCGTGGAGGGCACCAAGACAATCGAGCCGGTCACCGACGAGAATGTCGCGGCAGAGTTGAAAAAGTTACAGGAAAAGGGCAGCAGCATTGTCGCGGTCGATGACCGCGCCGCGGCGGACGGCGACATTGCCAATATTGACTTTGAGGGCTTTAAAGACGGCGTCGCATTTGACGGCGGCAAGGGCGAGAAGTTTGACCTGACGCTCG
>CAZYAV010000044.1:0-19424 GCA_964645785.1 uncultured Oscillospiraceae bacterium
TGACAACCTCCTCGTTTGCCAGCACCACCTTGCAGGAGGTGCAGAAGTTGACCGCCATCTCCTTTTTATACGCAAGCCCGTGCTTGAACAGCTGCAAAAAAATCCACTGCGTCCATTTATAATAGTCCGGGTCGGTCGTGTTGACCTCCCGCGTCCAGTCAAAGGAAAACCCGAGCGATTTTAGCTGCTGCTTGAACCGCTGCACGTTGTCGTGGGTGACCGTTTCGGGGTGGATGTGGTTTTTCATCGCGTAGTTTTCGGTCGGCAGGCCGAACGCGTCCCACCCCATCGGGAACAGGACGTTGTAGCCCTGCATCCGCCGCTTGCGCGATACGATGTCCAGCGCGGTATACGGGCGCGGGTGGCCGACGTGCAGCCCGTTGCCGGACGGATACGGAAATTCCACCAGGCCGAAGAATTTGGGCAGAGTGTGATCCTCCTTCGCCGCGAAGGTGTTCTCCTCCTCCCAGATTTTCTGCCACTTTTTCTCAATTTCTCTGAAATTATAGTCCATTTTCCGCCTTATTCCTCCGGGTTCTCCAAAAAATCGGTCGGAATCTGCTCGCCGTCCGACCACAGCCGTTCAAGGGAGTAAAACTCCCGGGTGGACGGCTGGAACACGTGCACCACCACCGTGTTGAAATCGAGCAGGATCCAGCCGCCCGAATCATAGCCCTCGGTGCGCAGCAGCTTGACGCCCTGCTTTTGCAGCGCAAATTCAACCTCGTTCGCAAGCGCCTTGACCTGGGTAGTGCTGGTGCCGGTCGCGATGACGAAATAATCCGCAATAACTGTCAGATCCTCAATCCGGATGACTTTGATTTCGCGCCCCTTTTTGCTGTCGAGCGCCTTTGCCGCTGCCTTTGCGATTTCCAAAGAGGTCATTCTGTTCTCCCTTCCTCACGCGCCGTACTGGTCAAGGCTGTCGACCGACCCGTCCAGTATATCGGTTGTGTTCTGGATTTCGATAATCCCAAGCTCGGTCTCGGGCACCGGCTCGGCATAGGGGCGCATGTATTCGTTGAGCATGTCCGCCAGCGCCTTGCGGTGCAGGGTGAACACGTCCAGCCCGTAGATGCCGTACCGGGAAACCGGCTCGCCCGGGGCGCGGATGGTCGTGATGGAATCCCCCGTGAACGACTTTGCCTCGATCGCCAGCTGCAAAATTTCCTGCACGGTCAGGTCGGTTTCCAGATAGGGGTAAATCTCGGTCGCGAGGCTGATGAGCTCGGTCGTCGAGGTGTTCATCAGCCGGTTCATCAGCCCGGCCAGGAAGTACCGCTGCACATCCAGCCGCTTGATGTCCGCCTGCGCGTAATTTTTGCGTGCGCGCACAAACAGCTCGGCCGTCTCCCCGTCCAGCAGGTGGGTACCCGGCTCCAGCACCATCGCGTCCAGGTCCAGCCGCTCGTCGATGGTCACCTCGATGCCGCCCAGGACGTCCACCGCCTTGCGGAACCCCTCCATCGAGATCAGCACGTAGTTGTCGACCGGCAGCTTGAACTGGTCGTAAATCGTCTGCGCAAGCGCGGTGATTCCCTGCGGCCCGTTCGGGTCGTCCTTATAGCCGTAATTGTACAGCGCGTTGATTTTGCCGGTCACCACCAGATCCTCGCCGACATAGGCGTCGCGCGGGATCTGGAACAGGGTGGCGCGGTTGCTTTCAAGGTCGATGTTCGCGACGATGATGACGTCGGTCGAGGTCGCCTCCTCGTTGTTCTCCCTGTCCTGGTTGATGTCCGCCCCGCAGACGAGGATATTCATCGTCTTGTCCCGCAGATAGCTGGGGGTGTTCCACTCGTCCCGCAGCGCGTCCCCCGAGCCGCCGATGCGCATCCGCAAAAGCAGCACGGCCGCCAGCGCAACCAGCGCAACCGCCGCCAGCGCGATAATCCAGCGCGCCTTTTTGTTTTTCTTTTTGGCGGGTCTGTCCTTTTCTTTCCGCTCCCCGCCCGCCGGCGCGGCCGGCTCGGTATCGGGCAGAATCTGCACCTCTTCCACCCGGTTTGTCCGGGAATTCTCTTGTTCCATGTCCGTCTCTCCTGTGTCTGAGAAGGTCGTTATACGCTTTCACCGATTCGATGTCCACCACCCGGCACTGCTTGATCAGGTGCACAAGCCCGTTGCGCAGCGCGGTCAGCACCGCCTCGTCAAGCGAGTGCTGCGCAATTTCCCGCACCTCGGCCGCGCCCTGAAAGGTTCTGTCCGCAGAGATATAGTCGGCGACAAAGACGATTTTATCCAGCAGGGTCATATTCTCCCGCCCGGCGGTGTGATACCGCACCGCGTCCGCGGTCTCCATATCCAGCCCAAGGGTGTCATGGACGTAGATGCCGCCCGCATACGCGTGATAGAGCGCGGGGCAGTCCTCGACCAGATTGCAATCAATTATATCAGAGCCTTTGAGCATTTGCAATAAATCCGCTCTGTCACGCTCCTTGAGAATGTCGTGCAGCAGCGCGGCGCGCTGTGCCCGCGCCGTGTCGCAGCCGTACCGCTGCGCGAGCGCGACCGCCGCGTCCGCGACGCATTCGGTGTGGTAAAACCGCTGCGCCGAAAGGGTGCGCTTTGCAAGCGCGCGCGCCTCCTCACAGGTCATTTCGTTCATCGTGTCCTTTCCCTTTCCCTTTCCCGCGCCCCGTTCCGGGGAACCGCGTTGGCCGCGCCCGTCCTGCGCACACTGTTCCGCGTGGCTCTTTTTTCATAAAACGAGGCCGGAAGTGGCCGTGATTCAGCGCGCCGCCCTGTACAGGCCGTGCCGGTCGATGACGGCGCGCACTCGCGGATCCAGCAGCCCGTCGGTCGGCTCGCCGGCCGCAAGCCGGGCACGGATCCCGGTTGAACTCATCGGAACCGCGCCGCAGTCCAGCAGGATCACCCTGCCGCCCGCGCGCTCAAGCCATCGCTGCTTCTGCTTAAGCGCGTCGCGCTCGGATTCGTCGCGCGGCGCGGCAACCAGGGTCGTCATCGCCAGCAGCCGCCGCCACCGCCGCCACCGCTCAAAGCTCAGCAGCATGTCGCTGCCCACCAGCAGGAACAGCTGCGCGCCGGGGTATTTTTTCCGGAGCCTGCGCACCGTCTTGACGGTGTAGCTCTTGTCCCAGCGGTTCGCCCGCTCGATTTCGGAAATTTTGACCGCGCCGCCGCAGTCCCGAAAGACCCGGCACATCTGCGCGCGCAGGGTCAGGGATATCCACGCGGCCGCCTTGTGGGGCGACACGGCCGTGGGGGTCACCAGCGTGAGCGACGGCCGGATGCGCGCAATCGCCGCGCGCAGCAGGTGCGCGTGGCCGAGATGCGGCGGGTTGAACGCGCCGCCGTAAATCAGAATCCTGTCCATTGTTCACCTCGTCGGCGCCTCGCGGCGCCGGAGCCACTTGCGGGATTTCCCTGCCGGCCCGGCCTGTTCCGGCGCGGGCTCTGCCCTGCCCGCCGCCCGGCCGGCGGCGGGTCAGATGCCGTATTTGTCGATTTTGGGGTTGCGCTTATACAGCACAAACCGGCTGCCAATCACCTGCACCGGTTCGGCGTGCAGCCGCTCGGCCAGGATGGCCGCCGCCTCCTTGGCGCTGTACGGACAGGCGTCCTGCACCCGGCACTTAATCAGCTCTCGCGCGTCCAGCGCGTCGCCGATTGCCACGGCGCTCGCGTCGTCAATCCCGTCCTTGCCGATTTGAAAGATTGTCTCCATCGGGTTCGCGTATCTGCGAAGCTCCGCCCGCTGTTTACCTGTCAAACTCCATCCCCCTCACTCTGTTCACGCCCCGCAGCTTAAACGCCAGCTTGCGGATAGCGCGGCCGCGGTGGCTCACCGCGTTCTTCTGCTCCTGCGACAGCTCGGCCAGGCCGATGCCGTCCGGCAGCCGGAAGATGGGGTCGTACCCAAATCCCAGCGCGCCGACCCGCTCAAAGCCGATATATCCCTCCACCGCGCCGCACGCCTGCACGACCCGCCCGTCCGGTAACACCGCGCAGACCGCCGAGACAAACCGCGCCGTCCGCTCCTCCTCCTGCGTCTGTTCGGCAAGGGCGGCCAGCAGCTTGTCCATGTTCTTTTCGCTGTCGCACGCAGTGCCCGCGTACCGCGCCGTAAAGACGCCGGGCGCGCCGCCCAGCGCGTCCACGCACAGCCCCGAATCGTCCGCGATGGTCGGCCGGCCGCACAGCGCAAACGCCGCCTTTGCCTTGATATAGGCGTTCTGGGCAAAGGTGCTGCCCGTCTCCTCCGCGTCGCAGACGATGCCGGCCTCCTTGAGCGAGATGCACGCCGCCCCGATGGAGGACAGGATGTGCCGCATCTCCGCCAGCTTGCCCTCGTTGTTGGTTGCACACACAAACGTCAGCTTTTCCATGCGTTTGCTCACCCCTCCCCGCCCGAAAACAGCGCCTCGCAGAATTCCTGTGCCGAGAAGCGGTCGAGGTCGTCGATCCCCTCGCCGACGCCGATAAACCGCACCGGAATCCCCAGCTTTTCCCGGATGGAGATGATCGAGCCGCCCTTGGCCGTGCCGTCCAGCTTGGTCAGCACGATGCCGGTGACGCCGGTGCTCCGGCTGAATTCCGCCGCCTGGTTGACCGCGTTCTGCCCGGTGACCGCGTCCAGCACCAGCAGCGTCTCCACCGACGCGTCGGGGGACGCTTTTTTGACCGTGCGGTAGATTTTGGCAAGCTCCTCCATCAGGTTCTTTTTGGTGTGCAGGCGTCCGGCGGTGTCCGCAATCACAATGTCGATGCCCCGGCCGCGCGCGCTCTGTACCGCGTCAAACACAACCGCCGAAGGGTCGTTCGCCCCCTCGATGAGCTCGACGCCCGAACGCTCCGCCCAGACCTTCAGCTGCTCGCCGGCCGCCGCGCGGAAGGTGTCCGCCGCCGCAAGCAGCACGCTTTTGCCCTGCTTTTTAAAGTGATTTGCCAGCTTACCCGCCGTCGTGGTCTTGCCCGCGCCGTTGACCCCGATGAGCAGGATGACGGCCGGCTTGCCGCCAAGGTCAAACTCGCTGTCCGCCTCCACCAGCTCCGCGCACAGGGATTTCAGCTCCGCAAGGGCGTCGTCGGTGTTCTCAATCAGCTTTTCGCGCACCCGCGCGCGCAGCCGCTCCACCAGCTCGCCCGCGACCTGCGCGCCGCAGTCGGCCATAATCAGCCGCTCCTCCAGCTCCTCGTAAAACTCGTCGCCCGGCTTGTTGCCGCGCAGGCCGTAGAGGATGCTGTCCCTCGTCTTTTTCAGACCGTTTGCCAAATTTTCAAAGAATCCCATTGTTTGACCACCTGTTTTTTCAGTCCCGCCTATCGGCTTATTTGCTGATTACCAACTGCGCCTCCTCGATGCCCAGCTTGAGCACCTTGGAGACCCCCTCCTCCTGCATGGTCACGCCGTAAAGCACATCCGCGCTCTCCATTGTTCCGCGCCGGTGGGTGATGGCGATAATCTGGGTGTGCGCGGCAACCCGCGCAAGGTATGCCGCAAAGCGGTTGACGTTCGATTCATCCAGCGCAGAATCAATCTCGTCCAGCACGCAGAACGGGGACGGGTTGACCGCGAGGATGGAGAAATACAGCGCGATGGCGACAAGCGCCTGCTCCCCGCCCGAGAGCGCCGAGAGGTTCTTGATAACCTTGCCGGGGGGCTGCACGTCGATTTCGATGCCGCTTTCCAGCACGTTTTCCCCGTCGGTCAGGGACAGGTTCGCCTGCCCGCCGCCGAACAGCTCCACAAAAATCTGCCGGAAGTGCCGGCTGATTTCGGAAAAGCTTGCGGTGAACAGCACCCGCATTTCGGATTCCAGCTCGGCAATCAGCCGCAGCAGCTCCTCTTTGGAGCGCTCGACATCCCCGACCTGGGCGGTCAGCTGCTGCCACTGCGCGGTCACCTGTTTGTATTCCTCGATTGCCGCGACATTGACCGTGCCGAGCGCGCGGATCTTCGCCCGCACCCCCGCAACCTGCGCGCGCAGCTCGGTGATGGAATCGAACGGCACGCAGAAGCCCTGCGCCTCCTTCTGGGTCATCTCGTATTCTTCCCAAAGCTTGGCGACCGTCGCGTCGAATTCGGCCGTCAGGGCGTTTTTCCGCTCCTCCAGCCGGGAAAGCTCCCGCCCGATCTCCTCGCGCTGCCTGGTCTGCCCGGCATACTGCGCGCGCAGCTCGTTGATCTGCCGCTCGGTCTCGGTGCGCGCGGCCGCCGTCCGCTCGATATCCGCCCTGCGCGCCGCAATCTGCGCGCGCAGAGTCTGTGCCAAGGCGGCCTTTTCCGCCGTCAGCTGCTCGGCCTGCGCTGCCGCGCGGCGCAGGTTCTCCACCGCCGCAGCAAGGCCGGCCGCCGCGTCTCCGCTCTCGCTTTTGCGGCCGCGCAGGCTCTCCGCCGCCGCCGCCAGCGCCTCGACATCCTTTTGCAGCTCCGCCTGCTCGATCCGCTTTTGGGAAATAAGCTCGGCCAGCTCCGCCCGGCGGCGCAGGAAATCATCCTCCGTTTTATCCTCCTCGCCCGCGTCCGATTCCAGCCGGGCGATTTCGGCGGCCAGCAGCTCGGCGCGCGCGCCTCCCTCTCGGATGACCGACTCCTTTTCCGCGCGCTGCGCCTCAATCTGCGCAAGCTCGCGCTGCGCGGCCTCCAGCGACTCCGCCAGGCCGTCCGCCTCCTGCTGCTGACGCACCAGCTGTTCCTCAACCCGGACGCGATCCTCGTTGTGGGTGATGAGGTCGCTGTTGATCGCGGTAATCTCCGCTTCGAGCGCGGCGGCCTCCGCCTTCAGCGATTCGCAGGCCTCCTCGGCGCCGCGCATCTCCTGCCGCAGCGCGGCCGCGCGCGCCTCCAGCTGCTCGATCTCCACCTTGCGGCCGAACAGACCCGCCTGCCGGGAGGAGGAGCCGCCCGTATACGAGCCGCCCGCGTTGATGACCTGCCCGTCCATGGTGACAATCCGGTAACGGTAGCGCAGCTTGCGCGCGAGCGCCGAGGCGCTGTTCAGCTCCTCGGCGACGACGATGCGCCCCAGCAGATAGCTGACCACCGTCTGATACCGCGCGTCGCAGCTGACAAGCGCGCTCGCCAGCCCCACAACGCCGCTGTCCTGCAAACAGTCCTCCCCGTCAAACCGGCCGGGCTTGATTGTGTCCAGCGGCAAAAAGGTCGCGCGCCCCGCCCGGGCGTCCTTGAGGAACGCGATGGCGTCCTTTGCCGCGCGCTCATCCTCCACAACGATATTCTGCGCCGCGGCGCCAAGCGCGGTCTCCACCGCCAGCTCGCAGCCGCGCCGCACCGAGAGCAGGGAGGCCACCGTGCCGACAACCCCGCGCAGCCGGTGGGAGGCGGCCGCCTCCGCCACCCGGCGCACGCTGTGCTGGAATCCCTCCATGTTCTTTTCCATATCCTGCAAAACCGAAATTTTGTGGGTGATTTCGGAAATCTCACCGCTGCGCCGCGCAAGCTCGGCCTGCTGCGCATCCAGCTTGTCCGTGCGGGACGTAAGCTTCATGGAATAGCCGCGGATGCGGTTTTCGCAATCCGAGATATCCCCGCGGACGGCCTCGAGATACGCCTGATTCTCCCGCAGCTCGGCGTCGGCCGCCGCACGGCGCTCCCGCAGGGCGGGCAGCTGCTCCTCGATTGCGCGCGCCCGCGCACCGAGCGTCTGCGACGCGGATTCCGCCCCGACCCGCGCAACCCGCTGCTCGGTCAGCTCGGCCTGCAGCCCGCTCAGCCTGCGCGCGGTGTCCGCCCGGCTCTTATCCCGCAGCGCCGCGGCGGACACCAGCTCGTCCAGCCCCTGCTGCGCGCGCGCAATCTCCCGGCCGGCCTGCGCAAGGCTCTCCCCTTTTTGAACCGCCTGCGTCTCCTTTTCCGCGATCTGCCGCTCGATTTCCTCATCCGATTCGCTCAGCGCACGGATGCGGGCTTCCAGCTCGGCAATCTGCCCGGATGCGTGGGAGGCGTCGTTTCTGCCGACCGCGATTTCGCTCTCAAGCGCCGCAATCTGTTCGTTGAGGGAAAAAATATCGCTGTTAAACTGCTCAATTTCGACGTTGCGCCGCCGGTTGTCCTCCCCGAGCTGCTCTGTCCGGGCGGTCATCTCCTCCAGCCCCTGCTCGGCGCGGGCGTAGTCCTGCCGCGCAATTTCAAGCTTGTCGTCCTGCCGGCGCAGATTCTCCCGCGAGCGGTCGATGGTGTCGCAGTACAGGGTGATTTCCAGCCCCTTGCGCTCCTGCGCGAGGGCGAGGAAGGTCTCCGCCTTTTCGCTTTGTTCGCGCAGCGGTTCGATCCGCTGCTCCATCACGTCCAGAATATCCCGCAGCCGGGAGAGGTTATCCTGCGCCGCATCCAGCTTTTTCGCCGCCTCGTTTTTGCGGAAGCGGTATTTCGCGATGCCGGACGCCTCCTCAAACAGCTCGCGGCGATCGTCGCTTTTGGCCGAGACAATCTCGGCGATTTTGCCCTGGGATATGATGGAATACCCGTCCTTGCCCAGCCCCGTGTCCATGAACATCTCGCGCACGTCCCGCAGCCGTACCGGCGAGCCGTTGACGATATATTCGCTGTCCCCGCTGCGGTAATAGCGCCGGGTCACGACGATTTCCGCCCCGACGTCCGCAATCCGCCCGTCCGCATTGTCCAGGCAAAGGGACACCTGCGCATAGCCCATCGGCTTGCGCAGCTGGGTGCCGCCGAACACGACGTCCTCCATCTTTCCGCCGCGCAGCGACTTGCTCGACTGCTCGCCCAGCACCCATTTGATTGCGTCGGACAGGTTGCTTTTCCCGCTCCCGTTCGGGCCGACGACCCCTGTGTATCCCTCCTCGAACGTGACCCGCGTCCTGTCGGGGAAGGATTTGAATCCCTGAATTTCCAGATATTTTAAATGCAAATTTCAGTTGCTCCTTGGCTTTTGTTTCACCGTCATTTTCAAGCTTATCGGATTCCGCTTCCCGCGTCCTGCCGGTTTATGCATATTCGCCGGGTCTGTCTGCGGCGGCGGATTGCAGACGCCCCGGCGTCCGTCCCGCAGCGCGCCGCCTGCCAAAAAAGCAGGGCGCCCCGCGCATCGACCGGCCTGCTGCGGAATTCACGCGCTCCCCCGCGCGGCGCACTGTAATCCGCCGGTCATCCGGCCGCCGCAAGTCCATCCAAGAGCGGCCGCCGCGCCCGCGCCAGTCCGGGAAGAGGCTCCGCCAGCCTTGCGCCGTGCGCGTAAACTCGCAGCGCCAAGCCCGCCCCAAAAAAGCCGCCCCGGGCTTCAGTCCGCCCGCGCCGGGGGCTTGTCCGCATTCGCCGTGCCCGCGGGCTGCACCGTCCCCGGCGGAACCGCCGCGTCCGCAGCCACGCGCAGGCATATACCGCGCCCGGCGAACCAGGCCGCGTTCATCCGCCCGTGGCCGACCGCCCGGCTCACGTCCGCCGGGTTGACCAGCGCCCGCAGGCTCGCTGCGCCCGGCTCGGCCAGCGCGGCCAGCTGCCGCCGGAACAGCAGCGACTGCGCAATTTCCCCGAAAGCGGGGTGCTCAGGCCCTGCGACCGCGCCCGCCCGCAGGCTCTCGTCGCTGTGCAGACCCGCGCGGATCACCCGCACCCCCGCGCGCCCGAACAGCTCCAGCAGCCCGGCCGTAATCCCGGCCGCGGCCTCCACCGTCAGCGGGGTATAGCTGCCCGCGCGGTACAACGCGCAAAGCGGGGTGTTTTCCACTACGATTGTCGGGTAGATTCGCACCGTATCAGGCGCAAGCGCCGCCAGCTGCGCCGCCGTTTTATGCGCGGCGGCCGCCGGGTCGTCCTCGCCGTACAGGCCGATCATCATCTGCAAGCCCAGCTCAAAGCCGGCCGGGTGGGCTTTGATCCGCCCTGCGGCAGCCTCGACATCCGCCGCCGTGTGCCCCCGCCGGTTGAGCCGCAGAACCCGGTCGTCCATGCTCTGCGCGCCCAGTTCGATCGCCGTCACACCGTGCGCGGCCAGAAAGCCGAGGGTTTCGGCGTCCACCGCGTCCGGCCGGGTGGACAGCCGGATCCCGACCGCCCTGCCCGCGCGAACAAAGGGGAGCGCCGCATCCAGCAGCCCGCTTTGCAGCGCGCGGTCAACCGCGGTGAAGCTGCCGCCGAAAAAGGCAATTTCGGTGCGGCCGCACGCCGGGTCTCCCGACGGCGGCAGCGCCTGCGCGCACTGCGCGCGCACCGCCTGCGGCGTCGGAGCCTCCGGCGCGCCCGAGATGCGGTGCTGGTTGCAGAACAGGCACCGGTTTGGGCACCCGGCGTGCGGCACAAAAAACGCGATGTTTGCGTGCCGCTTCACAGCCCCATCAGGCTGAGCGCCTCTTTTGCGGCGTTCTGTTCGGCCTGCTTTTTGCTGTGCCCGCTGCCCCTGCCGATGACGTTGGAATTGAGATGCACCTCAAAGGTGAAGGTCTTGTTGTGATCCGGGCCGCTCTCCTCCACAAGGACATAGCGTACCCGCTCCTCGGGATTCTGCTGGATAATCTCCTGCAGCTCGGTCTTGTAATCCCGCGGGTTTTCGGCCTGCTCGTCGTGCTCCTCGATAAACCGCATAACAAAGAATTTCGCGGGGGTCATGCCGCCGTCCAGAAAGATGGCGGCAATCAGCGCCTCAAACCCGTCCGCAAGGATGGACGGCCGGTTTGCACCGCCGCCCTTTGCCTCTCCCCGGCCAAGCTTGATAAACTCACCCAGGCCGATTTCCCGCGCGTAGGCGGCCAGCGCGTCCTCGCACACCAGCGCGGCGCGGCGCTTGGTCAGCTCCCCCTCCGGCAGGCTGGGCTGCTTGGTGAACAGGTGCTCGGACACAATCACCGACAGCACCGAATCGCCCAGGAACTCCAGCCGCTCGTTGCAGGCTATCCGCCCCATGCCGTGCTCGTTCGCATAGCTGGAATGGGTCAGCGCCTCGTCCAGCAGACCCGCGTCCCCGAACGCGTATCCGATTTTCTGTTCAATCTCTTTCATACCACTCTCCCCTTCTTCGCGTCCGCCGGCCAAATAGGCTCCCGGATACGGCGGCCAGCCGCCGCGCCGCAGGCAGCCCGGCGAAGCCGGAACGCGCTGCGCTGCACCGCACCGCCCGCACGGGCTGCAGTGTCCGGCCGGTTCCCGCCTGTTTCCTGGATGAAGCCGGCCTCCCCAATGCCGGGCGGCTCAGCTCTCCTGCTCCGCCTTACACGGCGCGCTGCCGAGCATTTCCGTCAGCGCCTCGGTCACCCCCGACCGGCTCCAGTCGATCGCCTGCCGAACGGCGTTTTTGACCGCCTCCGCGTTCGAGCTGCCGTGCGCCTTGACCACTGGCTTTTGCAGCCCGATGATCGGCGCGCCGCCGTATTTTGTGTAATCCATTTTGTTTTTGAACGCGCGCAGGCCGGGCTTGAGCACCGCCGCGGCCAGCTTGCTCGCCGTGCTGCGGTAAAACACCTCTTTGAGCATGGACATCAGCGCGCCGGCCAGTCCCTCGGTCAGCTTGAGGATGACGTTGCCTGTGAACCCGTCCGCGACGATGACGTCAAAATCGCCGCCGGGCACATCCCTGCCCTCGGCGTTGCCCGCAAAATTGATCGCCCCGTTTTCCGCCAGCAGCTTATAGGCCTCCTGCTGCAGCGGGGTGCCCTTGCTGTCCTCCGCGCCGTTGTTGACAAGGCCGACCCGCGGCCTGTCGTAGCCCATGACCTTTTCCATATACACCGAACCCATCACCGCGAACTGATTGAGCATTTCGGGGCGGCACTCGGCGTTTGCCCCGCAGTCGATGAGCAGATACGGCTTTTTGGCGCTGGGGATCACCGTGCAAAGCGCGGGGCGCTTGACCCCCCTGATCCGCTTGACAATCATGGTGGCGCCCATGAGCGCCGCGCCGGTCGGCCCCGCCGTGACAAACGCGTCCGCCCGGCCGTCCGCGACCGCGCGCAGGCCGACCCCCATCGAGCTGTCCGCCTTGGCCTTGAGCACCGCGCGAGCCTCGTCGTGCATCTCCATGACCGACTGCGCGTCCAGAATCTCGATGCCCACAAGGTCGATGCCATTTTGCGCGGCGCAGGCGCGGATTGCCTCCGCATTGCCCGAAAGCGCCAGCTGCTCCCCGTATTCCTTTGCAAGCACGGCGCCCTTCAGCATCTCGAGCGGGGCGTTGTCCCCGCCAAACGCGTCAATTACAATTTTCATTGCTATACTCCTCCATATCCCGCAGGGCGCGCGCGGCCAGCGCCTCATAGCGCAGCCGTTTGTCCCGAACGGGCTGTTCCAGCGGCGGCAGCACCCCCATGTTGGCGCCCATCGGCTGAAAATCGGCGTTTTCGGCCGTGATGTAGCGCAGCAGCGCGCCGAGCATCGTCGTTTCGGGCGGCGGCACGCTCTCGCACCCGCACAGCCTGTCGTGCAGGAAGCGCGCCGCGAGAATGCCGCAGCCCGCGCTCTCCATATAGCCCTCAAAGCCGGTCAGCTGCCCCGCCACAAAGACGTTGGGCGCATTTTTGAGGCTGAGGCAGCGGGTCAGCACCTTTGGCGAATTCAGGAAGGTGTTGCGGTGCATCACCCCATACCGCGCAAATTCGGCGTTTTCCAGCCCGGGAATCATCGAGAACACCCGCTTCTGCTCCCCAAAGCGCAGGTTGGTCTGGAAGCCGACGAGGTTGTACATGCTGCCCGCGGCGTTCTCCCGCCGCAGCTGGACGGCCGCCCAGGGGCGCCTGCCTGTGCCGGGGTCGGTCAGCCCCACCGGCTTCATCGGCCCGAACCGGATCGCGTCCTTGCCCCGCTTGGCCAGCTTTTCGATGGGCATACAGCCCTCGTAGACCTTGTAATCGAATTCGTGCACCGGCGCGCACTGCGCGGTGGTCAGCGCCTGCCAGAACGCCTCGTAGCCCGGCTTGTCAAAATAGCAGTTGAGATAGTCGTCCTCCCCGCGCCCGTACCGGCTGGCGGCGTGGACGCGGCTGCGGTCGATGCTTTCGGCCGTGACGATGGGCGCGGCCGCGTCGAAGAAGGAGAGCCTGTCCGCCCCGCAAAGCGCGAACAGCCGCTCGGCGAGCGCGCCCTCGGTCAGCGGCCCGGAGGCGACCAGGGTCGGGATTTCGGGGTCGATGCCGGCCGCCTCCTCGCGGACAATCTCGATGTTGGGCTGCGATTCGATGCGCGCCGTGACCCCCTGCGAGAACAGGTACCTGTCCACCGCGAGCGCACCGCCCGCCGGCACCGCGCAGCCCGCCGCAACCTCCAGGCAGACCGAGCCGAGCAGCCGCATCTCGGCCTTGAGCAGCCCGGCCGCGCTGTCGGTGCGCGCCGCCTTGAGCGAGTTGGAGCAGACCAGCTCGGCAAAGCTGTCCAGCTTATGCGCCGGGCTCTTTTTGACCGGCTTCTGCTCAAACAGGCGAACCCGGTGCCCCAGCCGCGCCAGCGTATACGCCGCCTCGCAGCCCGCAAGTCCCGCGCCGATTACCCTGACCTCGCTCATTTCTCCAGTTCCCTGCGGTAGCCGCAGCCCTCGTCGATGCAGTAGAGATAGGGCGATTTACCCTTCTTTTTGAACAGGCTCTTGCCGCATTTGGGGCACAGCTCGGCGCTCGGCTCGTCCCAGCTCATAAAGCCGCAGGCCGTCCCCTTCTCGCACGCGTAGAAGATGCGCCCCTTCTGGCTTTTGCGCTGCACGATTTTGCCGCCGCACTTCGGGCATTTGCCCGGCGTCTCCACCACGATTTTTTTGGTATTGCGGCATTCCGGGAAGCCCGGACAGGCGAGGAATTTGCCGTAGCGCCCCATCTTGATGACCATCCGGCGCCCGCATTTTTCGCAGATGACGTCCGTCTCCTCCTCGGGCACCTTGATGCGCTGGCCATCGAGGGTTTCCTCCGCCTTTTTGAGGGTTTTGGCAAAATCCTTATAGAATTTGTCCAGCGTCTTGACCCAGTCCGCCTTGCCTTCCTCGATTTTGTCCAGATTCTTCTCCATCCCCGCGCTGAACTTCTCGTCCACGATGTTGGGGAACTGGGAAATCATCAGGTCGGTCACCACAATCCCGAGCGGGGTCGGCTTGAGCGACTTCTGCTCCCGCTCGACATAGCCGCGGTCGATGATGGTGCTGATAATCGGCGCGTAGGTCGACGGGCGGCCGATCCCGTTCTCCTCCAGAATCTTAATCAGGCTCGCCTCGGTGAACCGCATGGGCGGCTGGGTGAATTTCTGGGCGCTTCGGATCTCCTTTCTGAGCAGCTGGGTGTCGGTTTTGAGCACCGGCAGCGCGGTGGGCGCGTCCTCCTTTTCATCGGTCGACACCTCGTACAGCACCGTGAAGCCGTCGAACGCGACATTGTAGCCGCTTGCGCGGAACAGGTAATCCCCCGCCTCGATGTTGACCGTGACCGTGTTCATCTGCTGGTCGGTCATCCGGCTGGCGATAAACCGCTCCCAGATCAGCTTATACAGCTTGAACTGGTCGGCGGTCAGCGAGGCCTTCGCCTGCTCCGGGGTCAGCTCGATGACCGTCGGGCGGATTGCCTCGTGCGCGTCCTGCACCTGTGAGGCCGCCTTGCGCTTGTAGCTCCGCTGCCCGTGATAGAGGTATTTTTCGCCGTAATGCGCCCCGATAAACGCCGCCGCCGCGTTGACCGCGTCGTCCGCGACCCGCAACGAGTCGGTGCGCATATAGGTGATGAGGCCGATCTGCCCCATCCCCTCGATCTCGACCCCCTCGTACAGCTCCTGCGCCGCGCGCATGGTGCGCCGGGCGGTGAAGCCCAGCTTGCGCGACGCGTCCTGCTGCAGCGTGGAGGTGATGAACGGCGGTTCCGGCGTGCGCTTGCGGGTGCCGGTTTTGACGTCGGTGATGACGAACTCGGCGTCCTCCAGCCCGGCCAGCACCTGCCTGCACTGCGCCTCGTTCTCGATTTTGAATTCGCCCTGCTCATCCTTTTTGGCGCGCAGCCGGGCGGTAAAGGTTTTCTGGCTGCCGGCGGGGCGCAGCACCGCGTCGACCGTCCAGAACTCCTCGGGCACAAACGCCTCGATTGACCGCTCCTTATCCACAATCAGCCGCACCGCGACGCTCTGCACCCGCCCGGCGGACAGGCCGCGGCGGATCTTGCGCCACAGGAACGGGCTGAGCTTGTAGCCGACGATTCTGTCCAGGATGCGCCGCGCCTGCTGGGAATTGACAAGGTCGCTGTCAATCGTGCGCGGCGCGGCCATGCCGTTCCGGATGCCCTTTTGGGTGATTTCGCCGAAGGTGACCCGGTTTTTCTCGTCGGTCGGCAGGTTCAGGATGTGCGCGAGGTGCCAGGAGATCGCCTCCCCCTCGCGGTCCGGGTCGGTTGCGAGAAAGACCTCGTCGCTCTTGGCGGCCGCGGCCTTCAGCTCCTTGATGAGCTTCTCCTTGCCGCTGATGTTGAGATACTGCGGCTTGAAGTCCTTGTCCACATTGACGCCGAGCGAGCTTTGGGGCAGGTCGCGCACATGACCCATCGAGGCCATGACCTCATAATCCTTGCCCAGGTATTTTTTGATGGTCTTGGCCTTTGCAGGCGACTCGACAATCACTAATTTTGACATATCCTCTTTACACCTTTTACAAAAAATCTATACTGTCCGTCCGCGGCGCCGCTCCCGTTTGCCCGGACGCCGGCGGGAGCCGAGCCCGGACGAGCCCGTCCGGCAGCTTCTGCCCGGACGCCGGCGGCATTTCCGCCCTGCATCCGCGGGCTGCCCCGCCGCTATTTCAGCCGGTATCTCGAGCCGGGAAGCGCCTCGATCAGGCCGTCCAGCTCCATCAGGGTCAGCTCCGCCAGCAGCTCGTGCGGCGGGTATCCCGCGGATGCTATCAGGTCGTCCAGCGTCTTTTCTCCCTGCTGCAGGCAGCCGGCCACCGCCCCGCGCACGCCGGTGAGGAGCTGCTGCGCCGGCATGGCCAGCATGGTCTGCTCCCCTGCTGCAAAGTCGCCCAGCCCCATCGCGTCCAGGATATCCCCCGCCGAGCAGGCCGGCGCCGCGCCCTGCCGGATGAGGTGGTTTGTCCCCTCGCTCATCGGGCTGTCTATCCGGCCGGGAACCGCGAACACCTCCCGCCCGTCGTCGAGCGCCCAGCCTGCGGTAATCATCGTGCCGCTTTTTCGCGCGGCCTCAAACACCACGACCGCCTCGGCAAGGCCGGAAATGATGCGGTTGCGCATCGGGAAAAAGGACTTCTGGTAGGTCATTCCCGGCGCGTATTCGCTCAGCACACAGCCGCCGCCCTGCTCGATCTCCCGGCGCAGCGCAAGGTGCCGAACCGGGTAGGTATCGTCGATCGGGCTGCCGAGCACGGCGATTGTCCGCCCGCCGCAGCGCAGCGCCGCGCGGTGGACGTCCGCGTCCGTCCCGTAAGCGAGGCCGCTGACGAGGGTCACCCCCGCTTGGCAAAGCGGGTCGCAGATGCGGCGCACCGCCTCCCGCCCATACGGCGTCTGCCGCCTTGAGCCGACCCCCGCCACACAGCGGGTGTGCAACGCGCGCAGATCCCCGGTTGCAAACAGGACAAGCGGCGGCACCCGCGTGTCGCGCAGCCGCTGCGGGTACGCGTCGTCCGCGTAGCAGAGAATCTCGACCCCGCCCGCGGCGCACTGCTCCGCAAGGGCGCGCTGCGCGGACAGGCTGACCGACCCGATCCGCGCCGCCTCCCCCGGCGCAAGCAGGGCGCGGAACTCGGGCGTGCGGCGGTTCTCGTACATGTCCTCGATATAGTCGTAGCGGTAAAACAGTTCCTTAAACCGCGCGCTGCACGGCCCCAGCAGCGTGTACAGCCACAGCCAGTACTCCACCTTCGCGTTCATCGGCGCAGCTCCCACATGGCAATCGCGGCCGCGGCAGCCGCGTTCAGGCTCTCCACCCGGCCGGTGATGGGGATGAACGCCGTTTGGCCGCAGGCGCGGACGGTCTCCTCGGGCAGGCCGCCGCCCTCGCTGCCGATAAACAGCGCCAGCGCCCCCTGCGCCGGGATTTCCCCGATGGGGGCGGCGCTGCGGTCAAGCGCGGCCGCAACGGTCAGATAGCCCGCCGCTTGCAGCGCCGCCGCCGTCTGCGCCCCCGTGCCGCCCCAAAACAGCGGCAGCGCGAGCGCCGCGCCCATCGACCCGCGCAGCGCCTTGGGGGAAAACGGATCCGCGCAGCCCCGGCTCAGAACCGCCGCGCCGTAGCCGAGCGCCGCCGCCGTGCGCAGCATCCCGCCCACGTTCGCGGGATCCTGCACCCCGTCCAGCACCAGGAGCCGCGCCCCGCCCTGCGCCGGAACCGACCCGGCGCCGAACGGCGGCATCCCGGGCTTGCGGACGGTTGCGAGAAAGCCCTGCGGGGTTCGCTGCGGGGTGAGCTTTTCGCAGACGCTCCCGCTCATCAGAACCACGCGGCCGGCCTGCCGGGACAGCGCCTCGAACGCCGCCGCGTCCCGCGCGGCCGCGCCCTCCTCCGCCCAGAGCTCGCACAGCGGCAGCCCCAGGCGAACCGCCTCCCGGCAGAGCTTCAGCCCGTGCAGGACGCACAGGCCGGTTTCGTCCCGCGCGCCGCCGTCCGCGCACAGTGCCGCAAGCGCCTTCACCCGCTCGTTGGCGCGGCTCGTTATCCTCTCCACGGCGACTCCACCCGCTTTCCCGCGCCGCCCGCCGGTTCTGCGCGGTGCGGCGGCGCATTGTGTAATTTATTTATATTACAAGAATAGCGCGCAGTTTCCCGACGCGCTATTTTCCACACGGCAAACAGGAACACCGCCGCCCGGTTGTCCCTGCGGTATGCGTCCCTGATAATACGCAAAGCCCGAACACGCGCGGGAGCGCGTGAACGGGCGTTGAGAATCTTATTTCAGCGCGGCCTTCGCTTTGTCGCACAGCGCAGTAAACGCCGCGGGGTCATTGATTGCAAGCTCGCTGAGCATCTTGCGATTAAGCTCGATATTCGCCTTTTTCAGGCCGTTCATCAGCGTGCTGTAATTCATGCCGTTCAGCTTTGCGGCAGCCGAAATGCGGGTGATCCACAGGCGGCGGAAATCGCGTTTTCTCTGCTTTCTGCCGATGTATGCATAGTTGCCGGATTTATATACAGCCTGTTTCGCTGTTTTAAAAAGGGTGCTCTTGCTGCCGAAATAGCCCTTTGCAAGCTTGAGCACTTTCTTCCTTCTTTTGCGTGTCATCATTGCGCCTTTAACGCGTGCCATAACCATCTACCTCCAAAACAAATTGCGTAAGCTTCCTTCGATTTACTTGTACGGGACGAGCACCCGGATGTTCGCGGCATTGGTCTTGTCCGCATAGGCGCCTTTGCGAAGCTGTCTTTTGCGCTTTGTGCTCATCTTGTTGAGGATGTGCGAACGGAACGCACGCGCACGCTTGATCTTGCCGTTTCTGGTGATTTTTGAAATCCGTTTCTTTGTGCCGCTGTGCGACTTCATCTTGGGCATTTGGATAATCCTCCTGAAATTTACTTGACCGGTTTTGGTGATAAGAACATCTGCATCGAGCGACCCTCCAGCTTGGGGTCTTTTTCGACGTTTGCGCACTCCGAGAGCGCCCCGGCAAACCGCTTCATGACGTCGACGCCCATCGAGGCGTGCGCCATCTCGCGTCCGCGGAAGCGGATGTTCGCCTTGACCTTATTCCCCTCCTGCAAGAACCGCTGCGCATGGCCGAGCTTGGTTTCAAAATCATGCTCGCCGATGTTGAGCGAAAGCCGAATCTCCTTGATTTCAACGACTTTCTGATTCTTTTTCTGCTCTTTTTCGCGCTTTTGCTGCTCAAAACGATACTTGCCGTAGTCCATAATCTTGCACACCGGCGGGGTTGCCTGGGGCGCGATCTTGACCAGGTCAAGGTTCCGTTCATAAGCCATCCGGCGCGCGTCGGCTGAACTCATGATGCCGAGCTGGCTGCCGTCCGTTCCGACAACACGAACCTCTTTGTCCCGAATGTCCTCATTCAGGGCGGGAGCATTGTCTTTGCCTGCTATTGGGATACACCTCCAAAACCGAATTAACAGAAAAAAGCGCGGGAATTCCGCGCTCATACACCGCGCCCCGCCACAGGCAGGCCGCCAGGATGTATTGACCTCGGCATCCCAGGACGCCGGGTGAGCACGGAACGGTGCTTCTTTGTTGTCCCGACTATTTTACCAGACCCGGCGCAATCTGTCAAGCGGCATTTCCCGGCGGATTTTTTGCCGTTGTGTAGGTTATACAATGAAGTGTTACAAAAGCAAAAAAAGAGGTAGCGAATAGGGACAGCCTGTGGTACGGTAAAGTTGCCAAGACCAAACCGAGAGGCAGGCGTCCCCTATTCGCTATGAACAAGATAACACAAACAGCCCGATACAGGCAATCCCTGATTTTGTATGCACAGAAGCACGGGGTCACAAAAGCGGCAATCCGCTGCCACACCAACCGGCGGCGCGGCTGCCGCGGGGCGCAGAGAGGTACCGCGAGGCGCAGACA
>CAZYAV010000045.1:0-19399 GCA_964645785.1 uncultured Oscillospiraceae bacterium
TATGCTGGATAAAGCGCAAAAAAGGCAATGACATCAAGCTGGAAGGAGCGCCATCCGGAAATGGGGGTGGTTGCGGTGAAGTGCAGCACCACCGGAGACCTCTTTTTCGACACGACAAGGGACACCGCCACATGGTTTAACCGGCATCGCTTTGAGCTTGCGGGGAAGAATCACCGCAACAAGCCTTTACAGGCGCTTTGGAACCGGTACGGGGAGGACGACTTTGCGCTGACAGTGGTGTCTGCGCTGAAATATGACAACGAGGAAGAGGTTACCGCCAAGGACTTAAAAGAGCTGCTGGAGCTGTGCCTGTTAGAGTATCCGGAAGCGAAGAAAATTTAGGGAAATGGTGCGGCAAACCGCCCGTTCTCTTTCAAAGAACGCGCTCCGCTGAATATTCTTTTATAGAAGACCCGTGCGGGCGCCCGCCGAGCCTGCGCCGCAATTTGGGGCAAAGCCCCCTTGCGGCGATAAGCACCGGCCGGGAGCGGGCAAGCGGGAAACAGACGAAAGAAGCTGGCCGGATAAGCAAGCCAAAGCAAGCAGGTATGCGGACGGCGCGCGGCATGCTGCCGGAAGCGGGACGGGGAAGCGCCCCAAAAATGAAGCGCAATAGGCTGCGTGACGAATCCTTACCATATAGTATATATGGCAAAACGGCAAAGACAGAGGTAAGCCGTTCGGCCAATCGCAGGTCGGTGCGGAACCGTGTGTGTGGCAGGGGGCCGCGCAGCGGGCGGCATCAAGGGGCAGCCCCGCGAGGGCGCCCACTTCCGCAAAAAATACACAAGCATATAAAGTTAGCGCGATGGATATTGTCGAGGTGAAGGCGGACAAAAAGCGATATCTCCCCCTGCTGCTGTTGGCGGACGAGCAGGAAGAGATGATAGACCGGTACCTTGCAGCCGGGACGATGTACGTTCTGCGGGATGAGGGGATTAAGGCGGAGTGTGTCGTGCTGGATGCAGGCGGCGGGGTGCTGGAAATAAAAAACATCGCCACCGACCCGCGGTTCCACCGCAGGGGCTACGGCAAAGCGCTGATTGCGTTTATTGAAGACAAGTACCGGGGCGATTATTCGGTTTTGCAGGCCGGGACGGGGGACAGCCCGTCGACAGTCCCGTTTTACGAAAAGTGCGGCTTTGTCCGCTCGCATGTCATAAAAAATTTCTTTACCGACCAGTACGACCACCCGATTTATGACGGCGGCGTGCGGCTGACCGACATGCTTTACCTGCGAAAAAAGATATAAGGAACAGGCTCGCCGCGCGCGGGCGCAAAAAGGGAAATCCCGCCGCGGCCGGTGCGCAGGCGGGCTTTGTCTGCGCGTATGGGGCGGCTGGGCGGCAGGTTCGGAACTGCCGTTCGGGGCGGCCGTTTGGCGGCGGCTTTCCCTGCCGCAGCACAGACACCGGAATCGGAGCATTGCAAAGAACAGCAGAGGGGAGGAAAACCGGCATGGGCGCGGGGCTTGGCGCAAGCCTGACAAAGCGGCCGGTGCGTTTTCGATGAAAATTTCTGCCATAAAGCCGGTGGAGGCGGCGACCCCCTGCACCGCCCTGCGCAGACCCCGGAAGAGCGGCGCGGCGGGCGCGTACGCCGTAGCCTGCGCCAATCTGTGCCGTGTCCCCGCCGTGAACCGCAGCGGGAACCCCGGCATCTCCGCCGGCGGCTGGCACAGGCGGTACACGCCCTGCCGGAACAGGACGAAGCCGGGCGAATAGGCAGGTCGGGCAGCCGGCGCGGCATAACCCGCCCCGCTTTACCCAGGCGCGGCGGAGCAAGGCGGGGAAGCCGTGCCGCCCTGCTTTCCCGGCAGGGCGCGAAAGCCCGCGGGGCGCAGAAGGAGACGGAGAGATGGCGTTTACAGTGAGACCCTATAAACCCGGCGAGGAAACCTATGTAGCGGACGCGCAGATAAGGATTTATACGGAAGAATACAACTGGGGGCCTGCTTTTACGGATTACGCGGTTCAAATCGCGCTGGACTTTGCCGCCCGGGAAAAGGAGGACGGGGAAGGACTGTGGGTTGCAGAAGCGAAGGGGAAATTGATTGGCTGCATCCTGCTTTGCCGCACGGAAGAACCGTTAACATGCCAACTGAGGCTTTTTTTGGTGGAAAGGGAGTATCGCCGTTATGGGGTGGGGTCTGCGCTTACAAAAGAATTGATCGGGAAAGCGAAAGCAGCGGGATATGAGAGGCTTGTCCTTTGGACGGCGAGCCCCCTCAAATCCGCAATCCGCCACTATGAAAAGCTGGGATTTTGCCCGGTAGAAGAAATTGAAAATACATCCTGGAGCCTGGACGGAGAGAAGCTGAACGAAATCAAGATGGTCATGAATCTTGAAGGGTACGGCTTGTCGGACGGAATGGCCATACCATAGCCGCCCGGTTTTGTTTTTGAAAGGGAATCGGGGGGCTGCGTTTGTTTTTAAGGGCAGGCTCGCGCAAAAAAGCAAAGCCCGCGGCGAAAAATAAAAAACAGAGAAAGCACAAAGCAAAAGAGGCGTTCCAAATTGAATATGAAAACAGCAAAGCGGCGTGTGGATATTCTGCACGGCTCTATCTGGCGGGGACTGCTGCAATTCGCCATGCCTGTCGCGGCAACGGCGATTCTGGCACAGCTGTTCAACGCATCGGACATTGCGGTGGTCGGCAATTTCACCGGGGACGGGCGCACGGTGGCCGTTGCCGCGGTCGGTGCAAACAGCCCGGTCATCGGGCTGCTGGTCAACCTGTTTGTCGGGATTTCGCTGGGCGTCACGGTGGTGATTGCAAACGCTATCGGAAAAAAGGACGGGGAGGCCGTGCAAAAGGCGGTGCACACCGCGATTGTCGTGTCGGTGCTCGGCGGCGTGCTGGTTGGGGCTGCCGGCGAGCTGGCGGCGGCGCCGCTGCTCAAGACGCTGCATGTCCCCCAGGAGGTGTTCCCGTCGGCGCTGCTGTATCTGCGGATCTATCTGCTGGGGATGCCGGTCATTCTTTTGTATAACTTTGAAGCCGCCATCTTCCGCAGCGTGGGCGAGACAAAGATTCCCCTGACCGCGCTGGCGCTCTCGGGCGTGCTGAACGTGATTCTCAACCTGTTCTTTGTGGCCGTGCTGCACATGACGGTGGACGGGGTCGCGATTGCGACGGTCGCCTCCAACGCCATCAGCTCGGCGATTCTGTACCGCAGCCTGCGGCTTACCACGCGGGAAATCCACCTGGAGCCCCGCCGCCTGCGCATCGACCTCGGCAGCCTGAAGCAGATTCTGCGCATCGGGCTGCCCGCCGGTATCCAAAGCTCGGTCTTTTCCCTGTCCAACATTGTCATTCAATCGGCCATCAACAGCCTGGGGACGGTGGTGATGGCGGCGTCGAGCGCGGCGTTCAATATTGAGGTCATCAGCTACAATCTTCTCAACGCGTTCAGCCAGGCGTGCACCACCTTTGTCGGGCAGAATTTCGGCGCGGGCGATTTGGACAGATGCAAAAAAACGCTGCGGCGCAGCCTTGTGGAGGGGCTTGCCGTGCTGGCGGCGGCGATTGCGCTGATTCTGTTCTTCGGCAAAAGCTTGCTGGCTGTCTTCAACAGCGACCCCGAGGTCGTCGCCATCGGCTATGTCCGGCTGACGGTGATCATGGTCTCCCACCTGTTCAGCCTGATTTACGAGGTTCTGTCCGGATATCTCCGGGGGTTCGGCATCTCGTTTGTGCCCGCGGTGCTGACCATCCTCGGTGTGTGCGGGGTGCGCATCGGGTGGATCAGGCTGGTGTTCCCGCACAGCCGAACCTTTGAGACGATTATGGTCGGGTACCCGATCAGCCTCGCCATCACGACCGTTCTGATCCTGAGCGCCGTCGTCTGTTACCGCCCCGCGCGCCGGTTTTCCGCGATGCCGCAAAACCGGCAGACCGGCCGGGCGTAAGGCGCCGCCCCTGCGCACGCCCAATCGGCCGCGACCCGATTCGCTTGTGGGACACCGGCACGGATTCCGGACGTGAAAAGGGCGGCCGGGAACCCGACGGGAAACGGCACAGAGGGGCGGAAGATCACGCAAACGGCGTAAATCCACATAAATACGCTATTATTTGGGAAAAGGTTGATTTTATCGAGAGCTTCTATTAAAATAAAAATGGTTACGATTTCGATTTCATCTCACGGCAAAAAGCAGCGACGGAATCGGCCGCAAACCGGGCTCATCGCAAACAGAATATCCAAAATGGCCTGGGGGTAGTGTGTGTCCCGGGCTGGTGGTATTTAAGGCGCGATGCGCCCCGGCGTTTTACCGCCCGGCACACGCCCAACCTGGCGCCGCGGGGCGGTGAACACATTTCGCGCCGCTGAATAGGAATAGATATAGAAGAGGCGAGCCGCGGGTCGAGGTTCCCGAGCCGGAGCCGCGCAGGATGGCGGTATCCGGACACTATGACATGGAAATGGGGGCGACACCCATGACGGAAAAGGAATTGCATAAGCTCAAACGGCACGACCTGCTATCGCTTCTGGTTGCACAGGGGCAGGAGGGGCTCGCGCTGGAGACAAAGCTTGCCGAGACGGACGGCCAGCTGAACGAGACAACCCGGCTGAGCGAGCGGCTGAAGGAGAGGCTGAATGAAAAGGACGCGCAGATTGAACGGCTGAAAGAGCGGTTGAACGAGAAGGACGCGCAGATTGAGCGGCTGAAAGAGAAGCTGGACGAAAAGGACGCGCGCATCCATCTGTTGGAAAAGCAGGTTGAGGAAATCGCGGCCGGCCGGTACGCGGGGATGGAGAACGTCGAATCCCTGAGCGATATCTCGCTGCGGCTGGAGATGATGCTGCGGGCCGCGCAAAAGGCGGCAGACCGCTATATGAAACAGGTGCAGGCGCCGCCCGCCCCGGCACAGCAGAATCCGAAAGGAGCGGCGGACGCCTGATGAGCGAAAAACAGACGGAATCCCATAAAGCTCTTTTTCGCGTAGCGCCGCGCAAGGCCGGAAGAAAAAAGGCTTTTCGGATAGAGCCGGCTGCGCAGAAGCAGAAATGGACAAGGCAAACGCGAAAGAAGAACGCGGCAAAGGCAGAGGCGGGGCGGCAGTCCGGCGCGCCGGCGACGGAATCTCCGACTGCAACCCCCACCCTGGAGCAGCTGGAGAAAGAGCTGGAAAAGTCCCGCTACCGGGTCGGGTTCCTGCGCGTCGTGCGCAACACGGTGCTTTGTCTGGTGGTAGTGGCGGCGGTCAGCGCGCTGATTGCCATGCTGTTCCTGCCCGTGCTGCAGATTCACGGCGCATCCATGACCCCCACGCTGGAGGAAAAGGATATCGTGGTGGCGATTGGGGTCGGCAAATGCAGGCAGGGCGACCTGATTGCGTTTTATTACAACAACAACATCCTCATCAAGCGGGTGATTGCCACAGCCGGGGATTGGGTGGAGATTGACGACGCGGGCAACGTGTCGGTCAACGGGCAGCCGCTTGAGGAGCCGTATCTTACCGAAAAATATCGGGGGGACTGCGACATTACCTTTCCCTACCAGGTGCCGGACGGACGGTATTTTGTGATGGGGGATCACCGGGACACCAGTATTGACAGCCGCAGTTCGCTGGTGGGCTGCATCAGCGGCGACATGGTGATCGGGCGGATTGTGCTGCGGGTTTGGCCGCTGAACACCGTTCGTTTTTTTGGCGGCTGAGCTGCCCTGCGCGGCGGATTTGTTTCTTCAGAAAGGAGACTGCATGTATGGTTTCTCCAAAGGAGCAGGCCGAAAAGCTCTTGCAAAATAAAAAAGGGATGCAGCGATGGCTTATATTGTTCCTGGTGCTTGCGCTGCTCATCACAACGGCCGTTGTAATGCTGCTTCACCTGAACGGTGAAGCAATGAACCATAAGCGCCGGGTGATGACCTGCGCCTTTGCGGCGCACACCCACACCGGGGCGTGCTATGAGGGCGACAGGCTTGTCTGCGGTATGGCAAACTATACCCCGCATGTCCATACGGCGGCGTGCTATGACCCGGAGAGCGGCGGTCTCATCTGCGGGGTGCAAACCCATGTTCCGCATGCCCACACCGAGGCGTGCTATGAGAACGGCGAGCTTGTCTGCGGCGTGGTGGAATACGCGCCGCACGCGCACACGGCGGCGTGCTATGCGGAGGATGGCTCGCTCATCTGCGGCATGGCGGATTATTCCGCGCATACGCACAATGACGACTGCTATGACCCGCAGACCCGGGCGCTGATCTGCCCGCTGCCGGAAATTGAGCCGCATGTCCACGACGAAAGCTGCTATGGGGAGATACGCGCCCTTGTCTGCGGGCAGGAGGAAGTGCTGCCGCACACCCACACGGCGGAATGCTACGCCGAGACCCGGACGCTGACCTGCGGGCAGGAGGAGGCGGCACCCCACACCCACGACGAAAGCTGCTATACCGTGCAGCGGACGCTGGGCTGCGGCCAGGAGGAGACGCCGCCGCACACCCATGACGAAAGCTGTTATACGACAGAACAGACCCTGAGCTGCGGGCTGGAGGAATCCGAGGAACACACCCACAGCGCGGAATGCTATACCACAACCCAGACGCTTACCTGCACACAGCCCGAGACCGAGGGGCATGTGCATACCGAGGCGTGCTACACCGAGACCCCGACCCTGGGCTGCGGGCTGGAGGAAACGGCGGGGCACACCCACGACGACAGCTGCTATACGGTGGAAAACGAGCTTGTCTGCGGGCTGGAGGAGAACCCCGAGGGCGGGCATGTCCACGACGATTCCTGCTATGCGGTTGAGCAGGGGCTTGTGTGCGGCAAGCAGGCGCTGCACACCCATACCGACGCGTGCAAAGACCCGGAGACGGGCGCGTACATCTGCGGCCAGCTTCAGCTGGAGGAGCACCGCCATACCGCGGCTTGCTTCAGGGAAGTCGACATGACCCCCGAGGAGATCGAGGCGCTTGAGGAGGAGCAGCAGGCGAAGGATCAGCAGCTGGTGTATGAGGACGCCATGCTGCGCCTGACCGCGGACTTTGACACAAACGCCGGCCTGCCCGAGACGGCGCGGCTGGATATCGTCGGGGTGGACGGGGAGCCGCCCGTCGAATCGTCCGAGACAGAGCAGCTGGTGCGTCCCCGCTTTACGGACGGGGAAACAGAACTTACCCCGGCGGCCACGGTTGTGTATACGGTGCAATACCGCAACGAGCTGGGCGGTGACCTTGGGGAGCCGCTGTCCCTCTCCTACACGCCGGGCGGCGAGCTGCCCGCCTTTGCCCGAGCGGTTTACAGCAGTGTCCGGACACTCAAAACAGATGAATTTGAACTGACTGCGGTCTACACCACCCTTGCGGATATCCCGGAGGAGGCGGAGCTGCGCGCGAGCCTCGTCACCGACGAGCAGACTGTCGCCGAGATGCAGGCGGCCTATCGCTCGACCGTCCACAGTGAGGACGCGGAGATGGAGCGGCTGCTCGACATCGGCTTCTGGATTGGCGAAACCGAGATTCAGCCCGCCGCGCCGGTGGAGATTACCGTGCAGTTCCTCGACGAAGCGGGGCTGCCGGCCGGGGAGACGGTCACGGTGGTGCATTTCGCGCAGGACGGTGCGGAGGTGCTGCACAGCGACGTGGATGAGCAGGGCGCGGCGTCCTTTGCGCTGCGCGGCTTCTCGATGGTCGCGATCGGCCGGATGCCGGGCGAGGACGCGCTCGGCCGGGTCAGCGTCGACCATGCGTTTGAATGGCAGGATCCGAACGGACTTTACCGCGTCGTGTTTCAGCTCAAGGGCATCCTTGCGCCCAGAACCGAGGACGCGCAGGAACCCGCGCAGCCGGAACAGCCGGCGGAGGAGGGCGCTCCGGAAGAAACGCCGGCCGAAGAGACGCCGGCTGAGGACGCGCCGCTTGCCAACACCGATCTGCTCGCGTTTTCGGTGTCCACCCTTGCCGAGGGGGACGCGGAATACGGCGAATTCGCGCAGTTCAGCGACCAGCAGGACAGGGAACTGCTCGACCTGGCGGTGCTGTGCTATACCCTTACCTATGACGGGGTCGAGATGGATTTGAGCGGCTGTGAAATCACGGCGACCGTGACCCCGACCCCCGCGCTGGAACAGGCGGCGCAGGGCTACACCGCCGGGGACGCGCAGGGGAACGGGGACGACGACGGAGACGGCTATGTGGTCGCGCCGGACGGCGAGAGTATGCTGCCCGCGCCCGCGCCCGCCCGCGGGGTGCTGGTGTCGGCAATTCTGCCCACCGGAGACGAGGAAAAGCCGCTGGAGGTCACAAGCTCCATGACGGTGGGGGACAGCAGCGAGACGCTGCCGGGTGACGGCGGCGCAGCCATGGCCGACCTGCTTTCCGTCGGGGAAACGGCCGAGTCTCCGCAGGCGCCGCAGCCGGCGGCCGATCTGCCCGTTCAGGAGGCGCAGGCCGCCGCCGCGCAGGACACGGCCATGACCTTCAGCCTCACCGCGGCGCAGGCGGACGACGGCGTCATGGCGTTTACCGCCACCAGCCAGCCGAACCCGAAATTTACGGTGGAGTGTGTGGCGTATCTGAGGCGGGTTGAAACGGAACCAGATAATCCGACCATAGACAAAAACCTGCCAAGGCTGATTAACACCGACAACGGCGGCACAAACCAGGGCGGCAACCTGCCCACAAACGGCAATTTGAACCTGCCAACCACTGTCCTCAGCTTGACGGAGGATGGCCATGTCGCCACGGCCGAGACCCTGACAAAGGTTTACCGCGAAAAGGAGTATACGTATTATGCGGCGCCCTCACTGAGCTATTTTAACGCGCTGCTTGGCAACAAGGGGTATACGCTGAGCGAGATTCGGGTGCAGTATACGGACACAACCTACAATCCCGGCTATGACCCGGAGGTGGAGAACTGGCAGAGCTTTTACCCCGCCACACAGGAGCTGCACTTCACCAACCACGCGGAGGCCGCCGGAGCGACGGAGTCCGGGGCAATCTACATCTATCTCGGCGGCGGCGCCAGGCTGCAGCTCGTGTTCCGGACAGCGCAGAATTCGGCGAACGTCACGGCAAATTTCTTCGATTACGATATCAGTGAAGGTGTTAAAGAGAATCAGAGGTTCAACAAAAAAGTCTGGTCTACGGATACAGACAGCTGGGAAAGGGGTTCGACCATAGACGCCCGCGCCAGCGGCATCAACGCCGCGGCGACGCAGTATGGGGAAGGCGAATCCCACGACCATCCGCGATATGCGTTCGGCAACGCCAATACCGGCACCCGCTACCGCGGGGACGTCTGGGTGTCCACACAGAACGGGATAACAACCCAAAACCGGCTGAATATGGCCAACCGAACCTATACAAGCGAAAATCTGAACGATTACACGAATACATCAAACAGCTATATGAACTGCACATTTGGGCTCGCTGCCGGGATTACGAGTCTGGATGACCCGGATGTTGTATTCGCAGACGGGATCGCCGCGCCGCTCAATCTGTTCAGCAGCGGCGTGGCGCACGGAAAACGGAATGCCAACGGGAATCTGAATTTTACCGTTGACGGGGACACCTATACGCTGAGCACCGCGTCGGTGGAAAACGGCAGTACTGTCAGCAATCTGGAGCGTTTTGTGCATCCGCAAAGCTACGCAATCTGGACAAACAATTTCTGGCCGATGGACGGAACGCCGGGTGCGGACGGCCTGTTTGGGAAAACTTCGAATCAGAACCCGTTCTGTATAGGCGATTACAACGACGCGGACGACGTAGCAAGAAACGCCAAGCTTATCAGCCGCCAGAATGGCCGGCAGTATGCCCCGACAACCGACGACGGCGGGTGGCACAACGCCTATTTCGGGATGCGCTATCAGGTCAAGTTCAAGCTTGACCCCGACTATATCGGTCCGCTGGAGTATTATTTCTTCGGGGACGACGACATGTGGGTGTTCCTGGACGACACGCTGGTCTGCGACATCGGCGGCATTCACTCGTCGGTGGGCGAGTATGTCAACCTGTGGGATTATATTGAAAAGGACAGTGCTCCTGACGCGGAGCCCAGGGAGTACACCCTCACTTTCTTCTACACCGAGCGGGGCGCTTCCGGCTCCACCTGCTGGATGCAGTTCACCCTGCCGTCGGTGACCTCGGCGTCCACCGGCATTGTGGAATCGGACTACGGCGCGCTTGAAATCCACAAGACGGTCGAGAAGGTCGTGAACGACGAGGAGCCGAAAGAATACGACAACGACGAGACCTTCAGCTTCACCATCCAGCTGAAGAAGCAGAACGGCGAGAATTTGCAGGACGACTATTCCTACACCCGGTACGGCAAGGACGGCACACCGGCGGAGACCAATCTGGTGCTGCGGGACGGCTCGACCTTTACCCTCAAGCACGGGGAGTATATCCGCATCCGCTACCTGCCGGAGGGCACGGTTTATACGGTGACCGAAAACAACGGCGCCACCACAAGCACGGGCGAAATCTCCAAGCACGACTATCTGGTATTCACCGGCGACGGGCAGACAGACACGGCCACCGGCAGCATCGAAAAGGGGCTGACCTCGGTCGAGCGGTTCACCAACCGGTACAGCGTGTACGCGCTGCCCGAAACGGGTGGCACGGGCGCGGGGCGGTACCTTGCCGCAGGCGGGGTGCTCGCGGCTGTTTCGGCGGGCTGCCTGCTGTATATGCGCCGCCGGCGGAAAAAATAACCCGCGCGGCCAAGCGCGCAAGCCCGTTTCCCCTATCTTCTCGCCCGGCTGGCGAGGCGCCGGTCTGACGGCGCCCCGCGGTCGGATGACATAGAGCTTCGACATTATATAAGGAGGATTCCAAAAAATGAAGCAAGTCAGAAAAATGCTTAGTTTGGTGCTGGCGCTCTGCCTGCTGCTCAGCTTCAGCGCCGGTGTGTTCGCGATTGAGGCAAGCGAGCTGCCCGCGGCGCCCACCAACGGCAACACAAATGTAAGCCTGAAGGAGCACACATTCAAGGCGTATCAGATCTTCTCGGCCGCGTATTCGGAAGCAACAGACGAGAACGGCGAGACAACCCAGACCCTCACCGCAATCAAGTGGGGCAACGGCATCGACCCGCAGGCGCTGTGGAACGATCTCACAGGCGCGGGCGGCCTGCTGGCTGCGCAGCTTGCGAATGTGGACTTTGCCGAAAACAACGATGCCCTGAACAGCAACCCGTCCGCGCTTGCACTGGCGCAGATTGTGGCCGGTTACGCGCAGGACAGCGATGCGGCCAGGGCGTTCGCGAATGTGGTTGACCGCCACCGTGTCGGAAACGGCATTGATAAGGACGGGACGATTACCCCGGGCTATTACCTCGTGGTCGACACGACGGATCTGAACGGCACGCAGACGGTCAACAACATCTCGGTGCTTGCGATGAGCACAACCACCGTGTTTGACCCGCAGTCCAAGGCCAATGTGCCGAGCGTCGACAAGCAGGTGCTGGAAGTGAACGACAGCGCCAACACCAGCCCCAGCTGGAGCAATGTTGCCGACTACGACATCGGCGACCATGTTCCGTTTTTGCTGACCGGCACCCTGCCCAGCAACTACGCGGATTACGAGAGCTACACATACGTGTTCCACGACACGCTCAGCGAGGGCCTTGTGCTGGACGAGAATTCGATTCAGGTCTTTGTGAACGGCGCTGAGGTGGAGGATACCTCTCTGTACAGCACCGTGACGCAGGGCAACGATTCACTCACGGTCACGTTCAGCGACCTGAAGACGCTTTTCCCGACTCTTACCTCCACTTCGTACATCCGGGTTGCCTATACGGCGCAGCTGACCGATGCGGCGTCTATCGACGCAGCGAACAGCAACCAGGTTGTTCTCGAGTTCAGCAACAACCCCAACCAGGGCGGCGACGGCAGCACCGGCACGACCCCGCCGGAGACAGTTTATGTCTTTACCTATGAGCTGAATGTGAGCAAGGTCGATAACGAGGGCGAGGCGCTCGATGGCGCGGAATTCCAGCTCTTTAAATACGACGCCGATGCCACAGGCGAGGACAAATACGTTGCGGTCGGCGATCCGATAAGCGGCAGCGGCGAGGATGGCAACCTCTTTGCGTTCAGCGGGCTGGATGCGGGCAGGTACATGCTTTCCGAAACAACGGTTCCCGCCGGATACAACAAGGCGGAGGATATGTATTTCCAGATCACCGCGACCTACGGTGCGAATCCCGCCGATGTCCCGACCCTGTCGGTTGGCACGGTGACCGACGCGGCCGGCAACGAGCTTGAGATGAGCTTTACCAGCAACACGAGCGGCCATCTGGGCACGGCGGTTGTCAACCTGCGCGGCCTTGTCCTGCCCGCGACCGGCGGCATCGGCACCACCATCTTCTATGTGGCGGGCGGCCTGCTTCTGGTGGGCGCCAGCGTGCTCCTGATCGCGAAAAAGCGGATGAGCAAACAGAAATAAGCAGATATTCCGAGCGCGGCGCGGCCAAAACGGCCGCTTTGCGCGGCGGAAACAGAACCAGATGGGGCGCTGCCCCGCCGAGACGGCGGGGCAGCCTCCCCCCATCGCCTGTGAACAGGCAAAGGCGGGACAGCAGCAAGGAGAACCCCGGCAGATGAAAGCATTTATCAAAAAGCACATCGTGGAACTGGCACTTTACCTCGTGCTCTTTGTGGGGCTTTGCTTATTGCTGTATCCGACAGTCAGCAACTGGTGGAACTCGTTCCATCAGTCCCGCGCGATTGCCGACTACGTCGACGCGGTGGACAACATCTCGGCGGAGGATCGCGCGGCGGCAATCGCGGCGGCGAGGGCGTACAACCGGCAGCTTGCCGGACTGGAGCCGTCCTTCCGGCTGGAGGATGAGCAGCTGCTCGAATACAACCAGCTGCTCAACGTAACCGGCAACGGCATTATGGCCTATCTGCGCATCCCGGTGCTGGATGTCAACCTGCCGGTTTACCACACGGTAACCGAGGAGGTTTTGCAGGTTGGGGTCGGCCACATCCCGGGCAGCAGCCTGCCGGTCGGCGGCGCGGGCAGCCATTGCCTGCTTTCCGGCCATCGGGGTCTGCCCTCCTCGCGGCTGTTCAGCGACCTGAACCAGATGAAGGAGGGGGATATCTTCATCCTCAACGTGCTGGACGAGACGCTGACCTATCAGGTCGATCAGGTGCGCATCGTCCTGCCGGAGGAGGTGGATGACCTCGTCATCGAGCCGGGCAAGGATTACTGCACCCTGATAACCTGCACGCCCTACGGCGTCAACACCCACCGCATCCTTGTGCGCGGCTACCGGGTGGAGAATATCGACGACACGTCGCTGCGCGTCGGGGAGGCGCGGCGCGTCCCCGAGCAGTATGTCATTTTGGCCATTTCGGTTCCGCTGCTGGCCATCACGGGGATTGTTGCGGCACTGCTCGGCCGAAAGAAGAAGAAATCACAGCAGGAGATGCTGGACGACCTGAAAAAGAATCCGTGACGCCGCCTGCGGCGGGGAGGAGATGCCGATGAACACATACAGGCAAACAAATAAAACAGGGCGAAACGGCGCGCTTTCCATCCTGACGGCGGCTGTGCTGGCGCTGGGGCTGCTGCTTGGCCTGCCCGCGCCGGACGGTTCCGCCTACGCGCTGCCGGAGGACGGCGCAATCCTGCCGGAGGGGGCTTCCGGGCTTGCGCTGGATACGCCGTGCAGCCTGACCCTCAGCTTCCAATCCGAGCTTGGCTGGGATCTGGACGAGGCGGAGACGGCGGTTGACCTGTACAGGATTGCCGACGCGGTGCGCGTGCCCGGATACGACGTATACGCCTATTGCGTGGACGACACGTCCCCGTATTACAGCCTGATCCGGGCGTTTGTGGAGGAAAACGACAACTGGGTTTCCCAGACAATGCACAGCGACCCGGCCGGGAACGGCGCGGCGGGTGACAGCCTGGTCTTTTACTATGCGCCGGCCGACCCGGAGAGCGCGCCGGTGCGCGACCGCACCGAGCTGGTGGATCGCCTGTCCGAGGCGCTGTTTGGCAGCGACCCGCTTGTGCAGGAGACCGCGCCGGGCAGCCAGGCGCCCGAACCCGGAGACGGCGGGGATGCCACCCCCGGCGAGAGCCAGACGCCCGCACCCGGGGACGGCTCGCCGCAGCGGCCGTTCCGAACCACCATCGGCAGCGGGATAACCGGCCTGCCTGCCGGGCTTTACCTGAGCGTTGTGCACGGGCAGGACATTCAGTCCACCGGGACGGGGCGCCCGCCGTATGCAGTGCGCAGGCCGGTCGAGGCCGCCAACCCGAACGGCGACAGCCACATCTGCACGGTTGCGTATTCCGACACAAGGCTGTATATCTTCCAGCCGCAGCTGATTTCGCTGCCCGGCCTTGTGCAAACGGACGGCACGGCGGTGACCGACACGACGGCGCCGGGCGCAAACTGGGTCAGTAGCGTGCAGGCGTTCACCAAGGGGGAGAGCGAGCCCCGGTATGCGAGCCTCGCCATCCGCAAAACCATCAACAGCTTTGCGCAGCCCGTAAGCTTCGTGTTCCGGGTGCGGGCGACCGACCCGAACGCGCAGGATGCGGTTGTTTATGAAAAGCTTGTGACGCTGCACTTTGACAGCGCGACCACGCAGGTTTCGGACACTATTTTCGAGGGCATCCCGGTCGGCAGCGACGTGACTGTGACCGAGGAATATGCCGGCAGCTATACCCTGACCGGCGCGTCGGTGAGCGTGAGCAGCCCGCAGGAAGCCTATGACGAGGTTGTGACCGACCTTGCCGCCCGCAGCATTCTCATCCGCGGCATCAAGGGCGGCGATATCCACATCGGCCTGCCGCCGACGGACGACGTCCAGAACGACTCGGTCATCCTGCAAACGGGCGAGCTGGTGACGGCGGCCTTCACCAACAGCGCAGGGTCGACAGGCGGGGGCGGCGGTTCGGTAATCAACAGCTTTGAACCCGACGCGGGTGACTGGAACTGGTACAAAACCTGGTACAACCCGGAAACCGGCGCGTGGGAGAGCACCGCCCCGGAATCTGTCAACGGCACGGCGGGTGAGGAGGAGTAATCAATGAAAAAGAAACGGCTTGCGCTGATCCTCCTTGCGCTGGGGCTCGCGCTGACAACGGCCATTCCCGGCGCGCTCGCCTATTTTACCACCACGACGGACGCGCAGGGGGGCAGGGTGCTCCACTTTGGCAGCAACACCAATATCAGCGAGGAATTCGGCGACTGGACAAAGCATGTCGTGATTTCCAGCCAGCCGGTGACCCAGCCCGCCTATGTGCGCGCGCGGGCGTTCTCGATTTATCCGCTTACCTACAGCGGCGAGGGCTGGACGCAGAGCGACGACGGCTGGTGCTACTACGCCCTGCCGATTGCCAACCTCGGCGAGGGGGAGACGCAGCCCGCCGGAACGGCGCCAAGTACCGCGGCGTTGGACGTCAAAATCACGGTACCGGATCTGGAGGAGGGGACGGTGCCGGAGGGCTTTGAGGTGACGGTGGTCTACGAGACCTCCCCGGTGCAGTACACCGCTTCGGGCGAGCCCTATCCGAGCTGGCAGGCGACGGTTCTGCCCGGAACGGAGGGAGAGAGCGCATGATGAACAAGCTGAAAAAAATTCTGGCTTCCCCGGGCGTGACGGTCGGCGCGTTTGTGCTGGCGGCGGCGCTGCTGGGCTTCAGCACAATCGGCGGCGCGCGCGCCGCGTTGACCTATTATTCGGATAACTATGTCTCCACCGTGCAGCTGCAGGAAATCGGGGTGCAGCTGATTGAAAACGGCGCGATTGTGGCGCAGGGGAACGCCGCGGCTGCCAGCCGGGGCTCGGGAAATACCCTGCTCGGCACGATGTATCTGAACGGAAGCACAACGCCGGAGGATCCGGCCGCGGCCTTTAAGCCCGGCGCGCTCTACCGCGAGGTGCTGGCGGTGCAGAACCCGGCCGCCGCGCAGACAGAGGGCGCGGAGACAATCACGCACTATGTGCGGGTCAGTATTTACCGCTATTGGGAAAGGCAGACCGCCGACGGCCAGTGGGTCAAGGATCCGAGCCTCAATCCCGCGCTCATCCGGCTGAATCTGCTGACCGGCAACGGCTGGGTGGAGGATGTATCCGCGCGGACAGACGAGCGCACCGTGCTGTATTACACCCTGCCGCTTGCGCCGGGCGAGACGACCTCCGCCTTTTCGGATACGCTGATGATTGCCCCCGAGGTGGCGACAAGCGTCAGCGGCAGCGGCACAACCACAACGTACCTGTACGACGACGCCGGCTTCCAGCTGATGGTGCAGGTGGATGCCGTGCAGGATCACAACGCGCAGAACGCGATCCTGAGCGCGTGGGGACGCAAGGTCACCATAGCCGGAGACGGCACGCTGAGCCTGGGCTGAGGAGGGCAAAGAGATGAAGAAAAAAATCTTTGCGGGTTGTCTTTGCATGGCTCTGCTGCTCTGCTTTGGGGCGCAGGTCTGCGCGCAGGAAACGAGCGCGGACTGGAACGTGCTGTTCACCTCCGAAAACCGGCTGGACAGCGATTTTACCGCCGCAAACCTGAGCAGTGAGGTCTATAAGTTGCAGCCGGGCGACGCGGTGACCCTGACGCTGCATCTGCAAAACAACAACGCCGAACCATCAAACTGGTATATGACCAACCGCGTGCTGGAATCGCTGGAATCCGCGAGCGGCGCGTCGGGCGGCGCGTATGAATACAACCTGGTCTTTGACGGCCCCGAACCCGGCGCCGATGACGAGGAGACCCTGTACACGAGCGACACGGTCGGCGGCGATCAATCGGCGTCCAGCGCCGCGCAGAACAGGGTCGGGCTTGAGAACGCGACCGAGGGTCTGGAGGACTATCTCTATCTGGACACCCTGCAGCCGGGTGAGCGGGCGACCGTGCGGCTGCGGGTTTCGCTGGACGGCGAGACCCAGGGGAATGATTATCAGAACACGCTGGCGCGGCTGCAATTGAATTTTGCGGTTGACCCGGTGGTGAGCGACACGGTGACGGTCACCGACAGGCGGATGACCGTGGTGCAGACCGGGGATCAGAACCGGCTGACCCCGCTGCTGCTTGCGGCGGGCGTGAGCGGCGTGCTGCTGCTTGTGCTGGGGATTCTCAGCCTGCGGGAGCGCAAGCGGGCGAAAAAGGCGGCGGGCAAGCTGCTTTGCCTGCTGTTGGCGGGCGCGCTGTTCTGCGCGGCAATGCCCGCGCCGCTGGTGGACGCGGCCACAACCTATACCGTTCGGCTGTTCCCGGGCGCGCAGGGCGCCATTGCCCCGGGCGGCGCAGGGCAGGTCAGCCCCGAGGACGCGCTTGTGCTCAGCGGTGTGCGGTACGGCGAGCAGGTTACGGTCAACCCGTGGGATTTTGTCACCCTGCCGGGCGACTCGAAATACTATATCAAGGGAATACGGGAGAGCGGCAAGGATGAGCTGGTGAGCATGTCCAGCTTTTCGGTCACCGGGGACAAGGATTACGTCGTGGTGTACGGGGTCAGCGCCGAGACGGTCGAGTATACGGTTCAGTATCTCGACGAGGCGGGCAACGAGCTTGCCCCCCCGAAAACCTATCACGGCAATGTCGGCGACAAGCCGGTTATCGCGTATCAGTACATCGAGGGATTCCGCCCGCAGGCGTACAACCTGGGCAAGGAGCTGACGGCGGATGTGTCGGACAATGTGATTCGGTTTGTGTACACCCCAATCGACGTCAATGTCGTCACCCGGACGGTGATTGAGACGGCGCCGGGCGTCACGGTCATTGAGGGCGGCGGCACCGTGATTGACGACGAGCCGACCCCGCTGGGACCGGATATCCCGGACTATGTCGATTTGGACGACGAGCCGACCCCGCTGGCGGACTGGAAAATCGGGGAGATGCTCAAGGATTTCGCGACACCGTTTATGAACCTTCCGATGGCGGCGCGCATCGCAATCGCAACCGGCGCGGTGCTGCTGGGCGGGGCGATTATCCTGCTGATTACAAGAAAAAAGGAAAGAAAAAATGCGCAGGACAACTGATCAAAAGGTGTTTGTGCAGCGCACAGGGCGGCGGGGCAGCAATTTGCCCGCCGCCCTGTGCCGCGTGGTGGGGACGCTGATACTGCTGTGCGTGATTGCCGCCTGCCTGCCCGTCCCTCTGGCACATCTGGCGGGGTATGAGATATACAATATCGTCAGCGGCAGCATGGAACCGGCCATCCCGGTCGGCAGCGCAATCTACGTGCAGTCGGTCAATCCGGCACAGCTGATGCCCGGGGATGTGATTGCGTTTCAAAGCGGCGGGGCGGTGGTCGCGCACCGCGTTGTCCAAAACGACCCGCTGACAAGCGGCATCGTCACCAAGGGGGATGCGAACGCGCGGGAGGACAGAACCCCCGTGCAGTACAGCGCGGTGATTGGCAGGGTTACCCGCCATGTCCCGATGCTGGGCGGGCTGCTCAGCATCTACACAGGGGGCGCGGGGCGGATCTACCTGCTCTGCTTTGCGGCGGCGGGCGCGTTGCTCAACCTCGCCGCGGGGCGGCTCGCCAAGAGCCGCCGGGGCAACGAGACGCCGGATGCGGTGTCTGGGGAGGCAGCGGCAGCGCCTGGGCACACGGCGCGCGGCAGTATCCGCACAAAGCGGAAAAAGCGGAAGCCGGGCGCGCGCGGGGTGCTGATGATTCTGCTTGCGGTGGTGTTCGCGGGGTCGGTTATCGGCGCGATCCTTGTTTCCCGACAGGATCAGAACAGGCGAGAGGTCTATATCGACGCGGCGCTGCAATATGTCGCCGCGCAGAACCCGGCGGACGGCGTGGGTGCGCCGGTTCATGTGGATTTTGACGCGCTGCGCGCGGTCAACAGCGATATTGTCGGCTGGATCTACTGCGAGGGGACGCCGATCAACTACCCCGTTTTGCAGTGCGGCGACAACGACACCTATCTGCGGCACGATTATCTGCACAATTACAGCATTGCGGGCTCCATCTTCATCGAGGCACAGAACCGACCCGGCTTTGCGGACGCAAACACCATCATTTATGGCCACCACATGACGGACGGCAGCATGTTTGCCGCGCTTGAGCAGTGGCAGCAGCCGGGCTTTTACGCAGAGCACCCGGTTATCTGGCTGCTTACGCCGGAACAGACCTATCAAATTGAGCTGTTCAGCGGCTATTCCACCAATGCATACGCGCAGGCGTACACCATTTTTACGGGCGCGTGTGCGGAATTGGACGAATATCTGCAAAGCGCAGCCGGGCAATCCGTCTTTGACGCGCAGGTAACGCCGACCGGGCAGGAAAAGTATGTGCTGCTGAGCACCTGCGCCAAGGCGGTCGGGGGCGGCGAGGCGCGCCATGTCCTGCACGGCATCCTGCGGCAGATGGACAACGCCGCACAGGAATGAGGGACGCTGCCTACCTATGCAGGGTGCAGAAGTGACGCCGGGGTATCCCTGTCCACCCACCGACCGC
>CAZYAV010000046.1:0-18730 GCA_964645785.1 uncultured Oscillospiraceae bacterium
GATCAAGATGGCGCAGGGCGCAAAGCCGGGCGAGGGCGGCCAGCTGCCCGGGCGCAAGGTTTATCCCTGGGTGGCCAAAACCCGCCATTCCACCCCCGGCGTCCCGCTCATCTCCCCGCCGCCGCACCACGATATTTACTCGATTGAGGATCTCGCCCAGCTGATCTACGACCTCAAAAACGCGAACCGCCGGGCGCGCATCTCGGTCAAGCTGACCGCCGAGGCGGGGGTGGACACAATTGCCGCAGGGGTCGCGAAGGCGGGCGCCGGCGCAATCCTGATTTCCGGCTTTGACGGCGGCACCGGCGCCGCGCCCCAAAGCTCGGTCTACAACGCCGGCCTGCCCTGGGAGCTGGGGCTCATGGAAACGCACAAAACCCTCATCCGCGAAAATCTCCGCGACCGTGTGCTGCTGGAGACGGACGGGAAGCTGATGTGCGGGCGGGATGTCGCCGTCGCCGCCATGCTCGGCGCGGAGGTGTTCTGCTTTGCGACGGCGCCGCTGGTCACCATGGGCTGCGTCATGATGCGGGTTTGCAGCCAGAACACCTGCCCCGCCGGCATCGCAACCCAGGACGCGGCGCTGCGCAAGCGGTTCACCGGCAAGCCGGAATATGTCATCAACTTCATGCGCTTTGTCGCCGCCGAGCTGCGGGAGATTATGGCAAAGCTCGGGGTGCGCACGGTCGACGAGCTGGTCGGCCGCACCGATCTGCTGACCCGGCGTGCCGGCGCGGCGCCCGGCGTCGACCTCGGCTGCATTCTCGACAACCCCTATGCCGGCAAGGCGCACCACTACCGCCCCGGCTGCGACTACGACTTTCATCTGGAAAAGACAAAGGACGCCGCCGTACTGCTGCGCGCCTTGGGCGAAAAGCTGGCCGCGGGCGAGCCCGGCGCCCTGTCGCTGAAGCTCAGCAGCACCGACCGCGCCTTCGGCACCATCTTCAGCTCCGAAATCACCCGGCTGCACGGCGACGCCCTGCCGGACGACACCTACTGCATCAGCTGCCGGGGCGGCGGCGGGCAGAGCTTTGGCGCGTTTGCGGCAAAGGGGCTGACCCTGCGGCTTGAGGGGGACGCGAACGACTATGTCGGCAAGGGGCTTTCCGGCGGACGGATTGCCGTTTATCCGCCGCAGGGCAGCGTCTTTGCGGCGCAGGAGAACGTGATTATCGGCAATGTCGCGCTGTACGGCGCAACCGCGGGCGAGGCGTATTTCTGCGGCGTGGCGGGCGAGCGGTTCGCCGTGCGCAATTCGGGCGCGGTCGCCGTTGTGGAGGGGGTCGGCGACCACGGCTGCGAGTACATGACCGGCGGCGAGGTGCTGATTCTCGGTCACACGGGCAAGAACTTCGCCGCAGGCATGAGCGGCGGCGTAGTCTATGTGCTCGACCCCGCGCACGATCTGTATGAGCGGGTCAACAAGGCGTCCGTGTCCATCGAGCCGCTCGACGCGGACGACGCGGCGCGGGTGCGCGCCCTGCTGGGGGCGCATCTGCGCGAGACGGGCAGCCGCACCGCCGCCCGTTACCTCGAGCAGTTCGACCCCGGCCGGTTCAAAAAGGTCATCGCGGCGGATTACCGCCGGATGCAGGCGCTGATTGCCGCACATCAGGCGGCTGGAAAATCCCGCGAGCAGGCGGAAATCGACGCGTTTAACGAGGCTGTCAATCCCTGACGGAGGAATATGAGCATGGGAAAATCGACCGGATTTCTGGACTATCCGCGCGCGGGCAACCCCGAAGCGCCTCCGCTTGCGCGGATTGGGAATTATGACGAATTCCGCGGCGCGCTCCCGCAGTCCGAGCGGCTGCGGCAGGCGGCGCGCTGCATGGACTGCGGGGTGCCGTTCTGCCAGTCGGGCATACAGCTTGGGCGCGGCGTGTCCGGCTGCCCGCTGCACAACCTAATTCCAGAATGGAACGACCTGCTGTACCGCGGCAATTTCCGCGCGGCGCTCGAGCGGCTGCTGCTGACCAACAGCTTCCCGGAATTCACCGGCCGGGTCTGCCCCGCGCTGTGCGAGGCCGCCTGCACCTGCTCGCTGCACGGGGACGCGGTCTGTACCAAGGAAAACGAGCTTGCCATCATCGAGCAGGGCTTTGCGGACGGGCTGATGCAGCCCCGCCCGCCCAAGATCCGCACCGGAAAAAAGGTTGCCGTCGTCGGTTCCGGCCCCTGTGGACTTGCGGCGGCGTCACGGCTCAACCTGCGCGGCCACGAGGTTACGGTTTTTGAGCGGGACAGCCGGTTTGGCGGGCTGCTCATGTTCGGCATCCCCAACATGAAGCTGGACAAAGCCGTTGTTGAACGGCGAATCGGGCTGATGCAGGCCGAGGGCGTCCAATTTTGCGCAAACGCCGATGTCGGCGGCGCTGTTTCCGCCGACGCGCTGCTGGCGGAATACGACGCGGTTCTGCTCGCCTGCGGTGCAAAGCGCCCCCGCCCGCTGGCGGCCGCCGGCTTTGCGGGGGAGGGCGCGCATTACGCGGTCGATTTCCTCACCGCTGCCACCCAAAGCCTGCTTGACCCGTCCGGCGGCGCGCCGCGCATCTCGGCAAAGGGGAAAAACGTCGTGGTGGTCGGCGGCGGCGACACCGGCAACGACTGCGTCGGCACCTGCATCCGGCAGGGCTGCAAATCCGTCCTGCAGCTGGAGATGCTGCCGGAGCCCCCCGCGCAGCGCGCGCCCGACAATCCCTGGCCGCAGTATCCCTTTGTCAAAAAGACGGATTACGGCCAGCAGGAGGCCATCGCGCTGTTTGGCCGGGATCCGCGCGTCTACTGCACAACGGTTCGCTCGCTCAACCGGGACTCGGACGGCGCGCTGCGGTCGGTGACCACCGTGCGGCTCGGCAGCGAGCCGGGCGCGGACGGGCGCGCGGCCATGCAGCCGGTGCCGGGCAGCGAGCAAACCATCCCCTGCGAGCTGCTGCTTGTCGCGGCCGGGTTTCTCGGCTGCGAGCCCTACACTCCGGCGGCGTTCTCGGTCGGGCTTTCCCCGCGCGGCACCGTTCAAACCGCGCCGGACGGCTACGGCACCGGCGTCCCCAAGCTGTTCTGCGCCGGGGACATGCGCCGCGGCCAGTCCCTCGTCGTCTGGGCGATTGCGGAGGGTCGCGCCGCCGCCCGCGAAATCGACGGGTATCTGATGGGCTACACCAACCTCTGAGCGCCCCCGCGCGGCGCGCTTTCAAGCGGCCGCACGCCCTGTTTTTCCGCAGCCGTTCCCGAAAAAAGCGCTCCGCAAAGACGCCGGTACCGCCCGCGCAAAAGCGGAGCAGTACGCCGCCCGGGTTTAAGCGCGCAATGCCCGAAAGCCGGCCGCCGACCGGTTTTTAGCGGCATCCCGTTTTTCCAAAACAGCGAAAAACCGCCCTGCCGCAGCTGCGGCAGGGCGGTTTCGCTGTCAACTGTTTCGCACGGCCAATCAGATAGCCGCGCCGCTCATTCCGAGCGTTTGAGCGCGTCCAGCTCGTTCAAAAACGAGTCTATGTCCTGGAATTCCCGGTAAACGGACGCGAAGCGAATGTAGGAGACCTCGTCAATCCGGCGAAGCTCCTCCAGCGCGCGGGTGCCGATTTCGGTGGAGGAAACCTCCCGCTTCATGGCGTTCAGAATCCCCTGCTCGATGCTGTCGACCGCCTTTTCCAGCCGCTCCACCGAGATTCTGCGCTTTTCACAGGCGCGCAGCAGGCCGTTGAGCAGCTTTGTGCGGTCGAACAGCTCGTGCGAGCCGTCCTTTTTGATGACCATGATCGGCGCCGTCTCCACGACCTCGTAGGTCGTGAACCGGCGGCCACATTGCAGGCACTCCCGGCGGCGGCGGATCTTGCTGTCGTCATCCGTCGGCCGGGAATCGTTCACCTTCGTGTCAAAATAACCGCAAAACGGGCATTTCATCTGCGTCTTCCCCTTCCCAAACCGCCGTAGACAGCCGGTGTCACAGGTTTATTTTCGATTTTGCGCCGCCCACATCCCCGGCAACGCAAGGCCGGTTGAGACGAGCGCCAGGATCAGTGCCGCGCCCACAAGCAGGCCGACAGGCCATATCGTCCGCACCTGCAGGGACACGGACGCCGCCAAAAACGCCGCAACCAAAACAACCGCAAGCACGAGGGTGCCCAGCGCGCGCTCGCCGCTGTGAACCGAGGCGCAGGCGGCCGCCGCGTCCCGTTTCCCCTGCGCGCGCAAGGCGCGGTCATAGGCTGCGAGGTTGGGCGCGCCGTAAAACACCGTCGCCGCCACCACAGCCGCAAGCGCCGCCACCAACGCCGGGAAACAGTCCAGCCGGGCGATGCCGTACACCGCAAAGACAGCGAGGGAATTGAGCACCGCCAGCAGCAGGATGGAGAGCGCCGGCACAAAGCCGACCGCAATCCCGGCCGCAAGATAGCCCAGCGCCCACAGGATAACCGCGACAAGCAGCAAGCCCGCCACCGCGGCGCCGTCCTGCGCGGCGGCATAGGTGCGCTCGGTGAATTCGCCCAGCGAAAGCGCGGCGTATTTTTCCGAAAGCACCGCCGAAGCGTCCTCAATCAGCAGCGCGTAGCTTGCGGGGGAAACCGACACGCAGAGCTCGTATGCGCCGCTCGTATAATTGTGCTCCAGCGTCACGCCGACCCGGCTTCCCAGCGCCGCGCGCAGCTCCCGCTCGAGCTGGCGGACATCCAGCGCGTCCGGGTCAAAATTCTCCGCGGAAATAACCGCGCTGTACCGCTTGACGCCGTCGAACCGCGCGCCCGGCGCAAAGCCGGCCACAAGATAGAGCACAAGCCCCGCGGCGGCAAGCAGCGCAAGCACCGCCAGAACGGCGTTGCGCGTTTTCAGCAGTTTATTCATGTGCGGCACCTCCGATCAGGCCGGGCTTTTTTGCCCCGGCATAGCTGAAAATGGAATGGAGCATCAGCCGGTTGCCAAGCACGCAGAACACCAGCGAGAAAACCACGCCCCAGCACAGGGTCATGCCGAAATCGCCCACCGAGGCGAGCAGGGTGCTGTTGACGCCCATCGACGAAAACAGGGGCTGCAGCAGGTTGAACAGCAGATACCCGCGGGAGAACAGGCAAAGCACAACCGCCATGATAAATACCGCGCAGTAGGCGCGCATGGTCAGCCCGAGCGACCGCTTCATCCCCTCGGACACCGAGCGCGCGACCGCGGACGGGTTGAGGCCGCTGCGGATAAGGGCGTATTCGCGCATCATCTGATCCGCCGCCAGCAACAGGCTGAGCGCGAACGCCGCCAGCGCCGCGTAGGAGAAGCAGCGGGTGCCGGGGTTCAGGAACCCGGTCTGCAACGCCATCATGCAGCCCGCCGTGCCAAGCAGCGCCACAACCGCCGTGACGCCGCCCAGCCTGTAGCGCAACAGCAGGTACACCGCCACCGCTGCGGCCGCCGCCGCACACGCAATCCCGAGCGCGCGCGGCGCGTTCTCATAGGAAAGATCCATCTCTGTCAGGGTCGTCGGCGTAAAGCCCAGCGGCATGTCGTCGCTGTTCAGCATCACGGAAAGCTCCGCGGCGGACTGCGCGTCCAGGTTAAAAATCAAATCAAACCGCAGGCGGCCGTTTGTGATCGCCTCGGTGACGTCCAGGTTGGTGAGCTGCTGCCCGTTATACCACAGGCTCAGCTTCTGGCTGGTTTCGCTGGCGGCGTATTCCTCGGCCATCTCCCGGGTTGCCTCCCGCAGCGCCGCCTTTGCGGCGCTGTCCAGCACAAGGTCAATCGACGTGATCGAGAACATGGCGCTCGCCGTGTTCTCCACCTGCGCGGACTTGACGTTGGACAGGCCGAAGATCACCGAAGAATCCGTCTCGCTCGTGCCGCGGCGAACGGCGAACTCCCCCTTCGCCCCGGCCAGCGTAATAATCGAGCTGATGTCGCTCGTATACGGCAGCTCCAGCACCAGCGAGGGGTCGTCGTAATTCACCGCCACGCTGTAATCGGGCAGGCTGAACGAGGCGAGCCGCTGCTCGACAATCCGCTTGCTCTGCTCCAGCTGGTCGGCCGTCGGGATTACGTCGGCCGACGAGGGCGCAAGGCGCGCGCGAACCGTCTGCCCCATGCCGGCGTCCATCTGCAGCTGCTCGACGCCGTTGACAATCACCGTCGACACATCGCCGTATTTTGTCTCGGCGCCAAAAAATCCAAAGAAAAACATCACAATCGAAACAGCGGCAATCAGCCACACCACTGTTTTTTTGAAAACCCCCATGTGATCCTCCAAGTCCTTCTTATTCCGGCGGGCGAACCCGGCCGCCCGGGCGGGAGGCCTGTCCTTCGCGGGGCGCGCCGCCCCCGGCCGAACCGGCGCCGTCCGGCGCAAAGCGGCCGCCGGCGTCACCCATTCCCATTATTATATTGTTGCCGCGGCGTTTCGTCAACCGCGGCCGCTCACAGCAGCAGCTCCAGCGCCGCGATTTTGGTGCACAGGCAAAGCAGCTCGCACGCGGTTTGCAGCTCCGGCTCACTCGGATAGCTGGGCGCAATGCGGATGTGCGAATCGTCCGGATCCAGCCCGTACGGGAACGCCGCCCCCGCCTCGGTCAGCTTGACCCCCGCCTTGCCGCAAAGCTCCACAATCCGGCGCGCCGCCCCCTTGGGCGCGACAAAATCGACAAAATAGCCGCCCTGCGGCCGTGTCCAGCGCGCAATATCAAGCGCCGCCAGCTGTTCGGTGAGAACCCGGTCGACAATCTCGAACTTCGGCCGCAGAATTGCGGCGTGTTTTTTCATGTGCTCCAGCAGGTGCACGTAGTTTTTGAGATACCGCGCGTGGAACAGCTGGTTGACCTTGTCGTAGCCGATGGTCTGCACGCTCAGCGTTTTGAGGTAAGCCTTTAGGTTATCCTCGCTTGCGGACAGGCAGGCGACGCCCGCGCCCGCAAAGGTGATTTTGCTTGTCGACGCAAACTGGAACACCCGGTCGGGGTTGCCGGCGCGCACCGCCTCGTTGTAGATGCTCAGCGTCTCGGGCAGCGCGTCGTAAAGCAGGTGCACGCAGTAGGCGTTGTCGCACATAATGAGGAAATCGGGCGCGGCGGTTTTCATCGTGGCGAGGCGGCGCACCGTCTCGTCGCTGTAAACCGCGCCGCTCGGGTTGGAGAACACGGGGACGCACCAGATCCCCTTGACGCTCTCGTCCTCCCGCACAAGCGCCTCCACCACATCCATGTCCGGCCCCGTTTCCAGCATCGGCACGCACACCAGCTCGAACCCGAAATGCTCGGTCACCCGGAAATGCCGGTCGTATCCCGGCGACGGGCAGAGGAATTTGATCTTTTCGCACCGGCTCCAGGGTCTGGGCGAGCGCGCAAGGCCGAAGTTCATCGCCAGCGCGATGACGTCGTACATCAGGTTGAGGCTGGAATTGCCCGCCACCACAATGCTCGCATCGTCCACGTCCAGCATCCGCGCAAAGATCTTTTTCATGTCGACAATGCCGGTCAGCTCGCCGTAGTTGCGCACGTCGAAGCCCGCGCTGTCCTTGAAATTGTCCATGCGGATGCCGAACATATCGGCGCTCAGGTCAAGCTGCTCCGGGCAGGGCTTGCCGCGGGACATATCCAGCCTGAGATTCTTTTCACAATACGCGGCGTAGCTCTGCCGCAGGCCGGCAAGCAGCTCGCGCGCCTGTTCATTGGAAAGGGAAGAAAAGGAAGCCTCTTTCATCTGTATCCTCCGGGAGCCGGCGGGCGGGCTGATGCGCCGCCCGCCCGCCGTGCGAAATCTGGTGCTTATGTTCCTCTGCTGTCAGCATATGTGCGTTGCCGCGCGGCCGTGTTAAAACCCGCCCGCCGTTCTCGGATAAAGCTGCACATCGCGGATGTTGCCGACGCCGGTGACGTACATAATCAGCCGCTCGAACCCGAGGCCGTAGCCGCTGTGCCTGGTGGAGCCGAACCGGCGCAGGTCGAGGTAATACTCATAGTCCTCCCGGCGCAGCCCGCACTCCTCCATCCGCTTAAGCAGCACGTCCAGCCGCTCCTCGCGCTGCGAGCCGCCGATCAGCTCGCCGACGCCGGGCACCAGCATATCCGCCGCCGCAACGGTTTTGCCGTCCTCATTCACCCGCATGTAAAAGGACTTGATCTCCTTGGGGTAATCGGTGACGAACACCGGCTTGTTGTAGACCTGCTCGGTCAGGTACCGCTCGTGCTCGGTCTGCAAATCGCAGCCCCACGAGACCTTGTACTCAAACCGGTCGTTCACCTTTTCGAGGATTGCGACCGCGTCGGTATAGCTGACCCGCGCAAACTCGGCCGAGACAAGCGCGTTCAGCCGCGCAAGCAGCCCCTTGTCATAGAAATTGTTGAAGAATTGCAGCTCGTCCGGGCATTTTTTCAGCAGATAGCCGACGACGTATTTGATCATCGCCTCCGCAAGATCCATATAGTCATTGAGGTCGGCGAAGGCGATTTCCGGCTCGATCATCCAGAACTCGGCCGCATGGCGCGGGGTGTTGGAGTTTTCCGCGCGGAAGGTGGGCCCGAAGGTGTAGATTTTGCCGAAGGTCTGCGCCATCGTCTCCCCCTCCAGCTGGCCGGAGACGGTCAGGTTGGTCTCCCGCCCAAAGAAATCCTGGGAGAAATCAACCTCGCCCGATTCGGTCAGCGGCGGGTTCTTGGGGTCGAGGGTGGTGACGCGGAACATCTCCCCCGCGCCCTCGCAGTCGCTGCCGGTAATCAGCGGGGTGTGGACATAGACAAATCCGTTTTCGTTGAAAAATTTGTGCAGCGCAAAGGCGGCCTCGCTGCGGACGCGGAACGCGGCGCTGTAGGTATTGGTGCGCGCGCGCAGGTGGGGCATCGTGCGCAGGTATTCGAGGGTGTGCCGCTTTTTCTGAAGCGGATAATCCGCCCCGCACGCGCCCTCTACCTCGACGCTGTCCGCGTTGAGCTCGAACGGCTGCTTGGCGCCCGGGGTCAGCACGAGGCGGCCGCGGACGACCAGCGCGCTGCCGACGCCGATGTTGGCGATTTCCCTGAAATTATCCAGCTTCGCGGCCTCGACGATGACCTGCAGATTGCGGAAGCAGCTGCCGTCGTTCAGTTCGATAAAGCCGAGGTTCTTGCTCTCGCGCGAGGTCTTGACCCAGCCGCAGACCGTGAGCTGTGTTCCGTCCGCCGGCGGCTCACCCGCGAACAGCTTTGCGATTTCGGTTCGTTTCATCTCTGTATCCGTCCCTACGCTTTTTATTGTGAATTGATATTTTATTATAGTACAATTTGCCCCGGACAACAAGCGCGGCGGGGGATTCCGTGATTTGCGACAGTTTTCCCGCGCGGCGGTTCCGTTCTGTCGTGATTATGACAAAAACCGCGCGCCGGCGGCCGGTTTGCAACCCGCCGCCAATTATTCTATAATAATGCATATCTGTTCCGCAGCCCGTCTGCCCGCAACCCGTAGGAAAGGGTCGTTTTATGCTGTTTTCTTCGATGCTGTTTTTGTGGCTGTTCCTGCCCGCTGTCTTTGTGCTGTACCGGCTGGTGCGCGGCCGGCGCGCGCGCAACGCGCTGCTGCTTGCCGCGAGCCTGCTGTTTTACGCCTGGGGCGAACCGAAATACATCCTGCTGATGCTCGCCTCCATCCTGCTTAACTGGTCGATGGGGCTCTGGATCGGCGGCTGCCGCCCTGGGTGTTTCGAGCGCAGGCTGGCGCTCGCTTTCGCCGTGGCGAGCAATCTTGCGCTGCTCGGCTATTTTAAGTATTTTGACCTGCTGCTTTCCCTTTTTAACGCCCTGTTCGGCGCCGCGCTGCCGCCCGCGGGGGTCGCGCTGCCGATCGGCATCTCCTTTTACACGTTCCAGAGCCTGTCCTACATCATCGACCTCTACCGCGGGGAGATCGAGGTGCAGCGCAGCCCGTTCAAGCTGGGGCTGTACATCTGCTTTTTTCCCCAGCTGATTGCGGGGCCGATTGTCAATTACCGGGAGGTTTCCGGCGCAATCGACAGCCGCGCCCTCAGCCCGGAAAAAACGGCCTGCGGCATCAAGCGGTTTATCTACGGTCTGGGCAAAAAGGTGATTCTCTCCAACCAGCTGGCGGGCGCGGCGGACGGGCTGTTCGGCATCGAGACCGCATATGCGCCGGCGGGGTACCTGTGGCTTGCCGCGGTGCTGTATATGTTCCAGATTTACTATGATTTTTCCGGCTATTCGGACATGGCTATCGGCCTTGGGAAGATGTTCGGCTTCGATTTCCCCGAAAACTTCAACTACCCCTACCTCGCGTCGTCGGTCACCGATTTCTGGCGGCGGTGGCACATCACCCTGACAAGGTGGTTCCGCAGCTATGTCTACATCCCGCTCGGCGGCAACCGGCGGGGCAGGCTGCGCACCCTGGTCAATATCGGCATCGTCTTTGCCCTGACCGGGCTGTGGCACGGCGCGGGGCTGTGCTTTATCGCGTGGGGGCTGTGGCACGGCGCGTTCATGATCCTGGAACGGATGTTTTTGAAAAAATGGCTGGACAACTGCCGCTTTCGCCTTTTGCCGCGGCTGTACACCCTCTTTGTCGTGCTCATCGGCTGGGTGTTTTTCCGCGCCGGGAGCCTCAGCCGGGCGCTGCAGTCCCTCGCCGTCATGTTCTCCTTCCGGGGCGGCGACGCGCTCCCCCTGCAGATGTTTGCGGGCGCCGGTGTTTACGCCGTGCTTGCGGCCTCGGTGCTGCTGTGCGGTCCTGTGCAGGCGCTGTTTCCCCGGCTGCGCCGGGCGCTTTACGACGAGCGGCAAACCGGCTGGGCGCAGATCCTGCTGCTTTGCTGCGTGCTGTTTGTGTCAATCACCTTTCTGGTCAGCGGCACCTATAATCCGTTCATCTATTTCCGGTTTTAAGGGGGTGGAACGATGAAATCAAAGCAGATTGCCCTGATTGCCGCCTTTCTGTTTATGCTGCTGGCGCCCGGCCTGCTCTACCCGCTGCTCGCGCCCGCGCTGGACGTACAAAACCACGAAAACCGCGCCCTCGCCCCGTTCCCGGACATCACCGAGGTGGGGTTCGGCTTCCCCGCCGCGTTTGAGGAATACTATAACGATCATCTGCCGTTCAAAAACCAGCTGACGGCGCTGCACTCCCGGCTGTTTCTCTCGCTGTTCAACACAACCTCCAACCCGCGCGTCGTCGTGGGGCGGGACGGCTGGCTGTTTTACAACAACTACGACGCCGAAAACCCGATCGACGACCTGTTGGGCAAGTCGGCTTATTCGGACGCGGAGCTTGCACAGATCGCGGAGAATCTCTCGTCCGCCTCCGCGCGGCTCGCGGCGCAGAACCGCGCCTTTTATTTCATCCTGCCCCCCAACAAGGAGAGTATCTACAGCGAGTACCTGCCCGATTACCTGCTTGAAAACGCGGTGGAGGAGACCCGCGCCGACAGCCTGTACGCCTATCTCTGCGCCCAGGGCATCCCCATCGTCTATCCGAAAGACGCGCTGCTGGCGGCCAAGGCGGACGCGCAGCTCTATTACCGGTATGACACCCACTGGAACCGGCTCGGCGGCTATGTCGGCTTCCGCGCGCTCTGCGAACAGATGGACATCAGCCTGCCCGCGCTCGACGCGCTGCTGCCCGCCGGATTCGATTCGAGCTACCCGCGCGACCTCGCCGAACTTGCCGGGCTGGGCGCAGCCAGCCGGGACGACGCGGAATATACAATCGAGCTGTTCCCGCAGGTGACCATCGTCCACGAAGAGGAGAGCCCGGACGGCGCGTTCAACCGCTACACCTCGGACGCGCCGGACAGGCGCACCGTCCTGCTCATCCACGACTCCTACTACAAAAGCATGATCGACTATTTTCCGCAGGTGTTCGGCGAGGTAATCGCCGTGCACCGGGACTATGCCGACCTTTACGCCGCGCAGGTGCTCATCGAGCAATACGACTGCGACATTGTGGTGATGGAGGTTGTTGAGCGCGGCGCGACCCTGCTGCTGCACGAAAACATGCCGTACTGACCGGCCGGCCGATTTCGCTTTTTCGCCCACTGCCCGGGTTCCGGCGTTCCGGGTTTGGCCGCCGGAATTTGTTAATTTCAAGCACCGCGGGCGGTTTCGGTTTGTTTTATTTGACTTGCTTTATCTGTGGCCGCGCCGGATGCCCCGCGCAATCCCCTTGCACGGTCAGGGGCGAAAAAGCGCCGGTTCGGTTATTTCTTCCGCAGATGCGGCTGGATGCCCGTTGTGCGGTGGCTGCACGCGCCGGGAAAAGCCCCGGCTGTACTGCGCCCGCTTTTATGGTCGGAGTTCGCTTTGTCTCCTTGCCCGCCGCCCGGCAACTCCCGGGGACGCCGCGCGCATTCCCCCGCACGGCCAAGGCCGGAAAGCCTGCCGGTTTCCCATTTTTCCCGGTATCCCGGTGCCTCCGCCGCCTGCCAAAAACGCCGAATCAGACGCACAAAAAAGCGCGCAGAAATCTGCGCGCTTTTGCTGTTCTGTAGCCTGTCCGCGTTATGCCTGCCCCGCCCCGGGGTCGCTCTTTCCGCCCGTGCGGAGATAGAGCGGGATATCCTCCTCGTCGGGGACGGGGTCGGTCTTTTGCCCGAAAACGGTGAAAATATAGGGCATCAGCGCCTCCAGGAACGCGCCCATCCAGGCATTGCCGGTAATGCGGCTGGCCAGCTGCGAGACAAATCTGCACCATTCCGAAACGATGGAGAGATAGAACGAAATCCCCAGCATTCCGCTGCCGCCCTCCCGCAGCTGCGAAAGGGTCACGGCAAGCAGCGCCACCACCAGAAAGGTCGCGGACTGCGCAATCTCCCGCCGCTTCATCCGGCGGAAAAACAGCCGCCCGACAAGCAGGGTAAGCCCAAACACCACCCCGTGAATCAGCAGCACCCGCCCCTGGTCGGTCACGGTGCTGCCGTCCGGATTGGTGACCACCGCGAACCGCGCGAACACATGCACAATCAGGCTGAACGAGACATAGCCCGCCAGCACGCAGAAAAGCGGCACCCGCAGCAAGCCTTTTTTCAGAATCTGCATCCTTTAATCTCCGTTTAAGCGTTTTCCGCCGGCGGCAGCGCCCCGCGAACCCGGCAAAAAGCCCCGGGTACAATTTCGGAGCTTCACCCGTCCCGCGGCGCTCCGCGCGGCGCAGTGCAAAGCAGACATTCCCGGCGCAAGCCGACCCTCGGCATCCGGCAGCCCTGTTCCCCGGATACGATTTCGGGGCTTCGTCCGCCCGCGGCGCTCCGCGCGCCGCCATGCAAAGCAGACATTCCCGGCACAAGCCGACCCCCGGCACCCGGGCGACGCTGTTCCCCCGGGGTACGATTTCGGGGCTTCGCCCGTCCGCGGCATCCCGTGCGCAGCCATGCAAAGCAGGCATTTCCGGCACAAGCCGACCCCGGCACCCGGGCAACCCTGTTCCCCCGGATACGATTTCGGGGCTTCACCCGTCCCGCGGCGCTCCGCGCGCCGCCATGCCAAAGCAGGGCATTCCCGGCACAAGCCGACCCCGGCACCCGGTGGTACTGTTCTCCCGGGTGCGATTTCGGCGCTTCACCCGTCCGCGGCATTCCGCGCGCCGCTGTGCAAAGCCCGCTCCCCTCCGGGCGCGCGAGTCATCCAGCGGACGGCGGCCACAATTCCCGCCCTGCCGGCCTGTGCGGGCGGCGCTTGCAGCGGCGCGTTTCCCGCTCGCCCCGAGCTTCGCCGTAATGGCGGCGGCAAGTCCAGCCATTACGGCATTTGCAAAGCCGCTCAGGCGGTCAGGGTCAGCGCCCGGTAATCCGGCGTTCCCGCCCAGTACGCCTCTTTATCAATCAGCGCGTAGACAAAGCGATAGCCGTCCCCTGTCACAATATCGGCATAGCGCCAGGGCGCCCGCTGCTCCCCGGCAAGGCCGACACAGTCGGTCATCACCAGATATTCCGCCTGCGTCTGCGCGAGGATCGGGACGACCCGCTCCTCGTTATATGCCGTGCGATAAACCAGCCTGCGCGGCACAAGCGCGCCGCGCAGCGGGTCGACGGCGAAGGCCTGCCACTGCCCTGCCCCGCTCCTGCACAGGATGCCGAGCCGCCCGTCGGGCAGCGCCTCCATGCCGGAAAAGCTGCTGCACCCCTCCGGCAGCCGAACGGTGCAAACCGTTTCACCGGCGGCGCAGTCAATCAGGTCAACCGTCTCATTGTCCCGCAGCAGCGCGGCAATACCCTGCGCAAGCGGAACCGCCTGCCAGATATTCGCACCCCGATACGCCTGTCCCAACGCGCCGTCCGTCCAGGAGAGGGTGAACAGCGCAAAGTCGGTCACCGTGTAGCTGCCGGGCCGCCCGTTTTCAAGCGCCGTGCGCTCGGTTCGGGCAAGCAGCGGCGCGCCGTCAAGGCTGCCGCACAGTGACCAGCTCTGCTTCTCATTCTCGCAGGGAAGCGGCACGGACGCCGCCTGTTCCCCCGACGCGAGGTCGAGCACGACAAAGGCCTGGGCGCACCTCTGCGCATCATAAATCAGGAAGCCCAGCCGTTCCCCATCGTACCACAGGCCGCCGCCCTCCGGGTAAAGGCATTGATTTTCCGCAAGGGTGCACACCCGCCGCCTGCCGCCGCCTAACGGATCGGTTTGCTCGATGCAGGCAAACTGTGTCTCATGGCGCCGCAGACTCTCCCCCTGCCCCTCGTCATACGCCGGCCGGTAGTTGGGCGACACCCAGAACAGGCAGTCCTGCGCCGCCGCGATGCCCATCGCGGGCCGCAGTTCCACCCATGCGGGGCAATCCGGCGTGCCGTGGCCGCAGCCCGCCTCGCCGCACAGCGGGCGAATCGTCCCGGCCGCGAAGTCCGCGCGATAGGCCATGGAAAATACCGCCGCGCCCGGCTGCCCGTCGGGCGGCTGCGGCTGAAACGATTCCGAAATCTGCCGGATAAAGTACCCAAATTGTCCGTTCGAGGCCATCGTATCCGCCCGGTGCTGCGGCGCAACGGGCAGATAAACCGGCTCCTCCATCAGCAGCGCGGTCCCGTCCGCCGGGTCGTCCGCCTGCGCCGGTTCCCGCGTTGCAGACGGGGCGCACCCCGCCGGCAGGGCGGCAAGCAAAAGCAGAATTGCGGCCGCCCGTTTCAGCGCAGCCCGCACCGGCGCCGCCGTGCGTTTGTTCACCCGATTCTCCGTGCGTTTGTTCATCCGATTCTCCCTTCGTTTCCCCGGCCTGCGGCAGGCAGCGCCGGAATCCGGGGGCGCGCTGCACCCCCGCCGCGTTCAAGGACGAGTGCGTCAGGCCGTATGCGGCGCTCAGACCGGCGGCGTCTCCGGCGCGGCATACGCAATGGCGACATAGATCGTCACCGTCTGGGAGGCCGCGTTGATCTCCTCCCCCTCCGCGATGCTCTGCCGGATGACCGTGCCGGGTGCGCGGTCGCTGCTCGGCTCCTCCCGCACGACATAGCGGATCGCCTGCTCCTGCAGCGCCGCCTCGGCGTTCGCCTGGGACATGCCGACAACCCCGATCATTTTGATTTTTTCCGGCTCGTTGTAATACAGGAGGATGGTCGTCCCCGGCTCGACCATCTCACCCGGCTCGGGGGATTGATTCACAATCATCTTGTCCGTCTCGCCGGGCACGTTCGTCTGGATAAATTCATATTTGAAGTTTTCCCGGTCGAACGCGATGTCCGACATGAGCGTTCCGGTATATTGGGGTACCGGGACGGCGGTCTGCTGCTGGTCGGAGCCCGGCGTCTGCGGGTTCAGCTCGTCCAGCAGCCGGGTGCCGACATACACCATCGCCGCAACGACCGCCAGCATGGCAAGCACGACAATCACAACGCCCCACCAGCGCAGCCTGCCGCTCTCCTGCTGCTTGCCGCGCCGCGGCGCTTTCCCGCGCCCGGTCGCCGGCGCGCTCTGGCGCGGCTCCCGGTGCGGCCTGACCTTCACCGGGTCGGCCTGCTGGGTCGGCTCGGCCGGCTGCGGGGCGGGCTGCTTTGCCGCCCGCCCCGCCTGCGGCAGCTGCTCGCCGTTGAGCAGCCGCTTGAAATCGAGCGCCGTCTGCACTCGTTCTTTATTATTGAGCAGCAGCCCCATCATGATAGCGTGGGAGGCGTACTGCGGCACCGTGCTTTGCAGCGTGATGGGCGGCTCCAGCGTGTCGTAACTCCGGCGCTGGGAGGCGTCCTGGGGCGCGACGCCGATCAGGCACCGGTAAAAGACCGCGGCGGCGCCGTACACATCGGTCGAGGCGTTCTGCCACATGGTGGAGGAGTACTGCTCGGGCGCGGAATAGCCGCTGAACAGCCTGGCAACCACCTCGGTGTCCTTGGTGCGCACGCTGGAGGTTGCGTAGCCGCCCAGCTTGACGTCCCCGTTGCGGTTGACGAAGATGGTCTCGGGCGAGACGCCGCGGTGGATCAGATTGACCGAGTGGATGCGGCTGAGCGCGTCCAGCACGGGGGTCAGCAGGGTCAGGCATTTATCGAACGGCAGGGTCGTGCCGACCATGTCCAAAAATTCCCGCAGCGACACGCCGTGGAAATTCTCCAGCACGGCATACGCCGTCTGGTTCGCCTCAAAAAAATCGACGACCTGAATCACCGTCGGCTCCTCGGAAAGCTTGAACAGGTTGCGGTACAGCTCGCAAAAGTCGATCATCGCGGTTTTGTATTGCAGCTCCGCGTCCGGGTTGGCGACAAGGGCGTTGTTCTCCCCCCGCTTGCACGCGCCGCGCAGCAGGAATTCCTTGATTTCCACCACCGCGTTGCGGGAACAGTCGTACCCGGCGTAGGTGACGCAGTCCCCCTCATGCTCCTTTTCCCGCCCGACAACATACCGGCCGCGCAGGCGGTACCCGATCGGAAGATCCTGCTGCGGGTTTTTCTGGGTGCCGTTATAGCCGCAGACCGGGCAGGCGCTCGCCTGCGCAGAAACCGCGCTCATACAACTCAAACACAATTTTTTCTGACCGCTCATTCGCTCTCTCCAACTGCCTTTTCTGTCTCTTATCCGACCCAATAAAGCCATTATTCCTGTATAATAATACCGTGTTTTTCTGCGGGATGCAAGCCGGGTCAAAAACCGCGCGGCAAAACGCGCCAAAGCCCGCCGATTTGTGGTATACTTGAATATACAAACCGCACATGGGGGATTGCCATGAAAAAGAACTCGCCCTTTTCCGAGCTGCGCGTGCACCGGACGCGCGCGAATATTCTGACCGGGTGCATCGTCGCGCTGGTCTATGTGCTGTTACAGCATTTTGCGGATATCCGCCGATTTCTGGGCGGGTTTTTCGAGCTTATCTCGCCGTTTGTCAGCGGCCTTGTGCTGGCGTATCTGCTCAACCTCATCCTGTCCGGGCTTGAGCGGCTTTTTCTGCACCGGATCGGGAACAAAAAGCTCATGCGCACCCTCTCGCTGATCTTGACGGTTGTGCTGGCGGTTCTGCTGATTGCCGGGCTGCTGTTCGCCATCATCCCGCAGCTGATTAAAAGCATCTCGACCCTGGTGGCGGAGGTGCAGGCGTACCTTATCAGCTCGGAGCCCGAGATCCGCGAATTTGCGTCCCATTTTGAGATTGGCGAATCCATTGTAAACCTTGTCTACGGCTCCTGGTCAAACGCGCTGTCCACCATCTCCAACTGGGTAAAGGACATCGCGCCGGATCTGCTCAACACCACCGTGCGGTTCGGCAGCGGGCTTGTGCGCGGCTTTATCTCCCTGTTTATCGCGATTTATGTCCTTGCGGACAAGGAGCGCCTGCTGCGGCACGCAAGGCTTGTGCTGCGCGCCTTTGCAAGCGGCGCCGTCTATAACCGGGTGAATCACGCCGCCAAGCGCGTCAACCACCTGTTCAGCAGCTTCATCGCGGGCAAGCTGCTCGATTCGCTCATCATCGGCATCCTCTGCTTTATCGGGATGATGATTTTCCGGATGCCCAACGCGCTGCTCATCTCGGTCATCGTCGGCGTCACCAACGTCATCCCGACCTTTGGGCCGTTCATCGGCGCCATCCCCAGCATCTTCATCATCCTCATCGACAGCCCGGTTAAGGCGCTGTATTTTGCGATTTTCATCCTCGTTTTGCAGCAGGTGGACGGCAACCTGATAGGGCCGCTGATCCTCGGGGACACCACGGGGCTCTCGGCGCTCTGGGTGCTGGTCGCCATCTGCTTTTTCGGCTCGCTGTGGGGGGTCGTGGGGATGCTGGTCGGCGTGCCGATTGTCGCCATCTGTTACGAGTTTTTTGCGGAATACGTCGCGGCGCGGCTGGCGCGCAAGGGCTACGGCCTGGACAACGAGCCGATCCCCCCGGCGGCCGATACGCAGCAATCCGGACAGCCCGGCGCCTAAGCGGCACGGCCTGCCGCAGCCGTCGGCGTTCGGGTGCGTCTCGCCCGGCGGGACAGGCCGTATGCGCCGGTTTCCCACACCGCCGTTTAAACTTCATTCCATTCTTATAAAGGGGTATTTACGCTATGAGCAACTACAGGTTTGAGACGCTTCAGCTCCACGTCGGGCAGGAACAGCCCGACCCCGCGACCGACGCCCGCGCCGTCCCGATCTACCAGACGACCAGCTATGTATTCCGCAGCGCGGCGCACGCGGCCGCCCGCTTTGACCTGTCCGACGAGGGGAACATCTACGGCCGCCTGACCAATTCCACCCAGGACGTCTTTGAAAAACGCATCGCCGCGCTTGAGGGCGGTGTGGCCGCGCTCGCGGTTGCCTCCGGCGCGGCCGCCATCACCTATACCATCCAGGCCCTGGCCCAGGCGGGGGAGCACATTGTGGCG
>CAZYAV010000047.1:0-17576 GCA_964645785.1 uncultured Oscillospiraceae bacterium
CGAAGCCGCTCCACAGGAACATCCCGGCCGGGGTGGCCAGCAGCGCCTGCACAGCCGCGGCAATCTCCGGCGGAGCCGACCCGGCATTGGCATAGACCAGCCCGACAATCAGGTTGTTGACCATGGCCAGCCCCGCAACCAGCACCGCCTCGATGCCGCCGTGCCCGATGCCGTAGGCGAGCGCGGTGATCCGTTCCGGGCGGCGGCGCAGCGCAAACCGAAAGGCCAGCAGGCGGCCGGTCTCCTCAAACAGCCCCGCCGCCAGGCCGCCGTAAAGGCCGTAGAGCCAGATGTTCCCCTGAATCACCGCCCCCGCCGCGGAGAACAGAATCAGGGCATGGAACAGCTGCTCCAAAATCATCGCAAACAGGATAAAGCTCCCCGCGCCAATCAGGAAAGCAATCCAGGACGCGCCCCGCCTGTGCAGAAACAGCATGGTTCCCAGCGGAACGGCGACAACGAGCAGAATGACCGCGACAATGGCGGCAATGGATGCAAACGACATAATGCTGACCTCCCGTGCAGGCCGCCTGCGCGACCCCGTTTTGTCAATTATAAGCCTTCCATCTGGTGGAAGGTCAAGGGCTTTCCCCAAAAATTCGTGTTTGCTCGACCTGCCCGGATGCTTTTGGGCAGCGTCCGCCCAGTGCAGCCGCGCACGCTTGGAGAACGCGGTCGAGTCTGTGATACAAATTGTAAAAATCACAAATTAAATGTCGAATAGTATAGCGACTTAAGGAAATGCTGCGCTGCAACGTGAGAGGCGCGGCGATAACCGGACAAAAAGGGGTGAACGCGCAGCCAGCAAGCTCCCAACTCGGTGTAACAATTGCAGTGCAAAAATGGGATTTCATAGCGCCCCAAAACCGAGGCCTGGCTTTTGGGGGCACAGCGCCCAACGCAAGGCTATGGCACTGGCGGGAAACCGCCGGGAAGCGGTCGGAAAACCTGGAGATAAATTGTATAATTCGGATGAAATATGTCGAATTGTATAAAATTGCATAAAAATTAAGCACGGCGGACGAACCGCGGGCGCGGAAACCGCGCGGCCGCGCGGCCGGGGCCGCCTGCAAAAAAGGAGGCGCCGCGCTGCATGAAGGGAATAGATGCAGCACGGCGTCGATTGTGGATTCGGGAAATAAGGCGGGTGAAGAACAGGGTATGTGGGGTACGCTGTTCAATCAGACGCCGGATTGCCCGACGGATCGAGTAAAAACAACTCGATATCGGTCAGGCTGTGCAGACGAAAGCCGATGCGCCGGTCGTACAGCTTGGCTTTGTCCAGAATCGCGGTCTGCACGTCGTGCGGGATATCCGCGATTTGCATAAAGAGCTTGGCGAAAGCGTCCATGACGCTTTCCCTGTCGCGGCTGAAGGGGCGGTGCAGCTGCGAATAGGCGATGGAGTGCAGCGCGCCGGCATACAGCCTCGCGTCGATGGAGATCCGGTTCTCGTTCAAGTCCAGGTGGTGAAACACGTTGTTCATTTTGCGGTATTCTTCGGCAACGATTTTGATGAACGCGTCGGAGAGAATCCCCTCTTTGGCGATTTCGTGAAAGAAAACGGGGCATTCGTCCTGGTCGCTCAACAGAATCTGCATGAAGAAGCGGAGCTGGATGGTCTCGGAGAGCAGGGAATATTCCCGCGTATTGCCGATGAAATCCTTGACCCCGAAATAGAAATTTTCCAGAAATTTTTCGCAAATCTGCTCCGCGAGATCCGCTTTGGACAGAAAGTGGTAGTTCACCCGGCTGACAGACACCCCGGTCTTGGAACAGATATCCTTGATGGTGGTGGCGTAATAGCCCTTTTGATAAAACAGCTCGGAAGCCGCGGCGAGGATGGCGGCCTTTGTCGCTTCACTTTTTTTATAAGTTGCCATAAAAGACCCGTTCCTGCGGCCGGCAGACCGCTTCCGGCTGTGCCGTGCGGGCGGGCGGCGCGCCGTTCCGGTGCGGAAAGCAGCGCGCCGCGCCTGCGCGGCGGAAATATAAGGATAAGCTCAGTAATTGATAAAGGTGGACACGATATTGAGAACGAGCGCCTTGCGCGCCTCCATGTCCTCTTTGGGGATGGGCAGGTCGAGCTTTTCGGCCAGAATCTCCAGCCCTTCCGGGAATTTGGAAATGTTGACGATTTCATCCATGACAGGTCGACTCCTTTCTGCTGCCAAAACAGGCGTTAGCCCTGGTATTCGCGGACAAAGTCACAGACCGCTTTCAGGTTTTCGGCGTTCCCGTCGTTGCGGAAGGTGCCGATCTTGGTCTGGGTCATGATATACCCGCCGTCCGCGCCCAGCTCGTCGATCAGCCGCTTGGCGAGGTCGACGCACTGCTTTTTGGTGCCGCTGCCCAGCAGCAGGTTGCTCATGCCGCCCATAATCGCGCAGTTGGGCAGCTTTTTGCGCATCTCGAACACGTCGTCCTCCTCCAGCATCAGGGAAATCACGCCCTTGGGGTAGGAGGAGAGGTAGTCGGTGAAGCGGTCGAGCTTGCCCTGGGAGAACAGGGAGAAGGTCATCTTCTTTTCCTGCGCCACATCCAGAATCTGCTTGAGATACGGCCAGTAGTATTTCTCCCACTGCTTGATGTTGACCATGTTTTGGCCGAGCAGGGTGGTGCCGAGGTCGAAGCAGTAGTTCTCGTTCGGCCCGTCCGGCGCCTTTTTCAGCGCCTCCAGCGCGGGATAGAAGAACATCCTGTCCATCGTCTCGATCAGCGCGTCCAGCTTGGCAGGCTCCTTGCGCATGTCGATCGAGGCGCCCCGGATGCCGCGGATATAGTTGAGCACACTCTCAAAGGAAATCATGATGAACGGGTTTGGCGCGACAAAGCCGGGCAGGCCGTACTCCTGCTCGAGGATTCGGTTAATCCGGCCGGCATAGCCGAAAAAGTCCGCCCGCGCGTCCACCGCCTTTTGGATGCGGCTGAGCGGGATATCCTCGCCCCACCACGGGAACTTGCGGATCATCCCCTTTTCCCACAGGAATTTCCAGTAATCCTGCGCGAATTCGGGCAGCTCGTCGTGCTCGCAGTAATAGACGTCCTTGTAGTTGATCGAGCCCTTTTCGTCGTCGATAATGTACCGCTGCGACCCGAGCGCCTTGTAGACGAGATACGGGTTGCGCACGCCGGTGTTGACCAGCATGTCGAAGTTGTACTTTTCCTGATGCTCGCGCGTGACCTTTTCCATCACGGCGTAGTCGCTCATCGCCTCGCTCAGCTTGTAGCCGGCGTCGTGAACCTGCCACAGCTGGAACATGGAGGCGTGCGGCACCCGATCCGGCTTTTTCCAGGCGGTCGCGTCCCGGAACAGCTTTGCGCGGTAGAGCTTTTGCTCGCTTGCGTTCATAGGGTCTCTCCTCTCCTTTTTGATGCGGACGCCCTGAAAACCGGGAAGCCCGCAATAGATTCTGTCAGGCTGCGGATTCCGCCCGGCAAACGGACATCGGCGGAAAGCTCGCAGAGCCGACAGGTACGGATACACCTGTACATACAGGTGTACACATACAGTATACCAAACCCGAAGTGCTTTGACAATAGAAAGAAAGAAAGAAAGAGGGCTCAGCTTTGCTCGGCTTCCTCCAGCGCGGCCGCTTTTTTGGCGTAGATATCCGCCATGGTTTTGGCGTCCAGACGGTAGAAGAGCATGGGGACGATGCTGAGCGCGGTTAGCGCGGCCGTGCCGAGGAAGGTGACGGCCGCAATCCCCGAAAGGGTATGGGGCGACTGCGCGGCGGCCAGCGGGTCGTAACCGATCAATACGAGGCCGGTTGACGCGGCGGTGGCGCCGACAAACTGCGCGATATAGCTGAAGGTGGACGAGACGGAATACAGGAAGCTGCGCGCCTTGATGCCGCGGCCGAATTCGTTGTAATCGGTCGCGTCGGTGACGCAGGGCATGAACATCGCGCCGGCCGGCACAAGGGAGGCGAAATACAGCCCCATCAGCGCAAAGAACACAACCAGGTTTGCGCGCAGGAAATAGGCGGCCAGGATGAAGCAGGTCGCGACCGAGACGCTGCCGATATAGATGACCTTTTTATCCAGCTTGCCGGACAGCCACGGCACGATAAAGGTGGCGGCAAGGCGGGTGATGGTCATCACCGTAATCATCACCGACATCAGATCCGGCCGGCCGAGGGTGTAGTTGAAGTAGTACACCAGGCAGGACATGATGAGGGTACTGGCGCCGATGCTGAGGATATAGCTCAGCCCATAGGGGATGAGCGGCGGCAGCGCGCGGAGCATATCCCGCAGCGACACCTTTTCCTCCTTCTGGGCTTCTGCGTGGACGGTCTGGTCGTGGTCATACGGCTTTGCGACGATATAGACAACCAGCATACTGAGCACCATGATGCCGCCATAGACAAGCGCTGAGACGGTATAGCCGGTTTCCGGCCGCTCGAACATGGTCAGCAGCTTGACGCCGAGATAGCTGTAAAGCAGGCTGGAGACGGTCGCAAGCTGGGTGCCGGCGATGGTCAGCGAGACGGTCTGCTTGGAGGTCTTGCCGATGATGCCGATCAGCGCGCGATAGGCGATCCACATGCAGTTAAAGCCGGCGTAGGCGACGCAGTAAAACACGGTGAACACCACCGTTGTCGGCACGGTGCCGATCGGGAATTTGGTAAAGAAAATCACCGTGCCGATCATGCACAGAATACTGCCCGAAAGCAGCCACGGCCGGTAGCGCCCGCCGCGCAGGCGCATATTGTCGATCAGGATGCCGGCGCCGATGGCGGTGAACGCCTCGACCCATTGCAGCAGCGCGTACAGCACGCCCGCCGTTTTCATGGGGATATGCGCAATGTCGGTCATAAAGAACAACAGGTAATAGGCGACAAGGCTTACAAAAAACGTGAAGCCGAATTCCCCCATACCATAGCGATAGGTGATCCACGGACTCAGGCCTTTTTCTTTCTTCAGTTCCTCGTTCATGTTGTTACCCCTAACCGCAGCAAAAGCTGCAAGTGGTTTGTGCATTTCGATCTGAATTTGAAAGGGAGCCGCCCCTGCGCAGAGCATTCAGAGGCGGCCGCCCTTTGATGGAGAATTACGCCCGCCGGTCAGACGGATTTGCTGGAACGGTAATCGTTCAGCTGTTTCTCATTGATCTTGTAGAACACCATGGATATGCTCGAGAGCGCGGCGCAGACGGCCGGCCCTGCGACGAGCAGAACCGTGAAGCCGGTGCGGATGGAATCGGTGATGGCGCCGCCCGCAACATAGCCGATGGCCGCCAGCGAGAAGCTGGACAGGATGGAGGACAAAGAGGAGCCAATCCGCGTCGCCGTGCCGCCCATGGATTGCAGGAACGCGCGCGCGCCGGAATTGCCGATCATGTCGTTGTAATCGGCGATGTCGACCATGAAGGCCGGGAGCAGGCACAGATTGAACGCGCCGACAAAGCTCTGAATCGCGCGGATGGCGACGAACAGGGTGCCGTTGTTCCCGACCAGGATCAGCACCAGATAGAGCGCGCAGTTCGCGGCCTGATACGCGATATGGCAGGGCTTTTTGCCGAATTTTTTAGCGATGGACGGAACCAGGAAGGAGCCGATCATGGCGCCCAGCGCGGTCATGGAGATGGTCGCGCTTGTAATGGAGGGATTTTCAAGCACGTAGTTCGCGTAATAAACCAGCAGAACGGAGAAGAAGCCGCCCTGCGCGGAGGCGAAAATCTGCGCGATGAAATAGACAAGACCCGGCCCCTTGAGGTTTTTCAGCATCTCGACAAGGCCGACCTTCTGCTTCTGGTTCGCCTTTTTGGCCGCGGCCTGCTCCTGTGCGGCCTCGGCGGTCATCGGGTGCTCCACCTTCTTTGTGACGCGGAAGATCAGGAAGCCGCCCAGGATGGCGATGATTCCGGAAACAAGCGCAAAGCCGAAGTACTCGTTTTTGGTGCCCGCCCACAGCGGAATGGCAAAGATGATCGGGCCAATAAACGGATAGATAATTGAGGGCAGCGTGCCGGCTATGTTCGAGGTGGAGGCGAGAATAACCGAGTCATTTCCCGTCTTGCCAAGAACGCCCGCGAGGGTGCGCAGCGCCGTCCAGCCGATATTGTACGAGGTCATGTGAATGGTGTAGATGATGATGAACACAACCCCGGCAACGGCCGGCTCAAGCCCGAGATAGAGGAAGGTGAGCGGCAGGGTGATGCCCATGGCGATGCTGCCGAACAGGTACCAGGTGCGGTACCTGCCCCATTTGGGGTTGGTGGAGTCGATGACGACGCCGGCGAGTATCATCGAGACGACCTTGACCACCTGAATGATTGTATTCAGCGTCGCGGCCATAAGGGTGGGGATCATCAGAATATCGGTCATCAGGTAGTTGACAAAATACCCGACGACGACAAGCTCAAATCCATAGGCGAACATGCCGCCGGCACCGTAAGAGAAGATTGTACTCCAAGACAGGGTTCGCTTGTTGTTATCCATTCGTTGGGCTCCTCCTTATCCGTATGGGGTGAACGTTAACGGCGTTTCTTATCGCATTCCTCCTCCTGTTTCAGACGTTGGACGCGGACGGTGTAAAAATAGCGGATAAACTGCAAAAGGAAAAAGAGCGAGGGCAGGCTGACCAAGAACGAGACATTCTTCAGCGCCTGCATGTCGGGGATGAGCTGCGGCAAAAAATAACTCCCGACATTGAGCAGCACAAACAGAATAAAGTAAAGCCGGGCTTTTGGAATCCGCAGTGTTGCCAGCAGAACATCAAAAAACGCCATCTTTACACCCCCGCGGCAGCTTGTGTTTAAAGCGTAATCATAAAGTTGACAAACGCGAGCAGCGCGGCCTTGCGCGCCTCCAGGTTTTCCTTGGGAATCGGCATCTCCAGCTTTTCGGCAAGCTCCTCGATGCTCGTTTCAAAGTTCGTCAGGTCAATTTTTTCTCCCATATTGCTGCCTCCTTAGTTCTGGGACGGGCGATACTCAAGCACAAAGTCGCAGACCGCCTTGAGGTTTTCGGGGTTCGCGTCGTTGCGGTAGGAGCCCATTTTGTCCTGGCTGAAGAGATAGCCGCCCTCGGCGCCCAGCTCGTCGATGAGCCGCTTGGCGAGGTCGAGACACTCCTGCTTGGTGCCGCGGCCAAGCACGCTGTTCTTCATGCCGCCGAGAATTGCGACGTTGGGCAGCGTCTTGCGCAGCTCGAATACGTCGTCCTGTTCGGGCAGGATGGTGATGAGACCCTTCGGATAATCCTTGAAATAATCCGCAAAGCGCAGCATCGCGCCCTCCATAAACATGGCGCAGGTGCATTTCTTTTCGGCCAGCACGTCCAGCACCTTCTTGAGGTACGGCCAGTAGAATTCCTCCCACTGGGCGGGGCTCATGAAGTTGTGCGCCAGCAGCGCGGCGATATAGTCGAAGCTGTAGTTGGGGTTGGGGCCGTCGATCTTCTTGAGCGCCTCCAGCTGCGGGGTGAAGAACAGCTCGTCGAGCGCGTCCAGCACCGCGTGCAGCTTGGCCTTGTCGCGCCGCATCATGACCGCCACGCCGCGCATACCAAAGACATAGGCCAGCACGTTCTCCATCGAGATGGCGGCGTAGGGGTTGGGCGCGCCGTTGTTGGGGACGCCCAGCTGCTCGTACAGCGCCTTGCGGATCCGCCCGCAGTAGGCAAAGAACTTGCCCTGCTCGTCATACGCGTTCTGGATGGTGGCGAGGTCTGCGTCCTTGCCCCACCACGGGAATTTGCGGGGCATTCCCACTTCCCACAGATACTTGTAGTAATTTGCGGCAAACTGGTCGGTTTCCTCCGGCTTGCAGTAGGCAAAATCCTTGTAGCTGACCACCTCGGCCTCGTCGTTGATGATGTAGGAGGAGGACTTCATTGCCTGCGAAACACGGTAGGCGTTGCGGTTGCCGACGTCGAAGATCTGGTCGAAGTGATAGGTCTCCATATGGCGAAGCACGATTTTTTCCATCAGGTCGTAATCGTTCATCGCCTCGGTCAGCTTATAGCCCGCGTCGAGGATCTTCCAGGTTACAAAAAAAGAAATGTTCGGGATGCGGTCGGGCTTTTTCTGGAAGCCCGTTGCATCGCGGATGATTTGCAGACGATAGGCTGCAAGCTCCTGCGGCGTCATGCCCATATTGATTTTCTCCCTTTTCGGTATATAAATTGTAAAGACTCCGGGGGCGGCGGATAACCGCCCCCGGAGCTGTTCTGAATTGCCGGTTATTTAAGCCTGATATTTCGCTTTGTTGTACTCCGCGATCTTCTTTTCGTCAACCTTGTAGAACAGCATGATGACGAACGCAATCGCGCAGACAATCGCCGGGCCAATCGCGATGAGGCCGACCAGTTTGGAGGTCATGGCGGCATCAAAGGTGATGCCCGCAACATAGCCGATCGCCGCAAGGCCGAAGGAGGAGATCATCGAGGAGATGACCATGCCGACACGGTTGGTCGCGCCCGCAAGACCCTGCAGGAACGCGCGGGGCGCAGGCTCGCCCTGCATCTCGATGTGGTCGCCGATGTCGTTGCAGATGGCGCTTTGCAGAATCGCGCCGGCCGTGCTGATGAAGGCAATCAGCGCGCGGATGGCGATGAAGCCGAACGAGGTGCGGCCAAACAGCGCAAGGCAGATGTACAGCACCGCGCAGATGCCCTGCACGCCGAGGTAGACAACCTTTTTGTTGAACTTACGGCAGACAGCCGGGACAAGGAACGAGCCGACCAGCGCCGCAAGGGAGGTGATGCTCAGCGCAACCGCCGCAGCGTTCGCGTCGTTGAGGACGTAGGTGGTGTAGTAGACCAGCAGCGTCGAGAAGAAGCCCTGCTGCGCCGCGCCGAACGAGTAGCTGAAGAAGAACGGGATCATCGGGCCGCGCAGGGATTTGAGCATCTGGATAAAGCCGATTCTCTCCTGCTTGGGGGCGTTGGCAGCCGCCTGGCTGGCGCCGCCGTCATATTTCTTGGACATGCTGTAGATGAGGAATGCGCCCGCGATAATCAGCGCGCCGTAAACGGCGGAAGCGCCGGCGTACGCCTGTTTGGTGCCGACCCAGAGCGGAATCGCGAGGATGACCGGGCCGATGTAGCCGTACAGAACGCTCGAGGCCGTGCCGCCGACCTGCGCCGCGACGTTCAGCGAGATCAGATCCGCGCCGTTGCGGCTCATTTTGCCCATCAGCGCGCGCATCGCCGTCCAGCCGACGTTGTAGAAAATGGTGTGAATGGTGTAGATGATGATGAACAGCACGGAATAGGCCGTGGTGGACATATCAAAATACACAAAGGAGAGCGGGAAGAAGATGCCGAGGCCGATGCCCGCGACAAGGGTCCAGGTGCGGTATTTGCCGCTCTTGAAGTTGACCGCGTCGATAATCGCGCCCGAGAACAGCATGGTGGCCATCTTGATCCACTGGATGGCGCTGTACAGGGTGGCGGCGAGCACGGTCGGGAAGCCCGCGACGTCGGTCATGAAATACATCAGGAAATAGCCGGTCACGCACAGCTGGAAGCCGTACATGAACATGCCGCCGAAGCCGTAACCAAAGACTTCTTTAAACGGCAGGGTTCGTTTTTCTTTCTCCATTCGTTGTACCCCTTCTTACTAAAAATATTTGATGTAGAACAGAAATGCGAATGCATTCTTAAATAATAAACTAACATTGATGCACAAACTTGTCAATGGGAGAACGGCAGATTTGTGTAAATATCATAATTTTCTTGTCATTTTTTCGGCAATGTGATATTGTTTGGGTAGCGGATATGTTTTTAAAGGAGAATTTATATGAAGATCGGAAAAACACTGAAAAAGGTTCTTCAAAGGAAAGAGGGCAAGATGGCAATCGGCATGGTGGTGGTCGGCTGTGTGCTGGCGTTTGTGTTTGCCACGGCCATCAGCAGCCGCGCTTTGGGCACAATGATGCAAATCGGGTGCTGTCTGCTTGCGATTTTTGGCTGCCAGGCGTTCACCCAGGTGGTCGTGCAGGTGCAGGACGAGGAGCGGAACAGCAAAAAGAAATGAAGTTGCCGGCGGCCGGTTAAAATGAGAATCCATTCTGAAATGTGAATCCCGGTTCATGGGAAAACGCCGCACCTTCCGGCAGCGCCGGGCGGGCGGCTTATTGCGCTGCGGCCGAAAACCTGCTACTATTATAGAAAGGAACACAGCCCGGCAGGCCGGCTGTCTGCGGCGGCCGGGCGGGAGCTGACATTGGAGAGGTGGCATATGGGTTATTTAGGAGAAAACATCAAAAAGCTGGGGTTTGGCCTGATGCGGCTGCCGATGATCGGGGATGAAATCGACATCGAGCAGTTTAAGGACATGGTCGACCTGTTTTTGGAAAAGGGATTCACCTATTTTGACACGGCCTACGGGTACAACGACGGCAAATCCGAAGCCGCGGCCAAAATCGCGCTGATTGACCGCTATCCGCGCGACCGCTTTCAGTTCGCGACCAAGCTGCCCGCCTGGGCCGGCTGCAAAACGGCGGACGAGGCGAAGCAGATGTTCTGGACATCGCTGGAGCGCACCGGCGCGGGGTACTTCGACTTCTATCTGATGCATAATATGGGCGATACCCGCACCGAATGCTTTGAAAAGTTCGGAATCTGGGAATTTCTCGCCGAGCAGAAGGAAAAGGGCTTGATTAAGCACCTCGGCTTCTCTTTCCACGACAAGGCGGACAAGCTGGAGGAGATCCTCACCCGCCACCCGGAGGCGGAGTTTGTGCAGCTGCAAATCAACTATGCCGACTGGGAGAGCGCGCGGGTCGAGTCCCGCAAGTGCTACGAGACGGCGCGCCGCCACAACAAGCCGATTGTGATTATGGAGCCGGTCAAGGGCGGCTCGCTGGCGACACTGCCCGAGTCGGTGGAGAGCGTGTTCCGCGCGGCGAACCCGGACGCGTCGCTGCCCTCCTGGGCGATCCGCTTTGCGGCCTCGCTGGACGGCCTGATCACGGTGCTCAGCGGCATGTCCAATTTGCAGCAGATGAAGGACAATATCTCCTTTATGGAGAATTTCAAGCCGCTTGACGCGGACGAGCGCGCCACGGTCGAGCGGGCGCAGCAGGCGCTCGCGGCGATTCCGCGCGTGCCCTGCACCAGCTGCAAGTACTGTGTGAAGGGGTGCCCGATGGAGGTAGCGATCCCTGGCATTTTCCGCGCGGTGAACAACTACATGGTTTACAACAACGTCGCGGGCGCGCAGGCCAACTACAACTGGGAGACCCGCGAGGGCGGGGTGGCGTCCAAATGCGTGGCGTGCGGCCAGTGCGAGTCGGTCTGCCCCCAGCACATCGACATCATCAACCAGATGAGAAAAGCGGTGGAGCTGTTTGAAAAATAAACCGGCGGAAAAGAAAAATCCGGCCGAACAGAGCAGGCGCGCCCGTTCCCCAAAGGGAACGGGCGCGCCTTTTGGGTTGGCGGCTTTGGCAGAGGAACGCCCAGCCGCACCGGGGACAATGACCGGGCAAAAGGCGCTGCGGGAAAGGCCGGGTGCGGCAATCGGTCGGACGGCCGTGCGGTTGCCGCGTTAACCGAGCCGAATGCGGCGGGCTCCGCCCCGACCAAGCCCGGCGGGCTTGGCCGGGGCGGGTGAAAGGGGCGGCGCGGCGGAATGCCGGGGCGCCGGCGCGTACCCCCGCACGGCACAGACCGGCCGCGCGCCGCATACGATGGGGCAAATCATTTGCTTTGGAGGGAACACCGTTGGCGCGCATTTTGGTTTATGACACGGACGCGAACCGGGTTTACAGCATGACGGCGGGGGAGGACGACCCGATGCCGTATTCCTACGGGACAACGCTGCGGGTGCGGGAATTCCGCGGCTCGTCCGGCTCCCCGACCCTGTGGACGACAACGCAGGCGATGGAGTGCTGGAACCTCACCCGCCGCAGCTACGCGAGCGGAATCTTTGTCGGGTACGCGTTCAAGCGCATCTGGGAGGGCGGCCACAGCCTGACCAGCCAGCACTATGCCGGGGTGTCCTTCGATGTGGGACAGACCCTGTCCGACACAGGCCGCCAGCGGCTGTGGAACCTCGCAAACAACCTCGGCGTGTGGGGATATGTCGAGCCGATCCGCATGACCCCCAGCTGGGTTCACTTTGACCGGCGGTATGGCCGGCCGGCCTGCAGCGGCACAACATCGGGGTACCCCACCCTGCGCGTGGGCAGCCGCGGGGTCTATGTGCTAGTGATGCAGGACGCGCTCAACGCGCTCGGCTACCCGACATACGGGCTGGACGGCCTGTTTGGGCAAAACACCCGCCGGGCGCTGACCAACTGGCAGGCGGACGCCAACCTCGCCGTGGACGGGGTGTGCGGCTGCAACAGCTGGCGGCGGCTGACCGCGATGACGGTCGGGATTGGGCGGACGGCCAGCGTGATCGACTGAGGAGACAGCGCCGGATACGCGGCCGCAGCCGACCCCGGAACGGCGAGCAATGTTGCAGAACAGAATAACCGTGCTCGGGGGACGGCATGTCCCAAGCATACCCGGTGATTCGCTCACCGGCAGGCGCCTGCCCATCCCAGGCGCTTGCCGGTTCTTCGCTGTCCCTCTGCGCGACGGGGTATTGGAGCCCTTGGCCGACAAAACCGGGCTGATTTTAACGAACCGGCTTTTGGCCTATTGCAGCAAACAGAGCCGTTCCCCACACGCCTGTACTCGAATGCAGGAATTCCGCCGATACGCCGGCATCCCCAAGCCGTGGAGCTGCATCGCGACTTATTCCGCCCGGCTCAGGAGGGGCAGGAGGCAATCCGCGCTTATAGAATTATTTAATTGTAAGAAGTAAACAGGCGAAGCCGGAAGAGGATTGCAAAATATTTATAAACGCGGACGGGCGGGTGCCGGGAAAGCGCGGCGGTATGGGTGCGGCTGCGGGAGGCTGAAAGACGGTAAAATTCTGTGACGGAAATTTTGCACCCGCCTGTCGGCCGTTCTGCCTGCCCGCTTTTCGGGGCGGAAACGGGGACGAATGCTTTTTGGCAAAACCCGGCTTTTTGAGCCTTGCGGGCGGCCTGCCTGCGCCGCGACCCGGGATCCAGCCGGTTCGGCCGGCGGGCGCGCGGCCGCTTTTTTTATAAGCTCTTATATAGATGAACTTTGCCTCGCCGGCGGCCAGGGCTTTAATAAGCCGAAAATCGTCCTGCCCTGCCGGTCTGTTTGGTTCATGGCGGCGGCCTCTTTTTGCCGCCATTCCTTTCGGGATACGCGGCCGCTTTTACAGTAAAAAAGAAACGGCTGCTTTGATTGCTCAAAAGCGGCCGCGTATAAATCAGACGTGTGAACCCCGCCGCGGCGCGGCAAAGGGAGGGAATCGCCCTTCTATTTTATGATTTCCATACCCGCGTTGTGAATTTCAATCATATAAATTTCACAAGGCGATAATTCTATCGTTTCGGTTGACAGGCTGCTTGCAAGTTCGGCGGACTTGTCTGTGAGCAGTTTTTTAATATCGCCTTCCGCAATTTCTTCTTCGCGCAGACTGTTCAGGTAAGCTTGCATCTCTTCTTTGAAGGTCAGCAGCGCGGTATCCCGTTCCGCTACGGTTACAAGCTGCGGGGCGTTGACAGAATAAGCAGCGTCCGCCTCAACGAAACAGGAAAAATCATATACCGGCTCCCCGTCCTCGTCCGGATAGCCGCATGGGCTGCTTTGTTTCACAAGCGGCATAGAAAGGGTCAGTTCTTCTCCCATATGCTCGCAGTACAATTCCTGCGACGAAAAACCGATTGTCGCGGTGACGAAATCGTAATTCTCGTCGTCGGCAGAGATGGTGTTTATTACCTCAGCTACTGCGGCAAGGAACTCTGTTAATTCATCGGGTGTCGAAGCGAGCGCCGCGTTAAAATCGGCTACGCTCTGCTGCCCATAGCCCGCGGTCTTGTGTGCAAGCAGTTTTTCGTATGCAGCAGACGCAGTAGGGGAAACAGTTGGACTTGAAGCCCCAGTTGTTGACGTTACAGGTTGGCTAATGGTGGTTTCGCTGCCCCGCGCGGTGTCGCTTTGCTCGGGCAGAGAATTTCGCTCCGCACACCCTGTTAGTGCACTTACCGTTAAGAGGGCGGCAAGGAGAAGGGGGAAACATTTTTTCACAGCAGAAGGCTCCTTTCTGCAAACAACAGCTTTTTTGCTGCTTTTTCCGGGAACAGGTAAAGAATACCGCTCGGGCTTGAACCCGCTTTGAATGGACGGTGTTTTTTATGTGGAGACAATAGAAGCGACAAGCCAAGCGCGTTGCCTTAGAGCTATTGCTAAAATTGCACGGAGACGACAGCGCCTTGCGGGGGATTGACAATTTCAGGTTCCGCCCCGCGCAGAGCAAGAATTGGTTTACAGAGTATTGATTCAATATTCCGCCTGAATGTGCCGCTTATCAAAATCCTGCGTTTGGTTCGCGATGCGCAGACGAGCCCCACGCCGGCAAAAGCGCATGAATTCGGTTTTACGCCAAAACCGAAATGGCGGGGGAATTCAAGCGGAAGCATTTGCCGAAACCAGGCCGCGCAAGCAGTACCGGCGGCGGAACAACACCGCCCGAAAGCCCATGCCCGGTTTTCAGGGCAAAAGCTTTCTCGTCCTTGCCCCTCAACAGAAAAGCCGCCCCGCCGCGGCCTGCCCCGTGCCCGGCCTGCTTTTGGCCTGCTGCGAAAGGCGGGCAGGCCGGTGGTTCAGCCCCGCAGCCAGTATTTTTTGTCCAGCGCGCGGTACTGCACCGCCTCGGCGATGTGTGCGGCCTCGATGCGGGGCGACCCGGCGAGGTCGGCGATTGTGCGGGCGACCTTGCGCACCTTGTCATAGGCGCGGGCGGACAAGCCCAGCCCCTCAAACGCGCGCTTGAGCGCCCCCTGCGCCGCCTCGCTCATCGCGCACATCTCGTCGAGCAGCCCGGCCGGCAGCTTGGCGTTGTAGCCGACGCCGTAGGCGGCGTACCGCTCCTTTTGCAGCGCGCGGGCGCGGACAACCCGGCTGCGGATGGCGGCGGAGGATTCGCCGGGCGCCGATGCGGCGATGGAATTGTAATCGACCGCCGCGACCTCGATGTGCAGGTCAATGCGGTCGAGCAGCGGGCCGCTCACCCGGGAAAGGTACTTTTCCACCGCGTGCGGCGCGCAGGTGCAGGGCTTGGCGCTGCCGAAATTGCCGCAGGGGCAGGGGTTCATCGCCGCGACAAGCATGACCGAGCAGGGATAGGTCAGCGACCCGGCGACGCGGGAGATGGTGACGGCGCCGTCCTCGACCGGCTGGCGCAGCACCTCGGTTGCCGCGCGGGAAAACTCCGGCAGCTCGTCCAAAAATAGCACGCCGTTATGCGCGAGGGACAGCTCGCCCGGCCGGGGAATGGAGCCGCCGCCGGTGAGCCCCGCGGCCGAAACGGTGTGGTGCGGGGAGCGGAACGGCCGGACACGGACAAGCGAGCCGTGCTCCGCCAGCTGGCCGGCGGCGGAATAAATCATGGTTGTCTCGATCGCCTCGGCATAATCCAGCGGCGGCAGGATGGAGGGGATGCGCTTGGCGAGCATGGATTTGCCCGACCCGGCAGGACCGATCATCAGCAGGTTGTGGCCGCCCGCCGCCGCAACCTCGATTGCCCGGCGCGCGGCAAGCTGCCCCTTGACGTCGGCAAAATCGGGCAGGGACTCGAGCGGCGGCAGGTCGAAGGCGGGCGGCTGGGCGGGAACAAGCGGCGCGCCCCCGGCGAGGTGGCCGGCCAGCTCGCGGACGGTCTGCACCCCGTAAACGGTCAGCCCCTGCGCGACCGCGGCCTCGGCGGCGTTTTCGGCGGGCAGATAGAGCCGGGTGACCCCGCAGGCCCGCGCCGCAAGCGTCATCGCAAGGACGCCGTTGACCGGCCGCAGCCGCCCGTCCAGCGAGAGCTCGCCCAAAAATGCCGCCCCCGCAAGCGGCGCGTCCAGCTGGCCGGACGCGCAGAGCACGGCGAGCAGGATGGGCAGGTCGTACACAGGGCCGCTCTTTTTCTTGTCCGCCGGGGCGAGGTTGACCGTCACCCGGCTGATGGGGAAGGTGAAGCCGCTGTTTTTGATGGCGCTGCGCACCCGGTCGCGGGATTCGCTGACCGCCGCGTCGGGCAGGCCGACCAGATCGAACGCGGGCAGCCCGCCGCTCGTGTCCGCCTCAACCGTCACCCCATAGCCGTCCAGGCCGTAAAGGCCGAGACTTTGCACCCGCGCATACATAACCGCCGCGCCTCCCTTTTTGACAGAATAGGAATCGGCAAACCGATAAACAATACTTATTATACACGTCCGCTCCGCGCCAGCGCAATACGCAAAAGGCCGCGTGCGGTGAACGCGGAACGGGGCACGCGGGGCAAAAGGCCGTACACGCCGCCTGCCCGGCGTGGCGGGCAAGGGGCTCGGGGCTGCATCTGGGGGGCGGCCGAACCCCGCGGACGCAGCGGAACCCGGCGCTGGGCTGCGCATCGCCCCATAGGCCGCCGCGCTTCCGGCCGCCGGAACCGGGCGCATGGTTGACTTTTGGCCGCCGGATGGTAGAATAAATATCGGATTAGAGTGTGCAAAACAATGGGAAACAAGGCTAACAAAACGAAAGATTGGAAGGGGCTTAAACAATGTACAAAATTGTACGCAAACAGGTTCTCAACCCAACCGTGACGCTGATGGACATCGACGCGCCGCTCGTTGCGAAAAAGGCGGAACCGGGGCAGTTTGTCATCCTGCGGGTTGACGAAAACGGCGAGCGCATCCCGCTGACCGTCGCGGATTACGACCGCGAGGCGGGGACGGTCACGATCATCTTCCAGATCGTCGGCGCGACGACCGAAAAGCTCAACCACCTCAACGAGGGGGACAGCCTGCACGACTTTGTCGGGCCGCTCGGCCGGCCGACCGAGACGGCGGGGCTGAAAAAGGTCGCGGTCATCGGCGGCGGCGTCGGCAGCGCAATCGCCTACCCGATTGCGAAAAAGCTGCACGCGCAGGGCGCGCAGGTGCACTCGGTTGTCGGCTTCCGCAGCAAGGATCTGCTCATCCTTGAAAACGAGTTCAGGGCGGTGTCCGACAAGCTGGTCATCATGTCGGACGACGGCACGGTCGGGCAAAAGGGGCTGGTGACCGACGCGCTCAAGGCTCTTATCGAGGCGGGCGAGCAGTACGACGAGGTCATCGCCATCGGGCCGCTGATCATGATGAAATTCGTCTGCAAGCTCACAAAGGAATACAACATCAAGACGGTTGTGTCGATGAACCCGATCATGATCGACGGCACGGGCATGTGCGGCGGCTGCCGGCTGACGGTTGGCGGCAAGACCAAATTCGCCTGCGTCGACGGCCCGGATTTTGACGGGCACGAGGTCGATTTTGACGAGGCGATGGCGCGCTCGACCGCGTATAAGCCGTTTGAACGCGCGCAGCATGAGTCGGTCTGCAATCTGTTCAAGCAGGAGGTCAAATAACCATGCCCAATATGTCTTTGAAGAAAAACGAGATGCCCTCGCAGGATCCGAATGTCCGCAACAAGAACTTCCTCGAGGTCGCGCTCGGCTATACAAAAGAGCAGGCGATCGACGAGGCGCAGCGCTGCCTGCACTGCAAGAACAAGCCCTGCACCGAGGGCTGCC
>CAZYAV010000048.1:0-17351 GCA_964645785.1 uncultured Oscillospiraceae bacterium
TCGGTCTGCTACGCGCAGGACGGGCAGGTCATCGGGGTCGGCGCGGGGCAGCAGAGCCGAATCCACTGCACCCGCCTTGCGGGCAACAAGGCGGACACCTGGCAGCTGCGCCAGCACCCCAAAACGCTCGCGCTGCAATTTGTGGACGGCATCCAGCGCGCCAACCGGGACAACGCCATCGACGTCTATCTCTCGGACGAGTATGAGGACGTGATCGGCGACGCGGTGTGGGCGCGCACCTTCAAGGTCAGGCCCGAGCCGCTCACCCGGCAGGAGAAGCGCGCCTGGCTGGACAAGGTGAGCGGGGTCAGCCTCGGCTCGGACGCGTTCTTCCCCTTTGGGGACAACATCGAGCGGGCGCACCGCAGCGGCGTGACCGCGATTGTGCAGCCCGGCGGCTCGATTCGGGACGACCAGGTCATTGAGACCTGCGATCAATACGGCATCGCGATGGCGTTCAGCGGGATGCGCCTGTTCCACCATTGAGCGCAGCGCAAATCAACCCGGTTTAATTGAGGAAAGGGCAAGCGAATGAAAGTTCTTGTTGTGGGCGGCGGCGGCCGCGAGCACGCCATCATCCAGAAGCTTTTGGAAAACCCGGAAATCACCGAAATGTATGCCGCGCCGGGCAACGGCGGCATCGCGCGGGACGCGGTTTGCGTGCCGGTTGCGGCGACCGACCTGGACGGGATTGTCCGCTTTTCGGTTGAAAAGGGGATCGACTATGTGGTGGTTGCGCCGGACGACCCCCTTGTGCTGGGGCTGGTCGACCGGCTGGCGGAGGCCGGCATCCCCGCGTTCGGCCCGCGCCGGGACGCGGCGATGATCGAGGGCAGCAAGGTGTTTTCCAAGCAGCTGATGGAAAAATACGGCATCCCGACTGCGCGGTACGGCGTGTTCGACAGCCTGCTGCGCGCGGCCAAATTCATCCAGTGCAACTATCAGTATCCCCTTGTGGTCAAGGCGGACGGGCTGGCGCTGGGCAAGGGCGTCCTCATCTGCGAGGATGAGGCGGCGGCGCTGCGCGCGGCCAAGGAGATGCTGGAGGACGGAAAGTTCGGCAAATCGGGCGCGCGCATCGTCATTGAGGAATACCTCACCGGACCCGAGGTGTCGGTGCTGGCGTTCACAGACGGCGAGACGGTGCGCCCGATGGTCAGCAGCATGGACCACAAGCGCGCGCTGGACGGGGACAAGGGGCTGAACACCGGCGGCATGGGCACCGTTGCGCCCAACCCCTATTACACGCCCGAAATCGCGCAGCGGTGCATGGACGAGATCTTTCTGCCCACCGTGCGCGCGATGAACGCCGAGGGGCGGCAGTTCCGCGGCTGCCTCTATTTCGGGCTGATGCTCACCCCCGCAGGCCCCAAGGTCATCGAGTACAACTGCCGGTTCGGCGACCCCGAAACCCAGGTGGTGCTGCCGCTGCTCAAGGGCGACCTGCTGACCATCATGCGGGCGACGACCGACGGGACGCTCGCGCAGCTGCCGGTGGAGACCGCGCCGGGCGCGGCGGCCTGTGTGGTTCTCGCGTCGGGCGGCTATCCCGGGCAGTATGAAAAGGGCAAGCCGATCGAGGGGCTTACTAAGGACGGCCGCGCACAGGACAGCGGCGTGCGGGTCTACCACGCCGGAACGGCCGGCGACGGCAAGGGCGGCTTTGTGACAAACGGCGGCCGGGTGCTGGGGGTGACCGCCACGGCGCAGACGCTGCCCGCCGCGCTCGAGCGCGCGTATGCGGCGGCCGGCACCATTCGGTTTGAGGGCGTGCAGATGCGCCGGGATATCGGCCGCCGCGCGCTTGCCGCAACAAAAGAGGAGGCGCTGTAATGCCGGTTTTTCGGGTTTATGTGGAGAAAAAGCCGCCCTACGCCGTCGAGGCACGGGCGCTGCTGGGTGAGCTGCGCTCCCTGCTGGGGCTGCAGGGGCTGCGCGACCTGCGCATCCTCAACCGCTATGACGTGGAGGGGATTGACCGGGCGCTGTTTGACCGCTGCGTTACAACCGTGTTCAGCGAGCCGCCGCTCGACGACCTCCTGTTTGCGCTGCCTGCGGGGGCGGACGCGATCTTTGCGGTTGAATCGCTGCCGGGTCAGTTCGACCAGCGGGCGGATTCCGCGAGCGAGTGCATCCAGCTCATCAGCGCGGCGGAGCGGCCGGCGGTGCGCACCGCCAGGGTCTACCTGCTCACCGGCGAGCTGGACGACGCGGCGGTGCAGGCCGTCAAAAAATATGTCATCAACCCGGTGGATTCGCGCGAGGCCTCGCTGGACGAGCGGGACACCCTGCGGCAGAGCTATGCGCGGCCGGCGGCGGTGGAGACGCTGACCGGCTTTACCGGGCTTGACCGCGACGGGATTGCCGGGCTGGTTGAGCGGTACGGGCTTGCGATGGACGCGCAGGACGCCGCGTTCTGCCAGCAGTATTTCCGGCAGGAGCGCCGCGACCCGACCATGACCGAGCTGCGGATGATCGACACCTATTGGTCCGACCACTGCCGCCACACCACCTTCGGCACCGTCCTGGACGGGGTGCAGATCGACAACCCGCTGGTGGAGCGGGCGTACCGGCGGTATCAGGGGATGCGCGCCGAGCTGTACGGCGCCGGGAGCGGCAGGCCGGTCACCCTGATGGATCTTGCGACCATCGGCGCAAAGTACCTCAAAAAGCACGGGGTGCTCAAAAACCTGGACGAGAGCGACGAAATCAACGCCTGCTCGGTGCGCGTCGAGGTGGATGTGGACGGTAAGCCGGAGGACTGGCTGCTGCTGTTTAAAAACGAGACCCACAACCACCCCACCGAGATTGAGCCGTTCGGCGGCGCGGCCACCTGCATCGGCGGCGCCATCCGCGACCCGCTGGCCAACCGCGGCTATGTCTACCAGGCGATGCGGGTCACCGGCGCGGGCGACCCGCTTGTGCCGGTGTCCGAGACCATCGAGGGCAAGCTGCCCCAGCGCAAGCTGGTGACCACCGCGGCCGCGGGCTATGCAAGCTACGGCAACCAGATCGGCCTCGCAACCGGGATTGTGGACGAGCTGTACCACCCGGGCTATGTCGCAAAGCGCATGGAGATCGGCGCGGTTGTCGGCGCGGTGCCCGAGCGCAGCGTCCGCCGCGAAGCGCCCGCGCCGGGCGACCTGGTCATCCTGCTGGGCGGCCGCACCGGGCGGGACGGCATCGGCGGCGCCACCGGCAGCTCAAAGGCGCACCGGCTGGAGAGCCTGGAGACCTGCGGCGCGCAGGTGCAGAAGGGCAACGCGCCGGTCGAGCGCAAGCTGCAGCGGCTGTTCCGCGACCCGCAGGCCGTGCGGATGATCAAGCGTTGCAACGATTTCGGCGCGGGCGGTGTCTCGGTTGCAATCGGGGAGCTTGCGCCGGGGCTGCAAATCGACCTCGACGCCGTGCCGAAAAAATATGACGGACTGGACGGAACCGAGCTCGCCATCTCGGAGAGCCAGGAACGGATGGCTGTGGTGGTTGAAGCGGCGCAGGCGGATGCGTTCATCGCCTGCGCCAACCGGGAAAACCTGGAAGCGACCGTTGTGGCCAGGGTTACCGGCGACCGGCGGCTGGTCATGGACTGGAACGGCCAGCGGGTGTGCGACATTTCCCGCGATTTTCTGGACAGCAACGGCGCGGAAAAGCACGCCGCGGTCACAGTCGGACAGGACAGCGCCGCCGTCCGCCAAAGCGCCGGCACCCTGGTGCAGCGGCTGAACGCGATGGTGGGTGACCTCAATATCTGTGACAAAAAAGGGCTGGGCGAGCGGTTCGACAGCACCATCGGCGCGGCGACCGTGCTGATGCCCTACGGCGGCGCGCACCAGATGACCCCGATTCAGGCGATGGCGGCCAAATTCCCCGTCGAGGGAGAGACGAACACCTGCTCGGGCATGGCGTGGGGCTTTAACCCCTATATCGCGCAGCACAGCGAGTACCGCGGGGCGTACCTTGCGGTGGTGGAGAGCGTCGCGAAGCTGGTGGCGTCCGGGTTTGAAAAAGGCCGCGCCTACCTGACCTTTCAGGAGTATTTCAAGCGGCTGGGCGCCGACCCCGCCCGCTGGGGCAGCCCGTTTGCCGCGCTGCTCGGCGCGCTGTCGGCGCAGGCCGACCTCGGCGTCGCCGCAATCGGCGGCAAGGACAGCATGTCCGGCAGCTTTGAAAAAATCGACGTGCCGCCAACCCTCGTCTCCTTCGCCGTTGCGGCCGGGGACGCGCGGCGGGTGATCTCGCCCGAGTTCAAGGCGGCCGGTCACCGGGTCGTCTGGCTGCGCCCCGAATACACCGACCCGCTGCTGCCCGAGCCGGAAAGCTTGCTGCGCAGCTTCGCGCTGGTGGAAGGGGGAATCGCCTCGGGGGCGATTCTCTCGGCCTACGCCGTGGGAACCGGCGGCGCGGCGGAAGCATTGTTCAAAATGGCGCTCGGCAACCGGATCGGCTTTGAGGCACGCACGCCGCTCCCGCTCGACGGGCTGTTCGGCTACAGCTACGGTTCCTTCCTGCTTGAGCTGGCGGATGGGGCGGAGGTGCCCGGCACGGGTGAGGAGATCGGGCGCACTACCGCGGCCTATGCGTTTGCGATAAACGGGGAATTCGTCCCGCTGGACGGGCCGCAGCGCATCTACGAAAGCCGGCTTGAGCCGGTATTCCCCCGGCACGGCGGCGAGGGAGAGACGGCCGAGACGCTCAGCTACCGCGCAAAGACGGTCGCGTCCCCCGCCGTGCGGCTGGGCGAGGTCAGGCCGCGCGTGCTGATTCCGGTGCTGCCCGGCACCAACTGCGAGCTGGATTCCGCGCGGGCGATGCGGCGCGCGGGTGCGCAGGCGTCCGTCTTTATCGTCAACAACCTCACCCCCGACGCGGTGGCGCAGAGCGTCCGGGCGCTTGCGCAGGAAATCGACCGCAGCCAGATGGTCTTTCTGCCCGGCGGCTTTTCGGGCGGGGACGAGCCGGAGGGCAGCGCAAAGCTGATTGCCGCGGTGTTCCGGGCGCCGGCCATCGCGGAGGCGGTGACCCGGCTGCTGGAGGCGCGGGACGGGCTGATGCTCGGCATCTGCAACGGCTTCCAGGCGCTCATCAAGCTTGGGCTGCTGCCGTTTGGCCGCATCACCGAAACCGACGCCGGCTGCCCCACCCTTACCTTTAATACAATCGGCCGCCATCAGAGTATGCTGGTGCGCACCCGGGTGGCGTCCGACCTCTCCCCCTGGTTCGCGGGGGCGGCGGTTGGGGAAATCCACACCGTGCCGGTCAGCCACGGCGAGGGGCGGTTTGTCGCGGACGACGAAACCCTTGCACGGCTGAGTGAAAACGGCCAGATCGCGACCCAGTATGTCGATCTGCTCGGGCGGCCGTCGATGGATCTGCGCTACAACCCGAACGGCAGCGTGCTCGCCGTGGAGGGGATCACCAGCCCGGACGGGCGGGTGCTCGGCAAGATGGCGCACAGCGAGCGCATCGGCGCGTCGCTGTATAAAAACGTGCCGGGCGAATATGACCAGAAAATATTCCAAAGCGGCGTGGCGTATTTTAAATAAAACCACCCGCGCCGCTCATGGGGGCGGGCACAGCCCGGCAATAACCGGGACTGCCCGCGTTCTGCAAGGCGGCCTTGCGGGCAGAACCGATACCAAACAGGCAAAAAGGAAGGAGTAAGGATGGCGCACGACAGATATGTCAGCCCGCTCCAGACGCGGTACGCGTCGGAGGAAATGCAGTATATTTTTTCGGAGGACAACAAGTTCCGCACCTGGCGCAGGCTGTGGATCGCCCTCGCGCGCGCCGAGCAGGCGCAGGGTCTGCCCATCACCGACGCGCAGATTGCGGAGCTGGAGGCGCACGCGCAGGACATCAACTACGACGTGGCGGCCGCGCGGGAAAAAGAGGTGCGCCACGACGTCATGAGCCACGTGTACGCGTATGGGATCCAGTGCCCGTCCGCCAAGGGGATTATTCATCTCGGGGCAACCAGCTGCTATGTCGGGGACAACACGGATATCCTGGTCATGAAGCAGGCGCTGGAGGTGGTGCGGCGCAAGCTGCTCAACGTCCTTTCGCTGCTGGCGGACTTCGCAGACCGATACAAGGCGATGCCCGCGCTCGCGTATACCCATTTGCAGCCCGCGCAGCTGACCACGGTCGGCAAGCGCGCGACCCTCTGGCTCAACGAGCTGTATATGGATTTCGGCGAGATCGAGAACCGGCTCGCCGGGCTGGCGCTGCTGGGCAGCAAGGGAACGACCGGCACCCAGGCCAGCTTTGTCGAGCTGTTCGAGGGGGACGGCGAGAAGATCCGCGCGGTGGAGCAGAGCATCGCGCGGGAGGTCGGGCTGGAGCGGGTGGTGCCCGTCTCGGGGCAGACCTATTCCCGCAAGGTGGATTTCATGGTGCTCAGCGCGCTTTCGGGCATCGCGCAAAGCGCGATGAAGTTCGGTAACGACATGCGGCTGCTGGCAAGCTTCAAGGAGATGGAGGAGCCGTTTGAGCCGCACCAGATCGGCTCGTCGGCCATGCCGTACAAGCGCAACCCGATGCGCTGCGAGCGCATCTGCGCGCTGGCGCGGTATGTGATGATCGATCTGCTCAACCCGGCGTTCACGGCCGGAACCCAGTGGTTTGAGCGGACGCTGGACGACAGCGCAAACAAGCGCCTTGCGGTGTCCGAGGCCTTCCTCGCAACCGACGCAATCCTCAACCTGATGCTGAACGTCTGCGACGGGCTGGTGGTGTACCCCAGGGTCATCCATGCCCGGGTGATGGCCGAGCTGCCCTTTATGGCAACCGAGAACATCATGATGTCGGCGGTTAAAAAGGGCGGAGACCGGCAGGTTCTGCACGAAAAGCTGCGGCAGCATTCGATTGCGGCGGCAAAGACCGTCAAGGAGGAGGGCGGCAAAAACGACCTCATCGAGCGGGTGTGCGCCGATCCGTCGTTTGGGCTGGACGCCGCCGAGCTTGCCGCGCTGCTTGACCCGGCCGCGTTCACCGGCCGCGCGCCGGAGCAGACCGAGGAATTCCTGCGTGAGTGTGTCCGGCCGCTGCTGGAGCGCAACCGCGCGCTGCTCGGCGAGCGGGCGGAGCTGTCGGTCTGACGCCCGCGGGCGGCCGCGGCGGCGGAAAATCCCGCAGCGGCAGGCGCTTTCCCATGCAATCCCGCACAATTACGGCAAGAGCCGGCGTTTGGAACAGACGCCGGCTCTTTTGTGTCTCTTTACGGCCTTTGTTAAAATTGGCGGATCCCGCGGCGGCTCCTTCCGCGCGGCGCCGCGCGCACGGCAGCCGCGAAGGGCGGCCGGCCAGCCGGTGGACTTCGCCAATCAAGCGCACACACGGGTGGGCGCGGGGCGCAGCCCCTCCGGCGTCTTCCGCTTTCCCCGGCCGGTTTATGCGCGGCATGCTGCACCGGCTGCGCCCGGAGCTCCCTGCCAAGCAGCGGACGGGTTAAATTGCCGGATAAAAAAGCGGAAGACCTGCGTCCTCCGCTTTGCTCAAATGCCGAAAACATCAGCCGTCTGCGTTTTGCGCCTCCGCCTGCTGCGGGCGGGCGGCAAAACCGCCAAACGCCTGGACAGGGGAACTGTGGCAGCAACGCCGCGCTGCGTTTCGGGATTGATCTGCGAATGCTGCAAATCTTCCGCAAGAATAGTGTATGCAGCCGCCCGGCCGGTATGCGCCGCCTAAAATGGAAAAAATCAGGAACCGCCGGACAGCGCCGGGGCTTACACCGCGCCGAGAATCCAGTCCGCGACCTGGGCGGGGGTCTGCGCGTCGAACACGCGGGGATAGGGCTCGAATTCCGCGGCGGAGCCGAACCCGTACAGCGCGGGGATGAACGCGACGCCCGCGTTCTGCGCGCCCTCGGCGTCGTAAAATCGGTCGCCGACCATGACAATGCGTTCGGGCGGCGCGCCGAAATGCGCAATCACCAGCCGGACGATATCGGTTTTGCTGCTCTTGTCCCACTCGCCCTCGATGCCGCGGATATAGTCGAACTTTTGCAGCATCTGATGGCTTTCCAGAATGGTGCGGATGAGCGGGGTGGGCTTGCTGGAGGCGATGGCGCAGCCGACCCCCGCCGCCCGCAGCCGGTCGAGCATGCCGCAGACCCCGTCATACGGCTCACATTCCAGCACCCCAAGTTTCGCGTACCGCTCGCGGTAGCAGTTGACCGTCTCCATGGCCTGCTCTGGGGTCAGGCCGAACGCGGATTCGTAGATGTCCCAGAGCGGCGGGCCGATGCACTGGCGAAACACGTCGAGGTCGGGATAGTCCCGCCCCATGACCACCTTCATGGCGTGCTGGGACGACCGTGCAATGCCGAGGAAGGTATCGAAAATCGTGCCGTCAAAGTCGAACAGCGCAAGGTCATATCGTTTCATTGGTTGCTCCCATTCCGGTTCAGCAGCTCCTGCTTGATGTTCCAGAGCCTGGGAGAAAGGTCAACGTAATAATTGTGGGGATTCTCGAACCGCTTGACCTCGTCCCATAGATGGTCGATTTCCTGTAAGCAGTACGCCCGGATCTCCTCCACATGGGGGGATTCATATACCTGTTTGCCGCCCAGAAAGATGGGCTGCATCAGCTCGCGCGCGGTAAAATCGGTCACGGTTTTCTTTTTCCAGGTGTACTGCGGGTCGAACAGCTCCAGCTCGCGCACCCCGTCCAGACTCTCGTCGTACACGCAGATATAGTCCGCAATCGCCTTGCCTGTCTCGTTCTCATACAGCCGGTAGAGCTTTTTGAAATGCGGCGTCGTGATTTTGGCGACGTTTTCGCTGATTTTGATTTTGGGGATAACGGCACCGCCCTTGTCCTCCACCGCGACAAGCTTGTACACGCCGCCGAACACCGGGTCACTCTTGGCGGTGATGAGCCGCTCGCCGACCCCAAAGCCGTCCACCGCGCCGCCCTGGCTGATGATATCCCGGATGATGTTCTCGTCCAGCGAGTTGGAGGCGATGATTTTGCATTTGGTCAGCCCCGCCTCGTCCAGCATCCGACGCGCCTTGCGGGAGAGGTAGGTCAGGTCGCCCGAGTCGATACGGATGCTGCAATCCTCAATCCCCTGCGGCAGCAGCACCTCTTTAAACACCCGGATGGCGTTCGGCACCCCGCTTTTGAGCACATTGTAGGTGTCCACCAGCAGCGAGCAGCCGTGCGGGTACAGCTCGGCGTAGGTTTTGAAGGCGGTGTACTCGTCGTCGAAAATCTGCACCCAGGCGTGCGCCATCGTGCCGGTGGCCGGGATGCCGAACAGCTTGTCCGAAAGGGCGACCGAGGTGCCCGCCGCGCCCGCGATGTAGGCGGCGCGCGCCCCCATGTACGCGGCCGACACGCCCTGCGCCCGCCGCGCGCCGAATTCCATCACCGCGCGCCCCTCTGCGGCGCGCACAATGCGGTTGGTCTTGGTTGCAATCAGGGACTGGTGGTTGATGCACAGCAGCAGAAAGGTCTCGACAATCTGCGCCTGCTCCGCCTTGGCGCGCACGGTGATAATCGGCTCGTTGGGGAAAATCGGCGTCCCCTCCGGCACGGCAAAGATGTCTCCCTCAAAGCGGAAGTCCCGCATCGCCGCCAGCCATTCCTCCGAAAAGACGCCCTTGCTGCGCAGATAGTCGATGTCGCTTTGGTCAAAGTGCAGGCCGCGGATGTAGTCGATGACCTGCCACAGCCCGGCCGCAATCGCAAAGCCGCCCCCGTCCGGCACGGTGCGGAAATACAGATCGAAGTAGACAATCCTGTCCCCGATGCCGGCCAGGTGATAGCCGTTCGCCATCGTGTATTCGTAATAGTCGCACAGCAGCGCGAGATTGTGCTTGTCCATAATGCCCCTTTCCTGCCCCTGCCGTTGGCGCAAGCGCCGCGGGCGCGGATAAAGCAGACCCCTTTTTTGACACAAGATTTTTTAAATTATCCCATAAAACCCGCCGCTTTTCAACCGGCAAACCCGCCCGCTTTGCGCCGTGCGGCCTTGCGGCGGCGGCTCCCGGCCGTTTTTTGCCCAACATTCGCCTAAATTCGACCGCAAATTTTGCCCCGATAACGATGAAGATGTACAAAAATTCCAATTCGGCTTTACTTTCAAACAAGTGCATGATACAATTTTAACGAATCTTGAACGGATTGTTTCGACAAAATTACGACAGGATTTTTTTGACATGTAAACAAGGTGGTGAAACCCGCGAAAATGACGATTCTTGAACAGATCAGAGACAGCGAGAAGCAGGCTGCCGAGATCCGTGCAAAGGCCGCCGCGCAGGCGCGCGAAATCACCCGCGAGGGGGAACAAGCCGCAAAGCAGGCCGCCCAGGATCTCGTCGGCGAGGCAAAGGCGAGAGCCGAGCAGAGTCTCGTGAAATCCGATGCCCTTGCGCAGCAGAAGGCCGATGAGCTGATTGCCGAGCAGGGGAAAGAGGCGGATCGGCTCGTCCAGGCGGCTCGCGCATTTGCGGACAAGGCCGTGCGCTTTGTCGTGGATGAGGTGCAGAAGCCATGATTCTTCAGATGAAAAAGGCGACCGTCTTTGCGATGCGACGCGACAGGGAGGCGCTGCTGCTGGAGCTTCAGCGCTCCGCGATTCTGATGGTCACCGAGAGTGACGGGTGCGTGCGGGACGACAGGCTGGTGGAGACCGCCGCGGCCGTGCAGAGCTCGGACGACGCGCTGCGCTTCATGAAGCGCTACGGCGCAAAGCCCGGCTTTTTTGACGAGCAGCCCACGGTCGGCTATGCGGAGTTTGTGCAGCGCAGGGACGAGGCGGCCGCGCTTGCGAAGGAGGCCGCCCGGCTGGAAAACGAGATGAGCGCGGCCGAATCTGAAATCGCAACCGCCCGGGGCATGCTGGAGCAGTATGAGCCTTGGCTGCCGCTGGAGGTGCCGCTGGACGAGCTGCACAACACCGCGACTTCCACCGTTCACACCGGCTACATCCCCACCTCCGCGGCGGACAGATTGTGCGCGCTGGAAAAAGAGGGCGCGTATATCCAGCTGCTGGGCATGGCCGCGGGCGCGCGCGCCTGCTTCATTGTCTGCCACAAAAGCACGGATGAGGAGGTTATGACGGCGGCGAAGCCGCTCGGCTTCATCGAATCCGCCCCGCCCTTTGCCAGGGCGACCGCGAAGGCTGCCAGAGAGGCGCTGGAGCAGCAGATTGAGGCGGCGAAAAAGCGGCTGGACGAGCTTTCGCAGCAGGCGAAGCAGACGGGCGAGCGGGTGCGCGAGGTGGAGATGCTGTACGACCAGCTCAGCGCCGACCTCAGCCGCCAGAACGTGCCCTATACCGAAACGGACACAACCTTTTACATTCAGGGCTGGGTGACCGCGGATCGCGCGGACGAGCTGGACGAGGTCATCCGCAGCGCGACGGGGGTTTATGAGCTGGTGCTTGAGGATCCGGCTGAGGGCGAGCAGCCCCCGACGATGGTCAAAAACAAGCGTCTGGTGACCCCCTTTGAGACCCTGACCGATATGTTCAGCCGCCCCAACCCGCTGGAAAATATCGACCCGAACCCGGCCATGGCGCCGTGGTACTGGATCATATTCGGCATGATGATGGCGGACGTCGGATACGGGTTTGTCATGCTGATCCTGTTCTGGCTCTTCCTCAAGGTCAAAAAGCCGAAGGGCGAGTTCCGCAAGCTGGTGACCGTGCTGATGTACGCGAGCGTCCCGACCGTTTTCTGGGGCATCATGTTCGGCAGCTACTTCGGCGCCGAGTGGTTCCCGCCGGTCATCGCAACCCCGCTGTACAACCCGCTGCAGATCATGATCCTCTGCCTCGCGTTCGGCGGCGTGCATATCTGCTTCGGCCTTGGCCTGAGCGCCTATTACAAGTTTAAAAACGGCGGCTGGCAGGACGCGCTCGGCAACCAGATCAGCTGGATTTTCCTGCTGCTGGGTATCGGGCTGCTCTTTGTGCCGGCGCTGCGCGCGGCAAGCTACGGCTGCCTCGGCCTCGGCGGCGTGCTGCTGCTCGGGTTCGCGAAGTTCGACACGAAAAACCCGCTCAAGCGGATTTTCGGCGGCGTGACCAAGCTGTACGACATCACCGGCTATATGAGCGACATCCTCTCCTATTCCCGCATCCTCGCGCTCATGATGTCAAGCGGCGTTGTGGGCATGGTGATGAACATGCTGGCGGGCATGGTGCAGGGCAGCATCTTCGGCTGGGTCTGCTCGATTCTGATTTACGTCGCCGGCCACGTGTTCAACCTGGTGATGGGGCTGCTGTCGGCCTATGTCCACGCAAGCCGTCTGCAATACATCGAGTTCTACGGCAAGTTCTATGAGGGCGGCGGCTACGCGTTTGAGCCGCTTTCGGTTCAGCCCAAATACACAAACGTCGTGACCGGCAAGCAGTGAGCTTCTTTCGTTCGAGTTTTATTTGTAGTAAATAAACGATAAAAATCAATTTATTTTTCGGAGGTACAAATTATGTCTCTCGGTTTGGCAATCGCGATTATCGGCGCCGCGCTTGCGGTGGCTCTCCCGGGTATCGGTTCGGCTTACGGCGTCCGCATCGGCGGCCAGGCGGCCGCGGGCATCTGCTCGGAGAATCCCGACCTGTTTGGTAAACTGCTTGTTCTGCAGGCGCTGCCCGGCACACAGGGCATTTACGGCTTCCTCGCCGGCGTTCTGGTTATGCTGCAGCTCGGCCTGCTGGGCGGCGGCGCGTCGGACATCAGCGTGGCGGTCGGTTTGCAGTACTTCGGCGCCTGCATGCCCATCGCAATCGGCGGCCTGTTCTCGGCCATCTATCAGGGCAAGGTCGCGGTCTCCGCGATTCACATGACCGCCAAGCAGCCCGGCGCTTCCGGCAAGGGCATCACCATGACCGCCCTCGTCGAGACCTACGCGATCCTCGCGCTGCTCGTCACGATTCTGCTTATCTTCAGCCTGTAAGCGGGGCGGGAATGACCCACGCAATACTTAAGAAGAAAGGCGGAATCCTTTAATGGCAGCACAACAGATACTGGATGCGATCCGCTACGATGCGCAGCACGACGCGCAGCAGATGCTGGATGAAGCAAAAGCCGCCGCCGACGCGGGCAAGGACAAAGCCCTGACCGAAGCAAAGGCCGCAGCCAGCGAAATCGACGCGAAGGCTGCTTCGGAAGCGGAGGAGACCCAAAAGCGCCGCCTGCTGACGGCCGGCATTGAGGCGCGCAAGGCGGAGCTTGCAAAAAAGCGCGCGCTCATCGACGAGGTGTTCGACCGCGCGAAAGAGGAGCTTTGCCGTCTGGACGGCGAGGCGTACAGCACCCTGGTTTGCCGGCTGGTCGCGCAGGGCGCGCAGACCGGCAGCGAGCAGGTGGTTGTCCCCGCGGACGCGCGCGAGCGGTTTACAAAGCCGTATCTCGGCGGCAAGACGATGCTCGCCCTGCTCAACGCGGCGCTCAAGGACGCCGGCAAGCCCGGCAAGCTGACCCTGGCGGACGAGGCGGGGGATTTCGCGGGCGGCGTGCGGCTCGTCGGGGAAGAGAGCGATGTGGATTGCTCCTTCGGCGCGCTTGTCGACGCGTTCCGCGACGAACGCGAGGCGGAGGTTTACGCGCTTCTGTTCAAAACGGAGGTATAAACCATGCCTTCCGGAAGTTATCCTTATGCCGTTGGGCGGGTGCGGGTGCTTGAAAACGCGCTGCTTGACCGCGCAAAGCTCGCGCACCTGCGGGAGCTGGATTATTACGACGCGCTGCGCCAGCTCTGCGATTGGGGCTACGCGGCGGATTATCCCGTCAAGACCGACCCGGACGCGCTCATCGGGTTCCGCAGAAGCGAGGTGCGCGCGCAGGTGGCGGACGTCACGCCCGAGCCCGCGCTGACCGATCTGTTTTACCTGGATATGGACGCGACCAACCTCAAGCTTCTGCTGAAAAGCCGCCTGCTGGGCGGCAGCCACGAGGGTGCGGCGGACGCCATGCTGGAGGGCGTGTTCCCGCTTGAGACGCTGCGCGACGCGGTCGATAACGCGGATTATTCCGCGCTGGGCGACCTGCTTTGCGAAAAGCTGACCGAGCTGGAAAAGAGCCTGACCCGCCATGTCGACCCCCGAACCCTGAGCGCGGCGGTGGACAATGCGGTGTTCGCGCACATCGACGCGGTGCTTGCAAAGCACCACAACGCGTTCTGCAAGACCTACTTTACGGCAAAGATCGACTATACCAATGTGCTCTCCGTTTTGCGGGCGCGCGCGCTTGGCTGGGACGAGGTTGACCTTGCCCCGATGCTTGTGCCCGGCGGGGAGATTCCGCACGAGACGCTTTGCGGCGCGCTCGGCGCGGAGGAGGAGCGGCTGCCCGCTCTGCTGGCAACGGGGTCGAACGCGAGCGGCCTGCGCCGCGCGCTGGATCTTTACAAAACCGGCGCGTTTGAGGCGGCGCGGGAGATGATCGACGACTCTCTGCTTGCCCGCGCGGCCGAGGAGCGGTACGATTCCTTTGGGATTGGCCCGATTGCCTATTTCATCCTCGCAAGCGAGAGCGAATGCCGCGCGCTGCGCGTGCTGTTTGCAAAAAAGCGCGCGGACAAAACGAGTTAAAAGGGGGCACGGACGACAATGGCGGAACAGATTAAAATCGCGGTCGTCGGCGACCGCGACTCGGTGATGCTGTGGGGCGCGCTTGGGATCGAAACCGTTTTTGCCGACGAGACGCGCGAAATTGAGCGCGCGGTTCACCGCCTTGCGCGGGAGGGCGCGGCGATTATCTATATCACCGAGCAGGCAATGGTCAAAATCCCCGACGCGGTTGCAAAGTACAAAACCGCGCCGTTCCCCGCAATCATCCCCATCCCCAACGCGGAGGGAAGCCTCGGCGTCGGGATGCGGGGGATTAGCGAAAACATCGAGAAGGCGATTGGCGCCGAACTCCTTTTTGAACAGGAAGGTAACAGCTGATGAATGAAAACAACGCAGTCATCGAAAAGGTCGCCGGCCCGCTGATCGTCGCGTCCGGTATGCGCAACAGCCAGATGTACGATGTGGTGCGCGTTTCGGAAAAGCGTCTGATCGGCGAGATCATCGAGCTTCGCGGCGACAAGGCCTCCATTCAGGTCTATGAAGAAACGGCGGGTCTCGGCCCGGGCGAGCCGGTGTATTCCACCGGCGAGCCGCTTTCGGTTGAGCTGGCGCCGGGTCTGATCGGCGGCATTTTTGACGGTATCCAGCGCCCGCTGGACACCATTTATGAGCGCGCGGGCGACCGGATTACCCGCGGCATCGACGTGCCGAAGCTGAACCGGGAGGCCAAATGGCCGTTTGTCCCGGTTGCCAAGGTCGGCGACCGGCTGGAGGCGGGCGACGTGCTGGGCACGGTTGCGGAGACGCCGGCCGTCACACAGAAAATCATGGTTCCCCCGGGGATGAGCGGCGAGGTCGTCGACATCCAGGCGGGCGACTTTACCATTGAAGAGCCGGTCGCGTCCCTCAAGCTCGCGGACGGCAGCGTGCAGAAAATCGCAATGCTTCAGAAATGGCCGGTGCGCCGCGGGCGCCCGTTTGTGGAGAAGCTGACCCCGACCGAGCCGATGATCACCGGCCAGCGCACCATCGACACCCTGTTTCCGATTTCCAAGGGCGGCGTCGCGGCGATTCCGGGTCCGTTCGGCTCCGGCAAGACGGTCGTGCAGCACCAGCTGGCGAAATGGGCGGACGCGGACATCATCATCTATATCGGCTGCGGCGAGCGCGGCAACGAGATGACCGACGTGCTTATGGAGTTCCCGGAGCTGAACGACCCGCGCACGGGTCTGCCGCTGATGAAGCGCACCGTGCTTATCGCGAACACCTCCGACATGCCGGTTGCGGCGCGCGAGGCGTCCATTTACACCGGCATCACCATCGCGGAGTATTTCCGCGACATGGGCTACAAGGTCGCCATCATGGCGGATTCCACCTCCCGCTGGGCGGAGGCGCTGCGCGAGATGTCCGGCCGTCTGGAGGAGATGCCCGGCGAGGAGGGCTACCCCGCGTACCTCTCCAGCCGCCTTGCGGAATTCTATGAGCGCGCGGGCATCGTGACCTGCCTTGGCAAGGAGCACCGCACCGGCGCAATCACCGCCATTGGCGCTGTCTCCCCTCCGGGCGGCGATACCTCCGAGCCTGTCTCGCAGGCGACGCTGCGCATCGTCAAGGTATTCTGGGGTCTGTCCAGCGCGCTGGCGCAGAAGCGGCACTTCCCCGCTATCGACTGGCTGACCAGCTACTCGCTGTATAAAGACAACATGGGCGCGTACTATGACAAGAACATCGGCGCGGACTGGTCGCAGCTGGTTGCGGACACGATGAGCCTGCTGCAGGACGAGGCCGAGCTGGAGGAAATCGTCCGCCTGGTCGGCGTCGACGCCCTGAGCTTCAAGGATCGCCTCAAGCTGGAGAGCGCCCGCAGCATCCGCGAGGACTATCTGCACCAGATCGCGTTCCACGAGGTGGATACCTACACCAGCCCGCAGAAGCAGCACGGGATGCTCAGCGCAATTCACCACTGGTATGAAAAGGCGAACGAGGCGCTTGACAAAGACGTGGCGTTCAGCAAGATCACGTCCATGAAGGTCATCGAGAAGATTGGCCGTATGAAGTACATCACCGAGGAGGAATTCCCCGAGCGGATCAAGGCGATCAACGCCGAGATGGACGACGAGTTCGCAGAGCTTATGGGAGGAGACGAAGCATATGCGCAAGGAGTATAAAACCATTCGCGAGGTCGTCGGCCCCCTGATGCTTGTCGAGGGCGTCGAGGGCGTCAAGTACGACGAGCTGGTTGAGATTGAACAGCAGAACGGCGAGATCCGCTACGGCAAGGTGCTGGAGATCGACAAGGACAAGGCGCTGGTGCAGCTCTTTGAAAGCTCGCAGGGTCTCAAGATTGTAACAAGCAAAGCGCGTTTTTTGGGGCACGGGACGCAGCTCTCGGTCTCCAAAGACATGCTTGGGCGTGTGTTTGACGGCATGGGCAACCCGATTGACGGCGGCCCTGCGATCATCCCCGACAAAAAGATGGACATCAACGGCGCGCCGCTCAATCCGGCCGCCCGCGACTACCCCGCCGAGTTTATCCAGACCGGCATTTCGGCCATCGACGGCCTGAATACACTGGTTCGCGGCCAGAAGCTGCCGGTGTTCTCCGGCTCCGGCCTGCCCCACTCGCAGCTGGCCGCGCAGATCGCGCGCCAGGCGAAGGTGCGCGCCTCGGGCGAGGGATTCGCGGTCGTGTTCGCCGCCATCGGCATCACTTTCGAGGAAGCGGACTTCTTCATCAGCGACTTCCGCAAGACGGGCGCGATCGAGCGCACGGTTCTGTTCATGAACCTCGCGAACGACCCGGCCGTCGAGCGCATCGCGACCCCGCGTA
>CAZYAV010000049.1:0-16909 GCA_964645785.1 uncultured Oscillospiraceae bacterium
CTGTCCCGCGCGGTGCGGAATCAGAAAGCAAACCCGCCCGCTGCTCGGTGGAAGTCTGACGAAAGGAAAAGCGGGGGAGCATTTTTCGCGGTTGAACCCGCTGCTTTTTTCTTAGGATTGTTTTCCTGATCATTCAAGTCGGAGAAGGTCCGCTTTGCTCCGACAGTTTATGCCGAAAATTTACCTTTCCTTTGTATCTCTTCCAGAACCCGTGCGCGCGCTGCCGGCGGATGCCGGGGAGGGATTGGCGCGTACTTCGGACGCATTCACGAATTTTTGTGAAAAAATCCGCCCTTCGAGCCTTGCGCGCGGCTTGCCTGCGCCGCGACCCGGAACGTTTACAACCGGTTTGGCCGGTTGCCGCGTGGTCGCTTTTTTATAAGTTTTCTCCCCAAAATGAATGACAGGAGGCAAAGCAATGAAGATTCTATTAGCGGAAAGTGACTTTGGCAGCCGAAAGGTTGCCAATCGGTTGTTGTCACAGTATGGCGAATGCGATGTGGTGGTGGACGGCGAAGAAGCCGTGGAATGCTTCGTTATGGCGCTTGAAAACAATGCGCCGTATGATTTGGCATGTCTCGACGCATTGATGCCTGTCATGGACGGACAGCAGGCTTTGGAAAAAATGCGAGAAACCGAAAGGCAGCGAAACATACCCCAGGGAAACCGGATCAAGGTCATCATGACATCGCAGCAAGGGCTGAGCCACACCCCAAAAGAGGGCTGCGGAGCCGAGGACGAGATACTCCTGATAAAACCGTTTGATGAGGAAAAGCTTCAAGCTGCATTAAAGGAGCTGGGATTGATTTAAATTGGTTGCCAACGGGAAATACGCCAAAGCCAATACAACAAAACTTCGGAAAAATCCTTTTTCGGATAGAAAGTGTCCTTTTGAAACAGGTGTCACTTGTGATATTTTGCATAAAAATTCGTGAATGGATCTGAAGTGCGCGCCAATCCCCCCGGCATCCGCCGGCAGCGCGCGCACGGGTTCTGGAAGAGATACAAAGGAAAGCTGAATTGGCTAAAAATTGAGCTCTTTACGGCAGAATTCCCCGCCTTTCGCATTTGTTTGCAAAAATATAAAGCGCCGGGATTAGGGACAGCCACATAAGGAAGCTTTTTATCCAAAACCGGTGTTGCCTATTATGTGGCCGCACCGGTTTTGCATATTTGGAAAATGTCAATCCATTTTCCCTGCTTGCCGGTTTATAGAACCGGCAAAGCAAATGAATGGTCACTTTTGAGTTGCGACGGAACGACAAATCGGAATTTATTGAAAAGTTGACTGGAATAAACTATATAGATTTATACTCAACACTGAATGAAAAAAATTTCAAAATTGCGTACTTCGCTTATTATTTATGCCATGATACTTTATGGTTTATGGAGCTTATTAGAATTGTACTTGAAAACCCAAATTGGAATTGACGAATTTACAAAAGAAGTATATATCAAGCTTGTGCTCTGGCTTTTGCCTGCAATCGTGATTCATTTTCGTTTTAGTGACAATATGTTCATCAAAAAGGAAGAAATGTATCTATTAAGGAAAAACTGCTGGATAATTGTTCCAATAATGATATTATTTACAATTTATATTTTTATAAGTGAATACTTGACCAATAGTAAGATTACGATAAGCGAGTCTTTTGGAATAAACACTGTAGTAGAGGTTCTTTCTATAGCTATCGGAGAAGAAATGGTTTTTAGAGGACTGTTTTTGAATGCTATATTGAACGATAAGAAAAAGTATCTTGCTGTGTTTATCAATTCTTTGATGTTTTTAATTATTCATTTTCCTGCGTGGATTCAAGGCGATATATTTATTTCGGTATTCACAAGTGGAGGATTCATCACTGTTTTGCTGGTAAGCTGTATTTTCAGTTTTGTTTTTATTAAGACCAAAAGTATCTGGACAGCTATTTTTCTACATTTCTGGTGGGATTTATTGTTGTTTATGTTTTGATAAGATAACTTCCGATTTATCGGAGAGATCATGCGCATGATCCTACACAGAAAAAAGCACCTGCTGAAAAGAGATTTAGATTTCTTTTCAGCAGGTGCTTTTTAATTCCTTATACGGCTGCCCATTTGTTGTCCCGGCGCTTTTTATACGCGCACTGTGTCTGCCTTACGCCGCCGCCATGTGGCTCTGCGATGCCGAAAAGCCCAATGCAGCCGGTAATTTATGCATAGGCCGAGAAAAAAGGGAATCCTCCGCATAGCCCGGCTTGCAGGAAACACGCAAAACCTGCGCGGCGGTTGGGAGCCCCGATGCCAGGGGGATTCAGCGCCGCCTTGCCGTTTCTGCGCCGTGCGCGCTCATCCCAACGCCACATCCAGTGCCAGCATCACCGTAAAGCCCGCCGTGAAAAACAGGGTTCCCAGGTTGGAGTGCTCCCCGGCGGAGGCCTCGGGAATCAGCTCCTCCACCACCACATAGACCATCGCCCCCGCCGCAAAGCTGAGCAGGTAGGGCAGCGCCGGGAGAATCAGCCCCGCCGCCCAGATTGTGAGGATGGCGGCGATGGGCTCCACCACGCCCGAGAGGACGCCGTACAAAAACGCCCGGCCTTTGCCCATCCCCTGCGCGCGGAGGGGCATGGAGATGATGGCGCCCTCCGGGAAGTTCTGAATTGCAATCCCGGCGGACAGAGCGAGAACCCCGGCCGCGGTGATGCCGCCGCTTCCCGCCATCCAGCCCGCAAGCACAATGCCCGCCGCCATGCCCTCCGGGATGTTGTGCAGGGTGACGGCCAGCACCAGCATGGAGGTTCGTTTCAGCTTGGTGCGGGGGCCTTCCGGCTCGTCGCTGTTCTGGTGGAGGTGGGGGACGGTTTTGTCCAGCAGCAGCAGGAACAGCACGCCCAGCCAGAAGCCGACGACCGCGGGCAAGAACGCCCACTGCCCCATAGCCGACGCCTGCTCGATGGCGGGCACCAGCAGGCTCCAGACGGAAGCCGCAACCATGACGCCGGCCGCAAAACCGGTTAGGGCGCGCTGTACCTTGGGATGCAGCGCGCCGCGGATTGCGAACACGCCCGCCGCGCCCAAAAGGGTGCCGAAAAACGGGAGCAGGATTCCCTGTAATATAGTTGCGGACATGGCGCGCCTCCGGGTTCGGGCCGGCCGAAGCCGGCTGATTTTATACCTGTCATTATATCGGCGCCCCGCCCGCCCGTCAAGCGCAGCCTGCGCCCTGGGAAATCGCCCGGCGCAGGGCAGATGAAACCAATGCGGTCTATGCCCTCACCATGCAGGATGCCGCCGGGGATCCGGGCGCGCAGGGCAGATTGAACCCCGGCCGGAGAACCGGGCGGGCGGCGAACCGGACACGGCGCGGGGGAATTTTCCGGCTCTATGCGCGCGCCGCATGAATCCCGAAAATGCGACATATAGATTTAACACGACAAAAAAGAGCTTGAAGGGGTGTTTGAATCATATGGTAGCGGCTTCAGTCGGCAAAAAGCAGGTTGGGAAAACGGTGCTTACCGCCGTTGTGCTGGTTGCGCTTGTGCTTGCGGCAATCTTTGTTGTGGGCAGGATCCGGGGCGGCGGCAGCGATGAAAAAATCGCGGGGGACACTGCCGAGCAGCGGGAGGAATACCTGCGCGGTATCGGGCTTGCGGTTGATCCGACCAGCTCGGTTGCGGAGGTCAAGGTTCCCGAGGAGTTTGACGAGCGGTTCACCGAATACAACGCCATGCTGCAAACGACCGGCTTTGACCTGAGCGGCCTGCGCGGCGAGACGGTCAAAAAGTGCACCTATACCGTGACTAACAGACCCGAGCTGAGCGACAATCTCTCCGCCGTGCTGCTCATTCACAAAGGGGAAATCGTCGCGGGGCATCTGCTGGATGTGGGGACGGGAATGCTCTACCCGCTGTTTGAGGTGAACGAACCCGCGCAGGAGACCATTCTGCCGGTGCCGCAGCCCGAGCAGCCGGAGCCGGAAACAGAGGAAACCCTCGCCGAGGCGGCCTATCCGACCGACTGAGGCGGCGTCTCCCCGAGCCGGGCGGCCGCGCCCCGGGATGCCCGCCCGCGGCCGGGGCAAAAGGGAAACAGGCGGGGCGCAGGATTCCGCGCCCCGCCTGTTTTTTTGCATGGTTCAACGCGCCTGCCGCCGGGCAGGGAAGTCGCGGCGGACTCAGTCCGTTTTGGCGTCCGCGTCCGGCTCCGCGGCGGTGTAGGTGCCGACGGTGACGCTCAGCAGCTTCATGTCGCGCGTCGGGCGGTCGTCCTCGTCCACCTTGACCTTGGCAATCTGCTGCACCACGTCCAGCCCCTCATAAACCTGGCCGAACACGGTGTAGCGGAAATCCAGCCCCGGCTGACCGCCGAGCGTCTTGTAGCCCTCGATCACCTCGTCGGTAAAGCTGCCGTCGGTCGTCGCCTGCATCTGGGAAATCAGATCGCCGGAAACGGTCGATCCGGCGACAATGTAAAACTGGCTCTTGTTCTGGTTGGCCGACGCGTTGGCCATGCCGAGCGCGCCGGTGAAGTGGTGCAGCGCGGGGCTCGTCTCGTTCGCAAACGGGGCGCCGGACGCACTTTCCCCGCCCCTGCCGGTGCCGGTGGGGTCGCCCGTCTGGATGACAAAGCCCGCCACAACCCGGTGGAAGAGCATATCCTTGTAGTACTCCGCGTTTGCAAGGTCGATGAAATTTTTCACCGCGAGCGGGGCATACTCTGGATAGAGTACCGCCTTAATCGTCCCCTCGCTCGTCTCGATTGTGACGACGGTGTCCCCCTCCTGCGGCACCGCAAGCTGGGGGCAGGCGGGAACCTGAACGGCGGGCGGCTGCGGGTCGGTCTGGTCGGCCTCGCCGGTCTGATTGCCGGAATCCTCCTTTTTGCCGCAGGAGACAAGAAGCAGGGCGGCAAGCAAAAGCGTCAGGACTGCGCGGAAATATTTTTTCATAGATTCGTCACCCTCTTGATGGCAGAATAAGGACGCGGCAGAGCCGCCGCGCCGTAGAACAATACTAATTCTACGAAAAAATCGGCCAAAAGGCAATATCTATTTGACGCGGGCGGCGAAAGGATGTAAAATAAAAACAGGCACAGTGCCGACGGAAGGAGAACAAGCATGGACGAAAATCAGGCCGGCCTCCCCCGGAACGAGGAGGAGACGGACTTTCTGGCCGACATCATCGTGCTGACCGACGAAGAGGGCGTTGAGCATTCGTTTGAGCTGGTGGACACGCTGGAGCTGGACGGCAACGAGTATGTGGCGCTGGTCACAACCCTGGACGACACCAACGACATCCTGGAGGATGACGGCAATCTTGTCATTATGAAGATCGTCTCGGAGGAGGGCGAGGAGGAAATCCTCGAAATCATCGAGGACGACGACGAGTTCGAGAAGATCAGCGACATCTTTATGGAACGGCTGTCCGACCTGTACGAGTTCGACGGCGAGTGAGTGAGCGGCGACCCTGCCTTGTGCGATGTGTTGCATCCTCTTTTTAATCCGACAACCATTAGAATAGGGAATTCCGCTTCTTCCGGCGATTGCAGGCCCTCCCCCGCGGGGCAGAGGGGAACATGAAACGGAAGAGAGAATTTTACCCGCCGTCTTTCGCGACGGGTTCTAAAATGGGTGCAGACGGCAAGGCGGGGTCAGTGGAGAATATCCGGCAGGGGGCGGGCACACCGCCCCCTGCTCTTTTTGGCTCGGGGTATCGGGAAAGCCGGGGCGGCGCGCCGTTTTAGGATGAACGCGGCGGGCAATCCCGCAAGCCCCGCGATGTTGCGGCTCGGCGGCGCGGACAGAGCGGAGCCTGCGGGGTGCGGAGCCTATTGCAAAAGAAAGAGAGAGGCGGGGCAAAATGGACAATTGGCTGGAGCGGCAGAATCGCCTGGTCGGGGAGGCGCGCACCGGGTGGCTTGCCGAATCGCGGGTCGCGGTTGTGGGGCTTGGCGGCGTGGGCGGCGCGGCGTTTGAGGCGCTTGTGCGGTGCGGCGTGGGGCACATCCTCGCGCTGGACGGGGATGTAATCGACCTCAGCAATCTCAACCGGCAGCTTCTCGCGACCCGCGAGACGGTCGGGCAGCCGAAATGCCTTGCGGCCGCGGCGCGCGCGGCGCTCATCAACCCCGAGTGCGAGGTGACGGCCGCGCAGGTCGTGCTTGACCCGGAGAATCTTAACCGGGTGTTCGACTACCGCCCCGATTACATTCTGGACGCCATCGACGGCGTGACCGCCAAGCTTGCGCTGATCGAGCAGGCGAAAAAGCGCGGCGTGCCGGTCATCACAAGCATGGGAACCGGCAACCGCACAAGCGCGGAGGGGTTTGTGATTGCGGACATCGAGCAGAGCGCGGGCAACGGCTGCGGCCTGTCCCGGGTGATGCGCCGGGAGCTGCGCAAACGGGGAATCAACGGCGTGACGGCGCTGTTCAACAAAAACCCGCCGCAGACCCCGCTCGACGGCGGCCGCGCGCCCGCAAGCGTCAGCTTTGTGCCGCCCGTTGCGGGGTATCTGCTGGCCGGCTATGTCGCGCGGGCGCTGATGCGCTGAAAAGGGCGGCCGGGGAAGCTCCGCGCGCCTGGGGGCGCGCGGCGGTTTACCGGCGCCGCGCAAAAGCGGTATAGGCCGACCCCGAGTCGCCGCCCTGCCGGCATCCGGCTCCGGGCTCCCGGGTCATCGCGCTGCCGCAGGCCGACGAAATGCGCGCAGCTGCCCGCATGGTTTACCGGTGCTGCCGGCTCCGCCGCGCGGCCGGATTTGCTTGTCAACACGGCAAAAAAGTAATATGATAGACTTATTCTGCATAAGATGTGCGCAATCCAACCGAAAAGGAGACACAAGGTATGCCACGCAGAGACAAAATTAACTATTATCTCGATATCGCCGAAGCGGTCAGCAAACGCGGCACCTGCCTGCGGCGCAATTTCGGCGCAATCATCGTGAAAAACGACGAGATTATCTCAACCGGGTATGTCGGCGCGCCGCGCGGCCGCAAGAACTGCACCGATCTCGGCTACTGCCGCCGGATGCAGCTCAATATCCCCCGCGGGGAGCGGTACGAAATCTGCCGCTCGGTACATGCCGAGGCGAACGCGATTATCAGCGCTGCCCGCCGGGACACCATCGGCGCCGCGCTTTATCTGGTCGGCCGGGAGGTCGAGACCGGCGAATATGTGGAAAAGGCGAACGCCTGCTCGATGTGCAAGCGGATGATTATCAACGCCGGCATCAAAAACGTCTTTATCCGCAACACCGAAAACGACTACACGGCCATCGACGTGGAGGCGGAGTGGGTTTCCGTTGACGACACCCTGACCGAGCAGACGGGCTATTGACCGCCGCGTCGGGACGCCCGAAGAGAGGGAGACGCCATGCTTGAAGCAATTCTGTTTGATATGGACGGCCTGCTTGTGGATTCCGAGGCGCTGTCCTTTGAAATTATCGGGGAGCTGGCCGCCCAAAACGGCTATTCGCTCTCCAAAGAGCAGTACTGCCAGCTGATCGGCAAAAGCCAGGAGGAGGGGTTCCGGATCCTCAGCCGGCTCTGCCCCGGCGCGGACGCGCGCGCCGTCTATGACCGGTATCACGCGCTTTATCTGGAGGCGGTCGCGGCCGGTCGCCTGCGGCTGAAGCCCGGCGTCCGCACCCTGCTTGACGCCTGCGACGCGCGCGGCATCAAAAAGGCGGTTGTCAGCTCCAACATGGAGAGCTACCTGCGCGCCAACCTCGCCGCCGTCGGGCTTGCGGACAGGTTTGACGCCCTCGTCTACGACGGCATGGCCGAAAAAGCCAAGCCCGCGCCCGACCTGTTCCTTGTCGGCGCAGAGCTGCTGGGCGTGCGGGACAAGGCCGCCTGCCTGGTGCTGGAGGATTCCGAGGCGGGTATCCGCGCCGGGCACGCCGCCGGAATGCCCGTCATCACCGTCCCCGACCTCATCGAGCCGCCCGCCCCGGTTCTCGCGCTCTGCCTGCGCCGCGCCGCGAGCCTCGAGGAGGTTGCCGGGCTGCTCGACGAGCTGTAAGCCGTTCGGCTCGGTTTCTTGGCGGAGAGACGGGTGAATGTGACGCGAGCGCAGTGCAGATGGCCTGCGCACCACGGCGTCAGTGCGGCCTGATTTTGCCAGTTTTGCATGATACGGAAAAAGAGGGGCGGCCGTCGGCCGCCCCTCTACCTGTTTTTTTGCTCGCCGCCCCGATTTTGGGTTGCGGTTTATCCGCCCGTAAAGCGGCAGCTATGCGCGGAAATTCAGGCGGGGCTTCGGAAAACGAAATCTTGCCGCGCTGCCGGTCAAAGCCGCACAGCTTCGCCCCGCACCGGCAGCGGCGCAAACCCGGCCGCGCCGCTCAGCGCCGTTTGTCGAGCGGCAGCACATGTGCCGCCGCCCATTTGCCGTAAACCGCGCGGTAAAGCCCGACATACTCCTCGAAGGAGAGGGCGCAGTCGTGGGAGAGCAGCTGCATCGGCACGCCGAACAGGGCGGATTCCAGCCCGGTGTCCGAAAAGCCGGCGCGCAGATAAAAGCCCTTGCGCCGCCTGCGCAGGCTGTCCGGCGGGTCGTCCGGCTCCGGCCGCTCAATTTCAAGAAAGACCCTGCGCCCCGCATAGCGCGCGAGGATGGCGCGCAGCGCCTCCGCCCCGATTCCCCGCCCGCGCGCGGCCTCATCCACCGCAAGATAGTCAATCAGCACAAGATCCCGCCAGGGCGCGGCGCAGATCATGCAGGCGGGCGGGGTGGCGTCGTCGGTCAGCAGCTCGAGCACGCCCCGGCGCATCAGATGCAGGTTGACGTCGAACGGGCGGCGCTCCGCCCGCGGGAAGGATCGGTTGTAGATGTGCCGCACTGTGCGGATGCGCTGCGGCTCAAGGGGAACGATATGCATCTTTAAAGCTCCTTTGCGCAGGGCGCAGGCCGCGGCCGTGTGCCCCGCAGGCAAGCGTTTTTTTCAGTATACCGCATTTGCCTGCGTTTGTAAAAACGGCGCCAGCAATGGGGACGCGGCCGTGTGGGTCACACCGTGGCGGGGACGCGGACGCCGCCCGCCTGCTGCAAGGCCGGTGCGCCGGGTGGAATAGAGCCGCCAAACGCGTAAACCGGCGCGCCGGGTGAGGCAGAACGCCCGGCCGTTCCGTCGGTCGCCGTTCGCCGGGCGGCAGCCGGTGTGCCGCCGCCCGCTTGCCGCAATCCCACCCGCCGATTCAGCATTCTGCCATGCTGCCCGGCTGGGAGAATGCCCCGCCCCCCTGCACCCCGGTCGCGGCGTTTTGGCCAAAAGCACCCCTGCGCAGCCCGGCCGCGCGGAGGACGCGCTCCGTCTCGTTGACTTGCGGCACAGAAGATTTTATAATTGTTATAACGCATTTACCCCATTTCAGGAAATCGAAAGGGAAAGCAACATGAATTACGAGACAGAGTTTGAACGCTGGGAAAAACTTGCGCAGGACGCGGACATCAAGGCGGAGCTTGCGCAGATTGCGGGGGACGAGCTGGAGAAAAAGGCGCGGTTTTCAACCGAGCTGACCTTCGGCACGGCGGGCTTGCGCGGGGTGCTGGGCGCGGGCACAGGCCGCATGAACGTCTACACCGTGCGCCGGGCAACGCAGGGGCTGGCGGATTATGTCAACGAGCGCTTCGGCGGCGGCTGCGTCGCAATCGCGTACGATTCGCGCAACATGAGCACCCGCTTTGCCGAGGAGAGCGCGGCGGTGCTGGCCGCAAACGGCGTGAAAGCGTATCTCTATAACCGGCTGATGCCGACCCCGATGCTCTCGTTCGCCGTCCGCGAGCTGGGGGCAAAGGCGGGCGTGATGATCACCGCAAGCCACAACCCGGCGCAGTACAACGGATACAAGGCGTACGGCGAGGACGGCTGTCAGATGACCGAGGAAAACGCGGCCTGGGTCTATCGGAAAATCCAGGCGGCCGACCTGTTCGAGGGGGTGCGCAGGGTCGACTTTTCACAGGGGCTTGCGGACGGCTCCATCGAGTACATCCCGGAGACGGTTGTCGAGCGGTATTACGAGGAGGTCAAAAAGCAGCAGATCAACCCCGGCATCTGCGCGGCCAACCCGGTTAAGCTGGTGTACTCCCCGCTCAACGGCACGGGCAACGAGCCGGTGCGGCGGGTGCTGGCCGACATCGGCGTGCGGGACATCGCGGTCGTCTGCGAGCAGGAGCTGCCGGACGGCAACTTCCCCACCTGCACCTATCCCAACCCCGAGACCAGGGAGGCGCTGCGCCTGGGGCTTGCGCTGTGCGAAAAGGAGCAGCCGGATCTGTTTATCGCGACCGACCCCGATGCCGACCGGGTTGGGGTCGCGGTGCGGGACGGCGGCGGATACACCATCCTGACCGGCAACGAGGTCGGCGCGCTGCTGCTCGACTACGTCATCAAGGCGCGGCGCGACGCCGGCCGGATGCCGAACAACCCGGTTGCGGTGGAGAGCATTGTCTCCACCCCGCTCGCGGCCGAAATCGCGCGGCGCAACGGGGTCGAGATGCGGGTGGTGCTGACCGGCTTCAAGTATATCGGCGAGCAGATTCTGCGGCTGGAGCAGGCCGGGGAGACCGAGCGGTTTATCTTTGGCTTTGAGGAGAGCTGCGGCTATCTTGCGGGCGGCTATGTCCGGGACAAGGACGCGGTGCTCGCCGCGATGCTGCTGTGCGAGATGACGGCCTATTACAAGGCGGCGGGCACGACGCCGCGCGCCGCGCTGGACGCGCTGTATGCACAGTACGGCTATTACCGCAACAGGGTGCTCAACTTCGCGTTTGAGGGGCTGGAGGGCCCGGACAAAATGGCGGCGGTGATGGAGAAGCTGTTCGCCGCCCCGCCCGCCGAGGTGGCCAGCCGCCGGGTCGAGCAGGTCTGCGATTACCGCGCCGGAAAGGCGACCGACACCGCAACAGGCAAGGTGCAGCCGATTGACCTGCCCAGCGCCACGGTGTGCGAGCTGAAGCTGGCCGGGGGCGCGGCGGTCATCGTCCGCCCGAGCGGCACCGAGCCGAAGATGAAGCTGTATCTCACCGCCAAGGAAAACACGCAGGAGGGCTCGGAGCAGGTGCTCGACGCGCTGGCGGCGGACATGAAATCCCTGCTGGGGCTCGGCTGAGCGGCATACAGGGGCAATCCACCGCCCGGATCATTCCCTACGGCCGGGAAGCCTGCCCCGCGCGGGGAAGGACGGCCGGGTGGGGCATCCCGACTCCGCGTCTTTGCCGGCGGCGGGAAAATCGGGCGGTTTTTGGCAAAATTTCTGCCATGTGGGAAAAAACACTTGCATTGCCCGGCTTTGTATGCTATTATTTTATAGCAACTGTGAACAAAAAGAGGTGACATTCAGTGAAGGAAGGCATCCACCCCAAGTACGAGGAGACGACGATTACCTGCGCCTGCGGCGAGGTCATCAAGACGAGATCGACTCGTAAGGACATTCGTGTTGAAATCTGTTCAAAATGCCACCCGTTCTATACCGGCAAGCAGAAGCTCGTCGATACCGGCGGACGTGTAGATAGATTCAAAAAACGCTTCAACATGGAATAACACCGAAAAGCCACGGCGCTCCCGTGGCTTTTTCGTTTCACCCGCGCCGCGGGCGGGCGCGTATCGGCGAGGCGGCTCGTAAAGGCAAACAGCTTTACAAGTGGAGACCGCGGTACCTGACCAAATCCGGCGGGCTTTGTTACGGCGGCTTTTGCCCTTAGCTTCCGGCTGTGGCTGCGGGCGCAGGCGGGGCAACTCAGTAAAGGCAAACAGCTTTATATGAGGAGGCCGCGGTACCCGGCGAAAACTGGCGGAAACCGGCGAGTTTTGCTTCGGCTGCTTCCACCCGGCTGCTGAAACGGGCACCGCGGAGCAACCCTGTAAAGGAAAACAACTTTACATGCGAAACCCGCGAAATCCGGCCAAAACCGGCGATTTTCGCGCAAAAAGCGGGTTTTTTGACGGCATCGCGGGAATGCCGCCCGCGCGCCGCAGAAAGACAATTCGGCCGCGCGGGGCACCGTTTTAGTTCACACGGCGGGCGTTTGCCGCAGGAGCGCCGGGCATTCCGGCGTATAACCCGACCCGGCCGCCCGCGCCGCAAACCGCCGCAGGCTGTCGGCTTGGCGCGTTCTCTCGCTGTGTATAAAGATAAGGAAGTAAAAAAGACAGAGGCCGGATAACCGGCGGATATTGGATGAATTGCCGATAAAATGATGAGGCGGTGCCGAGAGGGGGAGAAGGATGGCAGAACCGGCGGCAAAGGCACAGGAATCCTACCGCACGTTGGCGGGGCGCGGGGAGATTGAGCTTGTCGAAAAGCGATCCCGCTTTCTCGGGCACTGCGCGCCCGTGCGCACCGAGCGGGAGGCGCTCGACTTTGTGGCGCAGATCAAGGCGCTGCACAAAACCGCCACCCACAACGTCTGGGCGTACAGCGTGCGGGAAAACCACCTGACCCGGTACACCGACGACGGCGAACCCTCCGGCACGGCGGGTCTGCCCGTGCTGGATGTGCTCAAGCGGGGGGGAATCGTCGATGCGGCGATTGTCGTGACCCGCTATTTCGGCGGCACCCTGCTGGGGACGGGCGGGCTGGTGCGCGCCTACGGCGAGAGCGCGAGCCGCGCCGTCCGCGCCGGGGGCGTCGCGCTGATGGCGCCCTGCACGGTGTTCCGGCTGGAATGCGGCTACGCGGACTACGACCGGGTCGAGCGGCTGCTGCAAACCTTAAACGCGCGGGTGACCGACAGCGCCTTTACCGACCGGGTTGCGCTGACCGTCGCCGTCGAGCAGGCGCGCGGGCAGATGCTGTGCGCCGAGCTGCGGGAGCTGACCCGGGGCGGCAGCGTCCCGGCGCTTGTGGAAACGCGGTTTGAACCGGTCTCGGTGGAGCGGGACTGAGCGGGGCGCCGCTGGGCAGGAGGAAGCTTCCGCCGCCCGCAAAAAGAGGAATTTGCACGCGGATGTCGTATATTGTTTACAGAGGGGGGAGAGCATGACCATCCGGGAACGAACCGAGGAAATGGAACGGGTGAATCTCTGCGAGCTGGCGGCCAAGGCCGCGGACAGCCGGGGCAGAAAGAACCCGGAGGAAAAGTGTGAGCTGCGCACCGATTTCTGCCGCGACCGGGACAGAATCATCCACTGCAAAAGCTTCCGGCGGCTCAAGCAGAAAACCCAGGTGTTTCTCTCCCCGATGGGCGACCATTACCGCACCCGGCTGACCCACACGCTGGAGGTCAGCCAGATTGCGCGGACGATTGCGCGCGCGCTGCGGCTCAACGAGGACTTGACCGAGGCCATCAGCCTGGGGCACGACCTGGGGCACACCCCCTTCGGCCACGCGGGGGAGCGCGCGCTCGACAAGCTCTGTCCGGGCGGCTTCACCCATTACGAGCAGAGCGTGCGGGTCGTGGAGGTGCTGGAGCGGTGGCACCGGGGGCTGAACCTGACCTGGGAGACGATCGACGGCATCCGGCACCACGCCCACGGCGAGTGGGCGCACACCCTCGAGGGGCAGGTCGTCCGCCACGCCGACCGCATCGCCTTTCTCAACCACGACGTCGAGGACGCGATTACGGCGGGCGTCCTGAAAGAGGAGGAGCTGCCGCCCCTTGTGCGGGAGGTGCTCGGCGCCCGCAAGTCCCAGCGGATTACGACCCTGATAAACCACCTGATTGAACAGTTTGACGGCACTCTGTCCTTCACCGGCGAGGTGAAGGAGGCATACGACGAGCTGTATCGCTTTATGTTTGCGCGCGTGTATCTCAACGAATCCGGCGCGGCCAAGGCGGAGGAGCACAAGGTCTACGACCTGGTCGAGGCGCTGTATGGGTATTACACCGCGGATGTCGGCCGCATGACCCCGTTTTACCAGCAGATTGCGCAGGAGGAGGGGGCGGCGCGCGCGGCCACCGACTATATTTCCGGCATGACGGATCTGTACGCGACCCACTGCTTTGAGGAGCTGTTTATTCCAAAAGCGTGGTCGCTGCGCTGAGCGCCGCCGGGGGAATGTGAACGGGCGGGCAAACCGCCCCGGCGGATGGGGGAGAAGCGGATGGCGCTGCCGCAGGCATTTATACAGGAGCTGCACGACCGCACCGACATCGTCGACCTGATCGGCTCGTATGTGCCGCTCAGACGCCGGGGGCGGCTGTACACCGGGCTGTGCCCGTTTCACAACGAAAAGACCCCGAGCTTCACGGTGTATCCGGACACCCAGAGCTATTATTGCTTCGGCTGCGGCGCGGGTGGGGACGTGATTTCGTTTGTCCGCCAGCGGGAGAATCTGGATTATATCGAGGCGGTGCGGTTTCTGGCCAACCGCGCGGGGATGCAGATGCCGGAGGAGGCGGACGATTCCGGCTTTATCCGGCGCAAGCGGGTGTTTGAGATTAACCGGCTGGCCGCGCGCTTTTTCTTCAAAACCCTCAATTCGGACGAGGGGCGGGAGGCGCGCGCCTATCTGCGTCGGCGCGGCTTACAGGACGCGTACATCAAAAAATTCGGCATCGGCTACGCGCCGGGCGGCTGGAACGGGCTGCGGGATCACCTGCGCGCGCAGGGCTACCGGGACGACGAGGCGGTGGACGCGGGGGTCTGCACCAAAAGCGAAAAGGGCTCGGTTTACGATTTCTTCCGCGAGCGGGTCATGTTCCCGATCTTCGATCTGCGCGGCAATGTCATCGCGTTTTCGGGCAGGACGACGGTGGGGGACAACAGGAAATACCTCAACACGCGGGACACGCCGGTGTTCAAGAAATCCCGCGCGATTTTCGCGATGAATATCGCCAAAAACACCGACACCCGCCGGCTGATTCTGTGCGAGGGGCAGATGGACGTCATCGCAATTCATCAGGCCGGGTTCGACAATGCAATTGCGGCCTGCGGCACCGCGCTGACCGACGAGCAGGTGCGCATCATCTCCCAGTACGCGGACGAGGTGGTGCTTGCCTATGACGGGGACGGCGCAGGCCAGAAGGCGACCCGGCGCGCAATCGACCTGTTTAAAAACACAAGCGTGCAGCTGCGGGTGCTGCGCATCGAGGGCGCGAAGGATCCGGATGAGTATATCAAAGCCTTTGGCGCGGACAAGTTCCGCGCGCTGCTGGACGGGTCAAGCAATTCGATCGAGTACGAGCTGCGCCGGGCGAAAGCGGACTGCGACATCGAGACGGACGCCGGGCGGGTGAAATATCTGCGCGGTGCGGCCGCGGTGCTGGCGCGCGCCCCTTCGCCGACCGAGCGGGATCTCTACGCGGGCAGGGTCGCGCAGGAGACAGGCGTGTCCAAGGAATCCATCCTGTTACAGGCGGACAGCGTGCGGCGGCAGGCCTACGCCCGGCGCGCGCGGGAGCAGGACGAGCGGCTGGTGCGGGATGTGGGGGAAAAATACAACATCCGCGGCGCGGGCGGCAACCGGCTCGCGGCGGCGTCGGCCGGGCGCAACCTTATCGCGCTGCTCTACCGCAGCCCCGACCTGTGCGAGGCGGTGGCCGGGCAGGTGGACGCCGGGGATTTTGCGGACGAGCGGGAGGGGCGCATCTTCTCCGCGATGAGCGAGGCAATCCGCCGGGATGAGTTCACCGGGATGGGGTCGCTCGCCGCCGCGCTCGACAGCGGGGATATCGCGCTGCTGTCCGGGATTCTGGCCGAGACGGGCGGGATCAATTACAGCGCGCAGGACGCGGATTTTCTCGTCGAGCGGCTGCTGCGCGGCCGGCAGACCCCCTCCAAAGAACAGCTGCGCGATATGGACGCGGCGGCGCTTCAGGCGCTGGTTGAAAAGAAAAAGGAGCCGCAGTAGAGTAGCGCCCCCCCAAAAAAAAACACCCGGCGGCGGAGCCGCGGCGGCAGGCCTGCACCTTTGGCGAAAAGGACAAAACAGCATTCAGCGAGGTAATAGAGGAATGGCAGCAGATAAAAAAACACTTTTAAAAGAGCTCATCGAGTCGGGCAAGAAAAAAGGAAAGCTGACGACCAAAGAGATCAACGACGTGCTGGAGGAGATGGATTTCGACGTCGAGCAGGTGGACAAGCTGTACGACACCCTCGAGGGACAGAACGTCGAAATCGTCGAGGATCTGACCGACGAGGATCTCGACAAGGCGATTGCCAAGGACGTCGACGCGCTTGAGGCAACGGTGGCCGAGGGAATCGACGACCCGGTCAAGGTGTACCTCAAGGAAATCGGCCGGGTGCCGCTGCTCTCTCCCGAGGAGGAGATCGACCTTGCGGTGCGGATGTCGAAGGGGGACGAGGTCGCGCGCAAGCGGCTGTCCGAGGCCAATCTGCGGCTGGTCGTCAGCATCGCCAAGCGGTATGTCGGGCGCGGGATGCAGTTCCTCGACCTGATCCAGGAGGGAAACCTCGGCCTGATCAAAGCGGTTGAAAAGTTCGACTATACCAAGGGGTTCAAATTCTCCACCTATGCAACCTGGTGGATCCGGCAGGCAATCACCCGCGCCATCGCCGACCAGGCGCGCACCATCCGCATCCCGGTGCATATGGTGGAGACGATCAACAAGGTCAAAAAGGTCAGCAGCCAGCTGCTGCACGAAAACGGCCACGAGCCGACCGCGGAGGAAATCGCGGAGGAGATGGGCGTCTCGGTGGAAAAGGTGCGCGAGATTATGCGGGTCGCGCAGGAGCCGGTTTCCCTCGAGACCCCGATCGGCGAGGAGGAGGACAGCCATCTCGGGGACTTTATCCCCGACGAGGACGCCCCCGTACCCGCCGAGGCGGCGTACCACACCCTGCTGCGCGAGCAGCTGGGCGATGTGCTGGGTACCCTGACCCCGCGCGAGGAAAAGGTGCTGCGGCTGCGCTTTGGGCTGGAGGACGGCCGCCCCCGCACCCTGGAGGAGGTCGGCAAGGAGTTCAACGTGACCCGTGAGCGCATCCGCCAGATCGAGGCCAAGGCGCTGCGCAAGCTGCGCCACCCG
>CAZYAV010000050.1:0-16809 GCA_964645785.1 uncultured Oscillospiraceae bacterium
TCAGCTTCACCTCAATCAATCTGCCCCGCATCGCCATCAAGAGCGGCGGCAACCTGGAGGTGTTCTTTGAGCAGCTGGAGAGCAAGATGAACCTCTGCTGCGAGCAGCTGCTCGACCGGTTCGAGATCCAGCGGCACAAAAAGGTGTACAATTTCCCCTTCCTGATGGGGCAGGGGGTGTGGATTGACAGCGAAAAGCTCGGCCCGTATGACGAGGTGGGCGAGGTGCTCAAGCACGGCACCCTGTCGGTCGGGTTTATCGGCCTTGCCGAGACCCTCGTTGCGCTGACCGGCAAGCACCACGGCGAGGACGCCAATTCCCGCAACCTCGGGCTGGAAATCGTCGGCTTTATGCGGGACTTTATGGACAACAAGAGCCGGGAGACCGGGCTGAATTTCTCGCTGCTGGCGACCCCGGCGGAGGGGCTTTCGGGGCGGTTTGTGCGGCTTGACCGCAAGAAATTCGGCGAGATTAAGGGGGTCACCGACCGGGAGTATTACACCAACAGCTTCCACGTGCCGGTGTATTACCCGATTTCGGCTTATGAGAAGATCCAGATCGAGGCGCCCTATCACGCGCTGACCAACGCGGGGCACATCTCCTATGTCGAACTGGACGGGGACACGGCGCTCAACCTCGAGGCGTTCGAGAAGATCGTGCGCTGCATGAAGGAGGCGGGGATCGGCTACGGCTCCATCAACCACCCCGTCGACCGCGACCCCGTCTGCGGCTACAACGGCATCATTGGGGACGAGTGCCCCAAGTGCCACCGGCACGAGCAGGAGGGGGAGGTCGGCTTCGAGCGCATCCGCCGCATCACCGGCTACCTCGTCGGCACCCTCGACCGGTTCAACGACGCCAAGCGCGCCGAGGAGCGGGACAGGGTGAAGCACAATGTCTGAGCTGCGGGTCGCCGGCCTGGTTGGGGATTCGATCACCGACGGGCCGGGCATCCGGCTGACCGTTTTTGTGCAGGGATGCCCGCACGGCTGCCCCGGCTGCCACAACCCCCAGAGCCACGATTTTGCGGGTGGCGAGGTGATGGACACGGCCGAAATCCTCGAAAAGGTGCGGCGCAACCCGCTGCTTTCGGGGGTGACCTTCTCGGGCGGGGAGCCGTTCTGCCAGCCCGCGCCGCTCGCCGGGCTGGGCGGGCAGATCAAGGCGCTCGGGCTGGAGCTTGCGATTTACACCGGCTATACGCTCGAGGAGCTGCTGGCCGAGAATGACCCCGACTGCATGGCGCTGCTGCGGTGCGCCGACGTGCTGGTGGACGGGCGGTTTATCCTCGCGCAGCGCAGCCTTGACCTCAAGTTCAAGGGCTCGCGCAACCAGCGGGTGCTCAACGTCGCGGCAAGCCTCGCGGCGGGGTGCGCGGTCGAGGAGCAGAGCGACCGCTGGGTATAGCTGCTGAACCAATCGAGCTGTTTGCCGGGTCTGCATTTTTGCAGACCCGGCTTTTTGCGCGCCCGGCGCGGCGAAAACGGACTGCGCAAAGCGCGCTTGGGGGCGCCGGCGGGGATTCGGCGGCGTGCGGGCTTGGGAAAATGCCGGAGGGCTGCCCGATTTTACATGGCGTGCCCCTGTGGCCGGGAGGATACTTTATTGAGAGGGGAGCGCACCACCCCGCCTTGGCGGAAATTGGTGTGGAAACAGAACCGGAAACGCACCGGCAAGCCGCCCGTTTCCGCGTGACACTCCCCTGTGGCCGGGAGGGTGCTTGATTGGGGGGAGCCGCACCACCCCCCTGCCTTGGCGGGAACCGGCGCGGAAGCAAGCCGAGAAAAGTGCAGGCAAGCCGCTCAATTCCGCGCGCCGCACCCCCGTGGCCGGAGCTGTGTTTTTGGGGCGGGGCAGCAGCCGCACACCTCGCTCCGGCGGGAACCGGCGGCTTCTTTCATTTTAAAAATGAGCACCGCGCCCGCTGTCTCCGTGCTCCGCTGCCCGCCCCGTCGCGCTCCGCTGCCCGCCCCGTCGCGCCCCGCCGCCCGGCTTGCGGGGTGTCCGCGGGCTGTGTTATCATAAAGCCACGAAATCGAACTGGGGGAATGCGAAAGATGAAAAAACGGGCTGCCGGCATGGTGTCGCTTGTGCTGCTGCTCGCCGCCTACTCGGTGTTTCGGTATGCGCTGTTCGGCTGGCACGGGATGAAGGAATTCCCGCTGCTTCTGCTTTGGCCGGGGCTTGCGGTGATTGGCATCTCGGGGCTTTGGCGGGGGAACCGGATCGCCCCGGCCTTCACGGTCGCGGGGTATTGCGCCGGGTTTTTCGGCGGGTATTTGTTCCGGACGTTTTCCCTTGACCCGGGCGGCGGCCAGCTGAGCAATATGTGGCTCATCTGGGCGGGCGTCTACGCGGCGGCCATCCTGGCAGGCATCCTGATTGAGCTGGTGCGGGGGCGGGCGCGCCGCGCGGGCTGAGCCGTGCCGCCGGGTGAAACAAGGCGCTCAGCGGCTTGCGCGCTGCCGGGGATACGCTCCGTCGATTTCGCCAATCGCGCCGTGGCACTGGGAGCGGGTTTATGATGGGCGCAATCCGGCAAATCAGAATTTTTACAGATGTAAACGAATTTTGACACAGGATACAGGTGCTGTCAAAGCCGTTTGATGGACGATACAGGGTGGCTTTCCTACAATAAAAGTGCAAGGGGGGCAGTGGCGTGGCGCATGATATCGGAAACAAAATCAAGGCATCCCGGATTGAAAAAGGGCTGACGCAAGAACAGGCCGCGGAGCTGTTGGGCGTGAGCCGCCAGACCGTCTCAAACTGGGAAAATGAAAAATCGTATCCGGATATTATCAGTGTCCTTAAAATGAGCGAGTGCTACGACGTCTCTCTGGACTATTTATTAAAGGGAGAGCAAAGGATGGACGGCTACTATGATTATCTCGAAGAAAGCACAAACGTTGTGAAAAGCAACACAAACAGAAACAAAATGATTGCAATTCTCTCTTATCTGCTGATTTGGGCGCTTGCCATGATTGTGTTCTGGTTCTTTACAAGCGGAAGCGACGCGATGGGGTACGGCTTGATGTTCCTTTGGATTATCCTTCCCGTAACGACCTTTGTTGTGTCCGTTGTAATCGGTAAAAATAATTTCTGGGGAAAGGGGAAATGGGCGGCTGCTGTTTTCTTTGGCGCAATGTATATGCTTGCAGAATACGGCACATTTAAAATGGCAAACAGCATTGCTTTTAACAAGCTGAATCTCCCGGAATTTGGAATGATTGCAGTCGGGGCAATCATCTCTGCAATCGGGATGCTGTTGGGGTCGCTGTGGAATCGGAAACGCCGCAAGCAGAAGGCAAATATCGGATGACAAATCGGCGCTTACGGCGGTATAGACCAAGATCATTGCAACGGCGCGGAATCGTACAGGAATCCGATTGGCGCTGCGGCTTGCGGTTCTGACGGCTACATCCTTGTCGCAGCTGCGGCCGGAAGTATCGCGCTGCCAAGGATACCCGCAGGGCTTTTGCGGTTGAACAGGGACAGATAACGTCCGGCTTGTCCGTTGGGCAGTGTATCTGGAGACTTTGACGAAGAACCCGAGGATTTGAGTGGCAGCAGCACGGGGAAAATAAGGGAGTTAAATAAAATAACACACGGCCGGGGGATTTCGCAGCGCGGAATCCTCTTTTTTGCTGCCTTTTTTGGGGCGGCGCGTTGCGGCCGACCCGGCGGCGGTAAGCCGCCGCGCACCACCGCTTTGCCCGCGGCATACAATGGCGCAGCAGGGCGGTTCAGAGCGGAGGGGAAAGCGGATGCAGGACAGGACATTTGCCGTCATTGGTGGGGACAGGCGCAGCGCGTACGCGGCGCTTGCGCTGGCGGGGGCGGGGAAGCGGGTGCGGGCGGCGGGTCTCGAGCGCGCGGCGCTGCTGGACGCGGCGCACTGCTGCCCGGTGGCCGAGGCGCTCGAGGCGGACTATATCCTGCTGCCGCTGCCCCTGCTTGACCGCGCCGGGCGGCTGAACGCGCCGTTTTCACACAGTGCGCCGGATGTGCGGGCATTACTGGAGGGGGCGCGGCCGGACGCGCTGCTGCTTGCGGGGCGGGTGACGCCCGGCGTGGCCGCGGCGGCAGAAAGCCTTGGCAGGACGCTTGTGGACTACGCGGCGCGGGAGGATTTTGAGCGGCTGAACGCCCTGCCGACGGCAGAGGGGGCGCTGGCAATCCTGCTGGACCGGCTGCCGGGCACAGTGGCCGGCGCGTCGCTGCTGGTGACGGGATTCGGGCGCACGGCGCAGAGCGCGGCGCTGCTTTTCCGGGCGGCGGGGGCGGAGGTCTGCGTCTGCGCGCGCAGCCCGGCGGCGCTCGCCCACGCGCGGACGCTGGGGATGCGGACGATGCCGCTGCGCGAGCTGGCCGCCCGGCCGCAGACGCGGTTTGACGCGGCGGTCAACACCGTTCCGGCGCCGGTGCTCACGGCGGCGGCGCTCGCCCGGCTGCGGCCGGACTGCTTTGTGCTCGACCTCGCGTCCGACCCGGGCGGGACGGATTTTGAATTTGCAAAAACCATCGGGCTGCGGGCGGAGCTTGCCCCCGCGCTGCCCGGCAGAACCGCCCCCAGGGCGGCGGGCGGCATCATCGCGGACACGGTGCTTGCCGTGATTGAGGAGAGGAGACAGAGGGTATGAAAGAGCTGACAGTGGGATTTGCGCTGTGCGGGTCGTTCTGCACGTTTGAAAAGGCGCTGGCCGCGATGCAGGCGCTGGCCGCGGGCGGCGCACGGATCCTGCCGGTGATGTCCTACAACGCGGCGCACACCGATACGCGGTTCGGCACGGCGCAGAGCTTCCGGCAGCGGATTGAGCAAATCGCCGGGCGGGAGATCATCGACACCCTCCCGGCGGCCGAGCCGATCGGCCCGAAAAAGCTGTGCGACGTGCTGGTGGTCGCGCCCTGCACCGGCAACACGCTGGCAAAGCTCTGCTGCGGGATTGCCGACACGCCGGTGACCCTCGCCGTCAAATCCCATCTGCGCAACGGGCGGCCGGTCGTGCTGGCCGTTTCCACCAACGACGCGCTGTCTGCGGCGGCGAAAAACATCGGGGAGCTACTCAACCGCAGGGGATATTTCTTTGTGCCGATGGCGCAGGATAACCCGCAGGGCAAGCCGCGCTCGGTCGTCGCGGATTTCGACAAGCTGCCCCAAGCGGTTCTGCTCGCGCTGGAAAATATCCAGATGCAGCCCCTGCTTGAGGCGGCGCGGCCGGCGGAGCCCGCCCCATAAAACAAGCTGCGCTTAACCGGGCGGCCGCGTCCAAACCGGTCGCCCGGTTTTTTTGTACTAACGGAAGGATCGGGCTTAAGGCGCGCGGAGATTTCGAGGTTGCCACGGGATAAAAAGAGATATATAATAGTATTTATAAATAATTGGGGTGGCCTGCGCTTTTTAAGCGGCCTTGCGCCCCGCAGAACGCGAAGGGGAACCGGTGGACAAGCAGCGCGGACAGGCAGAATATGACGTGGTGATCGTCGGCGGCGGCGCGGCCGGGCTGATGGCGGCCTATTATGCGGCGTCCCGCGGGCTGCGGACGGTCGTGCTGGAAAAGGAGCGCCGGTGCGGCCGCAAGCTGCTGATTACCGGCAAGGGGCGCTGCAACGTGATGAACGACTGCGACCTGGACGGGTTCATGCGCCGGGTGCGCGGCGGCGGCCGGTTCCTGTACAGCGCGCTTGCGGGGTTCGGCCCCGACGAGCTGCGCGCCTTTTTCGGCGCGCGGGGGGTTCCGCTCAAGACCGAGCGCGGCGGCCGGATGTTCCCGCAGAGCGACAAGGCCGCGGACATCGCGGACGCGCTCATCGGCGCGGCGCGGGACGCGGGCTGCGACTTTTTAACCGGCGCGGCGGCGGAGATCCGCTGTGCGGGCGGCGCGGTGCAGGCGGTGGCGCTGCAATCCGGGGCGCTGCTGCGCTGCCGGGCGGCGATCCTGGCGACCGGCGGGCTGTCCTACCCCGCAACCGGCTCCACCGGGGACGGGTACCGGATGGCGGCGCAGCTGGGGCACACGATTACGCCGCTGCGCCCCTCGCTCATCCCGCTGGAGTGCGCGGACGACAGCTGCGGCCGGATGCAGGGGCTGTCCCTCAAAAATGTCCGCCTGACCGTGAAAAAAGGAAAAAAGACCCTCTTTCAGGAGCAGGGCGAGCTGCTGTTTACCCATTTTGGGATTTCGGGGCCGCTGACCCTGAGCGCGAGCGCCGCCGTGGCGGACGAGCCGCTTGCGGACACCGCGTTCCGGCTCGACCTCAAGCCTGCGCTTGACCGCGAGACGCTGGACAGGCGGCTGGTGCGGGACTTTTTGCAGAACAGCAACCGGGAATTCAAAAACGCGCTGGATGCGCTTCTGCCCAAAAAGATGATTCCGGTCGTCGTCGAGCGCAGCGGGATCCCGCCCGGGCAGCGGGTCAACGAGATCACCCAGGCGCAGCGCGGCCGGCTGCTTGAGCTGCTCAAGGCGTTCCCGCTTGCGGTGTGCGGCCGCCGCCCGATTGAGGAGGCCATTGTGACCGCAGGCGGGGTCAAGCTGTCCGAGGTCAATCCAAAAACCATGATGTCAAAAATAATCAGCGGGCTGCATTTTGCGGGCGAGCTGCTCGACGTGGACGGGTATACCGGGGGGTTCAATCTCGGCATCGCGTTCGCGACGGGGCGCGCGGCGGGGATGCACGTGCTGGAAGGGATGGAACTATGAAAGCGATTGCCATTGACGGACCTGCCGGCGCGGGCAAAAGCACCATCGCGCGAAAACTGGCCGGGGAGCTGGGGTACATTTATGTGGACACGGGCGCGCTCTACCGCGCAATCGGGCTGTTCTGCCTGTCGCGCGGGGTGGACGTCAAGGACGAGACCGCTGTCAAGGGCGCGCTGGTTGGGCTGCATATCGAGCTGCGCTTTGTCGACATGGAGCAGCGGGTGTTTCTCAACGACGTCGACGTGACGGCCAGGATCCGCACCGAGGCGGTCTCGATGGCGGCCTCGGCGGTGTCGGCGCTACCAGCGGTGCGGGCGTTTTTGCTGGATTTGCAGCGGGACATCGCCGCGCACAACAACGTCGTCATGGACGGGCGGGATATCGCCACGGTCATCCTGCCCGACGCGGATGTCAAAATATTCCTCACCGCCTCGCCGGAGGATCGCGCGCGGCGGCGGTACGAGCAGCTAATCGGCAAGGGGGTCAGCGCGGATTACGAGGCGGTGCTCGCCGACCTGAAAAAGCGGGATTACGACGACAGCCACCGGGAAATCGCGCCGCTGAAGCCCGCGCCCGGCGCCATCCGGGTGGACACAACCGGCAACGAGCTCAAGACCTCGATTGAGATTCTGACAAAACTGGTAAAGGATAATCTGAAGCCATGACCTTTCAGCGGTTTGCCATCGGGCTGCTCGGCGGTCTCGGCCGCTGGCTGTTCCGGGTTCGGTATATCGGCACCGAGCATATCCCGGCGCAGGGCGCGGTGATCCTCGCCAGCAACCATATCAGCGCCTGGGATCCGCTGCTGCACGCGTTCCGCCTCAAGCGGGATTTTCGCATTATGGCGAAAAAGGAGCTGTTCCGCTTCAAGCCGTTCGGCTGGCTGCTGCGCAAGGTCGGCGCGTTCCCGGTTGACCGGGGGCACGGGGATCGCGGCGCGGTCACGGCGGCGCGGTCGGTTCTGGACGGCGGCGGGATGCTGCTCATCTTCCCGGAGGGCACGCGCAGCAAGACGGGGGCGCTGCTGCCGTTTAAATCGGGCGCGGCGATGCTGGCGGTGAGCACCGGCACGCCGGTTGTCCCCGCAATCATCCGCGCCGAGGGGCATATCGGCCTGTTCAGACCCACCGTCATCGAATACGGCGAGCCGGTTCTGCCCGCGGCGATCTCCCCCGACGGGAGTACTGCCGGACCCGCAATCAAGGCCGCAAGCGCCGTTTTGCACGCGCGCATGGAGGAAATGCAGAAGCGGGGCATACCGGATGGGTGAGACGAGGATTATCGTGGCGAAGAGCGCGGGCTTCTGCTTTGGGGTGAACCGCGCGGTGACCCTGTGCGAGCAGCTGCTCGGGCAGGGGAAAAGGATTGTGACCCTCGGGTCGATTATCCACAACGACTATGTGGTGGACGCGCTGGCGCGCAAGGGCTGCCGCGCGGTGAACGACCCGCTTGAGACGCCGCCGGGGCACGCGCTGGTCATTCGCTCGCACGGGGTCAGCCGGGAGATTTACCAAAGAACCGAGGCCGCCGGCATCGAGCTGATCGACGCGACCTGCCCGTTTGTCGCCCGCATCCACGACATCGTGCGCGAGCAGAGCGAGGCCGGGCGCACGGTGCTTATCGCGGGGGACGAAAACCACCCCGAGGTGCGCGGAATCGTCGGCCACTGCGCCGGAGAGGTGCATGTTTTTTCGGATTTGCAGGCGCTTGAGGCGCTTTCTGCCCCGCCGGTTTTGAGCAAGCCGTGTATTATGGTGGCTCAAACGACATTCAATTTAGTGAAATATCACGAATACTCGAGTTGGGCAAAAAAAATCTATACAAATCTGATGATTTTTGATACAATATGTAGAGCGACGCGTGCGAGGCAGCGCGAGGCCGAGCAGTTGGCCGAGCAATGCGACGTCTGCGTCGTTATCGGAGGAAAAAACAGTTCCAACACCCGCAAGCTGAGCGAGGTTTGCGCCCGTTACGCAAAGACCTATTCGATTGAATCGAAGGACGAGCTGAGCGAGGCAATGCTGCGGGGTGCGAAAACTGTTGGAGTGACTGCCGGCGCATCAACTCCGTCCCCCCTAATCGAGGAGGTACTCATCAGGATGAGCGAAATGATCAAAGACGAAGAGTTTGACTTCGAGCAGGCTCTGGAGGATTCTCTGAAGCTGGTACGGCGCGGGCAGCGTGTTGAAGGCGTTGTGACGTCCATCAAGCCGAATGAGGTTGTGGTGGATATCGGCACCAAGCAGACGGGCTTTATCCCGCTTGACGAGCTTTCGGAGGACGCTTCGGCAAAACCCGAGGACATTGTGAAAGTCGGAGACACGCTGAATCTGGTCGTGACAAAGGTGCAGGACCTGGAGGGGTTCGTGACGCTTTCCAAAAAGCGGGTGGATTCCGAAAAGGGCATGGAGGATCTTGTCAAGGCCGTTGAGGACGGCACGGTGTTTGACGCGTATATTTCCGAGGCCGTCAATAAGGGTCTCGTGGCGATGGTAAAAGGGGTGCGCGTGTTTATCCCCGCCTCGCAGGCGACGCTGCGCCGCGGCGAGCCGTATGAGCATCTGGCGCACACCCACCAGAGAATGAAGATTATTGAGGCTGATCCCCGCCGCCGCCGCGCGATCGGTTCGATCCGCGCCGTGCTGGATGAGGAGAACGCCGCCAAGCGCGAGGCGTTCTGGAACACGGTTGAGATCGGTGCAAAATATACCGGCGCGGTCAAGTCGCTGACAAGCTACGGCGCGTTTGTCGACCTCGGCGGCGTGGACGGCATGATCCATATCAGCGAGCTCTCCTGGGGCCGCATCAAGAGCCCGGCGGAGGTGCTCAAGGTCGGGGACGTCGTCGATGTGTATGTGAAGGATATCGACGCGGAGAACCGCAAAATCTCCCTTGGCTACCGCAAGGAGGAGGACAACCCCTGGAACGCGATTCAGACCTATCCGATCGGCAGCGAGTTTGAAGCGCCGGTTGTGTCGCTGACCAAATTCGGCGCGTTTGTGCGCATCCTGCCCGGCATCGACGGCCTGGTGCACATCAGCGAGATGTCCAACGAGCGGGTGAAGGATCCGGCGGATGTCGTGAAGGTGGGCGACACGGTCAGGGTTCGCCTGATCGGCGTCGACCTGGAGAAAAAGCGCGTCTCCCTGTCCATGAAGCTGGACGAGCCGATTCCCGGTATCGAGGCGTAATTGCCCAGGGCGCTGAATGCGGCAAAATACAACGCAAAAAACACAGGCAAAGGCTCGCCGTTTCAAAAACGGCGAGCCTTTGTCCATGGCCACAGAGACGCCCCCTTCTACGGGGAAAGGCGTTTCATAAAGAGGCTTCGCTTCATGCATCGAGCGAAGCGCGCTGCAAAAAGGAAATTATCGAACAGATAAAAAATGACAGGGATTGCCCCTGGGAAGCACACCATAAGGAGGCCGGCGCCCGCTGAAAGGCAATCGCTTTTCGGCGGGTGTTGTGTTATGATGACCCCGGCGGCAAATGGGAAATTCGGAGGATGGAGCTTATGAAAAGCAAACGAATTGGGATAGGAATAATAATCGGCGTCGCAATGGCAATCCTTTGGAGCATTGTCTTTGTGCATGTATTAAACAGTATGGCGGGAATAGGCGTTGGGATATGCTTGGGCATATCGTTTGGCCTATCCGGCAGTCTTATTTTTTTCAAAAAGGATAAGTGATGCTATAACCTCCAATGTATCATTTTGACCCATGTAACGCTTTCCCCGAACGGGTCACGTGGGTTGTGCCGTATAAAAAGGGCAAGGCAGATCCGGGCGGTCTGCCTTGCCCGCAACTTTTTTATAGCGCAGTGTGCAGTAGAGACAGGGGAGGAATCATGTCAGGGCGTCCTTTGAGGCCTGCCGGTGCCATGGCCTTTTAGGGCAGTCGCAAGCTCTCGGCTTTGCCAAGGGTCGTGACGGAGCCCGTTTGAGAGCAAAAAACGCCCGGTTCTATCCGCGCCGTCCCTGCTCATAGACTGAAAAAGGACAAGAAGTCGGAGCAAAGGCGAGGATGAGAAAGCATGGCAAAAGATACGGGGCAAAGCGGCCTGACCGAGCAGCAGGCGCGCAAAAATCTGGCAAAATACGGCCGCAACGAGCTGGTCTCGCAAAAGCCGAAAAGTCCGGTTTACCTGTTTTTGTCCCAGTTTAAGGATATCCTGATTCTGATCCTGGCGGCGGCGACCCTGTTTTCGGTCATTGCCGGGCAGATGACCGAGGCGGTCACGATCATCAGCATTATGCTGCTCAACGCGATGATGGGCTTCATCCAGGAATATCGCACCGAAAAGACCATCCAGTCACTCAAGCAGATGACTGCGCCGGTTGCGCGGGTGCGCCGGGAGGGCGCGCTGCAAACCCTCGACGCCGCGCTGGTTGCGGTGGGGGACGTGATCGAGCTGCGGACGGGTGACCGCATCCCGGCGGACGCGCGGCTGCTTGCGGGTGCAGGGCTGAAAACGGACGAGTCGATCCTCAGCGGGGAGAGCCGCCAGGTTGAAAAAAAGCCCGGCGCGGCGGGGCTCGATTTGCTGTTTATGGGCACCAGCGTGGTGGCCGGGCACGGGGTCGCCGTTGTGGAAAAGACCGGGATGCGCACCGAGATGGGCAAAATCGCGAACCTGCTCAGCGAGGTGGAGGAGGAGCCGACCCCGTTACAGCGGAAGCTCGCGTCGCTGGGCAAGTTCATCGCGGTCAGCTGCCTGGGGTGCGGCGGGGCGGTGATTGCGCTGGGCATTGCGCGCGGGGAGAACCCGTTTGATATGGTGCTCACCGGCATATCCCTCGCGGTTGCGGCAATCCCGGAGGGGCTGCCGGCGATTGTGACGATTGTGCTGGCGCTTTCGGTCAACCGCATCCTCTCGCGCGGCGCAGTCATCCGCCGGCTGCACGCGGTGGAGACGCTGGGCAGCGCAACCGTGATCTGCACCGACAAAACCGGCACCATCACCGAAAACCGGATGCTGGTCACCGAGCTGTATGCCGGCGGGGAGCGGTATGCGCTTTCGGGCGGCGCGACCCAGTCGGGCAGGCTGACCGCGGCCGGCAAAAGCGTCGACCTTTCGATGAACGAGACGCTCAAGGCGGCGCTGGTCGTCGGCGTGCTGTGCAGCACCTCGTCGGTTGAGCCGGACGGCGCGCACGCGCTGAAGGGGCGCGGCAGCCCAACCGAAATCGCGCTGCTGGGCGCGGCGTATAAATGCGGCCTGACCCGGGAAAAGCTGGCCGGGCGGTTCCACCAGCTCGACGAGCTGCCCTTTGACTCGACCCGCAAGATGATGTCAGTTTATGTCAAGCATGGCGGGCGGCTGTCGGTCATGACCAAGGGAGCGCCTGACCGCGTGCTGGAAAAATGTGTGAATATCGGCACCCAGGCGGGGATACGGCCGATTACGGCGGCCGACCGCGCGGCCATCCGGGCGGAGGTGGAGCGGATGGCCAACGACGCGCAGCGGGTGATTGCGCTTGCGATTGCCGAGGGGGATTTTAAAGAGGAGGGGCTGACCTTTCTCGCGCTTGCGGGCATGAAGGATCCGCCCCGGCGGGAGGTGCGGGAGGCGGTGCGTCTGTGCCGCCGCGCCGGCATCCGCCCGGTGATGATTACGGGGGATCACGCCCTCACCGCGCGCGCCGTCGCGCGGGAGGTCGGGATTATGAACAGCACCCAGCGGGTCATCGAGGGGGAGGAGCTTGACCGGATGGACGACGCGCAGCTGCGCCGCACGGTTGAGACGGCGAGCGTGTTTGCGCGGGTCAGCCCCACCCACAAGCTGCGGATTGTCAAGGCGCTCAAGCAAAACGGCCAGATCATCGCCATGGCGGGGGACGGGGTCAACGACGCGCCCGCCATCAAGACGGCGGATATCGGGGTGGCGATGGGGATATCCGGCAGCGACGTGACCAAGGAGGCGTCCTCGGTCGTCATCCTCGACGACAATTTCGCAACCATTGTCGCCGCGGTCGAGGAGGGGCGGATCATCTACCAGAACATCCGCCGCTTCATCCGCTTTCTGCTGTCCAGCAATCTCGGCGAGGTGCTCACCGTTGTGCTGGCGATGGCGTTCGGGATGCCGGTCATCTTTCTGCCCATCCAGATTCTGCTCATCAACCTGGTGACCGACGGGCTGCCCGCCGTGGCGCTGGGCATGGAGCCGGCCGGGGACGGCATCATGTGCCGCCCGCCGCGCGACCCCAACGAAACCCTGTTTGCGAACGGCCTGGGGGTGACGATCGTCTTTCGGGGACTGGTGCTGGCGCTGTGCAACCTGCTCTCCTTCGCAAGCGTGTACCGGCTTTCGGGCGGCGACCTTGTTGTGGCGCGCTCGGCGGCGTTTATGACCCTCATCCTCGCGCAGATGATCCACGTGTTTGAATGCAAGCTGGACAGGGGCGCGCCGCTCTCCAGCCTGCACCCGCTGCGCAACCGCACCCTGCTGGCCGCCTGTACGCTGTCGGTTGCGCTGTCCGCCGCAGTCGTCTATCTGCCGCCGCTTCAGGCGATTTTCCAGACGGCGGCGGTGCGGGGCGCGTTGCTGGTGCCCACCCTCGGCTCGGTGCTCATCAGCCCGCTGGTGGGGCTGCTTGACCGCGCGTTCACCAAGCCCGCGCAAAAACCGGCAAAAATTGACGCCGGCGCGGCTTAATAGCCGGACAGAAACCGGTCAACACTATAACCGAAGGGCCGGGCGGGTCTCCGCCCGGCCCTTCGGCATAGAGGAGATCGGAGGGTTTTTACGTTTATGATACGCAAGGTGATCCGAAAGACGGCGGCGCTTGCCCTGTGCGCGGCGGTGCTCGCGGGCGGCTTTTTGTATCTGCGCGCCGCTTATCTGCCCGACAATATCTATGTGCGGGAAAACGAGAGCTTCAGCTACGGGCAGGGGCTGCTGACCGTGCGCGCGGACGGGCAGGCGCTTGCGGCGGTTTCCGCAACGGCCGGGGATTCCCGCAGCGCACAGCTCTGCTTGTTCGATATGATTCCGGTGAAAACCGTGCGGGTCACAACGGTGGAGGAGACCTGGCTTGTCCCGGGCGGGATGAGCTTTGGGGTCAAGATGTTCACCGCCGGGGTGGTGATTGTCGGGACGGCCGACGTGCACACAAAGGGCGGCGCGGTCAACCCGGCAAAGGAGGCCGGATTGCAGCCGGGGGACGTGATTTTGACGGTGGACGGCGCGGGGGTGAGCGGCAATGAGGATATCCTCGCGATTGTCAGCTCAAGCAACGGCCGGCCGCTCGAAATCCGCTACGTGCGGGAGGGCGAGACCCGCACCACCCGCCTGACCCCCGCGAACGCCCGCAACGGCACCGGCTTCAAGGCCGGCATGTGGGTGCGGGATTCCTCGGCGGGCATCGGCACGGTCACCTATTATAACCGGCAGAGCGGGCTGGTGGCCGGGCTCGGCCACGGGGTCACCGACACGGACACCGGGCTTGTGCTGCCGGTTGCGAGCGGCGAGCTGGTGCGGGTGACGATAAGCGGGGTGGAAAAGGGGCGCGCGGGCGACCCCGGCGAGCTGAAGGGGACATTCGAGCGCGAGGCGCCCTTTGCGCGGCTGATTTACAACAGCGAGAGCGGGGTGTTCGCCCGCTGCACGGACGAGGAGTTCGCTGCAGGGCAGGCGGTTGCCGCCGCACTCAGGCAGGAAGTCGGGGTGGGCGCGTGCAAGATCCTGTGCACGGTGGACGGCGGCAGCCCGGCATATTACGACGCGCAGATTGAATCGGTCAATCTCTCTGACGCGAACCCGACCCGCAATATGGTAGTGCGCATCACCGACGAAGCCCTCATCGAGCGCACCGGCGGCATCGTGCAGGGCATGTCCGGCAGCCCGATTCTCCAAAACGGAAAGCTCGTGGGCGCGCTGACCCACGTTTTTGTCAACGAGCCGACAAAGGGTTACGGGATTTTCATCGAAAATATGCTGTATACCGAGCGATACGCCCTTATAAATGAAAAAAATACGGACTTTACCTGAGCTTTCGACAAAAAAACGCTTGCGCGGACTGGTAAATTATGGTAACATTTAGTCAGGTGATTGGAAGATTGCTAAATAAAGCTCAAGGGAGCCAGAAGAGAAAATGGAGAATAAGGTTTCTGTTTTGATTGCGGATTCGAGCGCCGAATTTGGCAGGCCGTGCGCGCTCGAGCTGGAAAAGAGGGGCTTTGCGGTGTCCAGCTGCGAGAAGGACGGCGCCGCGGTGCTCGAGCGGATCCGCGCGCTGCGGCCGGATGTGGTGGTGCTGGACATGTTCCTGCCCGCAAGGGACGCAATCGGGATTATCGGGGAGATTCGGGCGGAAAATCCCGCCAAATTCCCGGCTTTCTTCGTCCTGTCCGGCTTTGACAACGCGGTCATGGAGCGGGAGGTCATCCGGGCGGGCGCGGCGTTTTATATGCTCAAGCCGTTCGACCTCGCCGTTTTGGCCGACCGGATTGCCATGCTGAGCTGCCCAGAAAAGCCCGAGCCGGTGCGGGACGCCTCCGCCGACCTCGAGATCATGGTCACCGAGATTATCCACCAGATCGGGGTTCCGGCGCACATCAAGGGCTACCATTACCTGCGCTGCGCCATCCTGCTCTGTATTGAAGATCAGGAGATGATTAACGCGGTGACCAAGCGGCTGTATCCGGCAATCGCCAAGCAGTATAAGACGACCAGCTCCCGGGTCGAGCGGGCGATTCGCCACGCGATTGAGGTCGCGTGGGATCGCGGCGATGTCGACACCCTCAACGCCTATTTTGGCTACACCATCCAATCCCTGCGCGGCAAGCCGACCAACTCCGAGTTTGTCGCGATGATCAGCGACAAGGTGCGCCTCTCGCTGCGGCAGCAGAGCCACGGCGGCTGAGGCGCGCGGGCATAAACCTGAACCGGCCGGACGGAGCCGCTTTGCTCCGTCCGGCCGGCTTTTTTGCGCCCTGTGCGCTTCGGCGAGGGGCGCGCCTGCTGCGCCGCCCACGCAGTTCCACAGACAAGATGGCCGGCCGCGCACCGGGCTCCGTGTCCCGCGGAAAGGCGGGGCGGGCAGCCGCGCACACTTGGGCGCAACGGGCAATGAGGCGCGCGGTACAGCGCGGTTCTGAGGCGCGCCCGGCGGGGGAAACGCCGCCCGCCGAAGCGCGGGTATTGCGGCGGCCGGAAAAGGGGAAAACTGCCCGGCTGGGCGCGCCGGTTTTGCCCCGCGGGGTTTTGCATACGGGGCGCAGATGTGCTATAATATCTTATTCATATGCATGGGTGGGGAAGCGGCGCAAAGCCCCCTTCCCCGCGGCTCGAAAGGGGACGGCGGGAATGAACGAACGGCCAAAGGTCAGCGCGGTGATTGTCGCGGCCGGCTCATCGGCGCGGATGGGCGGGCAGGATAAGCTGTCCATGCACATCGGGGACAAAACCGTGCTGGAACGGGCGGTCTCGGCGTTCGCGCGCTGCGGGCGGATTGACGAAATAGTGGTGGTGACCGCACCCGAGCGGCTGGATGCGGTGCGCGCGCTCTGCGCCCCCTTCCCCAAGCTGCGCGCGGTGGTGGCCGGCGGCGCGACCCGGGTGGAATCCGTGCGCGCGGGGGTGGCCGCCTGCGCGGCCGACACGGCGTATTATGCGATCCACGACGGCGCGCGCCCCTTCCCCTCCGACGAGCTGATCTGCCGGGTGATCGACGCTGCCGCCGCGTTCGGCGCGGCGGCGCCGGGCGTCCCGCTTGTCGACACGGTCAAGCGGGTCGACGGGGACAGCACAGTGGTGGAGACGCCGGACCGCGACGCGCTGCGGGCGGTGTCCACCCCGCAGGTGTTCGAGGCGGTGCTCTACCGCGCGGCGCTCAAGCACGCGCAGGACGCGTTTGACGACTGCCAGCTGCTGGAGCGGGTCGGCCGGAAGGTGCGCATCGTGCCCGGGGAGCGGGACAACATCAAAATCACCGAGCCGGGCGACCTTGCCCGCGCGCGGCAGATTGCGGGTGTCTGCGATTTCCGCATCGGGCACGGGTACGACGTGCACCGGCTTGTGCCGGGCAGGCGGCTGATTCTGGGCGGGGTGGAAATCCCCTTTGAAAAGGGTCTGCTGGGTCATTCGGACGCCGACGTGCTCGCCCACG
>CAZYAV010000051.1:0-16384 GCA_964645785.1 uncultured Oscillospiraceae bacterium
GCGCGCTGCGCGAAGCGGCTGGGCGCGGAGAATGTCTATATCGTTTACCGCCGCTCGGAGGAGGAGCTGCCCGCCCGAAAGGAAGAGGTGGAGCACGCGAAGGAAGAGGGTATCATCTTCAAGCTGCTCAACAACCCGGTCGCCATCCATGGCGGCGAGGACGGAACGGTCAACCGCATCGAGTGCCTGGAGATGGAGCTGGGCGAGCCGGACGCCAGCGGACGCCGCCGTCCCGTCGAAAAGCCGGGCAGCAATTTCGAGCTGGAGGTCGACTGCGTCATCATGGCCATCGGCACCTCCCCCAACCCGCTGATTAAATCGACAACCGAGGGGCTGGACACCCAGAAGTGGGGCGGCATCATCGCGGACGAAAAGACGGGGCAGACCTCCCGCGAGGGCGTGTTTGCGGGCGGCGACGCCGTCACGGGCGCAGCGACCGTCATCCTCGCCATGGGCGCGGGCAAGCAGGCGGCCGCGGCGATGGACGAATACATCCAGAGCAAAGCGCGCTGAACGGCCGCGCGGCAAAACAGCACAGCACAATAATAACCACCGGCCAATGGCCGGTGGTTTTGCTGTTGCTGCCGCCCGTGCAAAAAAGGACGCCCCGTGCCGCCGGGGAAAAGGCAAAAATCGGGACGGAGAAACGAAAGCGGGAGGTAAAGGGGCGGACAAGCGCGGGCAGACCGCCCGCAGGGCGGAAAGGGCAGGCCTTGTTCCCAAAGACTCGTCCCGGATTTTACCCCGAAAACAGGGGAGACGACAGACGGGCGCAAAATCTTGAGTTTCAAAATCCTATAATAGGAACCGGCAATTCAGAAACAGATCAATCGAAATTGGAGGAGAAACCGAAATGAAATGCCCCTTTTGCGATACAGAAATGCTACAAGGCTATTTGAATTGCGGCTTAGCCCTTTGGAGTACCAGAAAGCACAAGATAAGCTTGCTTCCAGATGATAAAGAGCAGTATGCTTTCCGGCTGAAACAACCGACAGCATCTCCAAATCATGTGAGCAGCGGCTACTGCCCTGAATGCAACCGAATGATTATTGACTGTACGGGGTATGAAAGCAGTATATAGCGACAAATTCCTGTTTGTCTTAAACAAATTCAGCTTCCCGTTGTATCTCTTCCGGAAGCCGTGCGCGCGCTGCCGGCGGATGCCGGGGGGATTGGCGCGCAGTTCGGACGCGTTCACGAATTTTCTTAAAACAAACAGACAAGAAAGCCGCCCCGCCCGCATCGCAGCGGGCGGGGCGGCGCGGCTTCCGCGGCTTTTTGGCCGGGCGGCGGCTCTGGCTGCGCGCCGTCAGATGCCGAGCAGCGCCTTGGCAATCAGGAAATAGACCAGCAGCGAGATGGCGTCCACGATGGTGGTGATGAACGGCGAGGACATGACCGCCGGGTCGAACCCCAGCTTTTTGGAGAGAATCGGCAGCGTGCAGCCGACAAATTTCGCGATGACCACCGTGACGATGAGGGTCAGCGACACGACGGCCGCCACCAGCGCCCCCACCCGGTCAAGCAGCAGAAGCTTGAGGAACACCGCCGCGCTCAGGGTGACGCCGCACAGCAGCGCAACCCGGAATTCCTTCCAGACGACCCGCACCCAGTCCCCAAATTCGATTTCGCCGAGCGAGAGGCCGCGGATGACCGTGACCGAGACCTGCGAGCCGCTGTTGCCGCCCGTGTCCATCAGCATGGGTATGTAGGCCACAAGGGCAATCTGCGCGGCGAGCGCCGATTCAAAGCTGCTCAGAATCAGGCCGGTGAAGGTGGCCGAGACCATCAGCAGCAGCAGCCAGGGGATGCGCGCCTTCCAGATTTCCAGCGGGGTCATCTTGAGATAGGGCTTGTCGGTCGGCAGGATGGCGTTCATCTTTTCGATATCCTCGGTGAACTCCTCCTGCATGACGTCGATGGCGTCGTCAACCGTGATGATGCCCACCAGCCGCCCCTCCTTGTCCACAACGGGCAGCGCCATAAAGTCGTATTTGCTGAACATCTGCGCAACCAGCTCCTGGTCGTCGGTGGTGGTGACCGAGACGACGTTTTCCTCCATGATGTCGTCGATGACGTCCTCGTACTGCGCCAGCAGCAGATCCTTGACCGAGACCAGCCCCAGCAGGGTGCGGTTGGAATCGGTGACATAGCAGGTGTAGATGGTCTCCTTATCCACGCCGGTCTGCCGGATGCGGGCAAACGCCTGCTCGACCGTCATGGTCTTTTTCAGGTCGACGTACTCGATTGTCATGATGCTGCCCGCGCTGTCGTCCGGATAGTTGAGCAGCTGGTTGATGCTTTTGCGGGTGTCCGGGTCGACGTTTTTCAGCATCCGCTTGACGACGTTCGCGGGCATCTCCTCGATGATGTCGACCGTGTCGTCGAGGAATAGGTCGTCCAGCACCTCGCGCAGCTCCTTGTCGTTAAAGCCGCTGATGAGGATCTGCTGGGTGTCCGCGTCCATCTCCACAAAGGTGTCGGAGGCGATGTCCTTCGGCAGTATTCGGAACAGCACCAGCAATTCTTCCCGCGTGATCTGCTCGTCCTCAAGCAGCTCCTCGATCTCCGCGGCAATATCCGCGCTGATCTCGCCGGCCAGCAGCTCGCGCAGCTCCTTTTTCTTCTTGCCCCTGAGCAGGGTAAGGATGGCGTCGCCCAGCTTTTCGTCCATTCCGAAGCACCTCCGTTTCAGCTTTTTTTCGCAAAACAAACAGCAAGCCCGCCCCGCCGCTTGAAACGGACGGAACGGGCAAAAAGGCCAGCATTTTCCACGGCGGAACGCCCCGCCGCGCCACCGTTCAAGCTTTAGCTTCGCAGGGCAGTGAAGTTGCGTTAAGATATGCCTTGCTGTTCGACATATCCTGCTAACCAGCTGATGGAGTCTCCTCCACTTTGCGGCAGCAACCCGTATCCCTGTGGTAACCTTGCCTACCGGGAACCGCTATTTTATTTGCTGCTTTCAGTGTATTCACTTCCCTTTTGTTTGTCAACACCTTTCGAGAACAAATCCTTTGCCCCCGCCAGGATGACAAACACCGCAAACGCCGTGCGCAGCGCGCCGCCGTCCATCGCCTGTGCGGCGTAAAAGCCGGCGACCGTCGCGCCCGCCCCCGCCGCGGAGCAGGCGAGCGCGGTTTTCACGTCGATCATTTTGTTTTTCAGGTGCAGAATCACCGCGATGACGATGATGGGGATGAAGAAAAGCAGGTTGATCCCCTGCGCCTGTTTTTGGGCGATGTCGGTGAAGATGGCGAGATAGACGACCAGAATGAACCCGCCGCCCAGCCCCATCGAGGCGAGCACGCCCGAGGCGGCGCCGACCAGCGCCGCAAGCAGCCATTCGTTCATACCGCGATCATCACCACCCCAGACACCACCAGAACCGCGCCGAACACCCGGCGCAGCGCGTCCGATTGAATCTTTTTCAGCAGCTTTGTGCCGGCAACCGAGCCGATAATCCCGCCGGGCATAAACATCAGCCCGGTCTGCCAGTCCACCTGCCCGTATATGGCGTAAAGTGCAAAGCTGATTCCGCTCATGACGAGAATCATGAGGGTTGCGCTCGCGTGCGCCTTTTTTTCGTCGCCCAGCAGCGGCCGCAGAAACATGACCGCTACCACCCCGCCGCCGCTGCCGAACAGCCCGTTTAAAAAGCCGCTCACCAGCCCGGCCAGGCAGATTTTCAGCTTCCTGCCCTTCTGCTCCGTTTCCTGCATCGCTTCACCCGCCCATCTCCGCCGCGCGGCATGTTCCGGCGCGCAAAACCGCCGCCGTTTGGGATAGTGTGCCCGCCCGGCGGGCGGTTTATCCACAGCAAAGCGAGCGGCGCACAAAACCGAACCGCGGCGGGCTGCGCCGTGCGGCGGCTCGGCCGTGATGCCCCGCGCCTGCGCCGGTCGCGCCGCCCGGCACGCACGGCCCGCAAGCCCGTTCGGCCGCCCGCGCCCTTTTTGTGCCGGGGATATTGCCCGGATTTTTCGGGGGGGCTGCCCTGCGCGCCCGCCGCTCTTTTCCCGCGCGCTTTCCCGGCACAAAACGGCTTTCCTTTTGCCCTTTGCCGTGCTATAGTAAATAGGAAATTTGCCGTGCCGGCGAACGGAAAGACCATTTTTCCGGAAATCGCGGCGCGCTTCATCGCCGCGGTTTTCCGCCCCGGCTGGAGCACCGCTTTGCCGGTGTTTGCCGTACGCGGCTTCTGCCGCTTTACCATTTGGTTTTGGAGGAAGAAAATGAAACGATTTTTGGCTCTGCTTCTCATCCTTGTGCTGGCGCTTTCGGGGTGCGGCGCGCAGACCCCGGCGGCGGACGGCGCGGGAACCGGCTCACCCGAGGCCGGGAACCAGACGCCCGCGCAGGCGGACGGGAAAGGGGAGATCCGCTTTACCGAGACGGTCGTCGTGGACAATGAGGCCTGACTGATTAAGCTCACCGGCATCGATATTGTGCCCAAGGAGGTGTACGACCATCCCTACTGTGCCGTCACGATGCAGCTTGAAAACAGATCCCCCGACACGGACTATACGCTTTACGTGGACGCGGCGGTTGACGGCGTGATGGGCGACTGCGGCATTGAGGGGAGAAACCACGAGTTTGCGGCCGGCGAGGCGGGCAGCAAGGAGATGCTCGTTTTCGCGGGGCTGGACGAAACGAATACGCCGCTCGGCGACTTTACGGATATCGAGCTGCACTTCCACGTTTCGGACCCTTACCGGATGGACTATACTGGCCCCTACGCCGGGAATATCGCGGAGGAGACCGTTCACATCTACCCGTACGGCGAGGACAAGGCGGCATCCTACAGCCGGGAGCTGAAGAGCACCGATACGGTTCTTCTGGACAATGACCTTGTAACGGTTGTCCTGACCGGGTGCGGGTACACCGACCTTGCCGGGGAGGGGGAAGGCGGCGTGTCCGGCGGGCTGTATTTTGTGAACAAAACGGATTGGGACGTGGAGGTCAACCTTCCCACGCTCTATGTGAACAGGAACGCCGCGTTCATAGAACAGCCTGATTGCCTTTGACTTCACCCAGAACATCTGCCACGACTATATCTTTGCAAAGCAGAGCGCCTTTGCGGATTTCTCCTCGGCGGATATTAAAAAGAGCAGCGGGATCGACAGCTTTGAGGAGATCGAGAGCATTCAGTTTGAGATTACCCTGTGCGATGCCGTGTACAGCTCCGTGTTTAATCCGTCCGAATGTCCCGTGGACGAGACTGTCCTGTTCACCCCCTGACCGGCAAAACGCCAAAGCGGCGGGCGCCCCTTTCAGCGTCCGCCGCTTTTTGCGCCCGCCGCGCCCGGCGCGGACTCCCCCTGTGGGCGCGGCAACCCGGCTTGCAGCCCCGCGGCGGCGCAGGCGGCGGGGTTTGTGCCGGCGGGGCGGATATGATATAATAAAAAAACAGGGCAGCCGCCCTGAATTTGAAAGATGAGCAGGAGGGTCTCGTTATGGATGCCAGCATGAAACAAACGCTGCTTGAAACCGCGCTTGCGGTGCGGCAGAACGCCTATTGCCCCTATTCGCACTACATGGTCGGCGCCGCCGTGCTCGGCGCGGACGGGAAAATTTACCGCGGCTGCAACGTCGAGAACGCCTCTTACGGCGCGACGGTCTGCGCCGAGCGCACCGCAATCCTCAGCATGGTGGCGGCCGGGTGCCGCAAATTCACCGCGATTGCGGTGGCCACGGGGGACAAGACCGACGGCGCACCCTGCATGCTCTGCCGCCAGGTGATGATTGAGTTCTGCGACAGCCTCGATGTCCCCGTCATCATGACCAGCCCGGACGGCCCCGTGTTCGAGCATCCGCTGCGGGAGATTGCGCCCTTCCCCTTCCTCTCGTTCGACCCCAACGACGACTATAATGCCTGAGCAGACGCAGGGCGCGGCGGCGCAGCTTGCGCAGGCGGGGCTTGCGCCCAAAAAGCTGTTTGGGCAGAATTTCCTTGTCAACCAGGGCGTCTGTGCAAAGATTGCGGACGCCTGCGTCCCCGAACCGGGCTGGGGGGTCGTCGAGATCGGCCCCGGGCTGGGCGCGCTGACAAAGGAGCTGGCGAAGCGGGCAAAGCGGGTGGTCGCGGTGGAAATCGACACCGCCCTTGTCCCGCTGCTGCAAAAAAACCTGGCGGAATTCGACAATGTCGAGATTGTCTGCGCCGATGCGCTCAAGACCGACCTGCACGCGCTGCTGCGCGAGCGGCTGGGCGGGCTGCGGGTCACGGCGGCGGGCAACCTGCCCTATTACATCACCAGCCCGATTCTGATGTCCGTGCTGGAGAGCCGGCTGCCCGTCGAGCAGATTGTCGCGATGGTGCAAAAGGAGGCGGCCGTGCGGCTGTGCGCCGGGGAGGGGAGCCGGGAGAGTGGCGCGGTGACCCTCGCCGTCCGGTATTACAGCGAGCCGTCGCTGCTGTTTGATGTCTCGCAGGGCAGCTTTTACCCGCCGCCCAAGGTCACCAGCAGCGTCATCAGGCTGCGCGTCCGCCCGCACGAGGCAGCGCCCGCGGATGAGGCCTGGATGTTTTCGGTCATCCGCGCCGCGTTTTCCCAGCGCCGCAAGACCGCCGCAAACGCGATTTCCGCCGGCCTCGGGCTGGACAAGGCCGCCGTGGCGGCGGGCATCGAGGCCGTTGGGCTGAACGCGGCGGCCCGCCCCGAGCGGATGACCCTGCGGGATTTCGCCGCGCTGAGCGACCGGCTCGCCGCAATCGCGGAAAACTGAACCACTTGCAGGCAGGAAGGCGGCTCCGCCCGGCGGAGCCGCCTCTTTCTGTCTGCCGGGCGCTGCCGGTGGAAGCCCGAGCCGCTTTGCCGGTGCGCCGCCACGGGGGAGGCGCGGCGCGCGGCCGCCCGGGCGCTCCGCCCGGTATCCCCCCGCGGCCGGCTTGGAAATCCCGCCGGCGGCGAAAAAAAGAGGCCGCGTTCCCTTTTTTGGCGATGTGAAAAATTGTCATTTTCAACAAAGCCGGCCGGTTGAAAATCCCCTTAAAATAGCACACTGGAAAATTTATGGTGCATAATGAACAGACAAAAACAAAAATTTTTGTGTAAATCTGTTGCATTTCATCTTCTCTTTGTGTAATATAGATATATATCTGTCCAGAAAACTGGGACAATTTTCAGTTGGTGAAAATGACCAAAGCGAAAACCCTACAGAAATAAATCACAAAATTTTTGCGAAAGGGGAGTCCGAGAATGTCGAACAGGCTGTTTCAGGGGATTGTGTACCAAATGAAAGACGCTGTGGACAGAGTGGTTGGCGTTGTGGACGAAAACGCTTCCATCATCGCGTGCAGCGACCTGACCATGATCGGCAGTATGCGCCCGGGCGTGATGAACGAGGCAGTGGTCGGCGAGGTTGCCCGGATTGACGGCAGCACCTATCATTACTGCGGGGTTGCCAAGCGGCCGGAATACGCCGTGTTTGTTGAGGGCACGGACGAGATGGCAATGCGGTACGCGGCGATGGCGGCCATTACGCTGCAAAGCGTCAAGCAGTATTTTGACGAAAAGTTCGACCGCGTCAACTTCATCAAAAACGTCGTGCTGGACAATATCCTGCCCGGCGACGTCTACGCCAAGGCGCGGGAGCTGCATTTCCCGTCCGACGTGACCCGGGTGGTGCTGCTGGTGCGGATCGTTTCGGGCAGCGAAATCTCGGTGCTGGATATCATCTCCGAGCTGTTCCCGGACAAGCAGAAGGACTTTGTGTTCAACATCAGCGAGTCGGACACGGTCATCGTCAAGGAGATTCGGCAGGGCATCGACCTGCGGGATGTGGAAAAGCTGGCCGGGTCGATCGTCGATATCCTGGAAAGCGAGCACTATGTCAAGGCGGTCGTCGGCATCGGCACAACGGTGACCGGCATCAAGGAGCTGGCTGCCTCCTTCAAAGAGGCGCAGGTGGCGCTCGAGGTCGGCAAGGTGTTCGACACCGAGCACTCCATCATCACCTACGACAACCTGGGCATTGCGCGGCTGATCTACCAGCTGCCCACCACCCTGTGCGAGACCTTCCTCAAAGAGGTGTTTAAAAAGGGGTCGATTGACTCGCTCGACCAGGAGACGCTGTTCACCATCCAGCGGTTCTTTGAAAACAACCTCAACGTGTCCGAGACCTCCCGCGGCCTGTTTGTGCACCGCAACACCCTGGTCTACCGGCTGGAGAAGATCAAAAAGCTCACCGGGCTCGACCTGCGGGAATTCGAGCACGCCATCGTCTTTAAGATTGCGCTGATGGTGCGCAAATATCTCGACTCCAACCCCACAAAGTTCTAAAGCGGCTTTCGCAGGAAGGGCGAATGGCTATATGGCGGGGTCTGTTTATCTATCTTTCGGTTTTAGGAGTTTCCCTGCAATATGATTGAATTTAAAGGCGTTACAAAGGTCTACGCGAACGGTACGGTTGCGCTTGACGATGTCGACCTGTTTGTGGGAAAGGGCGAGTTTGTCTTTATCCTCGGCCATTCTGGGGCCGGCAAGAGCACCCTGCTCAAGCTGATTCTGCGCGAGGAGGTCGCAACCAGCGGCGACATCATTGTCGGGGACTACGACCTCGGGGAGATTCGCAACCGCGAAATTCCCTATCTGCGCCGCAGCCTTGGGGTGGTCTTTCAGGATTTCCGGCTGATTCCGACCATGACGGCGTATGAGAACGTCGCGTTCGCGATGCATGTGACCAACATCCCCAAAAAAGAGATCCGCAAGCGCGTCCCCTACATACTCCACCTCGTCGGGCTGACCGAAAAGGCGAAGGTGTACCCCACCGAGCTTTCGGGCGGCGAGCAGCAGCGGGTCGCGCTGGCGCGGGCGCTTGTGCACAACCCCGCCATCATCATCGCGGACGAGCCGACCGGCAATATCGACCCCGAGCTGAGCTATGAAATCATGGAGCTGCTGACCGAAATCAACAAGCTGGGCACAACGGTTGTGGTTGTGACCCACGAGCAGAGCATGGTTGCGGATTTTCACCGCCGGACGATAAAACTGGAACAGGGCAAAATTGTCTCCGATTCAAGAAAGGCGGTGCTCAGATGACGGGCGGCAGCTTTGGCTATCTTGTCCGGCAGGGGGTAAACGGCACCTGGCTCAACCGGGTGATGTCCTTTGCCTCCATCGGAATCCTGACGGCCTGCCTGATTCTGCTGGGCGGGGTCGGGCTGCTGTCGGTCAACGTGCAGGAGGTGTTCCGCGCGGTCGAGAACCAGACCGAGGTCGCCATCTACATCGAGGACGACGCCACGGCCGACCAGATCGAGGCGCTGGGCAAGCAGATCACCGCGATTGACGGGGTCAACGAAATCGTCTACATCTCCAAGGAGGCCGGGCTGGAGGAGGCAAAGGAGATGCTGGACGCGCAGGGCTACCTGCTGGACGGGCTGGAGGAGGACAACCCCATCCCGGCCTCTTACCGCATCAAGCTGACCGACCAGAGCCGGATGGCCGCAATCCAAAGCGCAATCCAGAAGATGGACAAGGTGGAGTCGGTCGTTGCGCCGACCAGCCTTGCGGAGACGCTGACCGGCATCGAGCGGACCATGCGGGTGCTGGGCACGATTATCATCGGCATCCTGCTCATCGCGTCCCTCGTCGTCATCAACAACACAATCAAGCTGACCGTCTTTGCGCGCCGGCGGGAGATCAACATCATGAAATACGTCGGCGCGACAAACGGGTTTATCCGCCTGCCGTTTATCGTGGAGGGTCTGACAATCGGGACGATTTCGGCGGTGCTCGCGTTCGGGGTGCTCGCGCTGGTCTCCCACAGCCTGGGCGAGATGCTGACAAGCTCGGTCATCCCGGCAATCAGCACGATGGCCGTCGTCTCGTTCTGGGACGTCTGGTACTGGATCGGCGGCGCGTTCCTCGCGGCCGGAACTCTCATCGGCGTGTTCGGTAGCTCGCTTGCCATGCGCAAGCACCTCAAGGTCTAAGCCACGGGCGGTTTGACAGAAAGGCAATAGCAGAATGAAAATCAAGGCAAAACGCTGCGCAAAAAAGCTGCTCACGGCGCTGATGCTGTGCGCGCTGCTGTTCACCAACGCGCCCGCCGGGCTTGTCTCGGCGGCGACCGAGGCCGAGCTGGAGGAGGCGAGGCAGAAGCGGGACGAGCTGCAAAACCAGCTCAACGAGATCAACGACAAGCTCTCCTCCATCAAGGACAGCATGGAGAAGGCGGAGGAAAAGGCGAACACCTACGCCAACCGCCGCGCGATTGTCACCGAGCAGATCGAGGCAATCAAACAGAGCATCGAGCTCAAGCAGGAGGAGCTGCGGCTGCGGCAGGAGGAGCTGGATCTCAAAATCGCGGAGCACCAGCAGAAATACGAGCTGTTCAAGCAGCGGCTGCGCGCGATCTACATGGCCAACGACACCAGCAACCTCTCGGCGCTGCTCGGCGCGTCCAATTTCTCCGAGCTGCTGCTGCGCGCCGAGGTGATGCGCCAGGTGACCGAGCACGACACCGCGCTGATGGAGCAGCTGGAGCGGGAGGAGGCCGAAATCGAGGCCGCGCAGAAGATTATCGAGGAGGAGCTTGCCTCCCTGGACGAGGACAAGCAGGCGTTGGACGCCAAGCAGACCGAGCTTGCCGCGCTGCTTCAGGAGGCGAACAACGAACTTTCCACCGCCGAGGCGCTGGAAGAGGTGACCGAGGCCGAACGGGACAGGCTCATTGAGGAACGCAACAAGGCGGACGCCGAGCTGAACGCCCTTATGGGCACCGGCAGCAGCGAGATTTACGGCACCGGCGAATACGGCTGGCCCGTGCCGGGCTTCTCGTACATTTCCTCCGGTTTCGGCTGGCGCACCCTTTACGGGCGGCCGAATTTCCACGGCGGCATCGACATCGCCGGCGGCGGCATCTACGGCGCGTCCATCCGGGCGGCCGATTCGGGCACGGTTATCCGCGCGCTCTATTACACAACGGGCTATGGCTACCACGTCATGCTCGACCACGGCGGCAACAACTGGACGGTGTACGGCCATATGAGCAGCATCTCGGTCAGCTACGGCCAGTATGTCAGCAAGGGGGAAGAGGTCGGCAAGGTCGGCAGCACCGGCAATTCCACCGGGCCGCACCTGCACTTTGAGATTCGGCTCAACGGAGAGCGGGTCAACCCGCTGCTGTATCTGTAACACCGGCGACGGCCTGAGCGGGCGCGGCGGGGGATACGCGCGGGCGGCAATCGCGGCGCGGGGTTCCGCTGCCCGCCGCTTTCGGCTGCCGCGGGCGGGCTGCCCGGCATCGCTTTGCGGGCGGCGCCGCCGGCGGAGCTCGTGCGGGAAAGGAAGAGTATGAACAAAAAAATCTCGGTCGGCATCGCGCTGTCCCTTGTGCTGGTCACGGTCACGGTCACCTTTACGGCGACCATGATTTTTGCGATGCGCCTGTTTGACAGCAAGGTCAGCAGCGCGACGGAACGCGCGCAGATGTATGACAAAATCTCGGAAATTGACCAGGTGATTCGCCAGAATTACTACAGGGAGATTGATGACGCCGCCCTTTCCAACTCGCTGGCGCGGGGAATTGTCGAGGGGCTGGGCGACGAGCGATCGGCCTATCTCACATCCGAGCAGATTGCGGCGCGCAGCGCGGAGATGCTCGGCTCGTCGGTGAGCACCGGTCTGAGCGTGGAGAAAAACACAAACGGCTACGCCGAGGTGACCAACGTCGCGGCGGAAAGCCCCGCGGCGCGCATGGAGATGCAGCCCGGGGACATCATCACCCGGATCGACGGGGAGGACGTGCTGCTTATGGGCTACGACGAAGCGGTGTTCCGCCTTGCAAACGCGGTGGAGGGGACGAAGATCACCCTGTCCTTCAACCGGGCGGGCGAGGAGCACAGCGCGGAGATTACCCCGACGACGGTGGAGTTTTCCACCGTGCTGCACAGCCAGATTGAGGATGTGTATTATATCCGGGTCGACCGGGTCACCGACCTGACCCTCAACCAGTTCCGCAGCGCGGTTGCCGCCGCGGAGGAGGCGCAGGATATCCGGGGCATCGTCATCGACGTCCGGGATCTTTCGGGCGGCTACGACCTCGAGATTATCGCCGGGATGCTCGACCGGATGCTGCCGACCGGCACGATTGTCAGCGGCGTGTACCGGGACGGGGAGCCGAAGGTGCTGTACACCTCGGACGAGGAGGCGGTCAGCCTGCCGGTGGCGGTGCTTGTCAACGAGCGCACGAGCGGCTTTGCCGAGCTGTTTGCGGCGGTCATGGACGAATCGAGCCGCTGCACCCTCGTCGGGCAGACCACGGCGGGCAACGGCACGCTGCAGCAGCTCATCCGGCTGACCGACGGCAGCGGCGTGCTGGTGACAGTGGCCGAGCTGCGCACCCCGGACGGGGACAGCTTTGACCAGACCGGCGTCACGCCGGAATACGAGGTGAGCGTGCCGGATGCGTTTGTGCGCTCGACGACGCCGAACGAGCAGGAGGATCCCCAGTTTGCCAAGGCGGCGGAGATTGTGCGCGCCGCGGCATAATCCCGGAAGCGCGGGCATAGGCTGGGGTGTAAGCCCGGCAAAAAAGCGCCCGGCGCGCCCGCGCAGGGGGGCTTGACACTGAATCGGGAAATCAGTATAATAAGCCATTGTAGATTTCCCGGGCAGAAAGTGAGTCTTAAGAGATGGCAAAAGAAGCGTTGATGAGCAAAAACAAGCTGCTGGAATACGAGCAGGAGCTTGAGTATCTGAAAACCACAAGGCGAAAAGAAGTTGCAGAGGTCATAAAAGAGGCGCGCTCGCACGGCGACCTTTCTGAAAACAGCGAATACGACGAGGCAAAGAACACCCAGGCGCTGATGGAGAGCCGGATTGCCGAAATCGAGAATATACTGCAAAACGCAAAGGTGATCGACGAGGATGAGCTGTCGACCGAGCATGTCGGCATCGGCTGCACGGTCAAGGTCAAGGATCTTGAACTGGACGAGGTGGAGGATTTTGCGCTGGTCAGCTCGGGGGAATCCGACCCGATGGACAACAAGATCAGCGACGAGTCGCCGATTGGGGCGGCGCTGATTGGGGCGCATGTGGGGGACGTGATCGACGTGACCACACCGACCGGCGCCGTGATCCGCTATGAGGTGCTTGAAATCGGAAAGCAGAACTTCGGCTGACAGACAGCGTCAACAGGCAACAGTCAATTCTTCGCGTAGCTTTTGGACGCGGAGAATTGTTTTTATAACCCTGCTTCCGCCGGGACATCCCGGGCGGGGCGGCGAATTAAGGAGAGGGAAAGAGCATGAGCCAGGAACAGAATGCCGCACCACAGCAGCCCGAAATCAGCGAAAACGAGCAGATTCAGCTCCGCCGGGACAAGCTGCGCAAAATGCAGGCCGAGGGGCGCGACCCGTATGAGCAGACCCGGTTTTTGGTCAGCGACCATTCGGCGGATATCGTAAACGGGTTTGACGAAAAGGGGTACGACCAGAAGCAGGTCTCGGTTGCGGGGCGCATCACCAGCTGGCGGGATATGGGCAAGGCGAACTTCATCGACCTTGTCGACCGCGAGGGCAAGATTCAGGTCTATGTGCGGCGGGACGACGTCGGGGAGGACGTGTACGCCGATTTTAAAAGCTGGGATATCGGGGATATTGTGGGCGTGCAGGGCTACGCCTTCCGCACCCGCCGGGGCGAGGTCTCGGTTCACGCGCAGAAAATCACCCTGCTTTCCAAGTCGCTGCGGCCGCTGCCCGAAAAGTTCCACGGCCTGCGGGACACCGAAACCCGCTACCGCCAGCGGTATCTCGACCTGATTGTCAACCCCGAGGTCAAGGACGTGTTTCTCAAGCGGTCTGCCATCATCAAGGAGATTCGCGCCTATCTGGACGCGCGCGGGTTCATTGAGGTGGAGACGCCGGTGCTGCACACCATCGCCGGCGGCGCGGCGGCGCGCCCGTTCGTCACCCATCACAACGCGCTCGATATTGATATGTACATGCGCATCGCGCTGGAGCTGCACCTCAAGCGGCTGATTGTCGGCGGGTTCGAGCGGGTGTACGAGATCGGCCGGGTGTTTCGCAACGAAGGGGTCTCGGTGCGCCACAACCCCGAGTTTACCCTGCTGGAGCTTTATCAGGCTTACGCGAACTTTGAGGATATCATGGATCTCGTGGAGGATCTGTTCCGCACGGTCGCCAAAAAGGTGCTGGGGGACAACCCGGTCGCGACCCTCGACGGGGTGGAATACGACCTGGGCAAGCCGTTTGCCCGCATCACGATGAAGGAGGCGGTCAAGCGGGACGCCGGCGTCGATTTCGACGAGGTGCAGACGCTGGAGCAGGCGCGCGCCCTTGCAAAGGAGCACGGCATCGAGTTTGAGGAGCGCCACCTCAAGGGGGATATCCTCAACCTGTTTTTTGAAAAGTACTGCGAGCACAACCTGGTGCAGCCGACCTTTCTGATCGGCCACCCGGTGGATATTTCGCCGCTTGCCAAGCGCGACCCGGCCAACAGGCAGTATACCCAGCGGTTTGAGCTGTTCATCGGCGGGCGGGAATACGGCAACGCGTTTTCCGAGCTGAACGACCCGATCGACCAGCGGGAGCGGTTTATGCACCAGGCGGCGCTCAAGGCGGCGGGCGACGACGAGGCCTGCGATGTCGACGAGGACTTCCTGACCGCGCTCGAATACGGCATGCCCCCGACGGGCGGCCTGGGCGTCGGCATCGACCGGTTTGTCATGCTGCTGACCGGCTCGCCCTCCATCCGCGACGTGCTGCTGTTCCCGACGATGAAGCCGCTGGACTAATTTACATTGCAATAAATCGCCATAACTCTCCGTATCTCACTGATACGGAGAGTTTTTCTTTATTACTCCAAATTCCTCTCCATTATGACGGTGAATGATTGCAGACTATGCCCGTTGCACTTTGCAGCGGGCATTTCTTTTTTTTCATGCCAATTGGTATACCAAATGCTTTTGAGCGATGTGATAGCCTATAATAAAATGTGTTGTAAATGAATGTCATTTTTGATTTATGGATAGTTATGACATCTTGCCGATAAATGTAGTGAAACAACGATCTTTTTGCCATTCGATAATTCACATTTTCGACATTGCTATTAAGCGGCTATTATGCTATAATGGTTAAGAACTTAACCGTTTACTTCTAAACAAAAAAGAGGCGTGCTATGAGTAACGGCAAATTAAGCAGCGATTTTCTTCATGCGCTCTTTGTGATGAAAAGCCTGCTTGGAACGCAGTTCAGCAAGTCTGCCAAAACGCAAATTCATTCTCTCAGCATGGCTGAGTATGTGCTGATGAAGCGTGTCTCAGAAACTGCGAGTCTTACGGAGAGCAGGGAATACCTATCCATCACAAAGGCTGCGGTTTCTCAGATGCTTTCGTCATTAGAAAAACGAGGCTTCCTCACACGAGAGATTGACCGGGCAAACAGACGAAATCTAATCGTTTTCTTGACCCCTGCAGGGCAGCAAGTTTTACAGGAGAAGGACAACGAAGCAGACTCCCGTTTTGCAAAAATAATCACAGAAATGGGTGAAGCAGACACGTTGGAATTTATAAGATTGATTACAAAAATGAATGATGCGATGAAAGCATCTATCGAAAAACAGGAGGAAACAATATGACCATCAAGGAAGCAATGAAAGAAAGGCATATGGTTCGCAAATATACAGACAAGCCCATCCCCGGCGAACTGGTGGCAAAGCTGAACGCCCGAATTGCAGAAAACAATCAAACACATCATATTTCGCTTTCTCTCGTGACCGGGAATGCAGACGGCTTGGGTGCTTTGGCGAAGATGATGGGCAAGGGTGTCAAAAATTACATCATTTTGGCTGGTCCCGATACGGCTGACCTTGACGAAAAGCTGGGCTACTGCGGTGCGGATATGATCCTCTACGCACAGACTTTGGGGTTAAACACATGGTGGGTCGGTGGGATGTTCAACGCCAAGGGCGCACAGAAAAACATGGACAGCGCCGCTGAGCGTGTTAACGGTGTGCTGGCAATTGGTTACGGTCAGACACAGGGTGTTCCTCATAAATCTAAAACCGCAGCGGAAATCAGCAGTTACAATGGAAGTGCTCCACAGTGGTTTACTGATGGTGTGGAGGCACTGCTTCTCGCCCCGACCGCTCTTAACAAACAGGCTTTCACGGTCAAGGGTGACGGAAAGATGGTGTCCCTTACTTGCAACAGCGGTCACTTCGCAGGCATTGATTTGGGAATTGGTAAATATCATTTTGAGGTTGGTGCAGGAAAAGAAAACTTTGAGTGGAAATAGGTGTGCCGCCCCTCCCTGTGAAGGAATATGGATAATGGAATTTGAATTACCTCGCATAATGCATCACAGTTTTATATAGCTTTTCAAAGCGCTTCATATCATTACACTACAATTTAGTTC
>CAZYAV010000052.1:0-14035 GCA_964645785.1 uncultured Oscillospiraceae bacterium
TCGGAGGCACCCGCCACTGCGCCGGGTACAGGCTCGCACGCGGCCGGCTCTTCCGGACGCACCTGCCTTTGTGCTCCGTCCGGATGGGCGGTACAAAACCGCTGCCGGCACAGAGTGCGGCCACGGTATTTCACGCCCCCGCCGGGCAGGCCTTGCGGGGCGGTTTGGCGCCGGGCGCAGCCCCGCGCGAAAACCCGCTCAGCCCAGCGCCTGTTCGTAGCCCTGCAGGAACCGCTTGAAGTACTCGACCCCCTCCGCGAGCGCGGCAAGGTCGACGTTTTCATCCACCGCATGGCAGCTGGCGGACTGCGCCGTCGTCATCCGCACGGGCGCAAACCGCAGCGCGTTCTCGGTCAGCGCGTGGAAGTGGCGGCAGTCGGTACCGCCCATGATGACATAGGGCGAGACCCCCGCATCGGGGAACTGCGCGCGGATGCAGTCGCAGACATAGGCATATTCCGGCGAATGAATATTCGAGACAGGGGACGCCTCCCGCTGCTGCATCACCTCAATCGAAAGGCCGTATTTATCCGCGTATTTCTGCATCACCGCAATCGACTCCGCGCAGCCCTGATGGACGCTTGTGCGCAGATTCGCGACAAGATAGGGCTCCTTAGGGATGACGTTGGGCGCGTCCGAGCCCTTCATCATGGTGAAGCAGCAGGTCGTCGCCAGCAGCGCCTCCCCGAACGGCGAGACCTTTGGCATCACCGCCAGCAGCAGCGGCTTGAACAGCCAGACATTGCCGAGCAGCATCCGCATCCCGAACCCGAGCGAGGGCGCCATGCAGCGGAACATCTCCTCCACCTCGGGCAGCAGCACCTTTTTGAACGGGCGTTTGCGCTCGATCTCGTTTGCAAACGCAAACAGCCGCGCCGCCGGAGTGCCGCGCGGCGGGGTGCTGCTGTGGCCGCCCTTGCCGCGCGCGGTGATTTTCAGGTCGATGTAGCCCTTTTCGGTGATGCCGACCACCGCATAGGGGCGATCCATCCCGTCCATCGGCTTGTCGGCCACCGCGCCTCCCTCATCGAGCACAAGCGCCAGCTGGACGCCCTTGTCCCGCAGATAGCGCATCGCGCTCGCCGCGCCGTCGCCGCCCGTCTCCTCGTTGATGGAGTATTCCAGATACACGTCGCAGGGCGGCGTAAAGCCCTCAAACAGCAGCTCCTCAACCGCCTGCATCTCGACAAAAATGTTGCATTTACAGTCGAGCGCGCCGCGGCCGTACAGCTTGCCGTCCCGCACCTCGCCGCCGTAAGCCGGCGCAGACCAGCCCTCGTCCGAGGCGGGCACAACGTCCTGGTGCCCCATGAACAGGATGGGCTTGCGCTTCGGATCCCTGCCCGCCCAGCGGTACAGCAGGGTGCCGTTCAGCTCCACCCGCTCCAGATGCTCGTGCACCAGCGGGAACTGCCGCGCCATCTCGGCGTGCAGCCGCTTAAATTCGGACAGATCCTCGTCCTCCCGCTTGGACACGGTCGGGATGCGAACCAGCGCGCCAAGCTTTTCCGCGCACCGGTCGAGGGTCTGCGGGGTGAATTGCGTCTCGCAGACAGCGGGCGCGGGCGCCTTGATGCCCAGCGTGCGCACGGCCGCCACCGCAACCAGCAGCAGAAGCAGCGCCGCGGCGCCGAGCAGGCAATAAAGCAGGATTATCATAACGTACCCCCTTGTTTTTTGGGGCGGCGCCGCCGGCTGCGCGGGGAGCCCGTCCCTTTATTCACCAAATACCGCGGGTCGTTTGCGGGCGCGTGCGACCCCGGCAGATGCCGAACCGCTGCGCCGCGGCTCAGCCCGCGCAGCGCCCGGAAGCCTTTTTGCCGCCGGCTTTGCAGCGGATAAGCAGGCAGATCAGCATCGTGGCCAGACCCAAAGCGAGATAGGCCGCCGCGTACAAGAGAAACGCCGGTTCACCGATATCAAAGAAGATCCAAACACCCAGCAAAAACAGCGCGGCCGAGCAGACCGGCAGACCGCCCAGGCGCCGGACATCCGTCCCCGAAAAGGCGCCGAGCACCGCGGAATAGACCGGGTTGACCGCGTAAAACAGCAAAAAGCAGGCCGCCATCCCGGCGTCGCCCCGCACAAAGGTCACGGCAAGCCACGGCAGACCGACCATGACGGCCGCCGAACCCGCCAGCCAGAAAATCCCCTTCTTTGTCATCCTCGTGTCCCCTTTCGATTGTGACCGCAGCCCGCCGGGGCGGCTTTGGCCGCGGAGCGGACGCCCGAAAGCCCGCCTTTGCGGCCGCGCCGGGACAATCCCGCCGGAGCGGCGGCCTTTCTGTGCAAGACTGCGCCCGGAAAAAGGCTTTCGCGCGGCGGGAACCGCCTGAATCCGGCGCGCAAAAGTGGCCGTCCGGTTTACGGCTATTATAGCAGAATCCCGCCGCATGGGCAACGGCCGGACACCCGAGCATGACAGCGCCGCGCAGGCCGCCGCCCGGGAACAACAAGAACGGAGGCTATGCCGGACGCGGCGCGGCCGCCGTTTGTTTGGGCTTTGCGCAGAATCGCAAGCCGTTTTTATTTCTCCCGATGCCCGTATCTTAATGCCCGCGTCCCGATGCCCGCTTCCGGCATCCGCCCGGCACAGCCGCTCCGCCAAGCCCGCCGCGCAGGGCGAGCCGGCCACCCGGAAAAGCCTTCGCGCGGCGGGAAATCGCCCGAATCCGGCGCGCCAACCTTGGCCGGGCGGCAGAGCCCTGCGCTCTGCGCCCGCTTTTCCGGCTGAAGCAGCCCGGCGCGTTTGGCGGCAGACAAAGCCGGGGCGCGCTTCCACCGGAAAGAAGCGCGCCCCGGAAATAAGGCCTGCTATTGCGCCGGACATGGCGTCAGATCTCGATCTCGCCCTCAAAGTCGATCTGCGCGTCGCCGGTCAGGGTCAGGCCGTCCGCGCGGCGGTTGACGGTCAGGTCGCCGCCCCGCAGGTGCAGCGTCAGCTCGGCATCCATCTCGCACAGACCAAGCTCGGTGGCCGCCGCGGCGACGGCGCACGCGCCCGTCCCGCACGACCAGGTCTCCCCGATGCCGCGCTCCCAGACCCGCATCTTGATTGTCCAACGGTCAAGCACGGTGGCAAAGGAGATATTTGCCCGCTGCGGGAACGCCGGGTCGGTTTCCAGCCGCGGCCCCAGCGTTTCCACCGGGAAGGCGTCGACGTCGTCCACAAAAAGGACGCAGTGCGGGTTGCCCATCGAAAGGCAGGTTACCCGGTAGACCGTCCCGTCGACCGTATACGGCTTGTCGACCGCGCGCACGGCCTCGAACGCGGGGCTGAGCGGCACGTTGGCGGCCGCAAAATCCGGCGCGCGCATCTCGATGGAGACGCTGTATACCCGGCCGTCCCGCACATAGCACCGCAGCGCGCGCGGCCCCGCCTCGGTCTCAATGGTCATCTCCCGCCGGGGCACCCGCCCCCGCTCGTAGAGATACTTTGCAACGCAGCGCATCGCGTTGGCCGCGATTTCGGCGGGGGTGCCGTCCGAATTGTACATCCGCATCCCCGCGTCGCACTGCGCGCTCGGCAGGATGAGCACGAGCCCGTCCCCGCCGATGCTCCGCCGCCGGCTGGACAGCCAGACGCTCAGCGATTCGGGGTTTTCCACCCGCTGTTCAAAGCAGTCGAAGTAAATATAGTCGTTTTCGCTCGCGCGCATTTTGACAAACCGGTACCGCTTCTTTTCGGCCGGCAGATGCGCCGCGTCAAACAGCTCGATATTCTCGCAGCTGTAGCCGCTGCGAATCACGCTCAGCAGCGCGTTCGCGGTGTCGATGCTGGTCAGGCAGGCCACCCGGCACTCGATTGCCCGCCGCCGCAGCGCGACCGTCTCGGCGTCCGGCAGGTCGCCCTTTTCCCCGGTTGCCAGCACATACCGCACCGCGCCGCTCTCCACCAGCGCGGCGAGCGCCGCCTGCTCGTCCCCGCCCGGCGCGGGCTCGACCGTCTCGCAGGGCACGCCCGCGTCCCGCAGGGTCTGCGCGGCCGCCGGCGGCGCGTAAACCGCAAAGCCCAGCTCGGCCATCCCGCGCGCGACGCAGAGGGTCTCGTAGCTGTCCCGCCGCTGCATGGTGACCAGCAGGCCGCCGGACGGCACAATTTCATACCCCGCCGCAACCAGCGCCTTGTACAGCGCCTCCTCGATATTGCGCCCGATGCCCAGCACCTCGCCGGTCGATTTCATCTCGGGGCCGAGGTGGCTGTCCACGCCGGAGAGCTTTTCAAACGAAAAGGCAGGCGCCTTGGCGGCAAAGAGCACCGATTTGCGGAACAGCCCGGTGCCGTATCCGAGCGACGCGAGCGGCGCGCCCATCATCACCCGGGTGGCGGCCTCCGCGATGGGCAGCCCTGTGACCTTGCTGATATACGGCACCGTACGGGAGGCGCGCGGGTTCGCCTCAATCACATACAGCCGGTTGTTGTGCACGACATACTGAATGTTAATCAGCCCCCGCACCCCCAGCGCGAGCGCGAGCCGCCGGGTGCTGTCCACAATCGCGTCGGTGACCGGGCCGCCGAGGTTCCAGGCGGGATACACCGCGATGGAATCACCCGAATGAACCCCCGCGCGCTCGACATGCTCCATGATGCCGGGGATGAGGATGTCCTGCCCGTCGCAGATGGCGTCCACCTCCACCTCCCGGCCGGAGAGGTACTTGTCCACCAGCACGGTGTTGTCCCCGCTCTGCGCAAGGATGAATTCCATATACCGGTCGATTTCGGCGTCCGAATAGGCGATCATCATGTTTTTGCCGCCCAGCACATAGCTGGGGCGGACAAGCACCGGATAGCCCAGCTCGGCCGCCGCGCCGAGCGCCTGCGCCTTGGTGTGCACAATCCGGCCGCGCGGCCGCGCGATGGAGAGTTTGGAGAGAATCGCGTCGAATTTTTCCCGATCCTCCGCCGCGTCGATGGCCGACAGCGGGGAGCCGAGAATGCGCACCCCGTGCGCTTCCAGGGTCTGCGCGAGGTTGATGGCGGTCTGCCCGCCGAACATGACCACCGCGCCGCAGGGCTGCTCCCGCTCGATCACGTCCAGGACGTCCTCGGAGGTCAGCGGCTCGAAATACAGCCGGTCTGCGGTGTCAAAATCGGTCGAGACCGTCTCGGGGTTGTTGTTGATCATCACCACCGCGTAGCCCAGCGCCTTGAGGGTGCGCACGCAGTGCACCGAGGCGTAGTCGAACTCGATGCCCTGCCCGATGCGGATGGGGCCGGAGCCGAGCACCACCACCGTTTTGCGCCGGTCGGCGGCGATGAACGCCCCGGCCTCGTCCGCGCCGTCCGGGACGCCGTAGAAATAGGGGGTGCGCGCCGAAAACTCCGCCGCGCAGGTGTCCACCATGCGGTACCGCGCCGGGCTGTGGGGCGGCAGGGGCTGCCCGCTCAGCCGCGCGATGGCGGCGTCGGGAAAGCCGAGGGTCTTTGCCCGGCGGTAGAGCGCGCCGTCCAGCGGCTGCGCGCACAGCGCGTCCTCCGCTTCGGCAAGCAGCGCGAGCCGCCCCAAAAACCACTCGTCAATCAGGGTCAGCGCGTGGATTTCCGCAATCGGGACGCCCCGGCGCAGCGCCTCGTACACCATGAACAGCCGCTCGTCGGTCGGCGATGCCATTGCCCGGCGCAGCGATTCGTCGTCCAGCGCGCGCGCCGCGGGCAGCGCGAGGGTGTCCAGCTTGATTTCCGCGCCGCGCACCGCCTTCATCAGCGCCTGCTCAAAGGTCGGCGCGATCGCCATCACCTCGCCGGTCGCCTTCATCTGGGTGCCGAGGGTGCGGGAGGCCGCGTAAAATTTGTCGAACGGCCATTTGGGGAATTTGACCACAACGTAGTCCAGCGCGGGCTCGAAAAAGGCGGTTGTTTTGCCGGTGATGTCGTTGGGAATCTCGTCCAGCCGCAGCCCGACGGCCAGCAGCGCCGCGACCTTCGCAATCGGGTAGCCGGTGGCCTTGGAGGCGAGCGCGGAGGAGCGGGAGACGCGGGGGTTGACCTCGATGACCGCGTACTCCATCCGCTCGGGGTGCAGCGCAAACTGCACGTTGCAGCCGCCGCACACGCCGAGGCTCTGGATAATCTCGATGGCCGCCGTGCGCAGCATCTGGAATTCCGGGTTGGCCAAAGTGAGCGCCGGGGCGGCGACGATGCTGTCCCCCGTGTGGACGCCGACCGGGTCGAAATTCTCCATCGAGCAGACGCACAGCGCGTTGCCGGCGCCGTCCCGCACAACCTCGAATTCGATCTCCTTCCAGCCCGAGATGCACTTTTCCACCAGAATCTGCCCGATGGGGGAGGCCTCGATACCGGTGCGGGCGATTTCGCGCAGCGCGGCCTCGTCCGGCGCAATGCCGCCGCCGCTGCCCCCCAGGGTGAACGCCGGCCGCACGATGACGGGGTAGCCGATCTCGCGGGCGAGCGTCACCGCCGCCTCCGTTTCGGTCACGATGCCGGAGGGGACGGTCGGCTGGCCGATGCGCGCCATCTGCTGCTTGAACTTGAGCCTGTCCTCGGCGTTTTCGATGGTGGCAAGGCCCGCGCCCAGCAGCCGCACCCCCATCTCGTCCAGAAAGCCGCTTTTGGCCAGCTGCATGGACAGGGTCAGCCCCATCTGCCCGCCGATGGTTGAGAGCAGGCCGTCCGGCCGCTCCTTTTGGATGACGCGGCGCAGCACCGTCTCGTTGAGCGGCTCGATATAGATTTTGTCCGCGACGGCGCTGTCGGTCATGATGGTTGCGGGGTTTGAGTTGACCAGCACGGTCGTCAGCCCCTGCGCGCGCAGCGCCCGGCAGGCCTGCGTGCCGGCATAGTCGAACTCGGCCGCCTGCCCGATGACGATGGGGCCGGAGCCGATCAGCAGGATTTTTTTAAGACTTTTGTCAAGCGGCATGGTTTAGCCCTCCGTGCGGCTGAGAAATTCGTCAAACAGGAACGCGGCATCCTGCGGCCCTGCGCACGCCTCGGGGTGGAACTGCACCGAAAACAGATTTTTCCCCGGATAGACAAGCCCCTCGTTTGAACCGTCGTTGAGGTTCACGTAGCTCTCAACCGCCCCCGGCGGCAGCGCCGAGACCGCGTAGCCGTGGTTCTGGCTGGTGACAAAGCAGCGCCCGTCCGCCGTGCGGCGAACCGGCTGGTTGGCGCCGCGGTGGCCGTATTTGAGCTTGCTTGTTTGGCCGCCGAGCGCGAGCGCCAGCAGCTGGTGGCCAAGGCAGATGCCGAACACCGGCAGGCCGCTTTGCGCCACCCTGCGCACCTCGGCGATGATGGCGGGATACGCCGCCGGATCCCCGGGACCGTTGGAGAGCAGCACCCCGTCCGCACCGAGCGTGCGCACCGTGTCCGCGCCGGTCTGCGCGGGCAGCACGGTCACCCTGCACCCCCGCGCAGCAAGGCAGCGCGCAATCGCGCCCTTTGCGCCGAAATCCCACAGCGCGATGTGCGGGTGTCCCTGCGGGTTGAGGGTGTAGGGGGCGGCGCAGGTCACGGCGTACACGTCCGCGGACAGCTGCATCTGCGCGAGTCCAGCGGCGAACGCCCCGACGTCCTTGGGCAGCTCGGAGAGGATAGCGGCGTTCATGACCCCTTCCTCCCGCAGCTGGCGGGCGAGCGCGCGGGTGTCCGCCCCGCACAGGCCAACCACCCCGCGCTCGGCCAGCAGCGCGTCCAGCGTCCCCTCGCTGCGGAAATTGGAGGGCAGCGCGCACAGGTCGTGTACGACAAACCCGCACGGCCCGATGATCCGGCTTTCAAAATCCGCGGGGATGACCCCGTAATTGCCGATCTGCGGGAAGGTCTCCACCACAATCTGACCGTGATAGCTCGGGTCGGTCAGCGTCTCGAGATAGCCGACCATGGCGGTGTTGAACACAAGCTCGGCGGTGACCTCCCCGTCCCCGCCGAACCGCGTTCCCTCGGTATACCAGCCGTTGTGCAAAATCAGGTAGGCCGTTTTTTTCATCCTTCTTCCTCCCGCTGTGTGTGACCGCCCGCCGGCTCAGCCCAGCAGCCGGACAAGCACGGCCTTCTGTGCGTGCAGGCGGTTTTCCGCCTCGTCGAAGATTTCGTCCGCGTGCGCCTCAAAGACCGATTCGGTGATCTCCTCGCCCCGGTGCGCGGGCAGGCAGTGCTGCACCATGCAGCCGGGCTTGGCCGCCGCCATCAGCGCGTCGTCCACAAGATAGCCCGCAAAATCCCGCTCCCGTTCCAGCTTTTCGGCCTCCTGCCCCATCGAGACCCACACGTCGGTGACGACGACGTCCGCGTCCTTCGCGGCGGTCATGGGGTCGGCGGTCAGGCTGAACCGGCCGGACGCCTGCGCCCAGCGCAGAATCTCCGGGTCGGGGCGGTGGTTGTCCGGGCAGGCGAGCGAGACGGTCATCCCCGTCTTGATTCCGCCGACAATCAGGGAATTTGCCATATTGATGCCGTCCCCGATAAAGCAGAGCTTGCGCCCCGCAAGCCCGCCCTTGTGCTCTCGGATAGTTTGCAGGTCGGCAAGCACCTGGCAGGGGTGGGCGTAATCGGTCAGCCCGTTGATGACCGGCACCGAGCCGTATTTTGCGAGATCCTCCACCTCCTGCTGGGCAAAGGTGCGGATCATGATGCCGTCGACATAGCGGGAGAGCACCCGCGCCGTATCCTGCACCGGCTCGCCGCGGCCAACCTGGGACTCCCGGTTGGAGATGAACAGCGCGTGGCCGCCCAGCTGGTACATCCCCGTCTCAAAGGAGACGCGGGTTCTTGTGGAGGATTTGGAAAAGAGCATGGCCAGCGTCTTGCCCTTTAAAAGCGGGTGCGGGATGCCGGCCTTGTTCTCCGCCTTGAGTTTATCGGCGAGGTCGAGGGTCTCCAGAATCTCCTCTGTCGACCAGTCCATCAGCTTGAGCAGATGCTTCATCTGGGTTTCTCCTTTTGTTTATACTTGGGCGGGGCGGCGCGACCCGATTGGCCGCCCGGTTAAATCCCGACCCGCCGGGCAGCCGCCCGGCTGTGGCTCAAAACGAGGCGAGCGCGCGGCCGAGCGCGGCGATACCGGTCTCCAGCTCCGCGTCGGTAATGGTGAGCGGGGGAAGCAGCCGCAGCCTGGTTTTGGCCGTGAGCACCAGCACCCCCTCTTTTATCGCGCGCAGCAGCGCCTCTTTGGCGGAGATCCCCTCCTCCAGCTCGACGCCGAGCATCAGTCCCAGCCCCGAGACCGAGCGGACATGCGGCATCTCCGCCAGCGCGGCGCGCAGGGTCTCCCCCTTGCGGCGGACGTCGGCAAGCAGCGCGTCGTCAACTCTGCCAAGCACGTAGTTGACCCCCGCGCAGACGACGGGGTTGCCGCCGAAGGTGGTCGCGTGGTCGCCCGCGCCGAGGACATGCGCCGTCCGCTCCCCGAACAGCACCGCCCCGACCGGCAGCCCGCCGCCCAGCCCCTTGGCGCTGGTGACAAGGTCGGGCGCAAGGCCGAACTGCTCAAAGGCGTAGAGGGTGCCGGTGCGGCCGACACCGGTCTGCACCTCGTCGACAAGCAGCAGCACGTCCCGCTCGGCGCAGAGCGCGGCGAGCGTGCGGACATAGTCCTTGTCCAGCGGGATGACCCCGCCCTCGCCCTGCACCAGCTCGACCATGACCGCGCAGACCGTCCCGTCCAGCGCGGCGCGCAGCGCGTCCGGGTCGTTTGCGGGCAGGTGGGCGAAGCCCTCGGTGAACGGGAAGAAATAGTTGTGGAACACATCCTGCCCGGTCGCGGCGAGGGTGGTCACCGTGCGGCCGTGGAAGGAGTTGACCAGGGTCAGGATTTTGCTGCGCCCCTCGCCGTATTTTTCAAAGCTGTATTTGCGCGCCGCCTTGATTGCGCCCTCGTTCGCCTCCGCGCCCGAATTGGCGAAAAAAACCTTTTTCATGCCGGTGCGGGCGCAGAGGGTTTTGGCCGCGTCAATGCAGGGTTCAGTGTAATAGAGGTTGGAGGTGTGCTGCAGTTTCGCGGCCTGCGCGGCGACCACCGCCGCCCAGCCCTCGTCGCAGAACCCGAGGGAATTCACCCCGATGCCGCTGGTCAGGTCGATGTATTGGCGCCCCGCCTCGTCCCGGCAGGCCGCGCCCTTGCCCTCGACAAGCGCGAGCGGGAACCGGCCGTAGGTGTTCGCGACAAAGGCCGCGTCGTCTGCCTTGAACTGCTCAAATGTTCTCATCTGTTTTCCTCTCTGCAAACAGTGTGCCGATGCCCTCGTCCGAGAAAATCTCGATGAGGATCGAGTGTGGGATCCGCCCGTCGATCATGACTGCCTTCTTGACCCCGCCGCGCACCGCCCGCGCGCAGGAGCGCACCTTTGGGATCATGCCGCCGGCGACCGCGCCGCTTTCGATGAGCGCCTCCGCCTCGCCGACAGACAGCTGCCGGATGAGGGAATCGGGGTCGTCTAAATTGCGCATCAGGCCGCGGATATCGGTCAGGGTGATGAGGTTTTCCGCACGCAGCGCGACGGCGAGCTCGGCCGCCGCCGTGTCCGCGTTGATGTTGTAGGTTGTGCCCGCCGCGTCGGTGCCCACCGTTGCGACAACCGGGATATACCCGCTCTCAAGCGCGTTGACAATCGGGCGCGGGTCAACCTGCACAATCTCGCCGACCAGCCCCAGCTCGGGGCTTTTGGGCACGGCCTGGATCATGCCGCCGTCGATGCCGCAGAGCCCCAGCGCACGGCCGCCCAGCGTGCCGATTCGCGCAACGAGATCCTTGTTTGTCTTGCCGGCCAGCACCATCTGCACCACTTCGGCGGTCTGCCCGTCGGTGCGCCGCAGCCCGCCGACAAACTCGCTTTTGATGCCGAGCCGGCCGAGCATGTCGCTGATCTCCGGCCCCCCGCCGTGGACGAGCACCACCTTGATGCCCACCATGGTCAGCAGGATGATGTCGCTCATCACGTCGTGCTTCAGCTCGTCGTTGATCATCGCGTTGCCGCCGTATTTGACCACGACGGTCTTGCCGCTGTATTTCTGAATATACGGCAGCGCGGCGGTCAGCACCTGCGCCTGAAGCCGCTCTGTCATCCCTTGCACGGTCATGGTTATTGCAGTCTCCTTTAATTTTGTGCGCCCGAAGCGGCCGGGCGGCTGCGACGCTCAGGTGCGGTAATCCCCGTTGATTTTGACATAGTCATAGGTCAGGTCGCAGCCCCAGGCGGTCGCGGCGGCCTCCCCCTCGTGCAGGTTCACCTCAATGGTGACTTCGTCCGCGCCGAGCACCTGCTTTGCGAGCGGCTCGGAAAAATCCACCCCCGCGCTGCCGCGGCAGACCTCCACCCGCCCGGCGGCGGAGGAAAACGCGACGTCTACTCTGTCCGCGCCGGTGTCCGCCCCGCAGTAGCCCAGCGCGCAGAGCACCCGCCCCCAGTTCGCGTCCGCGCCGAACATCGCGCACTTGACGAGGGAGGAGGCGATGACCGCCTTTGCCGCGGTGCGGGCGTCCGCGCCGGTTCTGGCGCCGGTCAGCGCGCATTCCAGCAGCTTGGTGGCGCCCTCCCCGTCCCGGGCGATTTGGCGGGAGAGCGCCTTTGCCAGCGCCGCCAGCGCCGCACAGAACCGCTCGTAATCCGCGCCGGGCGCCTCGATGGCCGGGTTGCCCGCGCGGCCGTTCGCCAGCACCGCAACCGTGTCGTTGGTCGAGCTGTCCCCGTCAATCGAAATCATGTTGAAGCTGTCGGCCACCGCGGCGGACAGCGCCGCCTGTAGCATCGCCGGCGAGATGGCCGCGTCGGTGGTGAAAAAGGCGAGCATGGTGGCCATGTTGGGGTGAATCATGCCCGAGCCCTTTGCGATTGCGCCGATGCAAACCGGCTTTCCCCCCAGGGTGAAGCGGACGGCCAGCTCCTTTTTGCGCAGGTCGGTCGTCATGATGGCCTGCGCCGCGTCGTCCGACCCGTCCGGCGAGAGCGCCGCGGCCAGCGCGGGCATCCCCGCCTTTATGGGGGCGAGGTCGAGCACCTGCCCGATTACCCCGGTGGACGCGACGATGACGTCCTCCTCGGCGACGCCGGCCGCCGCGGCCGCGAGCTTCGCCATCGCGTTTGCCTTTTCCACCCCGTCGGCGTTGCAGGTGTTGGCGTTGCCGCTGTTGCAGATGACCGCCTGCGCGCGGCCGTTTTGCAGGTGCGCGCGGGTCACCGTAATTGGCGCGCCGAACACCTTGTTCTGGGTGTAAACCGCCGCCGCGGCGCAGGGCGTCTCGCTGTAAATCAGCGCAAGGTCCTTTTTGCTCCTGTTTTTGCGCACCCCGCAGTGGATGCCCGCCGCCAGGAACCCGGCCGCCGCACAGACGCCGCCCGGCACAAATTCAAAATCGCTCATTCCCCGTATCCTTTCTCCTGCCCGGCTTGCCCGCCGAGAATCCCCGTATATTCCGGCAGCCCGAGCGCGAGGTTCATGTTCTGCACCGCCGCGCCGGCCGCCCCCTTGTACAAATTGTCAAACACCGCCGTGATTGTGACCCGCTCGCCGCCGCAGACGTACAGCCGCAGCCCCGGCCTGCCCGCCAGCTCGTTCGCGGCGAGGAACCCGTCCGCCGGCTGCGCCGCCACCTCAAACAGCGGCTCGTCCGCGTAATATTCGGCGAGATAGCGCAGCAGGGAGTCGGCATTCTCCCCCCGGCGCAGCAGCTGCGGGGGTAGCAGCACGCTGACCGCCATGCCCGAGTAAAAATCCCCCACCACCGGGCAGAAAACGGGGGGCGACGCGAGCCCGCAGACCGCCTGCATCTCGGGCAGGTGCTTGTGCGCCTGGGCGAGGCCGTAGGGGCGGGGCGCGGCGAGCGCGGCGGGGCGCTCCGCCGCCTCGTACTGCGCAATCATCTTTTTGCCCCCGCCGCTGTACCCGGTCAGGGAATAGCAGCACAGCGGCGCGTCCGGGGCAATCCGGCCGCCGCGCACAAGCGGGTACACCGCCGCGATAAAGCCGGTGGCATGGCAGCCGGGGTTCGCGACCCGCTTGGCGCCGCGGACAGCCTGCCGGTGCGCGGGCGAGAGCTCGGGCAGGCCGTAGACCCAGCCGGGCGCGGTGCGGTGGGCGGTGGACGCGTCGATGAGCACGGTTTTCGGGTTTGTGCACAGCCGCGCGGATTCCGCCGCCGCCTCGTCGGGCAGGCAGAGGAACACCGCGTCCGCCGCGTTGATGCATTCGGCGCGGCAGGCCGGATCCTTGCGGCGATCCTCCGGCGCCGTCAGCAGCTCGATATCCGCCCGCGCGCGCATCCGCGCCTCAATTTGCAGGCCGGTCGTCCCCTCCCGGCCGTCGATAAACACGATATATTTCATTGGCTTTTCTCTTTTCTCAGACACCGCCGATCATCACCCCGACGCTGCCGTGCAGCGCAAGGCGGACAAGCCCGCAGACCACAAGGTGCAGCGGATAATACAGATAAAACAGGGACTTCATCCCGCGCCGCTTTCCGCGCTCGCCGTTGTACAGCCGCAGCAGCGGAATGCTCAGCGCCGTGAACAGCTGGAGCGCGCCGTAAACCGGGTCGATAAACGCCATGTAAACAACCGCGTACATCCCGACGCAGACCATCATCCCGGCCATCTGCCGCTTAAACTGCCCGCGGTTTTCGCCGATTTGCAGGATGGCCAGCACGGCGATGCAGCTCCAGTCCGCGCAGAAGGTGATGGCCGAGATGCCGAGGATGGCCAGCGCTTTCTGCCACTGGCGCATTCGCTCGCTGTCGTTTACCGCAAGCGCAACCACCCCCCAGAATAGCGCCCAGATCACGCTCGTCTGGTTGAAAACGGAGGTCTTAAAGGGTACAAACGGGATGCCGAACGCGAAATTGTAGGCGAAATGGCTGAGGACGGCGGACGCGAGCAGCCGCAGCGCGTACCGCCTGCGGTCGTGGGTGTGGTGATACCCCTCCGCGACAAAAAACCAGAAAATCGGCGCGGCAAGCCGCCCCACAATATGCAGCAGCAACAGCCACCACACCCGCCCGTAGCCGGGCCAGATCACGCTGGCGAGGTGATCGACCGTCATGGCCAGCATGGCGATGGTCTTCAGCTGGTTTGTGTTCAG
>CAZYAV010000053.1:0-13417 GCA_964645785.1 uncultured Oscillospiraceae bacterium
GCCTGAGCAGAGCAGCTCCGTCGGCTCTTTTGCGCGGTGCCCGCCGCCAGCTACCGGGTTTACCGGCCGGCCGCAAGGGACTGCGCCCCGCCGCCGTTTTCCGGCACGCAAGGCGGAAGCCCATTATGACTGTGGCCGAACCGCAGCCAGGGACTGCGCACGGCCTGCGCTCAGTCCTCCGGAAGGATCGAGATCGCCTCGTCCTGCACCGTGACCCGGACACCCTTGGGCGGGTTCTCCCCCCGCTCGACCAGCAGCTCCGCGACCCTGTCCTCCACCTCTTTGCGGATTGTGCGGCGCAGGTCGCGCGCGCCGAATTTGCCGCCGTCCGACAGCTTGACAAGCCGGTCGAGCGCCGCGTCGTCGTATTGTAGCGTCACCATCTTTTCCAGCAGCGGCTCGCGCATCTCCTCAAGCATCAGGGAGGCGATTTTGCGCATACTCTCGGGGGACAGCGGCTTAAACACAACCACCTCATCCACCCGCGCGAGGAATTCCGGCCGCAGGAAATCGTTGAGCGCCTTGAGCGTGCGCTCCTCCGACACGGCGTCCAGCGACTTGCCAAACCCGGCAAAGCTGGTTGTGTCGGTACTGCCCGCGTTGGAGGTCATGCAGATTACGGTGTTTTCAAAATTGACCGTGCGCCCCTGCCCGTCCGTGACCCGCCCCTCATCGAGGATTTGCAGCAGGATGTTCATCACGTCGGCGTGCGCTTTCTCGATTTCGTCAAACAGGACGACGCTGTAGGGACGGCGGCGCACCTTTTCGGTCAGCTGCCCCGCCTCGTCGTAGCCGACATAGCCGGGGGGCGACCCGATGAGCCGCGCAACCGTGTGCTTTTCCATATACTCCGACATGTCCAGCCGGATGAGCGGGTCGACCGAATCGAACAGCTCGGCCGCCAGCACCTTGACCAGCTCGGTTTTGCCGACCCCTGTCGGCCCGACGAAGATGAAGGAGGCCGGCCGGCGGCGCTTGCTCAGCCCGACGCGCGACCGCTTGATGGCGTTGGCGACCAGATGCACCGCCTCGTCCTGGCCGATGATGTGTTCGCCCAGCGCCTTTTCCAGCCCCGCGACCTTTTTGTATTCGCTTTTCTGGATCTTGTTTGCAGGGATGCCCGTCCACAGCTCAATCACCTTGGAGAGGTCGGAAGTCTCCACCTCCAGGCTGTCCACCGCATCTTTCAGCGTGTGCAGCCGCTCCTGCGCCTGCAGCAGCTCGCTTTTCAGGGTGGCGATTTTTTCATAATCCGGCTGCTCGCGCTCGCTCTCCCTCTTCTCCTCTTCCGCCAGCTCCGCCGCGCGCTTTTCCAGCGTCTGATACTCCGCAAGCTCGGGGCTGCGCAGCGCCCGGCAGGCCGCCGATTCGTCCAGCAGGTCGATGGCCTTGTCGGGCAGGAAACGGTCGGTGATATATCGCTCGGACAGCGCCACAACCAGCTCGATTGTCGCGTCGCTGACCTTGACCCCGTGGTACTGCTCGTAGTATTCCTTGATGCCCTTGAGCATCTCGACCGTGTCCTCGATGGAGGGCTCCTCGATTTTCACCGGCTGGAACCGGCGCTCCAGCGCCTGATCCTTTTCGATATATTTCCTGTATTCGGCAAAGGTCGTGGCGCCGATGACCTGGATTTCCCCGCGGGACAGCGCGGGCTTGAGGATGTTCGCCGCGCTCATCGCGCCGTCCGCATCCCCCGCGCCGGTCAGGTTATGGATTTCATCAATAAACAGGATGATGTTGCCGGCGGCCTTGACCTCGCTCACCAGCCCCTTGACACGGCTCTCAAACTGGCCGCGGAACTGGGTGCCCGCCACCAGGGAGGTCAGGTCGAGCAGGTAGACCTCCTTGTCCCGCATCTTCGCCGGCACGTCGCCCGATTCGATCCGCAGCGCGATCCCCTCCGCGATGGCGGTTTTGCCGACCCCCGCCTCGCCGATCAGGCAGGGGTTGTTCTTCTGCCTGCGGCTGAGGATTTGCAGGGTTCGGTAAATCTCTCTGTCCCGGCCGATGATCCGGTCCAGCTTGCCCTCGCGCGCCTTTTTGGTCAGGTTGTCGCAGTAATTGTCCAGGAATTTGCGCTGCTTCGCCTCCTCCTGCTTTTTGCTCTCCTTGCTGCGGCGCGACGGCCGCTTTGGCGCTTCCTCCCCCGCCGGCTCGCCGCCGTTCCCGGCCTGCTCGCCGCGCATCGCGCCGCCCAGCTGGCCAAGCAGGTTCTGGAAGAAGTTGGGGAAGGTCGGCGAGCCGCCCGGTTCAAAATCCGTGCCGTCGGCGCCGCCCAGCGCGCTCTCGTCGCCCGGCATCATAAACTGATCCGAGAAATTCTCCAGATCCTCGTCGCTGATGCCGAACCGCTTCATCATGTCGTCGATCGGCTTCAGACCCAGCTCCCGTGCGCAGACGAGGCAAAGCCCCTCGTTGATCGTCTTTTCCCCCTCCATGCGCGTCATGAACACGACGGCGGGGCGTTTCTTGCATCTTGTACAAATCATAGGCGTTGTTTTCCTTCATCTGTTGCGCGGTCACATCAGCGCCGCGATAAAGTTGTGGGGATAAAGCCGCGAAACCAGCCGGGTCTGTTCGATGATTCCCGCATTGAGCCAATCAAGGGTGTTGAGGGACAGGTGGATAATCAGCGCCAGCACCGAGACGTACAGCAGCGCGTAGACCGCGCCCAGGCCCAGCCCGAGCGCACCGCCGCACACCCGGTTGAGGGTGCCGAGCAGCGGCACCTTGTTTACCCCGCGCAGCGCGCGCGCAATGATTCGCAGAATCAGCGAGCAGAGTATGTACACCAGAATCAGCAGCGCGGTGCGGATTGCCGAAAGCGCGCTCGGCGCCAGGAACCCGTCCACCAGCTGTTCCGCAGCGCCGGGCTGCCCGCCCGGCTGCGCGCCGTCCGTCAGCAGGTCAATCACGTCCCGAAGCCCGGATAGCGTCTCCGACTCCCCCTGCGCAAGCTGCTCGTCAACCGTCTCAATCAGCCGGGCGCGGACATACCGCTCATAGACCGGCTCGGCCAGCCGCCCGCTGACATACAGCGCCAGCAGCAGCGAGACCACCACCGTGACTGCGCAGACCAGCGCGCTCAGGAACCCCCGCCGGTAATTGACAAGCACGCTGATTGCCACAATTAGTATTAGAATCAAATCAAGAATCAGCCACGTCATTTTCTTCCTCTTGCTTGTGCAGCTCCAGTTGTTGGGCGCGGTCGGGCAGGATCTCTATCGCGTTGCTGAACTCCACCAGCCCGATTGCGCGCGGATCCGCGTCGTAAACCCGCTGCAGCTCGCCGGACAGCGAATAGGCCTTGACCGTCTGGCTGCCCAGGATGTACAGCCGGTTTGCCGACATGTACATGTCTTTTATTATACCACAATCCGCAATCAATGACACCTCTTTGAGCGAACGGTCGAGAATCACGACACTGTTGATGGCGGGGCGGCTGTTGTCCCCAAAGCCGAGCGCGATGCGGCTGCCCTTGTCCCGCGCGACATACAGCAGCTGTGAGGCGCCGAACGAATAGCTCTCCCGCATCTCCCCGCTTGCGCTGATGCGCGCCGCGCCCTCGTCGGTGATGAGGGTCACCGAACCGTCGTTTTCGCAGAACAGCCCGGCAACCAGGCCGCCGACCCCCGCCGTCTCAAACCGCTCGGTCTGGCGGTTGGTGTCAATCGAGGTCACAATCGTTTTGAGGCTGCCGTTTTCGGTCAGAACCGAGGCAACCGCCGCGCTGCCGCCGTTCTCGCTCACGGCGCAGCAGATCGGGAAGCCGGACGCGCCCCGCCAGGTCATGGATTTTTCGTATTTGCCGTTTGGATACACCGAGAGCTGGGACATATACCGGTCGCTCTCGCTGAGCACAACCAGCACCCCGTTTGCGGAGACGGCCGCATCCACAATCGCATTGTCCGCGCGCAGCTCCGCAATCAGGGCGATGCGGTTATACACCCGAATATCCCGGCTGCCGCGGTTGAAAAGCACCGCGCGATTGCCGCTGGCCGTCACGCCGGGCGAGACAAACCCGTGCCGTTCCCGCAGCAGATCGGCGCCGGTCTGGGATTTGATAATCAGCTCCTCATCGGTCACCACGGCGTAGGCGCGGCTCATCTGCACCACCTGGGTCGGGGTGGATTCGCCCAGCTCGGCCGGGTAGCCGCCCGTCCAGGTGAAAAAGGTCTTCACCGAATCCTTGAGATCCCGCCAGGTCGTCATCGTCACCGTGTTGACCAGCACAACCGCAATCAGAACCACAACCAGCGCGAGGGTGAACCGCGCAAGCCGCCGCAGATGGTACCGTCTTCTCTTTTTGCGCCGGGCTGCGGCGATTTCGTCCTGCATAGCTGCTCCTGCCTATCTATATGCGCGCCGGTGCGCGGGATTCCCTGTTTCTGTGCGTCTGCGCGGGTGCTGCCGCCCCGGTGGATTTACTGCGCCGCACCGTCCCCGGCCGCCAGCGCGGGCGGATAGAATACCGCGTCGAGATACAGCCCCTCAGCCGGGGCAGTCGCACACAGATTGGTTCGTGTCCCGGCCGCGAGCAGCCGCTCAATTTCCGCCCGGCTCAGCTTGCCGCGCGCCGCATTGAGCAGGGTGCCGACCATGATCCGCACCATATTGTATAAAAAGCCGTCCGCCGTGACCGAGAAGGTCACCAGCGCCCCCTCCCGGGTGATTTTGAACTCGCTGACCGTGCGCACCGTGTCGGCCGCGTCCCGCTTTGCGCTGCTCATCGCCGCAAAGTCATGGGCGCCGACAAACGCCTGCGCAATCCGCTCCAGCGCGGGCACGTCGATCGGCTGCACAAACTGATGCGCCCGCCCCACCAGAAACGGATCCATAATGCGCGCGTTCCACACCTTGTAAATATACCGCTTTTGCAGGCAGTCGTAGCGGGCGTGGAACCCCGGCGGCACAAGCTGCGCCGCGAGCGCCCGGATGTCAGGCGGCAGCTTGGTGTTGAGCGCGATGGGCAGCCGATCCGGCCGGATCTGGGCGTCGGCCGAAAAGCTGATGCAGAACCGGTTGGCGTGTACGCCGGAATCGGTTCGCGAACAGCATTTGACGTCCGGCCGTTCCTTAAGCACCGCTTCCAGCGCGTCCTGGAACGCCTGCTGCACGGTCGGCAGACCCGCCTGCACCTGGGAGCCGCAGTAGGCCGTGCCGACAAATGAGATTGTGACGAGATAGTTGATGTCAGATCACCGCCAGCGGAATGAGATACCGAACCGAGATGACCAGCGCGAAAACGACCGCAAACAGAATGGCCGCCCACAGGTCGATGCGCCGGAAAATCAGCCGTTTGAGCCGGGTACGCCCCTCGCCGCCGTGATAGCAGCGGCACTCCATCGCGAGCGCAAGCTCGTCCGCCCGGCGGAAAGAGGAGACAAACAGCGGCACCAGAACCGGCACCAGCGCCTTGATCCGCGCGACAAATCCGCCCGTGTCGAGGTTTGCGCCGCGCGACTTCTGCGCAGACATGATCTTGTCCGTCTCCTCAATCAGGCTGGGGATAAACCGCAGCGCGATGGTCATCATCATCGCAAGCTCGTGCACCGGCAGCTTGAACCGCTTGAGGGGGGAGAGCAGATTCTCGATTCCGTCGGTCAGCTCGATGGGCGAGGTGGTGTAGGTCAGCAGGGACGAGCCGGCAATCAGGCAGATAATGCGCACCGAAATGAGAACCGCATAGACCACCCCCTGCCGGGTGATGGTGATAATCCAGAATTGCAGAATCGGGTCGCCGCTCATGAACAGCATATTGAGCAGTGAGGTGAAAATCACAATCGGGAGAACCGGCTTGATGCTTTTGCCAACCAGCTTGAGCGGGATGTGCGCGACCGCGAACAGCACGCCCACAAACACCACCGTGATGCCGATGCCGATTGGATTGGTGGAGGAAAAGAGCATGACGATAAACAGGATGGTGCAGATGATTTTGAGCCGCGGGTCAAGCCGGTGAATCACCGAGCGGCCGAAAATATACTGGCCGAAGGTAATGTCCTTAATCATGCGCGCCCTCCCCGCCGGGTCTGCCCAGCGCGCGGAGGATTGCGTCCGCCGCGTCCTCAACGTTGTATGCGCCGGCGTCCAGGTCGTAGCCGCGCCGCCGCAGCGCAAGCAGGATGCCGGTCACCGTCGGGATGGCGAGCCCCATCTGCTCCAGCTCGTCCGAGCGGCTGTAGACCGCGGCGGTCTCGTCAAAGGCGAACACCTTCCCCTCGTTGATGACAAGCACCTTGTTGCAGTATTTTGCGATATCGTCCATCGAATGGGAGACCAGCACAACCGTCGTGCCCATTTTTTCGCGGTAACGGCGGATTTCGCCGAGAATTTCGTCGCAGCCGGCCGGATCCAGCCCCGCCGTCGGCTCGTCCAGAATCAGCACCTCGGGGTTCATCGCCAGCACGCCCGCAATCGCCACCCGGCGCTTCTGCCCGCCGGAAAGCTCAAACGGCGAATCGTTCAGCCGCTCCTCCCCGATACCCACAAAGCTGCACGCAAGGCGCACCCGCCGGTCGATTTCCTGCTCGTCCAGCCCCATGTTCCGCGGGCCAAATGCCACATCGCGGTAGATTGTCTCCTCAAACAGCTGATATTCGGGATACTGGAACACCAGCCCAACCCGAAAGCGGTAATCCCGCAGCTTCTCTTTGTTCGCCCAGATATCCTCCCCGTCGATCAGCACCTGGCCGGAGGTCGGCTGAAGCATACCGTTGAGGTGCTGGATAAAGGTCGATTTACCCGAGCCGGTGTGGCCGATTACGCCGATAAAGTCGCCCTTTTCAAACGAGACGCTGATGCCGTCAATCGCGGTCGTCTCCCCCGGCATCCCCGCGCCGTATTTATACACAAGATCCCGTGTCTCAATAATGCTCATCGCTTTGCGCCCTCCAGCAGCTGCGCCAGGCGTTCGACGCATTCCTCCGGGTCGACAATGTCCCGCGCAATCTTCACCCCGCGGTCGGCGAGCGCCACGCACAGCTCGGTTGTCGGGGGCACGTCCAGCCCCAGCGCACGCACCCGCTGCGCGTCCGAGAACACCGCGCGCGGCGCGCCGTCCAGCGCGATTTCGCCGTGGGACATAATCACCACGCGGTCAGCCGCGGCCGCCTCCTCCATATAATGGGTGATGAGCACGACGGTGATGCCCTGCTCCCGGTTGAGCTTCTGCACCGTCTCCAGCACCCGCCGGCGGCCGAACGGGTCGAGCATCGCGGTCGGCTCGTCCAGCACCATGCATTTGGGGTGCATCGCCAGGATGCCCGCAATCGCCACCCGCTGCTTCTGCCCGCCGGAGAGCTTGTGCGGCGCGTCGGTCGCGTGCCGGGTCATCCCGACAACCTCGAGCGCCTCGTCCACCCGCGCGCGGATCTTTTCGGGCGCAAGGCCGAGGTTTTCCAGCGCAAACGCGACATCCTCCTCGACCACCGTCGCCACAATCTGGTTGTCCGGGTTCTGGAACACCATGCCGACCCGCTTGCGGATGCCGAGCACCGCGTCCTCGTCGGCCGTGTCATAGCCGTTCGCAATCACCCGGCCGGACGTGGGCAGCAAGATCGCGTTCATGTGCTTGGCGAGGGTGGATTTTCCGCTCCCGTTCGCACCCAGCACGGCGATGAACTGCCCGCGCGGGATGGACAGGGTCACCCCCCGCAGCACCTCCGGCGATTCCGGTGAATAGCGAAAGTGCACGTCGTGGAACTCGATGATATTTTCCGTCTCAATTTTCTGTGCCAATTGCCGAAATCCTCTTGTGGTTGAATTGGCGCGGGCACATCCCAATCGCTGCCCGCAGCGTGTGTCTGCACCCAGCCCGTGACCAGACCAGCGTACAGCAATATTGTGACAGGCGTATGAACGCCGAAAAAACAATGTCCCCGGTTTGACCCGGGCGCCCCGGGCTTGCTGCGCGGCAAGCCCGCTACGGCCGCCCGGGCGCGAACCGATACCGGCCGTTTTTCACCCGCGCAGAGCCGTTCTGCCGGCTGCGGCCGGTTGACGCCCCGTCCGCACAGCATACAACGGATACCGGAACCGGGCACGCTCTGCCGGGGCACGGCTTTTGCCCGTCCCGCCTGCACAGGGCAACGGTCGCTCCCGGCGCCGCGCGGCAGTCCGCCCGATTCCCATGTGCCGCCGCACATCCGCCGCTTTCGGGGCGCATATAGAGCCGCAGACAGCGACCGCCCGGGGCTGATCTGCCGCGCCGAAAGCTCCGACCCGCAGCCGTGAAAGCGCGTCCATAAACTGAACGCCCGCGCCAAAGCGGCCGCTTCCCGTCCGGCTTGTCCGCGCCGCGCTCAAAGCTGGGCGTCCGCGCCGGTGAACAGGGTCGTCGCCCCGCAGGGCAGCACAAGCCCGCTCGCCGATACGCACAGCCCGATTTCGTCACTCTGCGTCCGGCCGGGCAGGCCGTCCAGCGCGCTCGCGACCACGTACTGCATCACCGAGGGCGCAAGCCCGGCCTGTCCGCGCGGCGGGCGAACCCGGCTGACGGCGGTGGGTTTAAAGCCACGCAGCCGCGCTCAAAGCTGGGCGTCCGCGCCGGTGAACAGGGTCGTCGCCCCGCAGGGCAGCACAAGCCCGCTCGCCGATACGCACAGCCCGATTTCGTCACTCTGCGTCCGGCCGGGCAGGCCGTCCAGCGCGCTCGCGACCACGTACTGCATCGCCGAGGGCGCAAGCCCGGCCGTGTAGGCGTTGAGCGCAAAAAAGAGCGGCCGCTCGGACAGCACCCCGCGGCAGAGCGCCACAAGGTCGTAAATGCTGTCCTCCAGCTTCCAGGTCTCCCCGCCCGGGCCGCGCCCGTAGCTCGGCGGATCCATGATAATCCCGTCATACGCTTTTCCGCGCCGAATCTCCCGCGCGACAAATTTGGCGCAGTCATCCACGATATAGCGCACGCGATCCCCCTGCAGGCCGCAGAGCTCGACGTTGCGCCGCGCGGCCGCGACCATTCCCCTGCTTGCGTCGACGTGGCAGACCGACGCGCCCGCCCGCAGGCAGGCGACGGTCGCCGCGCCGGTGTATCCAAACAGGTTGAGCACCCGAACCGGGCGGCCTGCCTGCCGGATCAGCCGGTCGTACACCGCCCAGTTCGCCGCCTGCTCGGGGAACACGCCGGTGTGCTTAAAGCCGGTCGGCGTGACCCACAGCCGCAGCGCCCCGTTCCAGCCGATCTGCCATTCGCCGGGGATTTTGCGCCGGTATTCCCAGCTGCCGCCGCCCGTCGGCGCGCGGTGATAGACGGCATCCGCCCTGTTCCACAGCGGGCTGCGCGGCGCGGTGCGCCAGATCACCTGCGGATCCGGCCGCACCAGCAGGATATCGCCCCATCGCTCGAGCCGCCGGCCGTCCGTGCAGTCGATCAGCTCGTAGTCCTGCCAGCCCTCTGCGACACGCATCAGGAATTGACCCTCTCGTCAACCTTCTGCGCGAGCTGCTGCGCAATCGCGCTGATCTTCGCCTCGTCCTTGCCCTCCACCATGATGCGGATGAGCGGCTCGGTGCCGGACACACGCACAAGCACCCGGCCGGTCTCGAACAGCTCCTGCTGGGCGGCCTCGATATAGCCCTGCAGCTCCTCGTCCTCCTTGAACCGCTGCTTGCCCTCGTTGGTCGTCTTGACGTTTTTGAGAATCTGCGGGTATTTCTGAATCTCGCCGGCAAGCTCGCTCGCCTTTTTGCCGCTCTGCTTGAGGATTTGCAGCAGCAGCGCCGCTGTCATCTCGCCGTCTCCGGTGGTGCAGTAGTCGGTCAGGATGATGTGGCCGCTCTGCTCGCCGCCGATGACGTAGCCCTCGCGCAGCATCTCCTCCAGCACGTACCGGTCGCCGACCGCCGTGCGCACCGCCTTGAAGCCGTTTTTCTTGCAGTAATCCATAAACCCGAGGTTGGTCATGACGGTCACGACGCAGGTGTCCCGGTTGAGCCGGCCCTTCTGCCGCAGGTAGTTTGCAAAGATGGCGATAATCCTGTCGCCGTCAATCTCGTTGCCCAGCTCGTCGACCGCGAGGCAGCGGTCGGCGTCCCCGTCAAACGCAATCCCGATGTCCGCCCCGAAGGAGAGGACGGCCTTTTGCAGGTTTTCGAGATGGGTCGAGCCAACCCCGTCGTTGATGTTGCGGCCGTTCGGCGCGTCTCCGATATAGGTGCCGTCCACCTTGAGCCTGCCGAAGATGCGCTTTGCGCTCTCGTAGGAGGCGCCGTTCGCACAGTCAAATACGACCCGCAGCCCGGCGAGATCCCCCTCCACGCTGTTCACGATATGCTCGACATAGTCCTCGACACAGTCCGCGCGGCGGGAAACCGAGCCGATCTCTCCGCCGGTTTTCAGCTCGATTTCCCCCTTGCGTTCGAGGATATAGCTCTCGATCTCGTCCTCAATCGCGTCCGCGAGTTTGTAACCCTCGCTGTTGAAAATCTTGATTCCGTTGAACTCGACCGGGTTGTGGGATGCCGAGATGACCACCCCCGCGTCCGCGCCGTACTGTTTGACAAGCAGCGCGATGCTCGGCGTCGGCATCACCCCAAGCAGCACCGCGTCCGCCCCCACCGAGCAGATGCCCGCCGCCATCGCGTTGACCAGCATATCGCCGGACACGCGGGTGTCGCAGCCGATGATGATTTTTGCCCGATGAGCGGTGTGCCGGGTCAGCACATAGGCGGCGGCGCGCCCCAGGTCAAGCGCAAGCTCACAGCTCAGATCCGCGTTCGCGATCCCGCGTACACCGTCCGTTCCAAACAGTCTTCCCATATGATTTCTCCTTAACAAATTTGTCGAATGCATCGGGCAATCCGCCGCGCGGCCGCAAAAGCCGGCGTTCCTCACACGGCGGAACCGCCCTTTGTCGGATATGCCCTCATCATGCCCTCAGAACAGGCACTGCTGCGCGGCATCTGCGGCGGCGCCTGGCTGTTCGGGCGGCGGCAGGCCGAGATGCTCGTATGCCGCGCGGGTCACACACCGCCCGCGCGGGGTGCGCGCCAGAAAGCCGATCTGCATCAGGTAGGGCTCGTAGACGTCCTCCAGCGTGACGGCCTCCTCCCCCAGCATGGCGGCGAGGGTTTCCAGCCCCACCGGGCCGCCGCCGTAGTTGCGGATAATCGCGGTCATCAGCCGCCGGTCGATATTGTCCAGCCCCAGCGGGTCGATGTCCATGCGGTTGAGCGCGTCGGCCGCGGCTGCCGCCGTGATCCGCCCGTCCCCCAGCACCTGCGCAAAATCCCGCACCCGCTTGAGCATCCGGTTCGCCACGCGGGGCGTCCCGCGCGCCCGCTTTGCGATCTCGTGCGCGCCCGCTTCGTCGCATTCCACCCCCAGAATCGAGGCGCTGCGGCGGACAATCTGCTCGATATCCGCCACCTCGTACAGCTCCAGCTTGAGCAGCACGCCGAACCGGTCGCGCAGCGGCGAGGTGAGCTGCCCGGCGCGGGTGGTTGCGCCCACCAGCGTAAAGCGGGGCAGGTTAATGCGGAACGAGCGCGCCGACGGACCCTTGCCGATAATGATGTCCAGCGCAAAATCCTCCAGCGCGGGGTATAAAACCTCCTCAACGGCGCGGGACATCCGGTGAATCTCGTCTATAAACAGTATATCCCCCGGCGCAAGATTGGTGAGCAGCGCCGCAAGGTCGCCGGGCTTCTCGATGGCAGGGCCGCTTGTGACCCGGATGTTGACCCCCATCTCATGCGCGACAATCTGCGCAAGGGTCGTTTTGCCCAGCCCCGGCGGCCCGTACAGCAGCAGGTGGTCGAGCGCCTCGCCCCGCGCCCTGGCCGCCTGCATGTAAATAGAGAGGTTCTCCTTTGCCTTCTGCTGGCCGATATATTCATCCAGCGTCTGCGGGCGCAGGGAATTCTCGTTTTCGGCGTCCTCCTCGGTCATGTCGGGGCCGACAAGGCGCGTTTCGGGCGCAAATTCGCTGTCAAAATCGTTCAGCTGTTCAAACATGCACGCTTATCTCCCGTCATTTCGCCATCGACTTGAGCGCGGCGGCAATCAGCTCCTCGGTCGTCAGCGTGTCCGGCTGGCCGCTGAGCGCGCCGGCCGCCTCGCTGCTTGTGAACCCGAGCGAGACCAGCGCCGCGAGCGCCTCCGCCGAGGAGCCGGACGGCGCGGCCATCGCAGACGAGATCCGGGCGGCGTCGGCCGAGCCGAGCCCCTTCACCTTGTCCTTCAGCTCCAGCACAATCCGCTGCGCAAGCTTGGTTCCCACGCCCGCCGCGGCGGTGAACGCCTTGTAATCCCCCGCCGCCACCGCAATCGCGATGCGATCCGCGTCATACAGGGACAGAATTGCCAGCGCCGCCTTGGGACCCACGCCGGACACGCCGAGGAGCTGCCTGAACGCCGCCTGCTGGCGCTCGTTCTCAAAGCCGTACAGCTCCACCCCGTCCTCTTTTACATTCATATAGGTATACACCGTGGCCTCGCGCCCCAGCTCGGGCAGGGTGCCGTACACGCTTGTGGGGATCATGACATAAAACCCAACCCCCCCGCAGGAGATCACCAGGTCGCCCGGCGTTTTGGACAGCAGTCTGCCGTTCAGTAGATGAATCATTCGTTCTTTGACCTCGCGTAGATTTGTCCCAGATTGGACGCGGCCGTGTGGCCGTGGCAGATTGCGATGGCGAGCGCGTCGGCCGTATCGTCCGGCCGCGGCACCTTGTCCAACCCGAGAATGAGCCGCGTCATCTCCATCACCTGCGCCTTTTCGGCCTTGCCGTACCCCACAACCGACAGCTTCACCTGCATCGGCGTATATTCAAAAATCGGGATGTTTTGCCTGGCCGCGGCCAACAGCACCACCCCGCGCGCCTGGGCGACGTCGATCGCGGTGGTTTTGTTGCTGTTGAAATAGAGTTTTTCAATGGCCAGCGCGTCCGGCTTGGCCTTGCGCAGAAAATCGGCCAGCTCCGCGTCGATTTGCAGCAGCCTTTCGGTGAACGGCGTATGCGCCGAGGTCAGAACCGCCCCGAACGCCACCGGACGGAAGGCGTGCCCGTTAAAATCCACCGCGCCGTAACCGACAATCGCATATCCCGGGTCAATGCCAACAATTCTCATTCGGTCACACTCCACCAACTTAACGAATGAATTATAGCACACAACCCGCGCCGCCGCAACCGCCGCCCGCCCCTGCCCCGCATTTCCGTTTTCACAGTTTTTTCCGCACAGGTGTTGACAGCCGCGCGGTTTTATACTATAATAAATCACGCACCACACAATGGACGGTTAGCTCAGCTGGTAGAGCACCTGCTTGACGTGCAGGGGGTCACAGGTTCGAGTCCTGTACCGTCCACCAAAATCCCGCCCGCTTGATTTACAAGCGGGCGGGATTTTCCGTAGGGGGAAAGTTTCCCCCTCCCGGCGGCGGTTTGCGCCGCAATTGCTCTGCAAACCGCCTGTCAC
>CAZYAV010000054.1:0-11451 GCA_964645785.1 uncultured Oscillospiraceae bacterium
CCGAGAAGATGGAGGCGGTGCTGGACAACGCGTCCATCCTGATTACCGACAAGAAGATCAGCAACATCCAGGAGATTCTGCCGCTGCTGGAGCAGATCGTGCAGACCGGCCGCAAGCTGCTCATCATCGCCGAGGACGTCGAGGGCGACGCGCTTGCGAACCTCATCGTCAACAAGCTGCGCGGCACCTTTGTCTGCGTTGCGGTCAAGGCGCCCGGCTTCGGCGACCGCCGCAAGGAGATGTTGCAGGATATCGCGATTCTCACCGGCGGCAAGGTCATCAGCGAGGAGCTGGGCATGACGCTGCAGGATGCGAAGCTGGAGGATCTCGGCGTCGCGACCAAGGTGCAGGTCAAGAAAGAGAACACCATCATTATGGGCGGCGCGGGCGACAAGAAGGCGATTTCGGATCGCATCGCGGCCATCCGCTCCCAGATCGGCGAGACGACCTCCGATTATGACCGGGAGAAGCTGCAGGAGCGCCTGGCGAAGCTGGCGGGTGGCGTTGCGGTCATCCGGGTCGGCGCTGCGACCGAGATCGAGATGAAGGAGCGCAAGATGCGCATCGAGGACGCGCTTTCTGCGACCAAGGCGGCCGTGGAAGAGGGCATCGTCGCGGGCGGCGGCGTCGCGTTCATCAACGCCATCCCGGCGGTTGCCAAGCTGGTCGGCACGCTGGAAGAGGACGAGAAGATGGGCGCGAACATCGTGCTCAAGGCGCTGGAGGCGCCGGTGCGCCAGATCGCGCTGAACGCCGGCCTGGAGGGCTCGGTGATTATCGACAAGATCATCGGCTCGGGCAAGATCGGCTATGGCATGAACATGGCGGACGAGACCTACGGCGACATGATCGAGGCGGGCATCGTCGACCCGACCAAGGTCTCCCGCTCCGCGCTGCAAAACGCCGCGTCGGTTGCGAGCATGGTGCTGACCACCGAGGCGCTGGTTGCGGATATCCCCGAGGAGAATCCCGCGCCGATGGCGAACCCGGGCATGGGCGGCGGCATGTATTAAGCCGCGCAGGAGAAGCGGACAGAACCGGAGCCCCGGCAACGCTGCGCCCCCAGAAGCGCCGTTTGCGGGAAGGGACCCGGAAAATAAAAAGAGGCAGACGCACGGCCTGTGCGTCTGCCTCTTTTGCTGCCTGTGCTTAGCGGAATTTGCCCGGCGGGGGAGTGGGAGACGCCGGGGACAGGCGGCGCGCGGGGAAAACCACGGCTCACTTTTTGGGGAACCGGCGGGCACGCCGCATTGCCGCCGCGCAGCCGGCCGGGGCTGCCTCTTTTGCTACCTTTGCTTAACGGAATTCGCCCGGCGGAGGAGCGGGGGCGCCGGGCACAAAATCGGTTGCACTTGCGGCGCGTTTTGCTATAATAATAAAAAAGACGATTTTGTACAGGTAAAAATCGGGGCTTTTTTAAGGCAGACAGTAAACACGGACAAAAACGGGGGAACAGACAGAGGGCGTTGAACGAAATCCTTGCAAAAGAGCTGCTCGGGCAGAACTCGGTCGATTCAATCAGCAGCACCACCGGCGTCAAGGGCGACCAGGTGACCCAGCTTGTGCGCACTGCACTGCCGATTCTGCTGGCGGGTATGCGGCAGAACGCGGAGTCGGAGGAGGGGGCGCAGTCCCTCGCGGCCGCGCTTGAGGCGCACGCGGGCGACACCAAGGGCAGCACGGCGCAGATGCTTGCCAGCGCGGACGTGAAGGACGGCGAAAAGGCGGTTCAGCATATCCTCGGCGACCACTCAAAGGAAATCACGCAGGGGCTTTCCAAACAGACGGGCATTACCTCCAAGCAGGTGATGAGCGTCCTGGGGACGCTTGTGCCCGTGCTGCTTGCGCTGCTTGGCAGCAACAGCGAGACAGGCAAGGGGAACCAGGTGGATTCCGGCGGGCTTGGCGGGGTGCTGACCTCGCTGCTGATGGGGTCGAACAGCAAAAAGACCAAATCGTCGGACGACGGCCTGAACCTCGCCTCCATCGCGGGGGCGCTGCTGGGCGGCGGCTCGGGCAGCGGGGATTCGGGCGACCTGCTCTCTGCGGCGGGCAACCTGCTGGGCGGCTTGCTCGGCGATTCCGGCTCGTCGGGCAAAAAGGAGAATTCGTCGGCCGACGCGCTGAGCAGCCTGCTGGGCGGGCTGCTTAAGTAACGGGCTTGAGGCAGCAGGGACGGGCTGGCGAACCGTGCGCGGCGGCCTTTTGAGGCTGCGGGCGCGGACGGGATTTTGCAAAAAACAGCCCGGCCGCGCCTCCTGCGGCGGCGGGGGACGAACCCGCCTGAACGGGTGTGCCCCATGAAAACGGACAGGGTTGCTGGTGTGATCTGGGGCATCTGCCCCAGGAGAGCGGACTGACGCGGCCGGGGCGGCTTATAAGCATCCGTCGCTCGCAATCCGCCGCGCAGAACCCGAGAAAACAAAGAAAGAGCGGCGCAGCCGGACTCGGCTGCGCCGCTCTTTTTGCGTGCCTTACTGCTTGTTCTGCGACTTGCTGTTTTTGGAATTTGAGGAATTCTTGGCGTTGCTTGTCTTGCTGCTGGAGCTGTTGGTCGAATTGCAATCTGTGGTGTTCTTTGCGTTTTTGGATTTTTTGTTTTCGGACATTTGTTTATCCCACCTTTCTCTAATAGTATGGCCGCTGTTGGGCGGGTTATGGTTGGAAAATTTCGGCTGGGCGGGCGACGTCCCGCTTATCCGTGCGCCCGCTTAAACCGGCGCCGCGCCGCTCTTGCGGCCGCAACCGGCTGTTTTTTGACCGGCGTTATCGCCGGAAAGCGAAAGCGCGGGTGGGAGTATCCTGCAAAACCCGCAATTGTGGCCGCCGGATCTGCACTGAAAACGCGCCCAATCGCCCGGAACGGGACGCCGGGGATGCCCGGAAAGTTCCCGCACTTTGGCAAAAAGCCTCCTCCGCATCTCGGCGCAAAGACAACGCCCAGATAAAACGCCCCGGCGGCATGACCGGAGGGCTTTTCTTTTTGTGAATGCGCGATTTTGATTTTGTGGTTTTCTTTTCTAAATAATCAAAAATGGAGCAGGCGGAGAAGCGTTAACTTCTCTGCCTGCTCGTTGTCCTTGCAATGCCGGTGTGTCTAAAGCTTCTCAAGGCTGTTCGGCACCGCGCCGGGGCATTTTTTGCTGCGGTGCGGAGCCTGCCCGGCGTCCCGGCCGGACAGGCAACCTTGCCCCGACAAAAAGACCGCAGGCAGCCCCGGCCGGCATTCGACAGGGTTTTCCCCGCAAAAGGGATAGGATTATCGCAGGGCGCGGCCTGCGGCCGGTGTGCAGCGGAGCCGCTTGTTTTCTGCGAAATCCTTGCGTCCGCCTGCTCGGCCCTATATTCCCGGCTCTCGGGATGGGGAAATAGAGGGGATTTTTCAGAAAATCGAGCGCGCGGGCTTTCTGGCGGCGCTGTTCCACGGCCGCCGGGGCGTACACGGCCGGATTCCGACAAATGGACAGGTACTTGGATATGTTTTCCATGAAAAAAACATCCGGCAACGCACGGCGGCCAGCCCCAAAAGCGCGCGGCCGGGAATGTCGCCGCGGACAGCCGGCGTGCTGGGCAGGGTGCACCCCCGCCGCGCGGACGGGCAGCGCCCCGCCAGCCCGGCTTTACAGAAAATCCCCCACGTCGTAGTGCAGATCGCAGAACTCGCCCAGGTCGTTCCGCAGCGCCTCCAGCGCGGAAGCGATATCCCGCTTTTGCAGGCTGTCCAGCAGCGCCAGGTGGTTGGCCGCGCCGGCCGGGGGGTATTCCAGACAGCGCCGGTACCACTCCACCTGCACCCACGCGCGCTGCAGCTTGTCCAGCGTGACCCGCAGCATCTCCTGCGCGTACCGGTTGCCGCCAAGGGACATCAGAGTCAGGTGGAATTCGGCGTTGAACTGCCAGAAATCGTCATGGCTCTGCACGCTTTCCATATACCGCCGGTTGATTGCCGCCAGCGATTCCAGTGCGGCCGGGTCGTACTGCCGGTAGTTCTTTTTCATCATGCCGCCCTCCAGCAGATAGCGGAATTGCAGCACCTCCCGGATATCCTCGTAGGTTATGGCGATGACCTTATAGCCGTATCGCGGGATATTCTGCAAAATTCTGGCATCGCACAGGGAGGCGAGCGCTTCCCGGACAGGCGCCTTGCTGCAATTGAATTTGTGGGCAAGCTCACCCTCGTTGATGATGTTTTCAGGCGTGTATTCAAGGCTCAGAATGCTTTCAAGCACGGAGTTGTAGATCACTTCCCGGGCGCTTTTTTTCTGCATGGAGGATCACCTTCTTTATACAATATCCTCATTATATCTTGATTCTACAGGATTTCAATGCGCTTGACAAACTGCAAAAAAATCAGCGCCGTTTTTTGTCAATATGCGCATTGCAATCGGGGTTGACAGTTGCTATACTATTAGCATTGTTACTAACTAAGTTACAAACTGAGCTTCGGAGAGGCGGGCGGAAGATGGAAATGATCTATGAGGTGCAGGACAGGCGCTTTTTGGAGCTGGTTGACGCCGCGGCCGGGATCGAGGTGGTTGCGGACAAAACGCAGGGGCTCCAGTTTACTGAGGGGCCTGTCTGGAGCGCGGCGCGCCAGCGGTTTTACTTCAACGACATGGCGGGGAACGCCATGTACTATTATTCGGACACGGAGGGGCTGCACACCCTTTGCGAATTCAGCCTGAAGGCCAACGGCAACGCGATTGACCGGCAGGGCAGGCTGGTGACCTGCGAGCATGTGACCAGCCGCATCGTCACCCGCAGCCTGGACGGCGGGGAATACGAGGTTCTGTGCTCCCATTTTGAGGGGCAGGAGCTGAACAGCCCCAACGACCTGGTCGTCGGCTCGGACGGGGCGCTGTGGTTCACCGACCCCCCGTATGGCCGGTACAACACCCGGTTCGGGTTTGCGCGCCGGCAGCAGCTGGGCTTCCAGGGGCTGTACCGGCTGAAGGACGGGAAGCTCGAGCTGATGCAGGACGATTTTGAGACGCCGAACGGCCTGTGCTTTTCGCCGGACGAGCGCATCCTGTACGTGAACGACTCCCAGCGGTACCACATTCGCCGCTTCCGGCTGGAAAACGGGGAATTCACCGACGACGGTGTGTTCACGGTGACCCGCGGGGAGGAGCCCGGCAAGCCGGACGGCATCAAGGTAGACAGGGCGGGCAACGTCTATGTGACCGCGCAGGGCGGGGTGCAGGTCTACACGCCGCAGGCCGAGTATCTGGGGCGCATCCGCATCAGCGAGCAGATGGGCAACCTCTGCTTTGGCGGCGCGGACATGTGCAGCCTGTACCTGTGCGCGAGCGACCGTATCTACCGGCTGCGCACCCACATCGAGGGGCAGCAGGTCAACCCGTAAAAAAGCAAATCGGATGAATCGCGCCGCGTGCGCTGTTCATAAATAAACGGGCGCCGGGATCCCGACAGCGCCCGTCCGCGGGGCACAGCCCCCGCACGGCAGGGCAAATAAAACCAAAAGGAGAAACAAGAATGAGAAAATCCAGAATGTTCCGCATTTTGCTTGTGCTGGTCATGGCGGTTTCGCTGCTTGCGGCCTGCGGTTCCGGGGACAAGGAACCGGCGGACAGCGGGCAGGACACGGACGAAAAGAACAAGATCGGCGTCTTTGTCCCCCTGACCGGGGAACAGCAGCAGTATGGCGAGATGATCGCCAACGCGATCCGGCTGCGGGTGGACGAATACAACACCGCCAACGGCACAAACTTTGTCGTGGAGGTTTTTGACGACAAGGGCGACCCCAAAGAGGCGGTCAACGTGGCAAATCTGATCTGCTCCGACCCGGCGATGATCTGCGGGATGGGCAGCTACGCGTCCAGCTGCGTGCTTGCGGCCGCGCCGGTGTTTGAGGAAGCCGGCCTGCTGCTGTTCAGCCCGGGCGCTTCCCACGTGGACGTCCCCAGCGCGGGCAAGTATATCTTCACTTACGCCATGCAGATCACGACCGAGTGCAGGGAGATGTCCCGTGCGATTTCGAGCTGTACCGACAACGCGCCGCTCGGCATCATCTACCAGAACACCGACCACGGCATCCTGACCAACGACGCGGTGGTGGAGGCCTACCCGACCTTTGGCGGCGAGGTGGTTGCCTCCGAGACCTTTGTGCCCGGGGATACCAAGGACTTCAAGCCCCTGATCTCCAAGCTGAACGAGGCGGGCGCGAAAAACGTGTTTATCAGCAGCGGCTATTCAGACGCGGCGCAGATTGTGCTTCAGGCGGCGGATCTGGGGCTCAGCTTCCAGTTCTTCAGCAACGCGCAGGTGATGCAGGACAGCTTTGTAGAGATTGTCGGCGACAAGGCGGAGGGCATGATTTCGACCAGCAGCATGCCGGTTTACCTGCAATCCACCCTCGACAACGAGGCGGCGTATAATTCGCTGGGCGAGAATGAGAAAGCGTTCGTTGAGAATTTCAAGGCGCAGAGCGGCGGCAAAAACCCCGACACCAACGCGGTGCTCGGCTACGATGCGACAACCGTGCTGCTTGAGATGATCGCGGCTGTCGGCACGGACAGCGACGCGCTGGTCGAGGCGCTTCCGCAGTATCTCCAGCAGACAGAGGGCCTGCTTTGCGGCAAGGTGACCGAGTACAACGACAAAGTCCTTGCGCGGCAGGTTGGCCTGTATCAGCTGCAGGACGGCGCATTCGTGAAATACAGCGTATAAAATCGGGTGCGGAGGCTTACCATACAAAAAAGGCGCGGGGCGGCTTTTGCCGCCCCGCGCTGTAAAAATCAAAGCAAAACGCGGCGCACCGAAAGGGAGCACTATGTTTATACAGCAATTGATTAACGGCATTACAATCGGGTGCAATTATGCGCTTGTCGCAATCGGGTTTACGATGGTGTTTGGGGTTCTGCGGCTCGTCAACCTCGCAAACGGCTCGGTTTTTGCGCTGGGCGCCTTTTTCACCCTGACCTTTTACGCCGCCGTGCGGGGGCACTTCCTGCTCAGCCTGCTCTGCGCGGTTCTGTCCACCGCGCTTGTGGGCGTGCTGGTGGACCGCCTGGCGCTGTACAGGCTGCGCAAAAAGAACGCGGCGCGCGTTTCGGGCATGATTACGACCCTTGCCATCGCGACGATTATCGACAACGCGATTGTCATCCTCTTCGGCAGCCAGACCCGCTCGTTCAAGCGGCCGGTGGATTTTGGCAACATCACCTTCGGCAAGGTGGTCATCGGCAGGCTGCAGATTTATATGCTGCTCTCCATCCTCGCGATTGTCGGGCTGCTCTCGCTGCTCATCTACAAAACAAAGCTGGGCAAATCCATGCTTGCCACCGCGCAGGACCCGGAGGCGGCCATGCTGATGGGGATCAACGTAAACCACATTATTTCCCTGACGTTCGCAATCAGCGCGGCGCTCGCGTGTTTTGCGGGCAGCATGATCGGCCTGTATTATCAGGCGATCGACGTGACGCTCGGCGCCTCGGTCGGCATGAAGAGCTTTGCGGCCGCCGTGCTTGGCGGGGTCGGCAATATCCCGGGCGCCTTTGTCGGCGGGGTTGTCATCGGTGTGGTGGAGACCTTTGTGGCGGTGTATGTCTCGTCCGGGCTGCGCGACGCCATTGCGTTTTCCATCCTGATTATTGTTCTGCTGATTAAACCGGCCGGCATCTTCGGCCGCAAAACAGTGGAAAAAGTGTGAAGGAGGGGAAAACTGTGTATCAGAAAACAATTCGGTATCTTGCAGCGCACCAGAAGCCGGTCATCGCGGTGCTGCTGGCCATTGCGGCGGCGCTGCCATTTCTGCTCACCAATCAGTACGCAATCCGGCTGGTGATTCTGTCCATGCAGTGGATCTTCCTCACCCAGAGCATGAACCTGCTGGGCGGCGTCCTCGGCCAGATTTCCCTGGGGCATATCGCGTTTTACGGCATCGGGGCGTACACCTGCGCGATTCTCTCCAAAAACTTCGGGCTGCCCTCGCTGGTCACCTGGCTTGCGGCGATGCTGGTGGCGGGGCTGTTTGGGCTGGCGCTTGCGCTGCCGACCCTGCGGCTGAGCGGGTATTACCTGACCATTGTGACGCTGGGCTTCGGCGAGATTATCCGCCTGGTGGAGATCAACTGGGTCTCGCTGACCCGCGGGCCGCTGGGCATTCTGAACATCCCCAAGCCCTCCTTTTTCGGGTTCCAGATCAACTCCAACCTGCAATTCTATTTCCTGATTCTCGGCATCCTGATTGTCAGCACCCTGCTGCTGTGCCGGCTTGTCAATTCCCGGATGGGGCGCGCCGTCATCGCCACCAGGGAGGACGCCATCGCCGCGGAGGCGATGGGGGTCAACGTGTTCGGATACAAAACCATGGTGTTTGTGATTTCCGCCGCGATGGCCGGGCTGTGCGGGGCGTTTTTTGCCCAGTATACCAGCTATATCGACCCGACCTCGTTCAAGAGCGACCAGTCCACTCTGCTCATCATCATGGCGCTGCTGGGCGGCATGGGCAGCCAGATCGGCCCGTTTATCGGCGCGATGATTCTGACCATTCTGCCCGAGATGATCCGTGAATTGATGGAGTACCGGATGCTGCTGTACGGCGTTGTGCTGCTGATTATCATGCAGGTGCGGCCGGACGGTCTGCTCGGCGGGGTCAATCTGCGGTATGTGCGGCAGAAAATGCAGTTTGAAAACAGCCGCAAAGCCGCCGGAACGGCGGAAACGGGCGGGGAGGCAGAGACATGAGCATACTGAAAGTTACCGACCTGACCCAGGTGTTCGGCGGCCTGGTGGCGCTGTCGGACATTAACATGACGGTGGAAAAGGGGGAGATACTGGGGGTAATCGGGCCGAACGGCGCGGGCAAAACCACCCTGTTCAACGCCCTGACCGGCATCATCCCGCCGACACGCGGCAAAATCGAACTGATGGGCGAGGATATCACAGGTATGAAGCCGCACATCATTTCGGGCAAGGGCTTTGCGCGAACCTTCCAGAACGTGCGCCTGTTCCGCAAAATGACCGTGCTGGACAATGTGCTGGTTGGGCTGCACAACCGAACCCGCGCAGGGCTGCTGGCCTCGCTGCTGGGTACCCGCGCGGCGCGGGCGGAGGAGCGGGAGGCGGAGAAAAAGGCGCTGGAGATTCTGCGGCTGCTGGAGCTGGACGAGTACCGGTACGAGCTGGCGGGCAGCCTTGCGTACGGCTTGCAGCGGCGGCTGGAGATTGCCCGCGCGCTCGCGACCGACCCGCTGATTCTTCTGCTGGACGAGCCGGTCGCCGGCATGAACGAGCAGGAGACGGAGGAGCTGCTTGCGATTGTCACAAAGCTCAAGGGTCTGGGGCTGACCATCATCATCATCGAGCACGACATGAAATTTGTCATGAACATCTGTGAGCGCCTGTATGTGTTCAACCACGGGGCAAAAATCGCGGAGGGTTCGCCTGCGGAAATCAAGCGCAACCCCACCGTGATTGAGGCGTATCTCGGAAAGGAGAGCTGAGACATGGGAAGCTTACTCGAGGTTGAAAATCTCCGGGTCAATTACGACCACATCCGCGCGCTGAAGGGCATCTCCCTGCACATCGACGAGGGGGAGGTGGTTGCGCTCATCGGCGCAAACGGCGCGGGCAAAACCACCCTGATGCGCACGATTATGGGCTTGATTAAGCCGGTGTCCGGCAGCATCCGCTTCAAGGGGCAGGAGATTGCCGGCGCCGAGACCAAGAAAATTGTGCAGAGCGGGCTGGCGCTCGCGCCGGAGGGGCGCCGGATCTTCCCGGAGCTGACCACCCGCGACAACCTCGCGCTGGGGGGCTATTTCCTGCGCGACGCGGATCTGCAGCAGGAGATCGAAAAGCAGTACGAAATATTCCCGATTCTCCGGGAGCGGGAAAAACAGATGGCGGGCACGATGTCCGGCGGCGAGCAGCAGATGCTGGCGGTTGCGCGCGCGCTGATGAGCCGCCCGACCATGCTGCTGCTGGACGAACCGTCGCTCGGGCTTGCGCCGCTGCTGGTCAGCGAGATTTTTGCCCTGATCGAGCAGATCCGCGCCAGCGGTACAACCGTGCTGCTGGTGGAGCAGAACGCCCGCATGGCGCTGAAAAACTCCGACCGCGGCTATGTGCTGGAGACGGGGACAATCGCGATGGAGGGCTCGTCCGCCGAGCTGCTGGGCTCGGCCGTGGTGCGGGAGGCCTATCTCGGCGGGCTGTGAGCGCCCGCGCGAGCTGCGCGGCCAAAGGCACGGGGCAGTGCGGGTGCCCACGTTGCGGCGAGAAAAGACGCACAGCCGTATTCTTTTGGCTTTTGCGCAATCCGGGCGCTTTTGAACTGACCCGGCCGTTCGGCTTGGGGGCTGCCCGCGGCAGAACACGGTATGCCGGACGAAGAAGAACTGTGTAAAATGCCCTGTGAGCGGCCGGCCGCACAGAGACCCGCCGAGGAAAACCGGTTCACGGCACAAAAAATACGGCGCGGATTCGGACTTGCGCTTCAGCCAAAAGCAGGGGAATCGCGCGCAAACCGGGTGAAACGACGGCCACAAAAAATCGCGGGCGAAAACGCGGGCAAAGCGCCTGCGAAGCTTAGGGGAAGCCGGGGCTCGTTATAAAAATCAAGCGCGCCCGGGATATTGGGCGGCGCGCTTTTCCCGCCGTTTTGCGGGGCTTTCGCAGCCTCGCTTTGGCCGGCCGGCACGTATTCGGTTAGCGCTTCAGCCAAAAGCAGGGGGAGCCGCGCGCAAACCGGGCGAAACGGCGGCCAGAAAAATCGCGGGCAAAAACGCGGGCAAGGCGCCTGCGAAGCTTGGGGGAAGCCGGGGCTCGTTATAAAAAATCAAGCGCGCCCGGGATTTTGGGCTGCGCGCTTTTCCCGCCGCCCTGAAGTGCGCACGGCCGGATTTCTGCCGTCACGGCATAGGCATTGGAAGCGGGTGCCCCAGCCCAAAAGCGCACATGACCGGTTTTCGGTCTGTCGGCGTGCGTTTGGGTTCCTTGTTTTTATAAAACAAGCAGGAAAAAAGCAGCGGCTTCGGGTAACCCCGAAGCCGCTGTCTGCTGCCTCTGATTAAATTTTGAGCGTTCGCGGCGGTTACAGCTGCGGCCCTGCGGACACCAGCGCCTTGCCGGCGTCGTTGCCCTCGTATTTGACAAAGTTCTCGATGAACCGGCCGGCCAGATCCTTCGCCTTGGCGTCCCACTCGGCGGCGTCCGCATAGGTGTCGCGCGGGTCGAGGATGCCGGAATCCACGCCGGGCAGCGCGGTCGGAACCTCAAAGTTGAAGTACGGAATCTTCTTGGTCGGCGCGTTCAGGATGTCGCCGTTGAGGATAGCGTCGATGATGCCGCGGGTGTCCTTGATGGTGATGCGCTTGCCGGTACCGTTCCAGCCGGTGTTTACAAGGTACGCCTTTGCGCCGTTCTTCTCCATCTTCTTGACCAGCTCCTCGCCGTACTTGGTCGGGTGAAGCTCCAGGAACGCCT
>CAZYAV010000055.1:0-3395 GCA_964645785.1 uncultured Oscillospiraceae bacterium
GTCGCGTTCGCGATATACATCCGGTCGCCGAACAGCTGGGTAATCAGCTTGGCATACGGGGTCTCGCCGCATCCGCCGCAGGCACCCGAGAACTCAAGCAGCGGCTGCTTGAACTGGCTGCCCTTGACGGTGGTCTCCTTGAACTTCTCGGAGACCTCGGGCTTGCGGTCGATGGCAAGGCCGTTTGCAAAGACCTTCTGCTCGTTCGCCTGGCTCTCAAGCGGCTCCATGGACAGCGCCTTGGCGCCCTTCTTGCCCGGGCAGACGGTCACGCAGGAGCCGCAGCCGGTGCAGTCCATCACCGAGACGGTCATCACGAACTTCATGCCCGGCACGCCGGTCATGTCCGCGCTCTTGGCAGCGCCCGAAGCCTTCACCTCGTCCTCGGTCATCGCGACCGGGCGGATAACGGCGTGCGGGCAGACATAGGAGCAGAAGTTGCACTGAATGCAGTTTTCGGGGTTCCAGGACGGCACGTTGACCGCGATGCCGCGCTTCTCGTAGGCCGCCGAGCCCTGCGGCATGTGGCCGTCCTCGTAGCCCTTAAAGGTCGAGACCGGCAGCCTGTCGCCCTGCTGCAGGCTGGACGGAATCAGGATGTCGTTGACGAAATCGACCAGCTCCTTGCGCTCGCCCGTGGCCTTCTCGGCGGCGCTGTGGTCGTCGGTCGCGGTCTTCCAGGCGGCCGGGACGTCGATCTTGACGACCGCGTTCGCGCCCTCGTCAATCGCGTCGTGGTTCATCTTGACGATATCGTCGCCCTTGCGGCCGTAGCTCTTGGTCGCGGCGGCCTTCATGTACTCGATGGCCTCCGCCTCGGGGATGATGTTCGCCAGCTTGAAGAACGCGCTTTGCAGCACGGTGTTGTACTTGCCGCGCAGCCCGAGCTTCTTGTCGATCGCGATGGCGTCGATGGTGTAAAGCTGGATGTCGTTTTCGGCGATATACCGCTTGTCCTTCGCGGGCAGGTGCGCCTCCAGCTCCTCCATGTTCCAGGCGCAGTTGAGCAGGAAGGTGCCGCCCTTGTTGATATCCTCAACCATGTCGTATTTGCCGACATATGCCGGGTTGTGGCAGGCGACGAAGTCCGCCTTGTCAATCAGATAGGTCGAGCGGATCGGGGTCTTGCCGAAGCGCAGGTGGGAGACGGTGACGCCGCCCGACTTCTTGGAGTCATAGGAGAAATACGCCTGCGCGTACATGTCGGTGTGGTCGCCGATGATCTTGATGCTGTTTTTGTTTGCGCCGACCGTGCCGTCCGAGCCGAGACCCCAGAACTTGCAGCAGGTAGTGCCGGCCGGGGTGGTGTTCGGGTTCTCTTTGATGTCGAGGGAGAGGCAGGTCACATCGTCGTTGATGCCGATGGTGAAGTGGGGCTTGCTGTCTGCCGCCTGCGCGTTGCGGTAAACCGCGATGATCTGCGCCGGGGTGGTGTCCTTGCTACCGAGGCCGTAGCGGCCGGAGACGATCTTCGCGCCGTCAAACCGGGTGCCGCGCAGCGCCGCGACCACGTCGAGATAGAGCGGCTCGCCCAGCGCGCCCGGCTCCTTGGTGCGGTCAAGCACGGCGATATTCTTGACCGTGTCCGGCAGCGCTGCAACCAGGTGCTTGGCCGAGAACGGGCGGTACAGCCGAACCTTGACAAGGCCGACCTTCTCGCCGGCCGCCGTCATATAGTCGATGGTCTCGTCGATGGTGTCGCACACCGAGCCCATCGCGACGATGACCGTCTCGGCATCCGGCGCGCCGTAATAGTTGAACAGGCCGTAGTTGGTGCCGATCTTCTTGTTGACCTTGTCCATATACTCCTCGACAATCGCGGGAACCGCGTTGTAGTAGGTGTTGGACGCCTCGCGGGCCTGGAAGAAGATGTCGGGGTTCTGCGCCGAGCCGCGCATGATCGGGTGCTCGGGGTTGAGCGCGCTGCTGCGGAACGCCTCGACCGCGTCGAGGTCGACCATCTCCTTGAGGTCCTCATAATCCCAGACCTCGATCTTCTGGATCTCGTGGGAGGTGCGGAAACCGTCGAAGAAGTTGAGGAACGGGACGCGACCCTTGATGGCGGCGCAGTGCGCGACGGCGGTCAGATCCATGACCTCCTGCACGCTGCTCTCGGCCAGCATCGCAAAGCCGGTCTGGCGGCAGGCCATCACGTCCGAATGGTCGCCGAAGATGGACAGCGCGTGGGATGCGACGGCGCGCGCCGACACGTCGATGACGCAGGGAAGCAGCTCGCCCGCGATCTTGTACATGTTCGGGATCATCAGCAGCAGACCCTGCGACGCGGTGAAGGTGGTGGTCAGCGCGCCGGCGGCCAGCGAGCCGTGCACCGCGCCCGCGGCGCCCGCCTCGGACTGCATCTCGATTACCTTGACCTCGTGGCCGAAGATGTTCTTCTGCCCCTTGGCCGAACGCTCGTCGACGACCTCCGCCATAACCGAGGACGGGGTGATCGGGTAAATCGCCGCGACGTCGGTATACGCGTAAGATACGTGGGCGGCCGCGTTATTGCCGTCCATTGTCAGCATTTTTCTTGCCATTTAATAGCCTCCTATAAAAATTGTCAATAAAATGGCTTATCCAATACTCAATCTTACCATCTTTCCGCCCCAAAGTAAAGCCGGAACACACCGAATTTCTGCGGGTTTCGGCCGTTTTGTCCCGCGGATTTTCCCCAAACGCGTTCCGCACGTGCGGGCGCCGGATTCCCGGGCGGCGGGATGCCTGCCCGGCCAAAGCCGTGCGGGGGAATCGGGCATAAGCCGGCAACTGAACCGGCGTTCGTGCGCGGCGCGCAAAAGGCGGGCGTGCCGGCGAGGCGCATCTTCGCCGCGGGCTGTGTTTGCGCCCCGTTTGCGGGAATGCGCGCCGCGGGAACCGGGCGCTCCGTGCCGGGGCGGGGCAGGCGGGCAGCTCGGCTCCGGGCTCTGCGCGGGTGCGGGACATTCCTTCCCCCAAGCAAGCGGGTGTACCCTGCCCCGGCTTGTCGGTCAGCCTGCACAGTCGAAGGGCGCACCTCTTTACGATAAGCCCCGGAGGCAATTCGCCGCGGATTCCCTGCCCGGCCGGTTCGGCAGCCCGGCGCGGCACGTCTTCGCCGCGGGTCGTGTGCGCGCCCCGTTTGCGGGAATGCGCGCCGCGGGAACCGGGCGCTCCGTGCCGGGGCGGGATATATATACATACGGCAGGCGGCGGCTCCAAGCCCTGCGCGGGCGCGGGGCATTCCTTTTCCCAAGCAAGCGGGTGTACCCTGCCCCGGCTTGTCGGTCAGCCTGCGCAGCCGAAGGGCGCACCTCTTTACGATAAGCCTCAGCGGCAATTCGCCGCGAATTCCCTGCCTGGCCGGTTCGGCAGCCCGGCGCGGGCGCGGCCGAATGGACAACCGCGCGCAAATT
>CAZYAV010000055.1:3495-11433 GCA_964645785.1 uncultured Oscillospiraceae bacterium
GGCCGGTTCGGCAGCCCGGCGCGGGCGCGGCCGAATGGACAACCGCGCGCAAATTGTTTATAATACAAGGAAAACGCCGGGCGGCGGACGGTTGGACAGCGCGCCGGACGGCAAAAGGAGAGAGTTTGTCCTATGGACCCTGACGGTTGGCCCGTCCTTTCGTTTTTTGTTTCCGCTGCGTTGACCGCGGTCTTTTTTCTGGTGGCCGGCGTCTATCTTGAGCAAAGCGGCCAGAAGGAGCTTGCCGACAGCGGCGTCGGGATTTCGCTGCACAGCGTGGCGAGCCTGCTGCTGTGCGCGCCCTGCCTGTGCTGGGCAGCGGCCAGCGCCTGGCGCATCGGCCTGTCCCTGTGCGCGCCGCTGCCCCTCCCCACCTGGGCGCGGGCGGTCTGCCGGGTGGGGGTGCTGCTGCTGCTTGCGCTGGGCGTGACGGTTTTCTGCGTGTTTCTGCCGCTTGCGTGGGGGCGGGCGCGCAGCGAGCGGTATCTGCGCACCCTGCGCGCGCCGCTGTGGTTCGCGGCGCTGTTTGTGCCGCTTGCGCGGCTGGTCACCGCCCCGGCGCGCGGCTTTCTTCGGGCGCGCGGGGTCGCGGAGGAGCTGGGCGGCCTGACCGAGGAGGACGTGCTGGACACGGTGGACGAGCTGGAGGAGATCGACGAGAGCCAGAAGGAGATGATCGGGAATATCTTCGAGCTGGACGATGTGCGCGCGGGCGACCTAATGACCCACCGCACCGAAATCGAGGCGGTTCCCGCCGCGGCCTCCCTTGCGGACGTGACGGCCGCGGCGCTCGAGCACGGGTTCAGCCGCCTGCCGGTCTACGAGGGGACACTCGACCACATCGTCGGGGTTCTGTTTGTCAAGGATCTGCTCCGCTTTGTCGGCAAGCCGGACGCGCCGGCCGGGCTGTCCGCGCTGTGGCACAAGCCGCTTTTTGTGCCCGAAAGCTGCCGCGCGCGGGATCTGATGATCGAATTCAAGCAGAACAAGATTCAGCTGGCAGTCGTTGTGGACGAATACGGCGGCACCGCCGGGATTGTCTCGATGGAGGATATTCTGGAAAGCATCGTCGGCGACATCGAGGACGAGTACGACGAGGAGGACACCTATATCGTCCGCGGCGCGGACGGCGTGCTGATCTGCGACGGCTTTGCCGAGATTGAGGATGTGTTTGAGACCCTCGGGCTTGACCCGCCGGACGAGACCGAGAGCGACACAATCGGCGGGCTGCTGACCGCGCTGCTCAAGCGCATCCCCGCGCCCGCCGAGCACCCGAGCGCGACCTATGCGGGCATCGAGCTGACCGCGCTGAAGGCGGACGACCGCCGGATCACGAGCGTCCGCGTCCGCCGGCTGCCGGATTTGCAGGAGGCGGCGAGCCCCTCCCCCTGAGCCCCGACCGCTTTGAATACAGTTGCCGTAAAAGAGCCGCCCGGCGGATGCCGGGCGGCTCTTCCGTTTGCCTCGCCGGGTTCTCCGCCCGGGCGGCGCTTTTCCCCTTCCCGCCCTCATTTGCCAAAATGCCCTGCAAGCCGGCCTGCGCGCGCAGGGAGGCAGGCAGCGGCTTTGCGCGCATCCGGGCAGCCGCCTGCCGATTCCGGTGTGGGTTCGGTGCGCGGGCGCAAAGCAAGGCCGCGTTCACCGCAGCGCACGGGTGCGGGAAGCGCCGCGGAAAACACCCAGGGCTGGCAGCAACAGCACCGCGCCGGGGACTGTCCGCCCGCCCCGCGCACAGAAAAGGGAGAGCCGGCGCGGCGCCACTCTCCCTTTTTTCACGGTCTTATAAACAGCAGCGCCGTGCAGTGCCGGCCAGGCGCCGCGGCGGCGGGGTCGTCCGCGCAGGCAAGCAAAAACTCCTCCGGCTCGCCCGGCCAGTTTTCGGGAAAAAACGTCCCGGCCGGAAGCTGCATATAGATGTGCGACACCGTCTGCGGCGCAAGGGTGCGCCGCTCTGCCGCGGCGAGCCGCCAGCCCTGCGCGCCGTCCGCCGGGCAGAGCCAAAGCCGCAGCTCCGCGTCGAGCGACGCGGGCGCGCGGTTTTTGACGGCGAACATCACGTTCAGCGATTCCTTTTCGCGCGCGCTTTCCTGCGCGGGATACAAATGCAGATAGCGGACGAATTCCTGTTTGTCCACCGGCCGTTCCTCCCTTGCAAATTCACAATTCTCCTCGCTGGTCGTTTGTTCTTTTTGTATGCAGCAACGAAGTTTTACCCAAGCTCTTGCACTTTTATGCCAAATAGAATATACTATCTTTGTGCTAAATGCACAACGCCATTGCGTTTAACGCCTTTTAACGAAGGAGGTCGATTCAAATGGTAAAGGAAATTAAGCTGAACGGCATCGAAGATATACGGCAGTTGAACCGAATCGCAACCAGCTATCCCAGCGACGTCGGGATTCACAGCGGGGACGCGATTGTCGACGCAAAATCCCTGCTCGGTTTAATGACGCTTGACTTCAGCAAGCCGTTGCTCTGCGTCACCGAGGACGCGTATTTCTACAAGAGAATCAAACGGTTCCTCGCCTGAGTGCAGGCAGAGGAAGCGGGCGCCGCAGCGAGCGGCGCCCGCTTTTTTGTCTACGCCTTCACCAGCCGCATGGCCACCCAGCCGCGCAGCTCCCTGCGCTCGGCCAGCGCAAAGCCCGCCTGCTCCAGCCCCGCCTGCACCTCGTCCGCGCGGGTGTCGATGATGCCGCTTGCCAGCAGGGTGCCGCCCGCGCGCAGCTTGTCCCAAAACAGCGCCCGCATCCCGAGAATCACGTCCGCGACGATGTTGGCGCAGATCAGGTCGTATTCGCCGCCAATCGCCGCAGAAAGCGCGGGGTCGGCCGCCGCGTCCCCCGCAAGGGTCGTGTAAACCGCGGCGTCAAAGCCGTTTGCGGCGGCGTTGCGCGCAGCGGTGGCGGCGGCATTTTTGTCCACATCAACCGCCGTGGCGCAGGCCGCGCCGAGCAGCAGCGCCGCAATCGAGAGGATGCCGCTGCCGCAGCCCATGTCCAGCACCCGGTCGCCGGCGCGCACCGTCTGCTCCACAAGCGCAAGGCACAGCCGGGTCGTCTCGTGCTTGCCGGTGCCGAAGGTCGAGCCGGGATCCATCCGCAGCACAAGATCCCCCTGCCGCGGCGCGCAGCTCTCCCAGGAGGGGCAGACGACCAGCCGTTCCCCCACCCGCTCGGGGTGATAAAACGCCTTCCAGTTGTTCTCCCAATCCGCCTCGCTGACCGAGACGGCCTCGGTCTCATAGCCGATTCCCCCGGCGCGCAGCCGCTCTTCAATAAACGAGAGCGCCTCATACGGCGCGAGGTTATCCGGAATATAGATATGGATCACCGAATGGGTTCTGTCCTTCGCCAGCAGCACCTCGTCGATATAGTCCACCCGGCCAATCTGGGGCAGCATCTCCTCCATGTCGGAATAATCCTCGATATAAATGCCGTAGGGCACGGTCATCGTCGCCACCGCGGCGGCGGTTTCGGTGTCCGCCGTCTTCACCTTAACGCAGAGCTCTGTCCAGTTCATGTTCCGCTCCCTTCCTTTTTGGCGCGCCTGTTCGCGCAGATCATCTGAACCACCCCCGCCGCCGCCCACAAGCCCGCAATCAGCAGCGCGCAGTGCAGGAAAAAGGTCTCGGGCAGAATCTCGATAACCGGGTCGACCCGCGGATCAAAGATCCAGTTGGTCGCGCCGGGGAAAAACAGGGTGTGGAACAGCACAAACGCGCGGTCAAAATCCACCGCGACCGCCGCAAACAGCACCGCCGGCAGCGCGAGGGTCGCGATGCCGGAGACCCGCAGCGTGCGGCTGTCCCGCAGCGCGCCGGTGAAGACCAGCAGCGCGGCCAGCGCGGCGCAGACCGCCCCGGCAAGGTATACGCCGGTAAAAATCGCCTTGCAGTCCGCAAAATGCGCCGCCCCGTCCGGCGAAAAGGCGAGGGTCGGCAGGGTAAATTCCGCTTTGGAAAAGGGGGAGAGGTACCGCATCACCGCCCGGTAATTTTCCAGCGCCTGCGCGCGCGGAACCCCCGAGGCCGCCGGGATATCCAGCCCGTCCAAGTCCAGCGTATACGGAAAGTCGGTCAGGTGAATCAGGCCGAGGCCTGCCGCCGTCACGGCGACCAGCAGCGCCACCGCCGACACAATCCCAAGAACAATCCGTTTCATCCCGTCTCCCCTTTCTCTGTCCAGCGGGCAGCGCCCGGCCGCAGCCTGTAAAGGCGGCGTCCCAAAGCCGCGCGCTACACCCCGCACTGCTGCCGCGAGGGAAAATGCAGCCGGCTCGTTCCCCGTCTGCCGCATCCCCGGCTGCCCGGACGGCGAAAGGCGGCAGCAAAAGGCGACCCGGTTATCCTCTGGCGCTCTGCCCCGGGCGGCGGGAAAAGCGCCGCCCCGTTTCTTTTCGGTCTCCCCTGACGGGCGGCGGCGAAGGGTGCCGGGCGAAACCCCCGCTGTTCCAAAACAGCTTTTTTGCTGTTGTCCCAGGGTACGCGCGGGGAAACCCGGCGCTTTTGCCGGCCGCCCCGCCCGTGCTGCGCCCGTCTATACGCCGCGCCGGGTTCGCCCTGCGGCGTGATTTTGATCCACAGCGGCGGACTGCTCAGGCAGCTGCGGAGCCGCGCGGCCGCAGCACCCGCTTTTTGATTTGCTGGATGCACTCGCCCAGCAGCACCGACAGGCAGAACACCCCAACCGTTCTGCAAAGCAGGTACATCACGCAGCCAAACCCGGTGGAAAGCCAGTTGTGCTCCATCATCGGCTTGAGCATCAGGCGTTCCAGCGGGTCGTGAATCAGATAGACATAAAACAGATTGCGCACGACGCAGTCCCACCAGCGCCGCTTTGTCCAACCGGCCAGCAGGCGGTCGCACAGCACCGCCGCAAGCCAGGTCATGGCCGCGCCCGCCAGCGCCGCGGAAACCGTCCCCAGCAGCGGCACCCGCGGCCGGTCGACCAGCTCCAGCACGACCAGCGCGGCGAACACGCAGGCCGCCTGCCAGGTTTTCCAGGGCTTATGAGCAGCCTGCCTTTCCCGCTCGAACACATAGCCCAGCGCAAAGTAAAAAATATAGAACAGGGCGGATTCCTCCCCCGACGCCCCCGGCGCCAGACCCGGGATGTTCACCGCCAAAGCCTCCGCACCCAGAAACTGGATTGCGCCGCACAGCAGCAGCGGGGCGTACAGGCTGTTGATGCCGAGCTTTTGCAGGAGCTTCACGATGGCCGTAAACAGCAGGATGCACCAGAAAAGCGCGAGCAAAAACCACAGATGACCGGCGTCTACCCCCCGAAAAAAGCCCTTGAACGCCTGCACAATTGTGGTTTTGTCATAAAAACCGGTCAGCCATTTGATGGGGAACATGAAGAACCAGCCCCACAGAAAATAGGGAACCAGCAGCCGCCTGGCCTTTTTGCGGACGATATTGTCAAAGCTGTCCAGCGGCTTTAAGGCCAGCACCGCGCCCGACAGCATGAAAAACAGCGGCATATGGAAAGTATACGTCTACAGGGACAGGTCGACAAACCCCGTAAAGAAGGGCGAATCGTACAGCGGGCTCAGGACAATCGGCAGCTCGTAGGACATCAAGCCGTAGGTTGTCCTGGAGTACAGATACGCGCTGTGCCCGATGACCACCCAGACGGTGCCAAACAGCCGAATCCAGTCGTACAGTGTATTTCGCTGGCTACTTGCTCCCCCAGCGTTTGCGGCGTTTCCTGCCTGCTTGTAGGTCATCTGTTCTCCCCCTTGTTTCCCCTGTCTTATCCATCTCTTTCAATTCCCGGCCGGGATTGGGCGGCACAATCGCTCTGCGGGTTCCCACCCGTGCACGCGCAGCCGGGCGCTGCGCCGCGCGCGGGCGGAAACCCGGCGTTATGACAGCCCGGAGATTGCCCTGCAAGGCGGCAGATGCACGCGCTGGCGCTATTATACCATGAATATCCGCGAAATGGTATCACCGGCAGGGCGCCCCGCGGCGAGCCGTCCGCAACGGGCAACAGATTATCCGTTTTGTATATTTTCTTGTATATTTAACAAAACCAGCCCCGGCCGGTGGCCGGGGCTGCCTTTTTCGCGCGCACAGCGGGGAGAACCCACCACGCGCCCACTCAATCCTTGCCGAACGCCTTGCGGATGCGGTCCGCAAAGCCCTTGCGCTTTTCGTAATTCTTCTCGACGGTCAGCGACTCGTCGAATTTTTTCAGCATCGACTTCTGCTCGCGGGAGAGCTTTTTGGGGATCTCCACCTGCACCTCGACATACTGGTCGCCGCGGCCGCCCTTGTTTAGGTACTGGATCCCCTTGCCGCGCAACCGGAACACGGTGCCCGGCTGGGTGCCGTCCGGCACGGTGAACTTGATCTTGCCGTCGACGGTCGGCACGGTGATTTCGTCCCCGAGCGCCGCCTGGGTAAAGCTGATCGGCACCGTGACGTACACGTCGTAGCGGCGGCGCTCAAACAGCGGATCCGGCCGCACCGATACAACGATAATCACATTGCCGTTCGGCCCGCCGTTCAGCCCCGCGTCGCCGCGGCCGCTCAGCTGCAGGCTCTGCTCGTCGTCGATGCCCGCCGGGACGGTTACCTCCAGCTTGCGCTTGACCCGCACCCGGCCGCTGCCCCCGCATTTGGGGCAGGGGGAGGCGATGGTTTTGCCCTTGCCGCCGCAAACCGGGCAGGGGCTGGACGAGCGCATGACCGTGCCAAACATGCTCTGCTTTTGCACCGTGACATAGCCCGTGCCGTGGCAGTGCTCGCAGGTCACCGGCTGGGTGCCCTTTGCCGCGCCGCTGCCGTGGCACTCGGTGCAGGTGTCCATCACGTTGATCTGGATGGTCTTGGTGCAGCCGTGCGCCGCCTCCATAAAGGTCAGCGGCAGACTGATGTGTACGTCGCCGCCCCGCTTCGGCGCGTTGACGTCGCTGGTGCGCCCGCGGGAGCCGCCGCCGAACCCGCCGCCGAAGAAGGAGCTGAAAATATCCCCGAGGTCGACGTCGAAGCCGCCGCCGAACCCGCCGGGGCCATACCCGCCCGCGCCGTAGCTGGGGTCGACCCCCGCGTGGCCGAACTGGTCGTAGCGCGCGCGCTTTTCCTTGTCCGAAAGCACCTCGTACGCCTCGTTGACCTCCTTGAATTTCGCCTCCGCCGCGGGATCGTCCGGGTTGAGGTCGGGGTGATATTTCTTCGCCTTTTTGCGGTATTCCGTTTTAATCTGATCCTCGGTTGCGTTGCGGTCTACCCCGAGAACCTCATAATAATCTCTTTTTTCCGCCATATGCGTGTGACCTCTTCAGAAAAAGTCGAACGGCGCGCGGCCGGGGCGGCCTGCGTCGACGTCCGCTGCCTTTCCCAGTATACACGGGCTGTCAAGCGGGCGCGCAAGCCCCCAAAGGGCGGGGGCGGCGCGCTGCCGTTCCGCGCGCCGCCTGCCGCCCCTGTTCCGGCCAGTACGCCTTATTCAACCTCGGTGAAATCCGCGTCCACAACGCCGTCGTCCGGCTTGTTGGGCTCGGGCTGCGCCGCGCCGCCGTTCGCCTCGGGCGCCGCCTGTCCCTGCGCCGCCTGCGCCTGGTACAGCTTGGAGCTGATCTCGTAGATCTTCTGCTCCAGCGCCTCCCGCTTGGCCTTCATGTCCTCCTGGCTGTTGGCGCTGATTGCCGCGCGCAGATCCGCGACCTTGGTCTCAATCTCCGCCTTGTCCGAGGTGTCCAGCTTGTCGCCCATATCCTTGACAAGCTTTTCGGCCTGATAGGCCGCCGAATCGGCCGCGTTCTTGTTCTCGATCTCCTCGCGCTGCTTCTTGTCCGCCTCCGCGAACCGCTGCGCGTCCTCAACCGCCTTTTCGATATCGTCCTTGCTCATATTGGTCGAGCTGGTGATGGTGATATCCTGCGCCTTGCCGGTGCCGAGATCCTTGGCCGAGACGTGGACGATGCCGTTCG
>CAZYAV010000056.1:0-4057 GCA_964645785.1 uncultured Oscillospiraceae bacterium
AGGGAAGAGAATACGCAGCCGTCAGGTTGTACCGCCGACGCGGCGTGACGTGTGCGAGGGCGATGCGGGGATATGGTGCAGCCGGGGCGCAGAATCGGCAGAGTGTAGAACCAGACGAATTTCACCGGGGCTGGCGGTGCGTGCATCGGTCGCCGCCGGGTCAATGCGCCGGGGGATTGGGGGTCGTCGGCCGCCAACAAGCTGGGGTACCGGGGCGCTGCCTGCCGCTGCTGTCCGCACCTATAAACGGGGTTGACCATCATTCAGATTGGTGCCATAGTTTGTTCGCATCAATTGGACAAACCGGGCGTGTGGGGTGAGCTGTCATGAGAGAAAATGTTGTGGCAAAGCTGACGATGAAAGACGATAAATACGCCTGTGCTTTTGCCGATAAAATCATAGAGGAAAGTCAAGAAACAGATGAATGGTATGAGTATCTGGATGACTTTGCTTCTTTGCTCAATCATCCAAAAGCATTCGTAAGAAATCGGGCGCTGCATATTCTTGCGGCGAATGCGCAATGGGATGAAGAAAACCTCTTTGACGCAATTATTCCTGATTTTCTTGCACATATAACCGATGAAAAACCGATTACGGCCAGACAATGCATAAAGGCTCTTGCTCTGGTCGGTTCGGCAAAACCGCAATACATTCCGGCAATTTTATCCTGCTTACAGAATGCCGATTTATCAAAGTACAAGGATAGTATGCGGCCGCTGCTTGAAAAGGATATTGCCGAAACGGAAAAGAAATTGACAGCTTATGGTCTGTAGGGGGATTTCATCTTTTGGGTGAAATCCTCTTGACAAATACTCTCTTGCCGCGTGCCGCCTGTAACAAAGGGCTTTGCCCGTTTATCCCCCGACTCCGTCGGGGGATATTTATTGCTGCCCTGGAGGGCGTGGGCGAGGGAGCTGCGCGGATATGGCGCAGCCGGGGCGCAGAACCGGCAAGGAGATGCGCAGGGCAGAGCGCGGAACCGGACGAATCCCGCCGGATTGGTGGCGCATGCAGCCTGGTGGGCGAGCCAAATGGCCGGGAACGGGTTGAATCGGGCTGGCTTTGGGCAAGACCGGGGGCGGCGTGGAGACCACCTCAACGAGCGAAATCACAGCAGAGCGCTGCCGCAAAGAAGAGAAAAGCGAGCCGGATAACCGGGGAACGGACAGCCGGGGGAAACAACAGCATCACAGCGCATCCCCGGGCGGGAAACGGCCGGCAAACCAACGGCTCGAGGTTCGGTTTTTGGAATCAGTATGGGGAACGGACAGCCGGAAGAAACAACAGCATCACAGCGCATTCCCGGGCGGGGAACGGCCGGCAAACCAATGGCTCGAGGCTCGGTTTTTGGAATCCGGATAAGGGTTGTGAAAACCCCCGCCGCAGAGGAGAATCCTCTGCGGCGGGGGCTGTTTATGCTATGGGCGCTTATTCCGGCTGATAGTCGCTTTCCCGCAGCGATTGGATGTGGTATTCGCCCGATTCGCGCGCCAGCACAAATTCCATATACTTGCTGACCGTCTGCGCGCCGGAATCGGTGACAATATCGACCGAGGAGGTGCTGTACTGCAAATACGCGACGGTGAGGATCCGGCTGCTGCCGCTGTTCTTGATCTCGACCACGCGGGGCATGTAGGAGCCGCTCTGGCTTGTGATGGGGATAATGTAGGCGGAGAGCGCCTCGTCATAGACAAACTCGATATCCAGGTCAAAGAAAGAGTGGTGGGAGATCGGGTAGGCGCTGCCGTACATGCGGCTCAGGTACCGCTCGACGTCGACCGTCGGCAGGATAATCTGGTCGTATTCATTGCGGCTGTACTTGGCGGTGTCCTCGTAATCGAGCGCCGCCCAGATCGCCGCCTCCAGCAGCAGGTCGGGATCCGCGTTGTCCAGGCTCTCGAACGGCGCGGGATCCATCGCGACAAGCGGCGCAATCAGCACCTGATAGGCCTGCCTGTCCTGTGTGTCATCAAAAAAGGTGTTGTGGACAAGCCGGGCAACCCCCCAGACGACCGTCCCGGCGCCAATCAGGGTCAGCACCGAAACCAGAAAACCGAGCGACTGCCGCCGGAACCGGCGGGCACGGTTGCGCCGCTGCTTTACAACGGCAGGGTCTTTCGCTTTAGCCATGGGCAGTAACTTCCTTTACAAGATAGGGTGAGCGGCCGGAAGGGCGGTTCAGCGCGCCGGGCAGCCGGTTCGCGCCTCGCCGCATTCCATATAGATCACCCGCGTGTCGCAGAGCATGTCGTGGAACCCGCGGTGCTCGCGGTCAAAGGCGAGCACAAGATACCCGATGCAGAAAAACGCGCTCAGGTACCGGCCGATGGTCTCGCGGTAAACCACATCGAACCAGCGCAGCGCGCCGCCGTCCGCCGCAACCACCCGGAGGCGCAGCAGCCGCTTGCCAACCGTCCAGCCGGTCAGCTTGGTCATCAGGATGAAATAGAGCGCGGTGACGGCGTAGACCGCCAGATCAATGGCGCTGTAGCTGAAGAAGACCGGGGTGCTGCTCGCCGCGCCCAGCGCGCTGAACAGACCCCCAAAGCTGAGCCGCACCAGCAGACCCAGCAGCCAGGTGATGACCCCGTCCACCGCGAACGCGGCGAGCCGGGTTAAAAAGCCGGCGCACTGTTCCGGGCGAACCGGCTTCGCCGCCGGGGCGGGCGGATTCGCCCGGAACCCGCCGTCCGGGGCGGCATCCGCCGTCCGGAACCCGCCGTCAAAGGCCGCAACGGCGGGCGATGGGGCAAGGCCGGAATCCGCCGCATGATAAACCGTCCTGGGCGCGGGGCGCGCGCTGTCCGCCGCCGCGTTTATCCGCGCAGCCGGCGCAGCTGCGCTGCGGGACACCGCGCCGGTGCTTTCGTCCAATACCGCCGCATTGTCCGCATCGGCATCCGCCGTCCGGGGCGCGCCGTCAAAGGCAGACCCGGTGGGCGCTGGATCCGAAAGAGGGGCGGGAGGGTGCGCCGCGGCGCGCTGCCGGCGTTCCTCGTCCCGCCGGCGCTCCTCCTCCGCAATCTGCGCGGGGGTCATAAAGGTCGGCTGCCCGGTCGCCGTGTCATATCGGAGGATGTAGCCCTCCGGGGCATAGGAGTTGTTGTTATCCGGCATAATAATACATCGGCCTCCCGCTGTTTCCGTTTTCCGCAAGGGCGAGCAGGCGCTCGGTCTCGCTGGTCGAGGCCGCCTCGGCCAGGCGGCTGAAGATGGACAGAATGCCGCTGTAGGTATAGTCCGGCTCGTATACCTCGTCGACATCGCAGTAGTTCATCAGGTCGGTCAGCGCGTCCGAATAGTCGCAGTTGGCCACGTCGATCAGCCCGTTTGCGGCGCTCTGCGCGGTGGTGTAGACCCGGCCGTCGCAGAGCGGAATCGCCTGCTCGCGGGTGTATCCGCGGGATTCACACACAACGCCGAGAAACTGCTCGTAGTATTCGTCGACAAGGCCCTGGTAAATCGCGCGCTGTTCCTCGTTCAGATGGTCGTAGGCATTGCCCATCGCCTTGTTTGCGCCGGATTTGACAAACTCGCCTTCGATCCCGAGCTTTTCGTACAGCCCGGCGTAGTTGACCACCTGGATATACACCCCGATGGAGCCGAGGGTCGAGTTGCGGTTGGCGTAAATGCGGTCGGCCGCGCAGGCGATATAGTACGCGCCGGAGGCCATGGTGTGCGCGGCATACGCGTAAACCGGCCGGCCGGTCCGCGCCTTGTAATCCATCAGCGCCTGGTAGACCTCGTCGGTCTCGTACACCGCGCCGCCGCCGGAATCAATATACAGCAGCAGCCCCCTGTTGGAATCCGAGGCCGCCATGTCGTAAATCAGGTTGAGGATGGCGTTGTGGTCATAGCTGCTGGTGGGGTTGCCGAACAGGTCGTAGGTGGTCTCGTCGATCGTGCCGATAATATTGACCACGGCGACGCTGTTCCCCAGCGGCATGGAGGCGGCCTGCTGCGCCGTGCCGAGCAGCCCGGCCAGCTGGCTGCGCAGCTGACCTGCCGCCGCCACCCCCATCCACGCGACGAGGACAAAGACGACCGCCGCCGCCAC
>CAZYAV010000056.1:4157-10507 GCA_964645785.1 uncultured Oscillospiraceae bacterium
GCTGAAAAGAGCGGCGGCCGAACGGGCAGCCGCAAAACGGGCGGCGGGCAAAATTGACTATACCGCCGCGTTTTGGTAAAATCAAAGCAAATACCGCAACCAAGCGGAAAAGAGGAACACGCATGAAATACTGTACCAGATGCACAATGCCCGACACCCGCCCGGGAATCACGTTTGACGAAAACGGGGTCTGCTGCGCCTGCACCCATTACGAGCAGCGCAAAACGGTGGATTGGGACAAGCGGTTCGTCGAATTCAAGGCGCTGTGCGACAAATACCGCGGGATGAACGGCCCGGGGGGATACGACTGCGCCATCGCGGTCAGCGGCGGCAAGGACAGCCACTGGCAGGTGCATGTGCTCAAGGAGATTATGGGGATGAACCCGATTCTCTTCTCGGTGGAGGACAATTTCCCCATGACCGAGGCGGGGCGGCACAACCTGAAAAACATCAGCGAGGCCTATGGCTGCACCATCATCAGCTGCAAGCCGGATATCAAAACGCAGAAGACGCTGATGCGCAAGACCTTTGAAAAATTCGGCAAGCCGACCTGGTTTATCGACCGGCTGATCTACACCTTCCCGCTGCACATGGCGGTCAAGTTCAACACGCCGCTGCTGGTTTACGGCGAGAATGTCAGCTTTGAATACGGCGGCAACGCCGACGAGGAAACCTACTCCGCGCGCGGCCAGATCGACAACGGCGTCGCCATCGGGCTGCCCATGGAGGAGCTGCTGGGCGACGGCGTGACCGAGAAGGAGCTCTATTTCACCCAGGCGCCCGCGCCGGAGGATATGGACAAGCTTGACCCGATGTACCTGAGCTATTTTATGCCTTGGAACAGCTTTGCCAATTATGAGCACGCCAAGAGCCGCGGCTTCCACGACCTGACCCATGAGTGGGACCGCACCCACCATGTCGAGAATTTCGACCAGATTGATTCCCGCGCTTATCTTGTGCACAGCTGGCTGAAATATCCGAAATTCGGCCATGCGGCCGCGACCGATTACACCGCGCGGATGATCCGGTACGGGATGCTGACCCGCGAGGAGGCTATCCCCCTCATCAAGGCGCACGACCACGCCCTTGACCCGCTCTGCGTGCGGGATTTCTGCGAATTCCTCGGCTACAGCGAGGCCGAGTTCTGGAAGATTATCGACTCGTTTTACAATCCCGACATCTTTAAAAAGGACGAGACGGGCAGATGGGTGCTCAAGGAGCCGATCTGGGAACAGAAGTGACCGGCGCGGCCGAATAATTCAAAACCTCCGGGGAGACACTAACCCCAGAGGTTTTTCTTTTTTGGCGGCCGGGCAGCCGGAAACAGCCCCGCGCCGCCGATTTGTTGAAAGAGGGATGAGGAAACATGTTTATGGACTATCTCAAGGCGTTTGTTGTGGGCGGCGGCATCTGCCTGATCGGCCAGCTGCTGATCGACTACACCAAGCTGACCCCCGCGCGCATCCTCACCGGCTTTGTTGTGGCGGGCGTCCTGCTCAGCGCCGTCGGGCTGTACAAGCCGGTGGTGGATTTTGCGGGCGCGGGCGCGACCGTGCCGATTGTCGGGTTCGGGCACCTGCTCTATGAGGGCGTCCGGGAGGCCATTGCGGAAAGCGGCGCGCTGGGCGCGCTGACCGGCGGCCTGACCGCCGCCGCGGGCGGCATCGCGATGTCGCTCATGAGCGGTTTGATCGTTGCGCTGCTGTTCCGCTCCAAGGATCAGAGCTGACCCCGGCGCAGCCGGGGCGGAAACTGCCGCTGCCCCGCCGCGGGAAAAGTGCCCCGGCCGCGCACGTCTCGCCGGGGTGCAGGAAAGGCCGGCTGATTTCGGCAAAGCCAGCAGCTGGCGCGACCCGCCCGGAGCAGAACGAGGTGGCAAGCCCCGGATGCCCGGCAGACACCGGGGCGGAAACCGGTGCGTGCGGGACAGGCGTGGGGCTGTATGCCCTACCGGAAGCGGCCGCCGTGCGCCCCGCGAATAGCCGCAAGCCGGCGCAGCCGCCTTACCGCTGGAGCTACGGCCGCCGAATGCCCCGCCGCCATTGCCGTGGCGCACAGGGAGCAGCGCAGAAGCAAGGCCATACACGCAGAAAAGCCGCGTCTTTTTGGAGACGCGGCTTGATTGCGCAGAATCGGCCTTAAAACGATCAGTTTGCCAGCCGGGCGATGTGCGATTTTTTGCGGTTCGCGGAATTCTTGGACAGAACGCCCTTGACAAGCGCCTTGTCAATCACGCTTTCCGCCGCCGCCACGGTCGCGGCTTTATCCTCGGCGCCCGAAGCGATGGCAGCCTCTGCCTTCTTCAAAGCGGTTTTGAGATTGGATTTAACCGCCTTGTTGCGCTCGGTGTCCTTTGCATTGGTGAGAACGCGCTTTTTCTGGGATTTAATATTCGGCATGGTACCACCCCCTTTGATTGCCGTGCAGTACCTGTTATGATACCATTTGCCGCGCGAAAAATCAATAGGTTTGAAAAAATATTCTTCGGCCGTTTTTGCATCTGCCCCGCGCACCGGCGGGAACAGGCTCTGCGCCCCGGGCACGGAACCGGACGGGGTGCGGGCTAGGACGCCGCCGCCCCGCCCAAACCGGCTGCGATCTGCCGCCCCGCCTCCGGCCGCCATAGCCATCCTGCGCACCCGCTGCGGCTGCGCGCCGCCGCAGGCTCAAAAAGAGAGCCCCATGCCGCCGCGCCCTTTCCCAAAGGCCGCGCGCCGCACAGAGCGGCCGGAACGGGGTTCAAAATGAAGGGGACTGCCTTTGCGGCCAGTTGTGCGCGTAGAAGAAGCCGCGCCCCGGTTCAGCCGCGGAACAGGGCGTTGAGCGCCTGTGCGATGCACTTTGCGGTGTTTTTGGCCTCGGTGAGGGTGTTGGCCTCGCTGCCGACCTCGATGACGAGGGAGCCGGGGGTCAGGTCGTGGTTGTAGAACCGGTAGGCGAAGTAGACCGGGCGCGAAAGGCCGGGATAGAGGGTCTGGATGCTGTCCTGGAGCCGCGCGGCAAATTTGAGGTTTTCGCGGAAATTCGGCACGGGCTCGTCGTCCCCCGCGCCGCTGACAATCATCAGCTGGGCGGTTTTCTGCCCGCCAATCTCAATCACCGGCTTGACGCGGGTGCCGTCCGCCCGCTGCATCCCGTCGCGGTGGATGTCCAGCACCACGCGGATGCTGGGATAGCGGGTCAGGTAGTCCTGAATGGTGACCCGGCTGCGGCTGTAGCTGTAGTTGTAGGAGGGGTAGTCGTGGTATTCGGTTGCGTGAACCGTGTTGATGCCCAGGGCGTTCAGCTCGTCGCAGAGGGTCTGCCCAACCGCGACGATGTTCTGCTCGCTGTCGGTTGTGCGGGTCGGGTACTCGCTGTCGTAAAAGCCCGCGTCAAACCGGTCAAAGCTCTCGGTGCTGTGGGTGTGGACGATGAGCACCTGCGGCTCGGTCGCGTCCAGCTGGATGGAGAGGGTCATCTCCCCGTCCACAACCGCCTGCATCTCGGCGGTGTCGTATTCGGTTGCGTTGTTCAGGGCGCCCGCCCCGTAGTAAAAGAAATTGTCCCCCGTGCCGGAGGAGGCGAACTGCGCCTGCTCAATCGGGCCGCGCCGTTCGGCGGGGATGAGCGCCTCGGCCGCGGCAAGGTCGTTTTCGTCATACTGTACGGCGGGCGGCTCCGGCTCGGCGGGCGGTTCGGCGGGCGGCTCCGGTTCCGGCTCGGCCGCGGCGGGCAGCGACGGCGCGGGCTCCGGCTCGGCCGCCTCCCCCGCAACGCCGAGCATATAGTCCCGCAGAACCTGCGCGCCCGCGTCCGGCGCGGCGAGGGAGGCGGAGACAATTCCCAGCCGCAGCAGATAGGCCTGCGCCGCTTCACCCGCGCCGCCCCAAAGCACCGTGCCGCCAATCACCCCGAGCGAGAGACAGCACAGCGCCGCGTCCCGGACGCGGCGGACGGTTTGTCTGTTCATGCCGGTTCCCTTCTTTCTGCAAGCGCCGCCCGCCGCCCTGCGGCGGTACCGGCCGGAGGGGCTGTCCGGCTGCGGACAAGGGGCGCGGCTGGATTTCTCCATATATCTATGCCGGCGGCGGCCGGACTTATGCCGCGCGGGAGCCGTGCCGGGTTATTGCAAAGGAACCGGGGCGCATTTTGCGGAAGCTTACCCCGCAAACCGGGCGGCGGGCGGTTTATCGAAAACGCCCGGCCGCTCAGGAAGCGGCCGGGCGTGCCGGAACCGATAAACCGGAATGAACAGACGCGCGGGCAGGGGAGTGCCCGGGCTTTCCGTTTTTTACTGCACCGCGGCGTCAGAGCGTCTCAGCCCCGCCCCGTCTCCCCGCGGGCGGCGCGTTCCTGGCCAGGGATGTGCGTCCTTAGTCGCGCCGCGGGCAGGGGAGCGTGCGCTCGGATGTGCCCGGATTGCCCGGCGGCAGGCAGATAACCCGCCCGGCAATGCGGCTCAACCCGGCGCAAACGCGGCGGCCGCCCGCGTTCCGGGATATCCCGGAGGGACGCTCCGCCCACCCGGCCGCGGGCGCTTGCGGGTATTCACTCTGCTGCCCCGTCCCGGGCATCCGCGGCCGGGCTTTCCGGCAGCAGCTTAATGAGCGCGAGGGCGTAGCCCAGGGTGATTGCGAACAGAATCAGCTGAAAAACCAGCCGCTTTTCCGGGGTCAGCCCCGCCTCGCCCGCAAAGGTGCTTGTCATGTTGATCAGGGAATGGGTGAGGATGCAGGGCAGCATACTCTTCCCGCGGGAATACAGAATGACAAACAAAAACCCGATGGCGATTGCGCCGGTAACCTGGAACAGGGTTTCCGCAAGCCCCGCGCCGCTGCTGTTGACGAGGTTGAGCAGATGCCCCAGCCCAAAGGTGACGCTGGAGACGGCGACTGCCGTCCTGACATTGTCCCGCGCGAGCGCGCGGAACAAAAAGCCCCGGAAAATGATCTCCTCCACAAACCCGACGCAGAGCATACACACAAGCCGGCAGGCCGTGTCCGCCGCGGGGTAATGAATGGCGGCGCCGTTCCAGAAATTCCTGGTGGCCAGCACGGCCAGCGGCAGATAGTAGAGGAACCGGCGCGCGGGCGCGGCGGGTCTGCACAGCCCGTATTTTTCCAGCAGCCCGTTCTTCTTCAAAAAGCAGAACAGCAGCACCGCCTGCAAAACACAAAAAGCGGCGCTCGCGGAATAGGCGACCCCGACCCGCGCGTTGAGCGGGTTGGCGAGGGATTGCAGCACACAGTAAATTCCAATCCAGACAAGGGCAAAGGTCAGCTCGTTTTTCTCATAAATCGCTTTCATGTTCTTCCTCCTGCGCGGCCAGCAAAGCGCCCCGGTATGCGCGCTCCAGCTGGGCGATTGCTGTTTTTTCGTCATACGCCAGCGCGCCGCCTGCAAGGAGGCTCGCGTATCCGTGGGTGAACAGCGCGAGGGACGCAAACGCCTCCTTTACCCGCGCCATGGGCAGCTGCGCCGCCTGCTGCATGGCGGAAAGCACCGGCGCCAGCGCCTCGGCGTCCAGCAGATCAAGCAGACTGCTTTCCGGCGCGCAGCCGGACTGAAAGAGCAGGCGGAACAGCTGCGGCTCCTCCATCGCAAAGCGGATGTAGTTGAGCCCGATGCCCAGCATCGCCTCCTGCGGCGCGCCGGCGACGTTCATCAGGTATTCGGTGTGGTAGCTGTCCGCCTTTTCGCAGACGGCGCGGCGCAGCGCCTCCATCGTCCCAAAATGGTACAGAACCGGCTGGGTGGAGCAGCGCAGCCGCGCCGCAACCGTCCTGGCGTTGACGGCCGCGGCGCCCGCCTCGCGCGCAACCGCAAAGGCGGCGTCCAGAATCATCTCCCGGGTGACCCTCACCTTCGGCGGCACGGGATCCCTCCTTTTGTGATTGATGTTATATAACAATAATTATAATTAAATCCCCGGCGCTGTCAACCGGGCGGCGCAAAATCCGCGATAGAAGCGCCGCGGCCGTTCGCGCAGGGGCGGCGTCCGGCAGCCGTACCTGTTTGCCCGGGCGGCCGCGGCGCTCACCGGCCGGGCAACTACCCGGGCGCGCGGTGCGTGGGAACGGCGGGACGCCAAAAGAAAAGCCCCGAATCTGCGCGCGGCTTTCCCTTTACAAACCGGGCGGTAAAAAATTATAATAGCAAAAAGACCTTTTGACAGAGGCGCGGCGCACAAAACGTCCCCCAAAGGTCTCCTTATTTAGAATAAAAGGAAAAAGCAGGCGCACAGGCGGCGGAAAAGGCGCGCCGCCCCGCCAAGCCCGCGAGGGAAAGGGCGCCGCCGGGCAGCAGTCCCGCCCGCGCGCCCGCTGCTTTGAGGTTTTATTATGGAGAATATCCGCAATTTCTGCATC
>CAZYAV010000057.1:0-10453 GCA_964645785.1 uncultured Oscillospiraceae bacterium
CAAGTTCGGCGGCAACGACGAGCGGGAGCAGACCCTCAACCAGCTGCTGGCCGAGATGGACGGCTTTGACGGCGCAAAGGGGGTCGTGATTCTGGCCGCGACCAATAGGCCCGAGAGCCTTGACCCCGCGCTGCTGCGCCCCGGCCGGTTTGACCGGCGCATCCCGGTGGAGCTGCCCGACCTTGCGGGGCGGGAGGCGATTCTGCGGGTTCACAGCAAGGACGTGAAGATGCAGCGGGATATCGACCTCAACGTCATCGCGCGCTCCACGGCGGGCGCGTCGGGCGCCGAGCTTGCCAACATCATCAACGAGGCGGCGCTGCACGCGGTGCGCATGGGGCGGGAGAGCGTCTCGCAGGCCGATTTGCAGGAGAGCGTCGAGGTCATTATTGCGGGCTATCAGCGCAAAAACGCCGTGATTTCGGAGCGGGAAAAGCGGATTATCGCCTATCATGAGATCGGGCACGCGCTGGTCGCGGCCAGGCAGACCGATTCCGCCCCGGTGCAGAAAATCACCATTGTGCCGCGCACCTCCGGCGCGCTGGGCTACACCATGCAGGTGGAGGAGGGGGAGACGGTGCTGCTCTCCCGCGAGGAGGCGTTCAACAAGCTTGCGACCCTGACCGGCGGCCGCGCGGCGGAGGAGCTGGTGTTCGACAGTGTGACCAGCGGCGCCTCCAACGACATCGAGCAGCTGACGCGGACGGCGCGCGCCATGGTGACCCGCTACGGCATGAGCGAAAAATTCGGGATGATCGCGCTCGAGCAGGTGACCAACCAGTACCTCGGCGGGGACACCTCGCTTGCCTGTTCGCAGGAGACGGCGGCGCTGATCGACGACGAGGTGATTCAGCTGATTGAGCAGGCGCACCAGAAGGCGCTCGGTATCCTGCGGGAGAACCGCGAAAAAATGGACGAGCTTGCGGCGTTCCTGCTTGAAAAAGAGACCATCACCGGCGAGGAGTTCATGGAAATCCTCGAGCGGTGAGCGACGACAGCGGGCGAACCGGCCGGGCGGGAATCTCCGACCGCCGGAACGCCCGGGAAACGGAATCCCCCGGCGCGAAAAACCCGCACCGGGGGATTTTTGGGTGTTCGGGTGCTGTGCGGTTTGCCGGAACCGGTTGCAGCGCGTTTTTTGCGCGCTTTCATCGCTGAATGGCGGCAGGATGCGCACGGAAAACGGGAAACCTGCTGGATGCAGAGAGCCTCGGCTTGCCGGGGGCTGCGGCTCGTCAGGAGCTCTTTTCTGTGGGCGCCTGCCGCGCTACGGGCTAAAGCGGATTGCAGCCGCGCGGGAAGCGGAAGCCATAGACGAGCCGTGTGCGTGGCGGTCGGCGGCGGAACAGACAGCCCGGCGCTGCGCGGTGCGCATGGTGGGAAAACACCTCGCAGGCCGATTTACAGAAGAGCGTCGAGGCATCCTTGCGGGCTGCCGGCGCAAAACGCCGCAATCTCGGGACGGAAAAAGCGGAGTATCGACTGGCAGAAGTTCGGGCAGATGCCGGCCGCGGCCGGGCGGAGCGATTCCGCCCCGGTGCAGAAAATCGCAATCGTGCCGCCCGCCCGGTCATGGCGCCGCCCGATTCTTTCTCTTTTCTGTAAAACTCACTCGCCCGGCCGGCCGCGCTTTTTCGCCGCCCCGGCACCCGAGCCGCGAAAGCGGCCGCGCACCCGCGCCTCCGCCGGGAGAACGGCCGCGCCGCCTCACTGGATATCCGTTTCAAAGCGCAGCGTCAGGGCGCCGCCCTGCTGCCCGCCGCCGCAGAGATAGGCGTAATGCGCGAGGTTCAGCGGGTCGACGCCGTACAGGCGGCGGCAGAGGGAGGCCGTCTTTTCCAGCAGAGCCGTCATGCGCTGCGCGCACTGCGCCTGCACCGCGCGCACCTGTGCGTCGCTCAGCTGGGATACCCCGTTTGTCAGCACAAAATCGACCGAACAGCGCACCAGCAGCACGTTTTCGGCCTGGCCGTCCCGAAAGATCCGCACATGCGGGCTGTGCAGCTCCGCCTCCAGCAGGGAATCGCCCAGCTGAATCTGCACCGGGATGCGCTTGGCGCGGTTTTGCAGAATCAGCACCCCCTGCATCAGCTCGCCGGAAAAGGTCTCCGCCCAGCCGGCGCTGTTGATTGCCGCCAGCGCGCTGAGCGTCAGCTCCGCCTGCGGCTCGTTGCTGCCCGGCTGCGGGAACTCCCGCAGCTCCACAACCGGCAGGAAGCCGCCCGGGATGCTGCCGTCCGGATTGGGGGCGCACTGCGAAAGCTCGTTCGAGCAGATGTTGCGCTGAATTTTCCGGTCGGCAAGGTCGGCCACCAGCTGCGCAAAGCTGCTGCCCTGCCCGGCGATTTTCTCGACCGCCTCCCCCGCGCGGCCGGTCACGCCGATCACCTGGGTGCGGATATTGCCGGGGTAGCTGTGCACAAGGTAGCCGATAACCTGCGCGTACTGCTGCCGGTAGGTCTGCGCCCCCAAAAAGATGACCGTGTTGTTTTCAAACATCAGCGAGGCGGAGGTGTGGCTGGCAAGCGCGGAAAACGCGCCGTTCAGCGTCTGCGCGGTTTCCCGCAGCAGGATATACTCGGTCTCCTCCTGCGCGCCGGTGATTTTGAACACAGCCGCGCAGACCGTGAAGCCCCTGTCGGGGTCGTAATCAATCGCAACGGCGTCGACGATGTCCCGCTGCGCAATCTGCATCGAGCCGCACCCGCTCAGCAGCGCCACCAGCATCAGCACGCTCAGCAGCACGGCCGCTGATTTTCCCCGTTTTGTCATCGCTCTTCTCTCCAATCGCAAGCAGTATCACCGTTATTATCCAGACGGCCGTGCCGAGCCCCAGCATCAGCAGCAGGGTGTCCGGCACGGCGCGCCGCTCGTGCAGCAGCGCGGCGGTCAAAACGGCAAGGGTAAGGAACACAGCCGCCGTTGCCTGCGGCTTGCGCAGCCGGCGCTTCAGCCCGACGGTCGCCGCCGCCGTGAACGCGTAAAGCCGCACGGCCGTGGCGGCGATGAAAATCACCGCGCTCAGCGCGTTGCCGAACAGCAGCGCCGCCGGGTATTCCCGCGCATAAACCGCGTTGCCGTAAATCAGCGCAAGCAGCAAAAAGAATCCGCCCTGCAAGCCGTAGGTCCAGGCGCAGTAATCCGCCGCGCCCCGCCCCGCCCGCTCCGGGTCGCAGAGATTGCCGCGCAGCAGCAGGAACACCGCCGGCTCGGGCTGCGCAAACAGGTTGACCGCGGTGAGGAGGTTGACCGACCGCAGCGACGGCGCGGCCGGCACGGCGAGATTGGCGGCCGACATGCGGCCGGCCGCGCCCGCCGCCGCAAGCGCGCACCCGGCGAGGAACAGCGAGAACAGCAGCAGCGAGATGCGCGCAATCGCCTCCGGGCCGCAGTAGAGCGCGTACAGCGCCGTGCCGACCATTGCCGCGCCAAACAGGGCGGCCGGAATCGGGTTGTCCGCGACCGACAGCAGAAAGCTGTACAGCCACGCGACGCCCGCCGCCCCGCAAAAGAGGAGATAGCCGCCCGCAATCCAGCCGTAAGCGGCGGAAACCCGCCCGCCGCCATGCCGTGCGGCCAGCATAAACGGCAGGCTGAGCAGATAGGACGCCGCGCTTGCCAGCACATAGGTGCGCGGGTCATAGACCCCGGTCAGCATGGGCAGGAAGAGCAGCATCGGGATGCGGCAGACAATCATGGTCAGCGCAAGCTGCCCCGCGCTGATTTTGGCCTCGAGATGTTCATTCATCGCTTTGCTGCGCTCCGTTCAGGTGATAGAGGTTTTTGCTTCTGCCCGCGTGGTACACCCAGCTTTTGCGGATGAACCCGTCGGTAAACAGCGGCCTGGAATAGGGGGTTATCGGGGACATATACGGCACGCCGTAGGAGTTGACCGCGCAGATGTTGAGCAGCACGACCACAAGCGCAAAGGCCACCCCCACCAGCCCCAGCGTCCCGCCAATCAGGATGAACGCCAGCCGCAGCACCGTCACCGGCTCGTAGAGCAGCGGGATGGTGAAGGAGCACAGCGCGGTGAACGCCACGGCCATCACCATCGGCGCGGCGATAATCCCCGCACTGATGGCGGCGTCCCCGATCACAAGCGCCCCAATCAGGCTGACCGCGTGCCCGACCGGCCGCGGCAGCCGCAGCCCCGCCTCCCGCACCACCTCATAGACAAAGTGGATAAAGAGCGCCTCCAGCATAAGCGGCAGCGCGGTGTTCTGCTGCGCCTGCGCGATGTTGACAAGCAGCCCGGAGGGGAGCAGCTCGGGGCTGAAGCTGACCACCGCGACATACAGTCCCGGCAGCAGGAAAGAGACAAGAAACGCTAAATACTTGAGCACCCGCACCATGCTCGCGTAATAGGGCTTGTTAGTGTAGTCGTCAAAGCACTGGAAGCTCTCGGTAAACAGATAGGGCAGAATCAGCGCGAACGGCGTGCCGTCCACCAGCACGCCGACCCGCCCCTCCAGCAGCTTGGCGCAAAGGGTATCCGGCCGCTCGGTGTGGCCGGTTGTGGCAAACAGCGAGAGCTTGCGCGGCTCCAGGAACGGCTGCAAGTAGCCGCTTTCCAGAACAAGCTCCAGCTTTGTCTCCCGCAGCCGCTTTTTAACCGCCTCCACCAGCTTGGGGGAAACGCGGTTTTTCAGGTACACAACCGCAATTTCCGTCTTGCTCACCGAGCCGGCGGTCATCCCCTCAAAGACAAGCCGGCCGCTCTTGATCCGCCGGCGGATCATGGTGATATTGACCTTGATGGATTCGACAAACCCCTCCCGCGACGAGCGCACGTTTTCCTCGGTGTAGCTCTCGGAAATCGCGCGGCAGGCGTACCCCTGCGCGGAGACCGCGAGCGCGCCCGCCACCCCGTCGATGAGCACGACCGCGTGGCCGGACATCAGCCAGCCGACAAGCTGCTCCAGCTCGTCCGTCTGCTTTGCGTCGTACAGCTTGCCCCGCCCGCGCAGCAGGTCGTTGAACAGCCCCTGCGCGCGCAGAAAGTGCCCCGCCGCATGCAGCTGCCTGAACACGAGCTCGTGGCATTGCAGGTTGTCGACCATGCCGTCGCACCAGCAGACCGTGCAGCGGTGCGCGCCCACCATCAGGTCGTTGAGCAGGACATCCGCGCTCTGCGAGCACCGGCGGCGGATCATCCCCTTGTTTTGTTCGAGCGAACGGCTCAGTTTCATACGCAATCACCCCGAAAATAGTGTAACCGGGTTTGCATAAATTATGTCCGGCGGCAAACAATAGCGGCAGGGAAAAGGAGACTTTTTTATGCTGATTGTCTGTCTGCGCACCGTGCTCGCGTACGGGCTCATCATTCTCATGCTGCGGCTGATGGGGAAGCGCCAGCTTGGCGAATTGCAGCCGAGCGAGCTGGTGACCACCATCCTCGTCTCCAACCTCGCCTCGCTGCCGATTGAGGAGGCGGATCTGCCGATTATCACCGCGCTGCTGCCGATTCTGATTATTGTGGCGCTTGAAATCATGCTCTCGGTGTTCGAGGTGCGCTCGCAGCGGTTCGCAAGCGCCGTTTCGGGCAGCCCCAAGGTGGTCATCCGGGACGGCGAAATCGACCAGGCCGCGCTCGCGGAGCTGCGGTACGGCATCGACGACCTGCTTGAGGCGCTGCGCAACAAGGACGTGTTCGACTACCGCGAGGTCGCCTACGGCATCATCGAGACCAACGGCAATCTCAATGTATACAAAAAGTTCGACCGGCAGGCGCTGACCAACGACGTATTCGCGCTCAAAAACAGCGGGTGCGACCGGCCGCCGGTCACCGTGGTGATGGACGGCGTCGTGCAGACACAGGCGCTTGGGGCGGCCGGCGTCACCGAAACGCGGATTATCGACTGGCTTGATTCCCGGCGGATCAGCCTCGCGCAGGTTTACCTGCTGCAAATCGACCCGCAGGGCAAGCCAGTGCTGGTTCTCAAAAAGGAGGAGCCATGAAACGCATCATTCCCGCCCTTGTGCTGCTGGCGGCCGCGGCGGTCTTTCTTGTGGCCGGAACGGTCTACATCAACGCCAAAACCGACGAGCTGATCAACCTGCTGGACGAGGCGCACCGGCACTGCGAGGCGGGCGCCTACGACCGCGCCGTGCAGGCGCTTGACCGGTACGACGCCGCGTATTCGCAGGACGAGACTATCCTCATCCTGTTTGTGCGCCGCGACATGCTCGCCGAGCTGCGGCGGATTGCCGAGCCGCTGCGGGACTACGCAACCGAGGAGAACAAATTCGATTTCTGCACCGAGGCCGAGCGCGCCGTCTCGCAGCTGAAAATTATCCGGGAGGCGCAGTTCCGGCTGCTTTGAGCGCCGGACGCCGCGGCCGTTTGTGGCATCCGGCTGCCGCGGGCAGCCCCGCAATCGCATGCACCGCACGAGCCGGAACGGGCTTGCCCGTTCCAGCTCGTTTCATTTTATATACAGGAAAGCCCGCGACCCCGCGACCCGATAAAAAGAAAAGCCCTGCGGCACCCGCCGGACGGCGGATGGAGCAGGGCTTTTCTTTTTGCGGATAAACCCCGAATGCCGCCGGGGCGGCCGCTCAGACATAGAACCGGCGGCGAATCTCCTCTTTAAAGTTGTTTTTGCGGCGCAGCAGCAGCGCGGCAACCCCGAGCAGCGCGCAGGGGGCAAGCACGAATAACGACCAGCCGGGAACCGGCGGCTGCCCGAGATACAGCTTAATCAGCAGGTCGATTACAACGGCGAGCAGGCCGGAGCCGAACAGGACGAACGCGACCCGGACAAGAAGCTCGCGCGCGGAACCCAGGCCGAACAGCACGGCGAGGAACACGGCAAGGCTGCCGCTTGCCGCGACAAGCGGCAGCCCGAGCGTCCAGAACCAGCTGCCGCCGCTGACAAGGCAGATGCCGCCGACATACGCGGCCGTGACCAGCAGGTCGAGGGTGAGGTTGAGCCAGACGCGCCGCTTTTTAAAGAGCATCGGCACAAACACAACCGTGAACAGCAGCACGGCGCCGCCCGCGACATACAGCGACCAGCTGATGCCGCCGCCGGTGAGCAGGTCGCAGACGGCGCAGATGAGCACGGGCAGCAGCAGCAGCGTCCCGACGATCGAAACCAGAAACCGCTTGTCAATGCGGCGGGTGAGCGCTTCGACCTGGCGGGGATAGGGGTAGTCGTACACCCGGACGGCGGGCTTTGCCGGGTTGACAACCTCGGTGCCGCATAGGGGGCAGCGGCGCTCGCTGTCCGCCAGCTCAACCCCGCAGTTTACACAGTAGGACATAGTCAATCACCTCTGGTTGCTCTCGATTTTTACATGGATGCCCAGCTTGACCAGCCGGGTAAAAAATTCCCGTTCAAAGTCCGGTTCGCGGATGTTGCGGGTGAAATTGAGATAGAGTGTATCCCGATAGCTGATGGCGGCGCAGACGTCCCGGTTGGAGGAGAGGGGGCCGAGAATGAAGTCGAGCCGGGTCACATACTGCTCCATTTCGGCGGGCAGGCGCACCGCGCCCAGGTTGGAAAGGGAGGTGGTGGATTTGCGGTCGCCCACAAGATAAAATGCAAAGCGCATGGCGGCGTTTTTGACAAACAGCGGCATGACCCGCAGAACCGGATTGCGCTCGGAACGGACATTGGTTGTGATTTTGGCGGCCAGCATTTTTCCGGTGACCTCCGCGCCCATGTAGTGATGCACCGCGGCGAGTGTTTCGTCGAGGGTGTAGGCGCCGAGCCGCGGGTCAATCCCCGGGTTGACATAGCTTGCAAAATTGCGCATCGTCCGCTTGTGGAAAAGGGGGCGCAGATTGACCGGCACGTTGACCTTGAGCGGCCTGAGCCGGCTTGCTCTGCGGCACTGGCCGCGCTGGATGTGGTCGAGCGAGAGCAGCATGACGGCGACGAGGTATTCGGTCATCGAAACGCCCTTTTCCCGGGCGCGCGCCAGAACCTCCTGCACCGGGATGATGCCGGTGGTGATGTTGACAAAGCCGTCCGTCTCGTCCGTGCCTTTCAGGTGGAAGGCGTTGCTCTCCCTCCTGGTTCGGGAGGAGGTGGGCGGCAGCGCCATAAAGCCGTCCTCGGTCTCCTCGGGCGGCGCGGGGACGGTGCAGTCCAGAATCTCCCCGTCCCGCGGAATCTGCGCGCCGTACCGCAGCCGCAGATACTCCGCCACCAGCGTCTTCAAAAAGCAGAGCCCGCCGGTTCCGTCTGTGAGCACGTGGAAAATTTCAACGGCGATGCGCTTGCGGTAATAGCGAACCCGGAACGCAAAGCCGCCGTTTTCGGCCGGCAGCAGCCGCACGCAGGGGTTGTTCACGTCCGGCTGAATCTGCGGGCAGCCGTCCAGATGCTCGAGGTAATACCAGAACAGGCCGCGTCGCATCTGCACCGCAAAGCCCGGAAAGCGGCGCAGGGTGCTTTCCAGCGCGCGCGCAAGAATATCCGGGTCAACTTCCTCGGTCAGGTTCGCCGAAACGCGGAACATCGCCGCCCAATCCCGCCGCATGGCGGCGGGGTAAATCTTGGCCGCGTTGTCCAGCTTCATCCACTTTTTCGGTGCTTTTTTCATAGATCCGCCTTCAAAAACGCGCTGAGCTCCGCGAGCGCCTGCCTGCTTTCCGGAATGGAAAAGACGGGGAACACATGCCACATCCCCTCGTACAGCCGCAGCGTGCACGCGCACCCGCGCCCGCGCAGGGCGTCCGCCATCCGCACCGAATCGTCCCGCAGCAGCTCGTCTGTCCCCGCAATCAGCAGCGAGGGCGGCATCCCGTCCAGCCGGCCGTACAGCGGGGAGACCAAGGGATTTTGCAGCTCGTCCTTTGCGTACAGGTGGGCGTAATAGGCGAGCGATTCCCGCACAAGGGAGGGGTCGACCCGCTCGTTGAGGGTGTAGGAGGCGCCGGTCATCGCAAGATCCGTCCAGGGGGAGAGCGCCGCAAGCCGCCCGGGCAGCGGCAGGTTGAGCGACCGCAGCTTCAGGCAGAGCGCGAAAATGAGCCCGCCGCCGGCGGATTCGCCCGCAAGCGAGATGCGCTGGGGCAAATAGCCGGCCTGCAACAGATGCCGGTAGGCCGCAAGGGCGTCCTCCAGCGCGGCGGGGAAGACAAACTCGGGCGCGAGGCGGTAGGCGGCGCACAGGGTCGGGATTCCCGTCTCGGCGGCGAGCACGCTGCCAAAGCCGAGCGCGTAGTCGAGATGGCCGGCCGTGTAGCCGCCCCCGTGCAGATAGAGAATCGCGCTGTCCGCGCTGCCGCCCTGCCGCGGGCGCACCCACGCGGCGTCGAACTGCTCAAAGCGGGCGGGCTCGAACGAGACCCGCCTGGCGTTTGCGCGCGCGCCCAGCTCGCCGTATTTGTTCTGGACGAACCGCGCGTCCTGAATGGTGCTTCTACGCACAATGGGCTTTAAGAGCCGGAGCTGCTCGCTCAACAGCTTTCCCTGTAGGCTTGGCATGGGTGACCTCCCTGATTCTCCTTGTCCGGCGCCGAGCCGGTACATGCAATCCGCGGAAGCGGCGCGCCCCGATTGTCATAGTATGTGCAAAAAAGGCGGGGCGTGAACCGCAGCGCGGCGAAAGCCGTTTTGCGTGGCGCGCCGGGCGATTTGGGATTATTATAGCATCCAAACGGGGCGGGGGCAAATCCGCCCAGAGCCGCCCGCATTGGGAATTTTGCCGAACCGGAGTGCGGATAGCTGTTTACATCGCTATAATTTTGCGCTCATATTTTGTCGAATTCCACTATGTTCAGCTTCCGCTGTTTTATGATAAAATAAACCATAGAATTTGTGCTGTATTGATTATCTCTATGGATTATATAGAGTTGTGTGAGGTGCTAATATGGGGAAATTCGTAATCAGCGAAACAAAAAACGGCGGCTATCATTTTGTGCTGAAGGCCGGGAACGGGGAGGTCATCGCGAGCGGCGAGACATATACATCGCTCAGCGCCTGCAAAAACGGGGTGGAGAGCGTGCGCAAAAACTGCACGGCTCATGTGGAGGATCAGGTGGGCAAGTCTGTGGAGACCCTGAAAAACCCCAAATTTGAGATTTATCAGGACAAGCGGGGGGATTTCCGCTTCCGCCTCAAGGCGGTGAACGGCGAAATCATCGCGACGAGCGAGGGATATACGGCGAAATCCAGCTGCAAGAACGGCATTGAATCGGTGAAAAAGAACGCCCCCGAGGCGGAGCTGTTTGTGGCGGAGTGAGCGCCAAAGCAGCCCCCGGAAGCATACGGAAAGCCCGCGCAGGCGGGCTTTTTTTGCGCGGCAAAGCGGGGGCGGGGAATTTATGCAGAAAAACAGCACCCGCCCAGCCGAACGGCTGAGCGGGTGTGTGGAGCTGTTGAGCAGATTCGAACTGCCGACCTCGTCATTACCAATGACGTGCTCTGCCAACTGAGCTACAACAGCAAATGGCGACCCGGATGAGGCTCGAACTCACGACCTCTAGCGTGACAGG
>CAZYAV010000058.1:0-10386 GCA_964645785.1 uncultured Oscillospiraceae bacterium
GCGCGGGCGGCACCTCAGCAGCACCGCCAGCATTTTGCGAGGTACGAGGGTTCAACTCCCGCTTCCCAAAAGTCAAAAATATCGTTTTCATGCGCCCTTCACACAAAAGAACCCTCTTTTGTCCACCAGGGCAAAAGAGGGTTCTTTATACTTTTCAAGGGCAAATAGCCCTCAATATAAATATAGGAGAATACCACTAAAACAGGGGCTGGAGCAGTCGACCAGACTGCGCCAGCCCCCGTTTTTTGCTTTTTAACGGCGAAAATGGTAGCGTATTTTACGCCTTTTTGCCAAGCCAAGAAGCCAGCATACATACAGATGGTGGGATATGAACCTGGAAATGCACAACTGCCGAACGAGATGTCGTGTATTTATGACATCAAATATTTGAAAATCGGGTCAATTTGTGCTATTCTTTTAACTGAAATATTGTCACCAGATGTCGATTTATCGCAGGAGGTGCCATATGGCACAGGAAAATTGGCAGAAGTTCAAATTGCTGAAGCTTTACGAGCTGCTGCGTCAGGAATCTGACGAGCAGCACCCGCTCTCTACCAACACCATTTGCGCCAAACTGATGGAAATGGGGATCCCCTGCGAGCGCAGAACGGTGACAAAGGATATTGCCGTTCTCAATGAAATCGGATACGAAGTCATGTGGACATGGGTGGAAAAGCAAAAAGGCTACTACATCGAGGATCGCGGCTTCAACGTCCCCGAATTAAAAATATTGATTAATGCCGTACAGGCAGCCAGTTTTATTACACCGAAAAAGACCGCGGAACTGATTGATAAGATTGCCGCCCTCGGCGGAACGCACAAAGTGGATATTCTGAAAAGCAACGTGGTGTGCTTCAACACCCGCAAGCACAGGAACGAAGCCATCTACTATAATGTGGGTTTCATTGAAGACGCCCTGCAACAGCAGAAAAAAGTGTCCTTGCACTATTTCGATCTGGACGAAAATGCGAAAAGGATTTACCGGCGGGAGAGCCGTGCTTATATCGTGGAGCCGGTGGCGCTGGTGTTCAATGAGGATAATTACTACCTCGTGGCGTACAGCGAGAAATACGACGGCACCGCGAACTACCGTGTTGACCGGATGGATCACGTAGCCGTCGTCGAGGAAGATGTTTCAGAAAAGGCCTTGAGCCTGCGGGATAGTCTCGACGATTACACCGAGCAGGTGTTTAAAATGTACGGCGGGGAGCAGGCGGACGTCGTGCTGGAATTTGACGACAGGCTGATCGGCGTGGTATACGATAAATTCGGTGAGGACACCAGGATGATTCGCTCAAGTGCCGACAAATGCGTCACCACCGTCCGTGTGCAGCTCAGCCCGGTGTTCTGGGGCTGGCTGTTCCAGTTTGCAGGCCAGATGAGAATCCTGTCGCCGGACAAGGTCATCGAAGAATATAAGAAACACGCAGCATTGCTACAAGATAATGGAGGACAGCCGGCATGATAACAGGTGCAATAAAAAATAAGGTGGATAAAATCTGGACAGATATCTGGGCAGGCGGCATTGCCAACCCGCTGACGGTCATTGAACAGCTCACCTATCTCATGTTTATCCGTTCCCTTGATGAGAAGGAACTGGAAAACGAGGAGTTTGAGAACATGACAGGGGAAACAATGCCCCAAATTTTCCCTCAGTCCGAGGCCGGCCAGTCTATGCGCTGGAGCAAGTTCAAAAACGATGACCCTCGAAGGATATTCGAAGTGATGTCCCAGCGTGTGTTTCCGGCCATAAAAAGCATGAAATACGGCAGACTTCCCGATTTTAACGAGAAAGGTGAGCTCGTGGAAATCGAGGATGAACCCGGCAAAGCAGATAAAAACACCACCGCCTTTGCCCGGTACATGAGCAACGCCATGTTCCTGATTCCGACGCCCCAGCTTTTGCAGAAAATCATCACCGGCCTCGATGACCTCTACAAGCATGATATTGCGGAGCTGGATATGCAGGGCGACATGTATGAGTATATGCTGGGCAAGCTGGCGGCGGCAGGTCAAAACGGCCAATTCCGCACGCCCAAGCATATCCGCGAAATGATGGTGGAGCTGCTGCAGCCCACCCCCGACGATACTATCTGTGATCCCGCCTGCGGCACCGCCGGATTTCTGGTCTCTGCTTCGGAGTATATCCGCCGGCATTACGAGGATACCATGACATCGGAGCAGTGGGAGCATTTTTCTGGCCCAGCGTTTACAGGCTTCGACACCGATTTTACCATGCTGCGGATTTCGGCCATGAACCTGATGCTGCATTCCATCAGCAACCCGGAGATTGAGTATAAGGACAGCGTGTCCAAGCAGAACCAAATCACGGAGCGCTTTACGATGTGCCTTGCCAATCCGCCCTTTAAGGGGACAATTGACGCGGAGAGCATCAACGACAACCTGAAAGCCGTTACCAACACGAAAAAGACGGAGCTGCTGTTCCTGGCGCTGTTCCTGCGGATGCTGAAAAAGGGCGGCCAATGCGCCTGCATTGTCCCCGATGGCGTGCTGTTCGGCTCCTCTTCCGCGCACAAAGCCATCCGCAGGGAGCTGGTGGAGAACCACCAGCTTCGGGCTGTGATTTCCATGCCCTCCGGCGTGTTCAAGCCATACGCCGGGGTTTCCACCGCGGTGCTGGTGTTCACCAAGACCGGCGCAGGCGGCACCGAACAGGTGTGGTTCTATGACATGAAGGCCGACGGCTTCAGCCTCGACGACAAGCGCTCCGAGATAGCCGACAACGACATCCCGGACATTCTTGAGCGATTCCACCACTTGGAGAACGAAGCGGCACGGGAGCGTACCGAGCAGAGCTTCTTTGTGCCCAAGCAGGAAATTGTGGAAAATGGGTATGACCTGTCCATCAACAAGTACAAAAAGACCGAGTATGTGCCGGTGGAGTACCCCCCGACGCGTGAGATTCTTGACGAGCTGGACAAGCTGGAAGCAGAAATCCAGCAGGGGCTGAGAGAATTGAGGGGGATGGTATGATGGCGAGATTGGGAGATGTATGTGACATTTTGGATAGCAGGCGAATACCTATCACGGCATCCGAACGCATTGCAGGGCCATACCCGTATTATGGAGCAAATGGAATACAAGACTACATTGCGGACTACATCTTTGATGATGAATTAATTCTACTTGCGGAAGACGGTGGAAACTTTGGTTCAAAGGACAAGCCTATCGCTTATCGTATCTCTGGGAAATGCTGGGTTAATAATCATGCGCACGTATTAAAGCCAAAGACTGGTTACGATGTGAATTATGTATGCTATTCTCTTATGTATTACGATGTATCTGGGCTGGTAAATGGAGCGACAAGGCAAAAGCTTACACAAGCAGATATGCGCAAAATGATTATCCCAGATAGAACATTGGAAGAGCAGCAACACATTTCCGCTGTTCTCGACCATCTCACCGAATTGATTTTTATGCGTAAGCAGCAGCTCACCAAACTGGACGAACTCGTAAAATCCCGATTTATCGAACTGTTTGGTGACTGCAAATCCAATCCAAAAGAATGGAAGACAGTAAATCTTGAAGACATTGCAGAAGTCGGTTCCAGCAAGCGTGTATTTGTCGAGGAATTGCAAGAGACAGGTATTCCATTTTATCGCGGAACAGAAGTAGGTGCTCTTGCCGAAGGAAAACAGATAACTCCTGAATTATATATTACTGAAAAACATTATGCAAAGCTTTGTGATACGACTGGAGCGCCGCAGTTTGGTGATTTGCTGATGCCATCAATTTGCTCAGATGGACGAATCTGGGTAGTTAATACAGATGCACCATTTTACTTCAAAGATGGTCGTGTTTTGTGGGTGCATGATATTAGCAACAATTACAATTCTATTTTTCTGCTGTACACACTGAAAGATAGAATTATGACAGACTATAGTAGTATTGCTTCAGGAACAACATTTGCAGAACTAAAGATATTTGCATTAAAAAAATGCCAGATTTTCGATGTGCCACTTGACCTGCAAAACCAATTCGCCGTCTTCGTCGAACAGGTCGACAAATCAAAATTGGCAGTTCAAAAGGGGCTGCAAGAACTGGAGACTTTGAAAAAATCGTTGATGCAAAAATATTTTGGGTGAGGAAATGAGGTTAATATGGGAAAAGCCAAGGAACCCAAAAGTCCAATCTTTTCTGAAGCAATTGATAGTGCAATAAACGGATATGCAGTAGGAATTTCATTTACTGGCATAGGGGTATTCCTCTTACTAAAACCCGACTATTTCTTTGTGCCAATAGTTTCATACATAGTTGGCGCTGTTGTTGGAGCATTTGGTGTTATAGGAACAGGAATTGAATTGTCAAAAACGTCAAAAATCAAAGGCCTTGGTAATCTCACAATGGGACTTGTTGTATTTGCTATTTGGTTGGTATCATATATAAGAATATCTGCTTTCTGGGCGAATCTGGTGTTTTTTGTGTTTTTGGTCTTCGGTACATATACAATTTGTCTCGGGACTATTCAGAGCATTGTCTCAATTAGCCAAAATATCAAACGAGTCAAGGCTAATACCGACGCAAATGAAGGAAATGGCACGATTATCAGCCAAATAGTCCTTTTCCTTACGGAAATGTGCGGATTGATCGTTGCTGTATTGAATGTCATTAGTGCTATTAAAGAATAGGAAAAAAAGAGAGCTATGACTAACTTCTCATTTCTCCAACCCCAAACCGAATACGCCATGTTCGCGCCGGCGGCGGTGGAAGCCGAGCGGGTCTTTTCCGCGTCTCCTGCCATGTGTGCCGTCGGCTGTAGGAAAGCATTGGAGCTGGCTGTAAAGTGGGTCTATTCCGCGGACAACACCATGCGGATGCCATACAAGGACAATCTGCAATCCCTCATTCACGAGCCGACCTTCCGCTTTGCCGTGGACTATAACACTTGGGGCAAACTGCCGTTCATCATCAAGTTGGGAAATCTGGCTGTCCATACGGAGCGCAGTGTGCAGCCCAGTGACGCCCTCGCTTCTCTGCAGGGCCTTTTTGAGTTCATCCAGTGGGTGGACTACTGCTATGGCAATGACTATGCGGAACAGAAGTTTGACGAGGCGCTGATCCCCAAGGAAAAGGTCGTTGTCGATACAAAGAAAATCAAGGAGCAGGAAAGTCTGCTCGGGGAGAAGGATGCGGAGATTGAAGCCCTGCGCAAGCAGATCGAGCAGATGTCCGAACAGATCACAGCATCTAAGGAACAGCATCAGCAGGAGCGTATTTTCCGGCCGGAAGACCTCTCTGAATTCAAAACCCGCAAGATTTATATCGATGTGGATATGAAGCAGATGGGCTGGAAATTTACCGGCGCAGACGCGGATGTACAGGAGGAATATCCTGTTGAGGGGATGGCCGGCGTAGTCGGCCAGATGGGCTATGCAGATTATGTTCTGTTTGGAAAAGACGGTCTGCCGCTGGCGGTCGTGGAGGCCAAGCGCACCAGTAAAGACCCCAACATCGGGCGGAAACAGGCTGGTTTGTACGCCGACTGCCTGGAGCGCAAGTTCGGCCGCCGCCCCATGATGTTCACCACCAACGGGTTTGAAACCTATTTCTGGGACGATCAAAGCGGCCCCCAGCGCAAGGTCAGCGGCATTTTCAGCAAGGATGATCTGCATAAGCTGATGAATCGCCGAGCAGAGCGCAAAGACCTGATGACCGTCCCCATCGACGACAGAATCACCGACCGCTACTACCAGAAGGAGGCCATCCGCGCGGTATGTGAGCAGATTGGACTGGGATTTCGAAAACATCTATTGGTCATGGCCACCGGTACAGGCAAAACCAGAACAGCGTCCAGCCTGACGGATGTACTCAGCCGCGGCAAGCATGTGACCAACATTCTGTTTCTCGCGGATCGCACGGCTCTGGTAAAGCAGGCAAAAGACGACTTCAAAAATTATCTGCCGGATATGTCGCTGTGCAACCTCTGCTCTAATAAGGATGACCGCAGCGCCAGAATTGTTTTCTCTACATACCCGACGATGCTGAATGCCATTGATGATATGAAAACAAAAGACGGACAGAGGATGTTTACCCCGGCCCATTTCGACCTGATTATCATCGACGAAAGCCACCGCAGTATCTTCAAAAAGTACCGCGCCATCTTCGAGTATTTCGATGCGATTCTGGTGGGGCTGACAGCGACGCCCAAAACGGATGTGGATCGCAATACCTACGATTTCTTTGAGATGGAGCATGGCGTCCCCACCTATGCCTATGACTACGAGACGGCGGTCTATCAGGATCACGTTCTCGTTCCCTATTACAATTATGAGGTAAAAACCAAGTTTTTGGAGGAGGGCATCACCTATGACGACCTTTCCGACGCGGACAAAGAGCGATACGAGGATGACTTCATCGAAGACGGCCTGATGCCGGATTTTATCCCGCCGGAACAGCTCAACAGATTTGTCTTTAATGAGACCACCGTGGACATAGTGTTACAGGATCTGATGGAGCGCGGCATCTGCGTGGCCGGCGGCGACAGGCTGGGCAAAACCATCCTCTTTGCCCAGAACAAGCGGCATGCGGAATTTATTCTGGAGCGCTTTAATAAGCTGTACCCCCAATACCACGGAAAATTCGCCCAGCGGGTGGTCTGCGACGATAGCTACGCCCAGACCATCATCGACGATTTTAAGATGCCGGACAAGGAGCCGGTTATCGCGGTATCGGTCGACATGATGGACACCGGCATCGACGTACCCGAGTGCGTCAACCTCGTGTTTTTCAAGAAGGTGCGCTCCAAGGCAAAGTTCTGGCAGATGATCGGCCGGGGCACCCGCCTGTGCAGGGGGTTGACCTGCACCGACCGGATTGAGGGCGAATATACGGACAAGCGCCGTTTCCTCATTTTTGACTACTGCGGCAATTTTGAATACTTCCGCGCGCATAAGGAGGGCTACGAGTCCAGGGACACAAAGTCGCTGTCGGAGAATATCTTCGGCAAGCAGGTTAAATTGGCAGTCATGCTGCAGGAAAGCGCATATGCAGGCGATGATTACCAAAAGTGGCGCTCGGAGCTGGTCGAGAGCTGCTCTGCACGGGTGCAGGAACTGAACGCCGATCTCATTGCCGTAAAGCTGCGGATGCAGAGCGTGGAAAAGTTCAGGAAGCCCGGCGCCTTTGACTTTATCAGTGAGGGGGACAAGGGCGAGCTGTTGCAGCAGATTGCGCCCATTGTCCGGCTGGACGACACCGACGAATATGCCAAACGCTTTGATAACTTCATGTACGGCCTTGTGATCGCCGCCATGGAGCAGATGCCGTCGTTCCGGTATGCGCAGCAACAGCTGCGGGATATGGCCACCTTATTGGAGCGCAAGGCCAGCATCCCGCAGGTGAAGGCAAAGCTGCCGATTATCCGGGAGGTCAATACCGACTCATTCTGGGAGGCAAACGATATCCTCCTGTTTGAAAAAGTGCGGAGAGAGCTGCGTGAACTGATTAAGTTTATTGTGGAGCAGACCACCGGCAAAAAGCTGATTATCACCCATCTGACGGATCCTGTCATCGACCAGCAGGAGGGCGCCCGGTTGGATGCGGCGTATGATTTCGAGGACTATCGCGCCAAGGTCAACCGCTATGTCAATGAAAACGGCAATACGCTCGCCATCTACAAGCTGACGCATAATATTCCGCTCGGTGCAGGCGATTATCAAGAACTGGAGCGGGTGCTGACCAGCGAATTGGGCAGCAAGGAGGATTATGAGCGGGAGTTTGGGGATACACCGTTCGGTTTGTTGATTCGTAAGATTGCCAAGCTGGATCACGATGCGGCGATGACAGCGTTTTCCCGGTTTATCGATGACCAATCGCTGAACCAGAAACAGATCGCTTTCGTGCATAAAATCATCAACCACATCGAGCAGAACGGCTATATGGAGAGCGTCACCACGCTCACCAAGCCCCCATTCGATAAGCCGCTGAGCTTCACAAAGCTGTTTGACAGGAGGACACAGGCGGCGCTTATGGCGGCAATCAATCGGGTGAAAGAAAACGCCGTTGTTGTTTCGGCCTGATGGAGTTTAGAGCAAAGGAAAGTCCGGCGTGATTTATGTACTTACAAACCCCTCGTTTCCGCAGTATGTAAAAATCGGATATGCGACGGATGTCAAACAGCGGTTGGAGGAACTGAATCGGAGTACCGCTGTACCGTATGCGTTCCGTGTGTATGTCACATACGAAGTGGATTCCGCCCTTTCGGACAAGAAGCTGCATTCCATACTGGACAAGCTGAACCCGGAGCTGCGCTCAACCGAAGAAGTGGATGGCAAGCGCCCATGACTCCGGAGGATGCTGATTCCATACTGGAAGCCATTGCGGAAATCAACGGTTACCGCCACCGCCTGAAGAAAAGGAAGGCTACTGCAATGGAGCAGCGGGATGAAGAACCGGCACAGGAGATCAATGAACAGCACCAGGAGCGCATGGCGCCGTTCACGTTCTCCGCATGCGGCATTGCTATCGGTGAGCAGATCGAATTCTGTTGCAATAGGAACGGCCATTCAGGAGAACAGTTTGAGGTCGTCGATGATGAGTATGTCAGTTACTACGGCGAAATATGGTCGCTCACCGCACTGGTAAAACATCTGACCGGCGTAAAAAGCGCCATCGCCGAACCAAGGTGTTTCAAATAAAGGCGAATGGCTTAACGCCATTCGCCGCCGGTTAGGGGCATCATGCATTCATGAGAGACATCATATAGCTTATTTCGTAGAACTTGAGATGCGGATTACTGCAATTAAAGAATTGCGTGGGAAATGCTCCGCTTTTGTGAAGGGCATCCTAGGGTGGACACTGATTAAAGAAGACTTTATTATTCTACTGCGTAAAAGAAACTTGTCCTGCGCCGGAACACTTTTGCGATGACAAATAGATAATTGCATCTGAAAATTCGTGGATGCGTCCGAAGTGCGCGCCAATCCTCCCGGCATCCGCCGGCAGCGCGCGCACGGTTTCTGCAAGGAATACAGAGGAAAGCTGATTTTTTTTATCAAACAAGTGCTGCGTTTATTGCAACAGACAAAGATTCTGTGATTGATAATTCATGGACAGAAAATCAACGATCAGTTGGACGCAGATGGAAAGAGAATGGCAGACGCTAATATAAACAGAGGATGGCGGCTTTTAATGCTTCTGTTTTGGCTGTGTACGGTCAAGCCAGCGGATAGGGTGCATTTTTGAAAAATCACGGAATCTGTACATTTGAATATTGAACTCAAAATGGTGAGGTATCTGCGAAAAAACGGCAACTATGTAAAATACACAGTATTTGAAATTCTCAACGAACCAACGCTGTTGTCATTTCTTCTATCATGCTGGTATTAACTTTGAATGAAGAAAACGAATTGGCAGGGGCATTGTTGCAGGATATTTCGGATGCAATCGCATCATTAGGAAATGTCGCAGTTACCGAGGTTTATGCACCTCTGACAACTTGCCGCTTTCTTTTGCGAGCAGACACGGAGGCACATTTTACTCTGTATTTGCTTTGTCGCCATTTCCATGTCCTATTGGTCAAAAAAAGATGCACAACCCGAAAAACCCCTGTTTCAGGGGCTTTTCGGCGCCTTAGGAGTCGTGAAAAAGTGTCAAGCACCGCAGGTTCAAAACGGGAGCTTTACAGACGGGCGGGACTCGAACCCCGCGGCATTCGATTTCATCCTAAGACTGACAACATCCAACGGCTAGCCCAAAATAGAGATTCAAGAAAAGAAAAAAATAGCTTGGAATTGAAAAAAGGCAAAACACCACCCACTAAGCCAAGGAATCCTACACCACATAGAGAAAATGAGCCGGATCAAGCAGCATCGTAGTGCAGAGGAAAGAGAGACGGAGTACAGCAGCAAAATCAAGGAAAACATCGGATATGGCAGAAATAGGCCGAAAAGAGGGCAGCTGGAAAGCAGATAGGCCATAGGAGACGTATGTCCCAAGCTCAGAAGAATGTATACGCTGTTTAAAGGGAAGGTACAGGAACACGAATTCCAACCTCCTCACAGAGCTCATTGGAATTGATGTTGAGCAACATCATCATAGTCAGTAGGGTCGTCCAGGATGGGTTGGCCTGTCCCGATTCAATCTTCTGAATCCAGCGTGTGGAGTAGCCGAGTGCTTCGGCAAGCTGTTCCTGGGATAACCCCATTTGGGAACGATGCAAGTAAATAACGAATCCAAGCTGCCGTTTCTGCTCGTAAGTAGGCTTGTTGTGCGCTTGCATAGGAAAATCCCTCCTTTTAAAAGGAAGAATATTCCATGAATCAGGCGCGCACCACGAACGCAGCGTTCAAAGCTCGGATTGCGTCGAAGATTGTCGAGAAAAATTACAGAGATAGCTATTCCGGTTGCCGCTCTTTGCTTGCCGGA
>CAZYAV010000059.1:0-8971 GCA_964645785.1 uncultured Oscillospiraceae bacterium
CAGCTATGTCACCCGGGACGGGCTGGAGATGGGGCGGGCGCAGGTGGTGCAGGCACAGGCCGCCGGCCGGGAGCCGGACGTGCGCATGAACCCCATTTTGCTCAAGCCGTGCAGCGATACCGGCAGCCAGGTCATCGTCAACGGCGAGATTCGCGGGCAGATGAGCGCGGCCGCGTATCTTGGGATGAAGCGGCAGCTTGTGCCGGAGATTCTGCGCGCGTACAACGGCCTTGCCGCCGAAAACGACCTCATCGTCATCGAGGGGGCGGGCAGCCCCGCCGAAATCAACCTGCGCGACGGCGACATTGTGAATATGGGGCTCGCCGAGCTGGTAAATGCCCCCGTGCTGCTGGCGGGGGACATCGACCGGGGCGGCGTGTTCGCGCAGCTTTACGGCACGGTGGCGCTGCTGAACGAGCGGGAGCGCGCCCGCATCGGCGGCCTGATTGTCAACAAGTTCCGGGGGGACGAGGCCATCCTGCGCCCCGGGCTCGCCATGCTGGAGCAAAAGACGGGGATCCCCGTGCTCGGGGTGGTGCCCTACCTCGCGGTCAGCGTGGACGACGAGGATTCGCTCGCGCCCTGCCTGGAGAATCAGGGCGGGAAAAAGCCGCTGGATATCGCCGTCATCCGCCTGCCGCGGATTTCCAATTTCACCGACTTTTCCCTGCTGGACGAGCACCCGGCCATGGGGGTGCGGTATGTGACGGACACCCGGGCGCTGGGCAGCCCCGACCTGGTGATTCTGCCCGGGACAAAGAGCACCCTTTCCGACCTGCTGTGGCTGCGGCAGAGCGGGCTGGAGGCGGCGGTGTGCAAGCTGGCGCACGCGGGCACGCCGGTGCTGGGCATCTGCGGCGGGTACCAGATGCTGGGCGAAACCCTGCGCGACCCCTGCGGAACCGAGGGCGGGGGTGAGATGCGCGGGATGGGGCTTTTACCCGCAGACACCGTTTTCTGCGATAAAAAGACCCGCACCCGGGTGCGGGCGACCGTGACGGCGCCCGGCTTTGCGGGGACGGAGCTGGACGGCTATGAAATCCACACCGGGAAAACCGCGGTGCGCGGGCAGGCGTTCTGCCGGCTGGAAACAGGGCAGCCGGACGGCTGCGTGTGCGGCAACGTGGCAGGAACCTATCTGCACGGCCTGTTTGACACCGGCAGCCTCACCCAAAAGCTGGCGGAGGCGCTGTGCCGGCGCCGGGGCATCCCCTGCGAGCAGGCCGCGCCGGTCTCCCACGCGGAATTTCAGGAGCAGCAGTTCGACCTGCTGGCGGACGGAATCCGCAAAGCGATCGACATGGACGCCGTTTACGCGCTGATGGAGGGAAAGCGGTAGGACAAAAAGGGGCACATTCAGCTGTACAGGGGAAACGGAAAGGGCAAAACAACCGCGGCAATGAAGGAGGCGACGCGTGCTTTGGCGGCGGGAAAGCGGGCGGTCATCGCCCGGCTTTTCAAAGCGCGGCAGTGCGGGAAAATCGCGCTGCTGTCCCGGCCGGGCGCCCGGGTATACCGGGGCAGTGCGGGGAGAATCCCGCTTCCGAATGACCGAACGGGAGAAAGCGGAAATCCGGCGATTGCGGGGCGGAATCTGTTTGCCGCTTTGCAGCCGCCGGCGGAGCGGCTGGTTCCGGACGGAGTTTGCGCCGCGGGAAAAGTCGAGTCCGCACCGGGCGCAAATCCGGCAGACCGGATGCCGGAAGCGGTCGGTTCAGCGCCGGGGTGCCCCGCCGGCAGCGCCCGTTCGAACAGAGAGCCGCGGTGCGGAAAGACGCGGAGCATGAACCCGGCACTGTATAAAAATACATCCTATTCTGCATACTGCCAAGCCCGCGTCGCCCTGTCCGGCCGTGTGGATTCCGGCGGCGTGCGCGGCGCACAATGCGCAGAGAAGGGCGGCGAACCCCGGTTCGGGTTTTGCCGCTTTTTTGCTGTTTGTTTCCCCTTTTTTGCGCGCCCGGGTCGGCCGGCGATGCAAAAATATCCGGTCGTTCGTTGACAGGGGCTTGAAACGCAGTATAATTACTATATATGTATATGTAATTTTGCCGCTTGCCGCTGGGTTTCGGCGACACAGCAAAAGGCAAGGAGCATTCTGGAAAATGAGACAACGTCATTGCAGCAAAAGCCCCGTCAGCGTCCCGGAGCGGAAATCCCGAAAATGGGCGGTTATCGTCCTGTGCGCGGGGCTAATGCTGTCTTTGACCGGCAATACCGCCGCGCCGGTGGCGTTCGCGGCCGAGGAATCCGCCGGCCTGTGCCCCCACCACACGGCGCACGACGCGAGCTGCGGCTGGCAGCCGGGCAGCGAGGGTTCCCCCTGCACCCATGTGCACGATGCAAGCTGCGGCTATGCCGCGCCGCAGCCCGGCGCCCCCTGCACCCATGTGCATGACGCAAGCTGCGGCTACACCGCGCCGGCGGCGGAAATCCCCTGCGATAAGGGCTGCACGGAGGTTGACGCGGCCGGCAATATCCTGCACGAGCAGGGCTGCGCCTACACCCCGGCCACCGCGGGCACCCCCTGTACCCATGTACATGACGAGAGCTGCGGCTATACCGCGCCGCAGCCCGGTTCCCCCTGCACCCATGCGCACGACGCGAGCTGCGGCTATGCGCCGGCGGCGGAGGGGAGCCCCTGCACCTTCCGCTGCGGCCGCTGCGTCACCGCGTGGGCGTGGGAGGACGAGGAAGGCGCGCTGAGCTGGGACGGGGAGGCCGGCATGTGGTGTCTGGGTCTGCCCGGCGCAAGCGAGGCGCAGCCGGTGACCGCGGAGGCGCTGCAAACGCTGCTTCCGTCGGCTGTCACGGTCGAGACGGCGGCGGGCTCCAAGCAGGCGCCGCTGCAATGGGCGCTCGACGACCTCCCCGGGCAGGGCGTCTGGGAGGGGGAGTATACTCTGCGCGCCGCGCTGCCCGCGGAATACCTGCTCACCGACGGCGTTCAGCCGCCCGCGGTGCGGCTGGAGCTGGGCGGCGGCCAGCCGATGGCGGGGACAATCCGGATGAAATTCCTGAACCAGTGGAATTTTATCGGCTGGGACGGGGAGAAAATCACCGATAATTCCGCCGTTGCGGTGGTCACGGATCTGAGCAAGGGGAAGGACGCCATCATCGCGCAGCTGAAACAGGATGTGCTGCCCAAAACCATCCGGGGCTGGGTCACCTGGACGGGCGGCGCCGATGTGTTCAACAGGATCGGGTTTACCGCGGACGCCGACCAGAGCGAGAAGCGGTACGAGATGGGTCCGAACGGCCTGAAAACCGACGACGAGCAGTATAATACGAATACGGGCACCTTTGTGTGGGGCAGGGTCAACGTCAACTGGGAGCTGAAGGAGGCGCCCGCCGAGCTGCGGGACGGGTCGCAGCTCGTTTTCTGGGCGGATCCCAATACGGTCAGGGAGGGGGACACCACCTACGCCCTGTATGTGAATTCCAACAATCCGCTGGACTATTACCCGAACGTGCCGGATTCGAGCAATCCGGAAAAGGATACCAGAAACAATCCCGGCCTGCTGTCCTTCACGATCACCCTGCGGGTGGTCGACCTCAGTACCCACACCGTCGCCCCTGCCGCGCCGCAGAACGTCAAGGTCAACCTGTTTGACTACTGGGTGCGCCCGGAGGGAGAATCCCCCACCGCGCCGCAGGGCGATATTCTGGACAAGAGCGACAGCCACCAGCACGAGAACAGCGACGATTCCGGCGCCCTCGTAAACGCCACCGGCTTTTCCAACGCCACCGACTGGGACAGGGGCATCAACCACGGGCATCTGCTGCTTTTCGGGGACGGGTTGATTCACGCCGGACTGTGGAATAAGGGCGCGGGCGAGACCTGCCGGTACGGCAGGGAATACGCCGGCATGGAGGGGATTGTCAAAAGCGTCCTGCCGGAAAGCGGCTACCCCGAGCTCAATCTGGAAGCGGCCGACTGGCTCCTGACCGCGGAAAAGGACAACCCCGCGCACAACGACAAATACAACACCGAGCAGTACAAGCTCATCCGGGACTGGAACCTGACCGGGGATCACATCGCCTCGGGGGGCGACGCGTACAATTCCCTCAACGTCCAGAACCTGAGCACCACGGCCATCGAGCGGTGGGAGGCGGCCACGGGGCAGCTTATCGAAACCGGAACCGAATCCCTCCAGTATCTCTTTGAGCCGGTGGACGGGCCGTCCAAAAAGGCGTATGAGAATGTGACCGGCCTGTTCCAGATCGACAACGAGGGCTATTATTACTACGACATGCGGCAGAATTTTGCCGAATTCAGCCAGAGCGGGGGCAACAACCACTTTATCCTCTACAGAGCACCGGCCACTGTCCGGACCGACGCGGCCGCCAGCATCGGCAATTTCTTCCCGTTCAACAAGGGCAGCGAGGTGTTTACGGGCCTTGACGGCGACGACCTGACCAGCAGCGTAAACAGCTTCCGCAACACGATGAACCACCATCTGGGCATGACGGTGGACGTGGATTTCCGCCAGCCCGTAAACGGCAGAATCGGCTCCGGGACAAACGCCAAGCCCATGACCTTTGAGTTTTCCGGGGACGACGACGTCTGGGTGTTCATCGACAATGTGCTGGTGCTGGACCTGGGCGGCATTCACAGCGAAATCTACGGCACCATCAACTTTGAGACCGGCGCCGTCTGCATCGGCCGCTCGTTTTATACCAACGGCATCCCCGACAATCCCGAGGATCCCACAACCCTGGTGACCAAAACCACCCTGCGCCAGCTGTTTGAGGATGCGCAGGTTGTGCTGAAGGATTCCGATTGGAACGGGGACACCTTTGCCAGCAACACGACGCATACCCTGAAGATGTTTTATCTGGAGCGGGGCAACTACGATTCCAGCATTGCGCTGCGCTTCAATCTCCAGCCCCTGCTTTATCAGAACATCGCCAAGGTGGATCAGAACGGAACCCCGCTGCCCGGCGTGGATTTTTACCTCTATCCGGCAACCCGCGGCGACACGGGCGCCATCCAGTGCCTGTATACGGACAACGCCGGCGTGGGGCAGAACGATATTTTTTACGTGACGCCGGACGTCAGCAACGGGCCGCTGGTCACCCTCACCACCGACGAGTACGGCTCCGCCGTATTCCATACGCCGGAGGGCGGCTATTTCAACTTTGCCGACCTAGGCGACCAGTATTATGTCCTGCGGGAGGCGAGCGCGCCCCAGGGCTACCGCACCCAGCCGGTTGACATCGCGCTGCACTATGACGCGCAGACCTCCATGCTTTCGGTGGCCAACCGCTGGACAACCGGGGCATACGCCTGCTCGGTGTCCAACATCACAGGCCCCCAGCAGCTCTATTATGCCGGCAGCATAGACGCCAACGGCCAGCTTGAGCCCGGCACCGAGCGAATCCCCCGCAGCGACCAGCGGGACGGGCTGGTGATTGCGGTGCCGCTGCTCAAGCAGCGATCCACGGGCGCCTGGATGGCGCTTTACGGCAGCAACCTGACCGGGTTCGGTTCGGTGAAGGCGAGCGGCGGCATCACGGATTGGCGCGGCGTTGTCCTTGAGGCCGCGCTGCAGCAGGCTGCGGGGGAGAATTACACCGACTGGCACCTGGACTGGGACGACGAGAATACCCGCCTGTACGGCCGCCTGAACGACCTGCCCGGCCTGGCCGGCCGCTATCTGCTCAACGACCCTGCCGGCGGCGATATGCAGATGGTTTATGGGATTATCCCGCCCGCGGCGCTGCGCGCCCTTGGAATCAACGAGGACACGGCGGCGCAGCGGTACGCCGCGCTGCGGAACTATGTACAGCGCAACGGGGTGAACGCCACCATCGCCGCCATCCGGGCGGTCGGCAGCGGCGACGCGTTCCGTCTCATCAGCGTGGTGCAGTTTAACAGGAATTTCCGCTCCCTCATCTTTATTCCCAATGAGAGGCGGGAGCTGCGCGTGCTGAAAATCGACCAGGACGGCAACCCCGTGCAGGGGGCGCGGTTCGGCCTGTTTGACAACGAGGCCTGCACCGGCACCCCGGCGGCCACCGGCGTCACCGACGCGGCGGGGACGCTGATTTTCTCCCCCACCGGGGACAGTGCGCAGCAGGGGCAAGCCCGGATGGTCTGGGCGAACAGCGCGAAAACCCAGTATTACCTGAAAGAGATGGCCGCCCCGCCCGGGTTCCGAAGGAACGGAACCGTCACCCCGGTGGTGGTGGGCACCTACGGCATTTATGCGGATGCGGGCACCGCGGACAACGGCATCAGCGTTGTGGCGGACGTGGGGCGGCTGACCCAGACGATGCGCCAGTTTGCGATGGGCAGCGACGTGGACGTGACACTGCGGGACATCACGGCGTTTATGCAGGTGCAGCCCAGCGGGCGTTTTGAGCCGGACGGCTGGCAGGACGCCGCGCTGGAGGGCACGAACGTCGCGCGCAGCATGAATTTGCACTTTGAGCGCAACGCGTTTGTCGATTACGGGCTGCACGACCAGGACGGCGGGGAGGTTTTTTACCCCTTCTTTGTCACCGACACCGGCTTTGTCCGCACGCGGATCCAGCAGAATTACGCCGCGCTGACGGGCGGCCAATATGACCCCACGCCCGCGGACGCCAACAGGGACAACTTGGGCGATACCGACCTGACCAACCTGTTCAGCCTGCTGAATATGGTGGTGGTGACCGACAAAACCACCGCACAGCCGCAAACCGGCGCGCTGACCATCGGCAAGCAGGTGACCGGGAGCGGCCTGACGGGTGCGGACTACACAAAGCTGTTCGCCTTTACCGTGAACCTGACCGACGCAAACGGCACGCCGCTGTCCGGCTCGTTCGACTACTATTTTTACGGGGAAGACAAGGCGGGCAAGGTGTCCAACGGCGAGACGCTGCTGCTGCACCACGACGAGTACATCACCATTCTGGGTCTGCCGGCCGGAACAAGGCTCACCGTGACCGAGGGCGCGGAGACGGGCTGGTATGTGCGCCCGCAAAGCGGGATTTATACAGGTGTAATTACCCCGGACGGCGATTTTGAGGCGATTTTCACCAATGCGAAAACGCCGTTCCCGCAAACGGGATTTGGCAGCCTGACCGTCCGGAAAACGGTTACCGGCCTGGAGGGCGACAGGACAAAGTCCTTCGATTTCTCGGTCAGGCTGACAGAGGGGTCGGGGACGTTTACGCATGACGGCGTTTCCTATACGCTGCCCTGCACCGTGAACTTCTCGCTACGGGACGGCGAGCAGGAGACCATTGAAAACCTGCCCGCGGGGGCGGCCTATGTGGTCACCGAAAGCGGGAACGAGGGGTATGACGTGACCAAAACGGGGGACACCGGCATGATTGTGGACGGGGTGACCTCCACGGCCGATTTTGTCAACCACAAGGGCGCGGATACCGCGTGGGACGTGACCGAGGTGCCGCTGCACGTAGAAAAGGTCTGGGTGCTGAATGACGGCGGCAGGATGTCCGAATCCGTGACGGTGGTGCTCTACCAGAACGGGGTGCGGTACGACACGGCGGAGCTGAACGCCGGAAACGGCTGGGCCTATACATGGGACAGCCTGGACGACAGCTTTGAGTGGACGGTTGAGGAGCTGAACGTGCCGGAGGGCTTCACCGCCTCGGTCAGCCGGTGCGACGGGCTGAACTTCACTGTCACCAACGACGATATCCCCGGCGCCGCCGGCGCCAATTCACCGATCCCGCGCACGGGCGTCAGCTGGGCGCTGACCTGGCTGCTGGCGGCGGCCGGCGTGCTGCTGCTCGCGGTGGGAATCGGCAGAGAACGGCGGGGCAAAAACGGACATGAGTCGCAACATAAGGCGCAAAACAAATAAATTCATCCGCGGGGGGCTGCTGCTGTTGGCGGCAGCCCTCTGCACGGCTGTGGTTCATCTTTGGGACGAAAACCGCGCGCTGCGCAGCGCGCAGTGGACGGTGCAGCAGATCGAGGCGCAGATCGGGCTGCCCGCAGCGGAGCAGGCGGGGGAGCGGCTGGCCGACAGGTTTGCCCCCGGCGAGCTTCCGCAGGGGGAGGAGATGCCCGCGCTGGAAATCGAGGGGAATCTCTATATCGGGCTGCTCGAGCTGCCCACAATCGGGGTGAGCGTACCGGTGATGCGCGAGTGGAGCTATCCCGCCCTGCGGCTTTCCCCCTGCCGCTTTTCCGGCAGCGCCTATCGGGACGACCTGATTGTTGCGGGGCACAATTACGCCGCGCATTTTGCCCGCCTGCACGAGCTGGAGCCGGGCGACGAGGTTGTTTTCATCGACGTGGAGGGTCGCCGGTTTCGCTATACGGTGACGGAGCAGCAGCTGATTGACCCGCAGGCGCTGGAGACGCTGCACGCCGGGGACTGGGATCTGACCCTGTTCACCTGCACAACCGGCGGCGGGCAGCGGGTAAGCGTGCGCTGCGAGCGGGCAGAGGAATGACCCTGCACCATCCGAACAGAGGCGAATGGCTTCCGGACGGAGCGGGGTCGTTTTGTTTACGGCGCGCGTTTTTGGAGGACGCCGCTGCCGCGGGAGCGCCCGGGACGTGTTTGCCGGCCGCCAAAAAAAGGAAGTATTGCCGCGGGAATGCGGCAGAGCCTGCGGCGCATGGGACGAAATACCCGGCCTGCGCATATTGTTATTAACGTTTAATTTATAAAACTTCCTGCCCAAATATGAAATTCATAAAAATCAAACATCCTGCATTTGGCTCGTGACGCGCAGACGAGCCCCACGCAGACAAAAGCGCGCCCGCCGGATGGGCGGTGGTCGTAAAACAGTATTTTTGAGAAATCTGAAAACCTTGTGTTTTCAAGGGGCGGCGTGACTTCGGTCACGCCGTTTCCCCTTTCATCAGTTCATCCAGAGGGATGAAGCCCATACCATCATACTTGATGTGGATGCTCTGGCGGCGCTTACCGCTGGACTTGTCCGGTGCCTCCACATAGATGGCCTGCACCAACTCCCGGAGGGCATACGGGTCAAGCGTTTC
>CAZYAV010000060.1:0-8695 GCA_964645785.1 uncultured Oscillospiraceae bacterium
TCCTTTCGCGGAATAGACGCGGCAGCGGACAGCCGCGCCTGCAAACTGTCCCGCGTGGTGCGGAATCAGAAAGCGCACCTGCCCGTTGTTCGGCGGAAGCCTGATGAGCTGAAAGAGAAAGGGCAACGTGGATTTTTTCATGTGAATTTTTCCTATAAAATTCAACGCTAAACCCAAGCTCTGCCTTCTATTCAGAACAAAAGCGTCCCTATCCGGTGCGTCGTCGCGAGCAAAAGGGCGACGCCCTCGCTGTCGCTGCCAATTCTTTGCGGTCAAAGAGCCCGTTGCTTTTTCGCCCTATGATTGTTTTCTCAATTCTTTTGTGCTGAAGCAAAGTCCGCTTTGCTCCGGATTTTTTTGCAAAAGCACCTCTCGCGTCGTCGCGGGCTCTGCATCGTTTGCGATAGATTTTTCGATAAGCCATCAGCTTACTCGTGCCGTCGTTCCCTCTTCCGCAAAAAGCCCCGCCCGGCTTCACTGCCCGGTCGCTCGTGCCCTTTGGGTAAGGGATACCCTCCCGACACTCCGCGGCACGGCACTTTTAAATGTATATGATAAGTACCCCCGCTCACCCAAAAAGCCGTATACGTGCCGCCGTCCGAAACGGCTGCCGCCACAGCCGGTCGGCATCCATGCGTACCATGTTTATAAGCCTTTAAAGGGAACTCGAGCGCGCTTTGCTTATCTCAGAAGCCGCGCTAACTGCAATCAGAAATGGAGACCCGGCCTAATCAGCGCGCACATTGAGCGCATTCAGAAATTTAAAACAAAGCCTCCCCTCTCAAATTTTGAAAATTTGCTTCTGGGCGTCCTCGCGGGCGAGCTCGACAAACGAGGCGACGATCCGGCGGTATTTGGGCAGGGTGACGATGCCGTACTGCGGGTGGAAGTCGTATTCCAGCGGGATGGCGACCAGCTCGTCGTCCTTGGGGATGCCGTATCCGGCGCGCAGGATGACAAGCTCGGAGCTTTTGACGCGCAGCAGCTCGACCCGCCCGTCGTTCAGCTCGATGGGCAGCGCGTCGGCCTCGAGCATTGTGTGGATTTTCTCCATGACACGCAGCGTCTTGTAGTACGGATCCGGCTGCGCGAGCTGCCCTGCAGCCGGTGTAATTTCCCTGGCCGTATACCCGCGCAGCTGCTCTATCGAAACGGATGTTTTGCCCGCCAGCGGGTGATTTTTCGACATGACCGCATACAGACCGATGGTGCACAGCGGCGTGAACCGGAACTGGGCGCTGTCAAACTCCACATCCTCCGGAACCATCAGCGCGCAGTCGATTTGGCGCTTGCGCAGGCTGGCCAGCATTCTCGGCGGCTTGATTGGGATAAAGGAGGGCTCCGTTTGGGGATAGCGCCTGAGGAACGCCTCAATCAGCCGTGGGGCGAATCGCTCGACCGACATGTCGTAGTATCCCACAACAAAGGAGGTCTCGGCCTGCCGGTGCTCCTCCTGCGCCAGCTGCACCGCATTTTTGATTTCGTAAACCGAATTGACCACCCGCGTGTAAAAGGCGCGCCCGGTCTGGGTCAGCGACACCTTTTTGGTGTTGCGGTCAAACAGCCGGCACCCCAGCTCCCGCTCAAGCGCGCTGATCTGCTGGGTCACGGCGGATTGGGTCATATACAGCTGCTCCGCCGCGCGGGAGAAGTTGAGGGATTCGGAAATCAGGCAAAAGCACTCCAGCTGCCGCAGGTTCATTTTCGTAACTCCTCTGGTTGCTTCGTTACTTATTAGCATCGCTTATGGTATTATACAATATTCTCAATTCACTTTCAAGTCAATTTTTGTATAATTTACACAAACCAGATGTGCAATTCAGGCGGTAGGGGGTCGCACCAAGGCAGCATATGGTTTTGCGGCGCGCGGCGGGCGTGTCCCACGGCGCGGCTATGTGAAAGCAGTGCAGGTACTGTAATTTGGGAGGAAAACACAATGAGCAATGAAGCTACTCCGAGTAAATTGTCCAAGCAGGAATGGCTGGTCGCTATCCTCGGCGCGATGGCTTTTCGGGTCACTGCGGCGTGTGCTATATGGTACACAGCTATTCCGCCCTGTTTAAAGAAGTGTGCGGTTACACCGACGCGCAGCTCGGCCTTGTCATGAGCATGGTCGGCGTTGTCGCCGTCATCTCCTACTTTATCGGCGGTTTCCTGGCCGACATGATCCGCCCGAAGCTCCTGCTGATGTTCAGCTACGCTTCGGTATTTGTCCTTTCTCTCGCCCTTTTGACCTTCCCGTCCTTTAATATCTTCTTCATTCTGTTTATCTTTATCGCCGTTCTCACCCTCGCGCCGTTCTGGTGCCCGTTGAGCAAGACGATTGCCCAGATTGCCGGCGACAACACCGGCAAGGTGATGGGCATCTTCTTCGGCGCGGTCGGCATCTTCATGATTGGCGGCGGCGTGGTCGCTTCGGCGCTCATCGCGGCATTTGAGGCAAAGACGGGTCTGATCGCTCTCGTCATCTTCTATTGCGCCATGATGGTCGTCTGCTTTGTCGCGTGGCCGTTTATCGACAAGAGCAAAAAGGGCGACAAGATGGAGAAAACCAACTCCATCAGCCTCAAGCTGATCGGCAAACTGATTACGAACGCGGATATGTGGCTTGCCTGGCTCATGATCACCTGCATCAATCAGGCGTATTTCGGCTTTACCCAGGCCACCCCGCTGCTCACCGACCGCTTCGGCGTCAGCGTTGCGACCATGACCCTGCTGGGCACCATCCGTACCTACGGCGTCCGCGCGTTCATGGGCCCGATTGGCGGCTCCACTGCCAACAAGGTCGGCTCGGTCAAGGCGCTGTACATCATGTTTGGCATGTTCGGAATCGGCGCGGCCATGCTTCTCTTCCTGCCGTGGACCCCAAGCCTGAAAATTCTGGGCATCGCCGCCATGCTGATTATGGCCTGCGGCTTTGCGGGTCATCAGCCGATTGAGACCACCATCCTCACCGATATGAAGACCCCGCCGTACATCCTCGGCACCTCGATTGGCCTGCTGAGCTCGGTCATTTGCATTCCGGATTCGTTTACCTACGTCATTTCCGGCAACCTCATCACCAAGTACGGCGATCTCGGCTATCGGATCACCTTCGCCTCCTGCTTCGTCTGGGTTGCAATCGGCATCTTGTGCGGCGTTGTGATGACCAGGCGCATGAAGAACGGCAAAAACAAGGTGGCCGAGCTTTAAAAACAGCCCACAATCTATCCCTTCTTATTTATCTGCCTTGAGAAAAGCGGTTTAATCAAGCTGAACGATTAAACTGCTTTCTCAAGCGCGGAACCAGATTGCGGGTGCTTGTGCGCCCGCAAAACTCTATTGAACGCGAGGTATTCCTTCTATGAGAAACGCAAAGGAATTGGCAAAAGAGCGCAAGCAGCTGTTCCGGGACACCATGGATCCCGACAAAAAGCCGGAACGTTTCCTGACCTCCGGCAACGACAGCGTCTGGAAGATCTATGACGCGGGCGAGACGCTCAGCGGCGCAATTTACGATTACCGCGTCATGTGGCATGTCATGTCCCGCTATCACGAGACCTATGGCTATGACTGCTACGGCAACTACGGCGACCGCAATCCGTTTAAATTTGCGGACATTCTGAACACCAACTTTTACAGCATCGACAACGCGACGTTTTCGTTCAACGTCCGGGACGATTTCCCCATGTCGGAGGATGAGTATCCCGACCTTATCAAAAAGGGCTATGTCCGCTTTTTGATGGAGAACGCGCTGCCCAAGATGGGCGGTTGGAAAACGCACGAGGAGGGCATGGACAGGCTCAAACGCAGCGTCGGCCCCTATCTCGAGCATCAGTCCTATTGCTCGGACATCCCCAAGCATTTCTACGAGACCTACGGCGTGCCCAAAACGAGCAACGCGTTCTTTGACCCGGCGCTGGAGTATTTCGTCTGGGGTCTGCGCGGTATGAAAGGCATCTCGATCGACCTGCGCCGCCGCCCGCAGGAGGTGCTGGACGCTTTCGCGGTTGTGGACGAGTTTTACTGGCCGGGCTATGAGAGCAGCATCAAGGCGATGGAGGGGAAGGAATCGGACGAGTACCTGTTCAACGCCGGCTCCTGCAACATGGGTTACACCCTTCTCAGCCCCAAGCAGTTTGAGAAATTCTACTGGCCGATCTTCAAAAAATCCATCGACATGGCTGTCGAGCGCGGCATGACCTATTATGTCTTTGCCGAGGGCGAGATGGGCAGCCGGCTGGATTTCTTCCAGGATATCCCGAAGGGGCATCTCGGCTTTGGGCTGGAGATGGACAAACCCGAGGTTGTGCGCGAGAAGCTGCCCAACGTCGTGCTGATTGGCGGCTTCCCCTCCCGGCTGATGTACACAGGCAGCAAGGAGGAGTGCCTCGAGCACGCCAGAAAGCTGTTCGACACCATGGCGCAGGACGGCAACTACATCTACATGATCGACAAGATGATCTCGTTCCCGAACGACGTCAAGGCCGAAAATCTCAAGGCGGTTCTGGATCTCGCTAAATCGTACAAACTGAACTGAGGGGGATGCATCATGGAAGAGAAAATTCTGGATATGGATCGCGATTGGGAGACGCTGAAAAGCTATTTCCCGGACGAAATCCCCGAAGATGCGCGCGACGGTCTGCTGACCTGGCTGATCGTCTCCGCAATCACAAACTGATTGATTTACAAGCCGGCGAACGGGCATGGGCAAACTGCCCATGCCCGTTCGCCGGTTTCCAGCTCTGTAGGCAAGCTGCACAAAACAGGCGCCCAAAAACCGACGCAATTACAATTGAAATTCGCCTGCCGCCGTCACATAATGGGTCATAAGCGGCCTGCCGCTGTGCGGTTCGCCCCAATTCCGCGGCCGAGCGGCGCAGCGGTTCAGGAAGGATCTGTTTAGGATGACGTCACTGCAATATAATCAAGATCTCGCGCGCAGGCTCGCGGCGGGCGCCGATGCGCTTGACCGGGCGCTCGCCGCGAGCTACGGCCCCAGGGGCAGGAATATTCTGTTTGAGCAGACCTATGACCTGCCGCTTGTCATGAAGCGCGGCAGCGTTGCGCTCAAGGAGATGACCCTGCCCGACCGGGCGGAAAATTTCGCGGTTGTGGCGCTGCGCGACGCGGCCGAACAGGTTGTGCAGCGGACGGGCGGCGGGTCGCTGACCACCGTGCTGCTTGCGTGCGCCATGCTGCGGGCGGGCTTCAAACAGATTGCCGCCGGCGCGGATCCGCTGCAGCTGCGCGAGGGTATCCGGCAGGCGGCGCAGGACGCGCGGCAGGCTATCGCCGGCGCTGCCGTGCCGGTTGCGGACACGGCGGCGCTGCGGCAGGTGATTGAGACGGCGGCGCAGGACGACGAGGTGACCCGGGTGCTTGGCGATGCGTTTGACCGGCTTGGCCTGCACGGGGTGGTCACGGTTGAGGACAGCCAGCTTGTGCGCACCGAGGTGAACGGCGGCGGCATCCGGTACGAATACGGGCTTCAGTCCATTCACTTCGCCAACGACAGCGCCGGCAAAAAGGCGCTGCTGGACAGGCCGCATATCCTGCTTGTCAACGACAAGCTGACCGGCCTGCGGCAGCTGCAAACCCTGCTGGAGCAGCTGATCGACGCGGATGAGGAGCTGCTGCTGATTGCGGAGGATTATAGCCCCGAGCTGGTGCAGGGTCTGCTGACCAACGTCAAAAACGGCGTTTTCCGCCTTGTGGCCGCGAAAGCGCCGGGGCACGGCGATACCCGCCGCCGCCACATGGCCGCGCTCGCAGCGAGGACGGGCGGGATGCTGCTCGACAAAGAAACCGGCCTGCGCCTGGAGGACTGCGGCCTCGAAATCTGCGGGCGGGCGCAGAGCGCCTTAATCGACAAGGACTTCACCAGCATCCAGCCCTATCCCATGCAGGAGACGCCGCAGCTGCGTAGCCTGCGGCGCCAGACCGAAGCCGCGATGGCCGCCCAGACCGATCCCTACGAAATCGAGAAATATCAGCTCACCCTGTCGATCCTTTCGGGCAGCGTCCTGAATATCCTGGTCGGCGGGACGACAGAGTACGAGATGTTTGAAAAAAAGCACAGATACGAGGCGGCGCTCGGCGCGGCAGGCGCCGCTGTTCGCGGCGGCGTTGTGCCCGGCGGAGGCGCCGGCTTCCTGCTCGGTTACGGCGCGGTTCGGCAACAATGCGCGTCCTTTGCCGGCGACAGGGGCGCGGGCGCGCGCTGTGTGCTGGAGGCGCTGCGCGCGCCGGTTGCCCGCCTTGCCGAAAGATGCGGGGCGGACGGCGCTGCCGCGGCGGCGCGGGCGACCGCTGCGCCGTGCGTGGGCGCGGGGCTGAACATTGTCAGCGGCCGGTGGGAAGATCTTGCGCGCGCCGGCGTTCTGGATCCGGCCGAGACCCTCTGCGCCGCGCTTGAGGCGGCCGCGAGCGCGGCGTCCACCCTGCTGACCCTGCAAGCCGCTGTGCTTCCCCAATAAGGAGTATTCAACAATGAAAAAGCTGCAAGTTGACAGACCCGCAATCCTGTGCAGTCTGGTTCTGGTTGGCGCGATGGTCGTCTGCTCCATTCTCTATCCGGCGCAGACGGTCAGCGCGTTTGCGGGCGCGCGGGAATTTGTCTCCCGTGTCTTTGGTTCTCTGTTTCAATTCACCACCGTCGCGTGCACAATCGTGGCGGTGTGGATGATCTTTTCAAAATACGGCGACGTCCGGCTGGGCAAGGGCAAGCCGGACTACTCCACCTTCAGCTGGGTCTCAATGTGCTTCTGCGCCGGGATGGGCGGCAGCATTCTCTACTAGTCCGCGCTGGAGTGGATCTACTACATCCAGACCCCGTCGTTCGGCATCGAACCGCTCAGCACCGAGGCGTTCGAGTTTGCGCTCCCCTACAGCCTGTTCCACTGGGGATTTGCGGTTTGGGCAATTAACATTGTCGGCGCCGTCACCATCGGGTACCAGTTCTATGTGCGTGGCGAACGCGGCTTTGCGCTTAAATACGCCTGCCGCGGCCTGCTGGGCGACCTTGTGGACGGGTGGCTCGGCCGGGTCATCGACCTGCTGTTTGTGTTCAGCATCATCGCCACTATCACCCTCAGCTTCGGCACAATGCCGCCGATGCTGACCAACAACCTCTCCAACCTGCTGCACACGGGCGAGGGCTTCCTGTCCTGTCTGCTGATCGTGCTGGCCGCCACGGTCATCGTTATGCTGAGCACGCTGCGCGGGCTGAAAAAGGGAATGCGGGTCATCTCCAACGCGACAACCTGGGGCTGCTTTTTAATCTGCGGGCTCTTCCTTGTCCTTGGCAGCCCGCTGTTTTCCATCGAGAATTCCATCCAGTCCATCGGCATCATGCTGCAAAACTATCCGCGCATGATTACCAACATGGACGCGATTGGGCAAAGCGGTTTCCCGCAAGCCTGGACCTTTTTCCTCTTTTCCGGCTGCATCTGCATGGCGCCGTGGATGTGGAGTTTTATCGCGCGCGTTTCGCGCGGCCGCTCCATCAAGGCAGTTGTCAGCGCGATCCTCGCCGCAGGCTTCGGCGGCACGCTGCTCTTTTTCGGCACGATTTCCAACTACGGGATCAAGGCCTATCTGGACGGCGCGTTCAGCGTGCTGGAGAACCTGACCCTGCCCAGCGCGAACCAGACCATTTCGGAGCTTTGTCTGTCCCTGCCGGGCGGCAAGATTATCCTGGCCGTGTGGTTCCTTGTCGCGCTCTTTTTGCTGATTACCACGATGGATTCCGCCTCCTCCACGCTTGCGGAGGCGACCTCGCGCGCGACCCACGGGCAGCCGCCCCGCGCGCTGCGCGCATTCTGGGCAATCGTGATCTTTCTGCCCGGCATCTGCCTGCTGTACGCCGGGCAGTTTGTGGAGGGCGGCACCCCGCTCGGTGGCATTCAATCCCTGCTTTTCCTGTGCGGCGTGCCGGTATCCCTGATTGTTCTGCTTGCCGTTGCGTCCGGCATTCGCCTGCTCTGGCAGGACAACCACACCAAAACGCGGGATGAGATTCTGCGCGAGTACAGCCTGACCCCCAAAGCGCCCGACCCGTCGAGCACGCGGCCGGTCGATCTCTGAAAACTGCCGGTATTGTAAGAACAGACGCTGTTTTGGCCGTGTATGCGATGCGCCGCACTGTTCGGATGCGACATACGGCCGTTGCTGGTTTTGCGGGGCTTTCCGGCGGATGGATGCGCGGCTGCGTTCATTATTCAATCCATTTTAAGCATAGGACAACGAGGGTGTGAAAGCATTTATGCTTTTCACACCCTCGTTTATATTGTGATTTTTGCACGGCTTGCGCCATGACAAACCGCAAGGGGATCAGTCCACACCTGTGGGGGAGGACGACTCGAGTTCGTCCCGGCCATGAATTACGCGACGGCATTTCAATCCACGCCCCCGTGCGGGGGGTGACATCGGGTGATGACCCGTGTTTTGTCCGAGCCGTCATTTCAATCCACGCCCCCCCGTGTGGGGGGGCGACCGTCGCGGCGGAACTCCTGCCGCACGCCAAGCGATTTCAATCCACGCCCCCCGTGTGGGGGGGCGACAAGTGGCGGAGGAGGATAAATAACCCCATGGACATTTCAATCCACGCCCCCCGTGCGGGGGGCGACCGCTGCGTTTCTGCGGCGGGGGGTGGATGGCAGGAATTTCAGTCCACGCCCCCCGTGCGGGGGGCGACGGCGAGGATCTGCTCTTT
>CAZYAV010000061.1:0-8600 GCA_964645785.1 uncultured Oscillospiraceae bacterium
ACCTGCGACCTCCGGGTTATGAGCCCGACGAGCTACCAACTGCTCTACCCCGCGATATACATGCACATCTGAGTGCCTGTATATAATACCACCCGTACAATAAAATGTCAAGCATTTTCTCGCAAAAGATTTTCTGCGCGCTTGCGCGGCACAACCCGCTGAATTCTCCGCTTTGCTGCGGGCAGCCGGCAGGCAAGGCGGGCGCTCTGCCCGGGCGCGTTTTCCTCGCCCGCCAGGCGTCCTCTCGTGCACGCGGCTGCTGACCCGCGCGCTTGCATTTTGTCGGCCTATCCTTTATCCTGATAACAGAGATTCGCCGCGGCGTTTTGCGGGGCACGGGGGCGGCGCGCCGCGCCGGCTCACATTCAAAAGGAGGGGCATAAAATGGCACGCAATCTGATTCTGTACTATTCCCGCAAGGGGGAAAACTACTGGGGCGGCAGCATCCGGCAGCTTGAAAAGGGCAACACCGAAATCGCGGCGGAGCTTCTCCGGGAGGCCGTTGGCGGCGACCTGTTCGAGCTGGAAACGGTGGAGCCCTATTCGGCGGACTACAAGGAGTGCTGCGCGCAGGCGAAGCAGGAAAAGGACGCGGACGCCCGCCCCGCGCTCAAACGGTATGTCGACAGCCTGGACGCTTACGACAATGTCTTTGTCTGCGGGCCGTGCTGGTGCGGCACCTTCCCCTGCGCGGTATTTTCCCAGCTGGAGCGGCTCGATTTTTTCGGCAAAAAGGTGATGGCGCTCATGACCCACGAGGGCAGCGGGCTTGGCCGCTGCGAGCAGGATCTGCGCCGGCTGTGCAGGGGCGCGGCGTTTGGACAGGGGCTGGCCGTCCGCGGTATGGAGGCCGCAAACAGCGGGCAGGCTATTGCGGACTGGGCAAACCGGGAGATTCAGTAAGTACGGATTTGTAAAAAGCGATCCGGCGGTGCAGCGCGTTGCGCTGTGCCGCCGGATCTTTGTTCCCATTCACCTGTTCTGCGCAGCCGTCCCGTCTGTTTCACCGCCCGCGTCCGCTCTTTGTCGCCCGTGTCCTGCCCCGCCGTATTTCGGGCAGCCGGCGAGCGGCAGGGTGCGTTTTGGGGGTTTGGCGGCTCAGGCGCTCTCACACAACGAGAGGAACTGCCGAAGGATTGCGAGGCCGACCGCACCGCTCTTTTCGGGGTGAAACTGCGCGCCGAACACGTTGCCGCGGCGCACAAACGCGCTGACCCGGCGGCCGCCGTACAGGGTGTCCGCAAGGCGGTATTCCGGGTTGGTTTTTGCCTCATAGGAATGGACAAAATAGACCTCGCTGCCCGGTTTTGTCCGCCCGAGCACGCTCTTGAACGACCCGCGCCCCGCCGGCGGCAGCAGCGGATCCCAGCCGATGTGCGGCACCCGCTGCCTGTTGCCCGCCGTGTCGGCGCCGGGCAGGCGAACCACCTCCCCGGGGACAAGGCCAAGCCCCGGGTGGGTTCCGAATTCCTCGCTTTTGTCAAAGAGAAGCTGCATTCCAAGGCAGATGCCGAGCAGCGGCGTGCCGGCCGCAGCCTTTTCGCGGATGGCCTCGGCGAGGCCGAGCGCACCGAGCGTCTCCATCCCGTCCCCGAACGCGCCCACCCCGGGCAGAATCAGCGCGCGGGCGTCGAGCAGCGCCTGCCGGGACGCGGTCAGCTCGACCGTGCAGCCGAGCGTCTCAAACGCGCGCCGGACACTCAGGGTGTTGGAGCGCCCGTAGTCGATCACCGTAACCGTCAAAGCCGCACCTCCGTTCCGCACGCCGCAATTTCCCGCTTGAGCGCGGGCACATCGGTCTTTTTATAATGTAGAATACTCGCGACCGCCACGGCCGAGGCGCCCCGGACCGCCGCCTCGTGCGCGTCCCGCGCCCCGCCGCAGCCGCCCGAGACAATCACCGGCACGTCGACCGCGGCGCACACCTGCTCGATCAGCGCAAGGTCCATCCCCCGCATCAGCCCCTCGCTGTCCACACTTGTCAGCAGAATCTCCCCCGCGCCGAGCGCAACCCCGCGCCGCGCCCATTCAACGGCATCCCTGCCCGAATGGTTGCGGCCGTTGTCGTAATACGCCTCATAGCCCGCGCCGTCCGGCCGCCTTTTCGCCTCGATTGACAGCACCATGCACTGGCTGCCGAACCGCCTCGCCACCTCGGTGATAATCCGCTCGTCCCGGATCGCCGCCGTGTTGATCGCCACCTTGTCCGCGCCCTGGGCGAGAATTTCGCGCACGTCCTCCACCGTGCGCAGGCCGCCGCCGGCCGTGATGGGGATAAAGACATCGTCGGTCGTCCGCCGCACAATCTCCGAAAGGCTGTTGCGGTTGTACAGGCTCGCCACAATGTCCATATACAGCAGCTCGTCGATTCCGGCTTCGTAATACGCCGCTGCAAACGCGTGCGGGTCGCCCAGCTTTCGCAGCCCCTCCAGCTGGATTCCCTTAACGAGAGCGTTGTTTTTGACATCCAGCCGCGCAATCAGCCGAATTTTTTCACGCATCCGCCCGCCTCCTTATGCCCTGGGCTCGGGCGCGCCGTAGCGGCAGTCGCTCTCCCCCGCAAAGGGGGTGTGGCGCAGCTTCCACATCCCGTTTTCGTATTTCCAGATATGCGGCGAGCGGAACCGGTCGGCGAGATGCATAAAATACGCCCTGTCCATCACCGGCTGCTCAAACCACTCTTTTGCGCGGGGGAAGTGCTTTTCGTCCAGCGAGAGATAGTCCCAGATTTCCTGCTCGAACCTGTCCGGGAATTCGCCGTCGTACCGCTTGGTCAGCAGCTGCCCCTCCTCGCGGGTAATTTCGCCGTTGCGGATCTCCTGCGCCGCGTCGTAGCTCGTGCGGCCGATTCCGAATTTGATATAGGTTGTGTAATAGAAAAAGTCGTCCATTTTGTCGTCGATCGAGTTGTATTTGGAATAGGTTCCCTGGGTTCGCTCGGGGCTGGGCATAAAGCCGCCGTGCTCCACCGCGTAGTAATACGCGCCCTGCGGGTGCCACTTTTCATAATAGCCCATATAGCGCACCTCGACATGGTTTTTGCGAATATCGCTTGTGTCGCTCGGCAGATACAGCGCAAGATCCGCCCGGTCGATGCCGAATTCCTCCTCCAGCGCGCGCAGCGAGACGCCGCCGAGATAGATATTGTCCCGGTCGTTGGTCGCAAAAAAGTGCTCGTCCCGCAGCGCGCTCTCGTTGTCCGCAATCGGGTTGCCGAACTCCGCCTCATTCTCGCCGTAAAAGACAAGCGGGATGCCGAATTTCGCCGCCATTTTGGGCGCAAGCTGCTTCTGCCCCAGAATAAACGCCTGGAACGGGTGGAAGAGGTTTTCGGTGGCAAGGCGGGTGAGCAGCCGGTGGGTCAGGCCGTTGGGGGTGCACAGGTAGTTGTCGAACCCGGCGTGAATCCACGCCTCAAAGTTGCGGAAGCCCCAGGGGGTGTAGAGGTGGGGCGCCCAGGTGCAGGTGAGCGGGTGCATCCCGTATTTGTATTTGAGCAGGTGCGCGGCATAAAAGCTGTCCTTGCCGCCGCTACCCGGCACCAGGCAGTCGTAGCCGCCGTCCGTCCGCCGGTAGCGGGCGCACAGCTCGCGCAGCTCCTCTTCCCGTGCCGCCCAGTCGATTTTCCCCTCCTTATTGTGGCAGGCGTGGCAGGCGTCGCAGACCCCGTCCGCCTGGATGCGCATGGATTTTTTGGGGCTGTCCGGCCGGTGCTCGAACTCGTAGCAGGAATTCGGCTTCTGGTTGCTCATGACGCATTCTTTGCAAAACCGCACCTCCCGCGGCAGGCCGTATTTCACCTCGAGCTCGTTTTGCGGGATGTCCGGGGCGAATTTTCCGTACTCAATCGGGATGTATCTCGGGTATTGCTTCATTTCGGTTCCCTCTCCTTTGCGCGGCGTCCCGCCGCGGTTTTTCTGTATCAAGACGGCGCCGCCCGCGGGGGATGCTCCCCCCCGCAGACAGCGCCGTTGCTGTTCGTCTGTTCTGTTTAAGCCGGCCGTTCACGGCGCGGCCCGCCCGCAAAAGCCGGACGCCGCGGGCTCAGCCCCCGCAGGCCGCCCGCACAAAGCCCAGAAAAACCGGGTGCGGCTTGTTGGGGCGCGACCTGAACTCGGGATGGAACTGCACCCCGACAAAAAACGGGTGCCCCGGCAGCTCCACCGCCTCGACGATGCCGCCGTCCGGCGACGTGCCGCAGGCCGCGAGGCCGCCGCGGGTGAGCGGCGCAAGGTACGCGTTGTTGAACTCATACCGGTGGCGGTGCCGCTCGCTGACCTCGTCCGCGCCGTAGCACCGCCGCAGCAGGGTGTCCGGTTTCAGCGCGCAGGGGTAGTTGCCCAGCCGCATGGTGTTGCCCTTCAGCACGACCTTGCGCTGCTCGGGAAGCAGGTCGATGACCGGGTTTTGGGTCTGTGTGTCAAACTCGCGAGAATGCGCGTCCCGCAGCCCGCAGACCGCCCGCGCGAACTCGATGACCGCGACCTGCATCCCAAGGCAGATGCCGAAGTAGGGGACGCAGTGGGTGCGCGCATACCCGCACACGCAGATCATGCCCTCCACCCCTCTATCCCCAAAGCCGCCCGGCACAAGGATGCCGCGCACCCCGCCCAGCAGCGCCTCCGCCGTCTGGGGGGTGATGTCCTCGCTCTCAATCCAGCGGATGCACACCTGCACGCCCAGCGCGTAGCCCGCGTGGCGCAACGCCTCCGCCACCGAAAGATAGGCGTCGTGCAGCCGGACGTATTTGCCGACAAGCGCGATTTCGACCCGGCGGGACGCGTGCTTGATCCGCTCGACCATCTCCGTCCATTCGGTCAGCTCCGGCTCGGGCGTTTCCAGCCCCAGCCCGCGGCAGACCACCCGGTCGATGCCGTTGCGGTGCAGCATCAGCGGCGCCTCGTACAGGCAGGGCAGGGTCAGGTTCTCGATGACGCAGTCCGGCTTGACGTTGCAGAACATCGCCACCTTGCGGGCGATTGCGCTGTCCTCAATCGGCTCGTCCGCGCGCAGCACGATGACGTCCGGCCGGATGCCGAGGCTTTGCAGCTCCTTGACCGAGTGCTGGGTCGGCTTGGATTTGTGCTCGCTCGAGCCGCGCAGATAGGGCACCAGGGTGACGTGGATGAACAGGCAGTTTTCCCGCCCCACCTCCAGCGAAATCTGCCGGATCGCCTCCAGGAACGGCTGGGACTCGATATCCCCGATGGTGCCGCCGATCTCGGTGATGAGCAGCTCGCAGCCGCTGGCCTGGGCGCCGCGGTAGATAAACGCCTTGATCTCGTCGGTGATGTGGGGGATGACCTGCACCGTTTCGCCCAGATATTCCCCCCGGCGCTCCTTGTTCAGCACGTTGTAATAGACCCTGCCGGCAGTCAGGTTGGAATAGCGGTTGAGCTCGACGTCCATGAACCGCTCGTAGTGGCCGAGGTCGAGGTCGGTCTCGGCGCCGTCGCCGGTGACGAACACCTCGCCGTGCTGGAACGGGCTCATGGTGCCCGGGTCAACGTTCATATACGGGTCGAGCTTCTGCGCCGCAACCAGGATGCCGCGCTGCTTGAGCAGCCGCCCAAGCGACGCCGCCGTGATTCCCTTGCCCAGGCCGGACACGACGCCGCCGGTCACAAAGATATATTTTGTCATCTTTCCCTCCCGCGCGCCGCAGCGCCCTTCCGGTTCAGCCGTCATAGGTGCGCAGCAGCTCCTGCGCGACCTCCCTGCGGGTCACCCGCCTGTCCATCGCCTGCTTTTCAATCAGGCGGTGCGCCTCCGTCTCGGTCATGCCCAGCCGCTCAATCAGCACGCATTTGGCGCGGCCGACGGCTCTGATATCCTCCAGCTGCCGCAGCAGCTCGCCGTTTTCCCGGCGCATCGCCAGCAGCTTGTTGTGCGCCGCCGTGCACAGCCGCAGCAGGTTCCAGAGCAACAGCCGGTTGACCGGCTTGCCGAGGGTGAACACCCCGGCGTCCTCCACCTTGTCGCACACCTCGTCATACTGCTGCGCCCGGACGACGAGGATCACCTGGCTGATGCCCTGCTGCGTAATCGAGCGCGCAAGGGCAAGCCCGCTCTCGTCCCGCAGCGGCGCGTTGACGATGCACAGGTCGTATTCCCGGTCGATCAGCAACCGGCGGGTCTGCCCGCCCGTCGCGGCCGTGTCCACCGTCTCCCAGCCGCTCTGCGCCAGAAAGTCGCAGAAAAACGCCCTGCCCGTCTCCGAGCTGGATACAATCAACGCGCTGTGCAAACCCCGTCACCTCCTGTCCTCCGGCCTTTTGCGCAGGGGCGTTCCCCGCCCCCCGCACAGGGAGCCGGAGCCGCCCGGGCAGCCCGGTCAAATCACGCCAAAGCAGGCCTCGTCATAATACGCCTGCGGGCTGACGGCGCGCCGGCAGGCCTCCAGCTCCGCCTGGCCGATTGCGGCGTATTTCTCCACAAGCTCCGCGCCGAAGATCCGCCGCGCAAGCGCGCTTTGCCGCAGCAGCCCGAGCGCCTGTGCCAGGTTTTGCGGCAGCTGCTCCAGCGCGTCGGTCGTCGCCCGCCCCGCCGTATACAGGTTTGTGTCAACCGGCTCGCGCAGCTGCGCGCCCGCCTGCACCCCGTCCAGCCCGGCGTGCAGCACCGCCGCAAAGCCCAGATAGGGGTTCATGGCGCAGTCGCCGCTGCGCAGCTCCATGCGGCCGCCCTCCCCGCGCGCCGCCGGGATGCGGATGAGCTGCGAGCGGTTTTCCCTCGACCAGGAGACGTATCCGGGCGCCTCAAACGACCCGAGCCGGTCGTAGGAATTGACAAGCGGGTTGAGCAGCGCCGTAATCTCCGCCGTGCGCGCAAGTACCCCCGCGATAAAGCTGCGCGCCGTCTCGCTGCCCTGCCCGCCGAACAGGTTGACCCCGTCCCGCTCCAGGGAGAAGTTGAGGTGCAAGCCGCTGCCGCACCTGTCCGGCAGCGGCTTGGGCAGGAAGGAGGCGTACAGGCCGTTGCGGGCGGCAATCGCCCTGACCACCGATTTGAAGGTCACAAAATTGTCCGCCGCCCCGACCGGCTCGCCGTATCGGAAGACGATCTCGTTCTGCCCGGGGCCGTTTTCGTGGTGGGAGCTTTGCGGGTGCAGCCCCATCTCCTCAAGGCACAGGCAGATTTCCCGCCGCACATTCTCGCCGCGGTCGGCCGGGGCGACGTCCAGGTACCCCCCGCGGTCAAACGGGACATGGGTGGCCTCCCCCTCCTCGTCGGTTTTGAACAGGTAGAACTCGCATTCGGTGCCGATGCTCGCGCGCAGCCCCATTTCCGCGCATCGCCGCGCCGCGCCGCGCAGGATTCTGCGCGCGTCGAACGCATACGGCGAGCCGTCGCTGTTGAGGATATCGCAGTAAAACCGCACGACCCTGCCCTGCTGCGGCCGCCACGGCAGCACGCTGAGGGTGACCGGGTCGGGCATCAGCAGCAGGTCGCTGCGCTCCACCTGCGCAAACCCGCAGACGGACGAGCCGTCAAACGGAATGCCCGCGCCGAACGCGCGATCCAGCTCGTCCGGCATAATCGAGATGTTTTTCATCTGCCCGCGCAGGTCGCAGAACGCCAGCCGGATAAACTTCACGTCGTTCTGGCGGATAAACTGGATTGTCTCGCTCGCTGTCTGGTTCATGAGTCTCCCTCTCTTCCCCCGCGGCCGCACACTGCGCCGCAGGCTCGTGCTGCGCGCCGCGCCGGCGGCGTTCCCCGCCGCAAAATAAAAAAACACGCCCAATCCCACCGGGTGGACAGCCGTGCAGAGCCGCGCGACCTTCCGCCGTCGGATTGAACGCCATTGTTCATCACGCTTTAGTGTATAGCGCCCGGCCGGATTTGTCAACCGTTTTTTGTGCCCCGCATGTTAAATCCCGCCGCGCCGCCGTATGGGAAGCGGCGTGAACCGGACGCCGCCGCAAAAAAAGAGTTGACATTCCCGGGCTGCCCGGCGTATAATGACCCAAACAGCAAAGGCGCTGTGAACCTTTTGGGTTCACAGCGCCCTTTTTCTTTTTCGGGCTGATTTTATTTTGAGGTAAACGAACATGAAAAATGTACCGGAATTGTTTGGGAGCATGGTGTTCAACGACACCGTCATGCGGGATCGCCTGCCCAGAGAGACATACAAGGCGTTAAAAAAGACGATTGACGAGGGGCGGCGCCTCGAGCTGGAGGTTGCCAACGTCGTCGCGAACGCGATGAAGGATTGGGCGACCGAGAAGGGCGCGACCCATTTCACCCACTGGTTCCAGCCGATGACCGGCGTGACCGCCGAAAAGCACGACAGCTTTATCGTCCCGCAGCCGGACGGCCGCGTCATCATGGATTTTTCGGGCAAGGAGCTTGTCAAGGGGGAGCCGGACGCCTCCAGCTTCCCGTCCGGCGGGCTGCGCGCCACCTTTGAGGCGCGCGGCTATACGGCGTGGGATCCCTCCTCCTACGCGTTCATCAAGGAGCACACCCTGTATATCCCCACCGCGTTCTGCTCCTACAGCGGCGAGGCGCTCGACAAAAAGACCCCACTGCTGCGCTCGATGCAGGCGATCGACCGGCAGGCCGTCCGGCTGCTGCGCATTCTGGGGGACAGGGAG
>CAZYAV010000062.1:0-8540 GCA_964645785.1 uncultured Oscillospiraceae bacterium
CTGCTTGAGGAAGGATATGTCGGCGTCGAGGCTGCGGCAGGCGATGTGCCCCTCCGGCGAGCCGGCCACCGCGACGGTGAACTTGTCGCCGAACTCGGCGCGCACGAACTTGACCAGCTCGGTGGCGTAGTGCAGGTCGCCGCCGGTGCCCGTCCAGCCAAAGGGCAGGTCGCCGCGCAGCGCGAGCATGTGGTCGATGCCGTGGTCAAGGTAGGTTTGCAGCTGGTCGCGGATCCCCTCGCGGGTGTTGCCGATGCAGGTGAAGTGGGTGACCGGGATGGACTTGCCGCTCTTTTTGATCGAGTCGAGCACCTCCAGGTTTTTGCCGACGTTGCCGCCGCCCGCGCCGTAGGTGCAGGAGATGTAGTCCGGGTTCAGCTCATACAGATGGTCGAGCACGCCGCCCGCACCGGTCAGCTTTTCCATGCCCGCGTCGGTCTTGGGCGGGAAAACCTCAAACGAAAATGCCATGCGCCTGTCCAGAATTTCGGTGACTTTCATACGTATACACACTCCTAAGCTTTCAATTTATTGACATCCGGAATCCGTCCCCCCAAAAGGCGGCGTCCGGACTGCAAACCGAGAGGGCTACGCAGGGGAAAAGGTGTACCGCTGGCGCAGCCCGGCGCAGTCGACGTCGACAACGACGTCTGTCCCGCCGGCGCGCAGCTCGCACACGGCATTTTTGCCCGCGAAGATGGATTGGACATACAAAAATGGGTCGTCGGTCTCGATTTCCTCAAAAAACACGTCCCGCATCTGGTTGTTTTCGCAGCTGTTAAAAATTTCACGCACCATCTCATACAGCATCTGCTCTGTTCCTCCGTGCGCGCGGCCGGCGCAGCAGCCGCTGCTGATACAATTCTATTTTACACTATCCGGCACGCCGGTTGCAACAGCGGGGCGGCGTTTTTTCCGCTTTTTTCTCCGCAAAGCGAACGGGGTGCCGCGCATTTCTGCCCCAAGCGGATTCCGACGCGCGCCGCAGACGCCTGCGCGGCCTTGTGCAGCCGGGCGTTGCCCGCCCCGGCGCACTCGGGCAGCCGGCGGAGAGAAGGGGGGCGGCGCGTCCGCTGCCCCCGTGGGAACCCCACGGCCCGCCGCCGGAAACAGAGGCTCCGCGGCGACGTTTGGCATAGCTGCACCCCGCGCCGCGGCCGGTCGTGAGAAAGGCGGCATGCCCCGCCCCCGCGGCCGCTTCCCCTTTCGGCCGTTTTGCGGTACACTGAAGGGGAGAAAAGGACGCCGGGAGGGAAGCGCTATGCCGGGTGAGGCGCACGGGCATATTTTTATGGATGGCAGGGATTACAAGGCCGCGGCCGCGCGGTACAAAGCCGGGATTGACGAGCCGGATCTGCGGAAAAAGCTGGCGGCCTATCAGGCGGCTGGCATCCGCTTTTTCCGGGACGGCGGCGACCCCTACGGCGCGTCGCTCGCCGCGCGGCGTCTCGCGCCGGAATACGGGATCGACTATCGCTCGCCCGCGTTCGCCATTCACCGCAAGGGGCTGTACGGCGGCATAGTCGGCCGCAGCTTTGAGACGATGCGGGACTATCACGCGCTGGTGCGGGAAGCGGCGGCGCAGCGCGCCGACTTTATCAAAATCATGGTGTCGGGCATCATGGATTTTTCACAGTTTGGGGTGCTGTCCTGCCCGCCGCTCGAGCGGGCGCAGATTGCCGAGATGGTCGCCATTGCGCACGGCGAGGGGTTCGCGGTCATGGCGCACGCAAACGGCGAGGCCGTGCAAAGCGCGCTTGAGGCCGGGGTGGACAGCATCGAGCACGGCAATTACCCCGGTGCGGACTGCGTCCGGCTGTTTGCCGAGACGGGGGCGTTCTTTGTGCCGACCCTCTCGCCCGCCGCGAACCTGCTTGGCTGCGGGCGGTTCCCCGACAAAGTGGTGAACCGGATTCATCAGGCGCACCTTGCCTTTGTGCGGCAGTGCGCCGGGGCGGGGGTGCGGATTGTGTGCGGCAGCGACGCCGGCGCCTATCTTGTCCCACACGCCCGCGGCACGCAGGACGAGGCGGCCTATCTCGCCGAAGCCGGCCTTTCCCCCGAAACGCTCGAGGCGAACGAGCGGCTCCTCGCCGCGCGGTTCACCCGCGGGGGCGTCTGAGAGACACGCGCACGCCCGAGGCGGCGCCCCGGGCGTAACGGCGGTTGAGATCAGGCCTGGCAGTCGACGATGACGACCCCGTTGACCAGGTCGGCGGACACAATCTGGCCGACAAGGTCAAGCTCGGTTTGCAGGATGTCGGTCAGCTTAATCTGATCGCCCCGCACGTTGATCTTCATCACATTGCGGCAGAGAACATTGTTGTCCGCCGCGCTTTTGTTGTAAACAGTCGAAAGACACATACAAATATCCTCCCAATGGCAGAACAGATGGCGGCTTGCCCGGTGAAAACCCGGCCGGGCAGAACAGATGCCCGCGCCCGGCAGGCCGCTTTTTTGGAAAAATCGCTGCGCGGATTTCGCCCCAAAAGACCCGGGCGTTTTGCGCCGCGGCGGCCGCTTTATTTCAGCGCGTCCTTAATCGAGGCAAGCACCGCCGCCAGGCGCACGTTGCCCTTCTGATACTCCTCAATCACCGCACTCATCTGGTTGGACGCGTCCGCAAGCCCCATCGTCTCCAGCTGCTGCTTGATGGTCTCCAGCTCGATTGTGTGGTGCTCGTTGTGCTTGAGCATATAGTCAAGCAGCGCGACGGTCTCGTTGCCGCCCGCGTCGCCGTGGTCATGGTCGTGGCTGTGGACATGGTCGTGGGTGTGGCCGCAGTCCCCGTGGCAGTGGTCGTGATGTCCCTCATGCATACTCTATCGTCTCCTTTTTGCGTTGTCTTTTTTACTGGTATTTCCCTTTGAACAAGGAAAGTATACCACATTGTCTTTTTTTTCACAACATATTTGCGAAAAAAGAATTACATGTTTCTTTTTATGCGGCGGCGCTCAGCGCGCGGCGTCGGCCGCGACATAGGCGCTCACCTCGTCGGCCAGCAGCTTGATATAGTCGGACAACCCCATGCTCTGGGTGCCGACGACCGAGATGCGGCACTGGGACATGGGGATGAGGATTTTTTTGGCGCGGCTCTCGCTGACGGCGAGCGCCATGGCGGGGGTGATTTCCCCCAGCAGGGCGTTGGCCTGGATGATGCCGATGGGGCCGGCGATGATGTCCGCGTCCGCGCTGGCGACGATCACCGGATTTTCCCCCGTCACCGCGCAGCTTGCGCCCGCCCGCAGCATGTTGGACGCGGCGATGCTGTTTGTGCCGATTGCGGTAATCTCCTCGTTGGGCAGGCTTTTGCGCAGCTGCTCGACAATCGCCTTGCCGATGCTGCCGCCCTGTCCGTCTATGACGACAATTTTCAACTGATTCATCCTTTCGGGTTGTGTTTTTCGCCTTGCGCGCTCCCTGCGCGCCCTGTGCGAATGCGCGGCGCTTCCGCCCCGGGGTTCCCTGCGGCCGAACAAATAACAAGAGGCCGCCGCGGAATGCGGCGGCCTGCTGGCACCCCCAACAGGAATCGAACCTGTAACTGAGTCTTAGGAGGACCCCGTTATATCCATTTAACTATGGGGGCAAAACCGTCCGGCCTGCCTGTACTGATTATGATACCATATTTCAGCCAAAAATCAAACAGGCAGGCGGCGATTTTTGCGCGGCGGCGGCGGAACGGGCGGCAAGGTGCCGCCGCACGTCCCCAAAAATCCGCGCGGCGGGTTGCTTTGCTAAACCGTGCGGAATGTGCTATACTAAAACTGCGGGAACCTTGGGTTCGTGCAAAACGGGTTTGAGGGTTGAGCGGAATGTTTCTGATCAGCATTATGGACGAAGAGCCGCGCCTGGACACGATGCCGGTGCTTAAAACGACCGAGTATCCCTGGACGCAGGACAGCTTTCGCCCGCTGTGCTATTGCCGGTGCGCGGTGTGCAGGGGGCGGGGCGTGCTGTTTGATTTGCAGGCGTTTGAGCGCGACCCGGCCGTGCACGAAACCGGCGAGCTGCTGGACGACAGCTGCGCGGCGGTCACCTTCCGCTTTTTTGCGGGCGGCCTGCTGACGGTGGCGGTCAATGCGGCGCAGGATTACCGGGTGTATCTGGACGGCGAGCCTATTGAGTGCGCGCTGTCCGTCCGGGGATATTCCGGGGTGGACGAGCAGGGCTGGTACTGGGGCGCGCGGTTCCTCCTCCCGGACGAGCTGCTTTCCCGCGTGTATGGGGAGAGCGAAATCCGCGACGGGCATAGGATGGAGGGGAACATCTTCAAATTCAAGCGCACCGGCAGCCGCGCCTACATCGGGGCGGTCGCGCCCATGCGGGATCTGTTCATCTTCTCCGAAAAGAATCTGAGCGAGTTTCGGGCGGTTGCGTATTGACCCGCCCGCACGATTGGGAATAAGGAGGCTGTTTGTCATGAAATGGATACTCAGTTTTATCGCGGCAATTGCCGCGCTGGCGGCGGCCTGTGCTGTCGCGAGCGGGGGTCGGGCGTTCCTGCGGGAGAATTTCCGCAAATATATCACCCTGCGGCGCACCGACCGCGCCTGAGCAGTTGTATAAGACCGTGCCGGCCGGGCAACAATAGGCATAAAACCGGAAGGAAGTGTTTTTATGTCTGAGAGACCGAACCGGCACATCCAGTGCAATGTGAAGGACTGCAAAAACCACTGTGAGCGGGAGAATTACTGCACCCTTGACTGTATCTGTGTCGGCGGGGGGCACGGAGATCCCGAGTTTTGCAGCTCGGTCGACTGCCGCTCGTATGTCAGCAGCGACGTCTGGCCGCCGACCCAGCTGAACTGCGGGGATCGCTGGCCGGGCTTGGGTAGCCTTTGACCCGCTTAATTTCAACGAAACCGGCCGGGCGGCGCGGAATTCCGCGCCGTCCGCTTTGTATGTGGGGACAGGATGCAAATAGGGCGCGCCGCTTGGCTGGGGTATCGCCCGCCGCAAGGGAAGGGCGCGCCCAAAGCCGCGCGTTTACTTTGCAATTTTGCCGGATAAACTTTATAAATATAGAATAAAATAACAATATTTCCCCGCATGGCGGGAGCCGCAGGCCGAGAGCCGGCCGGGGCGCATTAGAAAAAAGCCGCTGTAAAATCAGCCGCCCGGATTGGAGCGCGGCCGTTCGGGTGAAGTGATTTCGGCCGCTTGCGCGTTGTATAATGCAGATGTCCGAAAGCCCGCAGATCGGACGTGGAAAGAGGGCGTTTATGCAGACAGAAAAGCGAAAAAAGAGCCATCTGTGGAGCAATTTATTCTTGCTCGCGCTGATGGCAGTTACCTTTTATGTGATTTTTAAGGACAATTCCCTGCTGGACATCCTCGCAGCCCTGCGGGGGCTCAACCCGGTCTACATTGCCGCGGCGGTTGTGGTGATGCTGCTGAGCATCGTCTTCCAGGGACTTGCGCTGGGGGAGCCGTTCCGGATGTTCGGCCGGCCGCTGCGGCTGCGCCGCAGGATAGATTACGCGCTGACCGGCTTCTTTTTCAGCGCGATCACCCCGTCGTCCACCGGCGGGCAGCCGATGCAGATATTTTATATGTGCCGGGACAATCTGCACCTTTCCTTTGTGACCATCTCGATGCTGGTTGCCAACATAGCCTATCAGACGACCCTGCTGGTTTACGGGCTGGGCATGTACATTCTGCGCTTTCGGATTATCAACGACAAATTGCAGGGCTTCACCGCGCTGCTGGTGTTCGGGATCCTGATGAACCTGACCGTGCTGCTGGCCATTTCCTTTGCACTGTTTTCGGCCGGGTTTGCCAAAAAGCTGGCAAACGGGGTGGTCAGCCTGCTGGTTCGGCTGCGGGTGGTTAAGAACGAGCAGCACACCCGCGCCTATGTCGCGCAGCAGATCGACGAATACGCCAAATGCTCCGGCTTCCTGCGCGCGCACCCCTCCATGTTCCTGCGGGTGCTGCTGTACACCTTTTTGCAGATGACCGCGCAATACAGCATCCCGTTTTTTGTCTACAAGGCGTTCGGCCTGTCCGGCGGTTCGCTGATCGACCTGCTTGCGCTGCAGGCGGTGCTGTATGTGGCGGTGTCCTTCCTGCCGCTGCCCGGCGCGGTCGGCGCGAGCGAGAGCGGCTTTGTGCGGCTGTTCGCCGTGTTTTTCTCCGAGGCGACCATCGTGCCGGCGATGCTGGTTTCCCGCGGCATCAGCTTTTACGCCATGCTGCTTTTCAGCGGCGCCGCGGTGTTTGTCATGCAGCTGCGCCGTCCGGACACGGCGCGCAAGCGCAGGCTGCACCTGTGCAGAGGGAACACGGGCGCGCGGCTGCGCCGAAGCGCGGTGTGAGCGGCAGGGCGGCCGGCTTGTTTATCGCTGCGCAGCCGGCGCGCGGGTTTTGCACAGCAAAAGAAGCACATTGCGGCAAAAAGCCCCGGAACCGCCGGTTCCGGGGCTTTGTTGTGGCGGCGCAAACTCGACGCCTGCCGTGCGGGCGAAATGCAGGGCAGCTGCGCGCGGCGCAAAAACGCAGGCTCTGCCCGCTGAAGGAGAGCAGCCGCGGCCTTCCGGCGGTCGCCTGCGCGGGGCGGGAAGAACGCGGCCGGTGAGCGGGTCAGATGACCAGCCCGCCGTTGATTCCCAGCACCTGCCCGGTCATGAAGCGATCCTCCGCCAAGAACCGGACGAGCCGCGCGACATCCTCCGGCGTGCCGATGCGCTGCAAAGGCGTTTCCTGCACAACGGCCGCCTTGTCGGCGTCCGAGAGCGCGGCGTTCATCTCGGTGTCAATCAGGCCGGGGGAGACGCAGTTGACCCGCACGCCGCTCGCCCCCAGCTCCTTGGCGAGCGCCTTTGTATAGCCGATGACGGCGGCCTTGGAGGCGGAATAGGCGCTTTCGCAGGCGGCGCCGACCTCCCCCCACATCGACCCGATGTTGATGACGCAGCCGCTCTGCCGCCGCAGCATATCCGGCAACACGGCGCGGCACATGTGAAAAACGCCGTCGACATTGACGGCAAAGACCCGCCGCCAATCCGCGTCGGTGGTCTCCTGCGCGAGGGAGAACAGGGAGACGCCCGCGCCGTTCACAAGCAGGTCAATCCGGCCGTACTGCGCAAGGGTGAACCGGGCGAGAGAATCGGCCTGCGCCGTGTCCGCGACGTCGGCGCAAAAAGGCACGGCCTCCCCCCCGGCCTGCGCGATTTCGGCACAGACGCGCTGCGCGTCTGCAAGGCGGGCGCAGCAGCCGACGACAACGGCATATCCCGCTCCGGCGAGCGCCCGCGCGCAGGCCGCGCCGATTCCGCGCGATCCGCCCGTGATAATCGCAGTTTTTGCCATAATCTTCCTCCAAAATCCGGATGTGTGTTTGAGCCGTTCGGCGGTCGTCCGGGCAGAGCGGCCGCCCGCCGAAAGCCGTCCACCGCCCCCGCGGCGCGGCCGAAAAAACCAGCCGCCCGCCCGCGCCTGCCAGAGACAGACGCGGAAACAGGCGGCTGGCATAAAATCCTGTGGATTCGGTTGCCGCGGGGCGAAGAGCGGCGCACCGGAAAACCCGGCGCGGCCGGTTCGGCCGGCGGCGTGCGCTCAGTTTTTGGCGGCCTGCGCGGCCTTGAGGGTGGCGACGGCCTCCTTGCGGGAGAGGTCGATGCCGCGGTCGCCGATCTTGATGACCTTGACCGGAATCACGTCGCCGATAGAGAGGACGTCCTCGACCTTCTCGACGCGACGCTCCTCCAGCTGGCTGATGTGGACAAAGCCCTCCTTGCCCGGCGCGATTTCGACCTTGGCGCCAATCGGCAGCAGCTTGGTGACCTTGCCGTAATACATCGAGCCGATTTCGGGGGTCTCGACAATGGTCTCGATAATCCCGATGGCGCGCTTGACGTTGTCGGTGTCGGTGCCCGCGACAAAGACGCGGCCGTCCTCCTCGACGTCGATTTTGACGTCGCACTCCGCGCACAGCTGCTGGATGGTCTTGCCGCCCTTGCCAATCACGTCGCCGATCTTGGACGGGTCAATCTGAATCGAGCTCATCTTGGGCGCGTACTTGGACAGCTCGGGGCGCGGCGCGGGGATTGCCTTGAGGATAATCTCGTCGAGGATATATTTGCGCGCGCTGTAGGTCTTGTCCAGCGCCTCTTCGATGATTTCATAGGTCAGGCCGTCGATTTTCAGATCCATCTGAATCGCGGTGATGCCCTTGTGGGTGCCCGCGACCTTGAAGTCCATGTCGCCGAAGAAGTCCTCGACGCCCTGGATATCGACCATGGTCATCCAGCGGTCGCCCTCGGTAATCAGGCCGCAGGAGATGCCGGCAACCGGCGCCTTAATCGGCACGCCCGCCGCCATCAGCGCGAGGGTCGAGCCGCAGATGGAGGCCTGCGAGGTCGAGCCGTTGGAGCTGAGAATCTCGGAAACGAGCCGCATCGTGTAGGGGAATTCCTCCACCGAGGGGAGAACCGGGACGAGCGCGCGCTCGGCGAGCGCGCCGTGGCCGATTTCGCGGCGGCCGGGTCCGCGGCTCGGGCGGGTCTCGCCGACCGAGTAGCTCGGGAAGTTGTAGT
>CAZYAV010000063.1:0-8490 GCA_964645785.1 uncultured Oscillospiraceae bacterium
CTTCCTCGACACTCCGGGCCACGAGGCGTTCACCGCCATGCGCGCGCGCGGCGCGATGATTACCGATATCGCCATCCTCGTCGTCGCGGGGGACGACGGCATCAAGCCGCAGACCGTCGAGGCAATCAACCACGCCAAGGCGGCAGGCGTCTCGATTATCGTCGCAATCAACAAGATGGATAAGCCGGCCGCCAACGCCGAGCGGGTCATGCAGGAGCTGACCGAGTACGAGCTTGTCCCCGAGGCGTGGGGCGGCGACGTGATCTGCGTGCCGGTCTCGGCCAAGACGGGCATGGGCATCCCCGAGCTGCTGGAGAATCTGCAGCTGGTCGCGGAGGTCAAGGAGCTGAAGGCCAACCCCAACCGGATGGCGAAGGGCACGGTCATCGAGGCCAAGCTGGACAAGGGCCGCGGCCCGGTCGCGACCGTTCTCATCCAGAACGGCACCCTCAAGCAGGGCGACGTCATCATCGCCGGCACCTCGGTCGGCCGGGTGCGGGTCATGTCCGACGAGCACGGCAACGAGCTGGAAACCGCCGGCCCGAGTGTCCCGGTGGAGATCACCGGGCTGGACGACGTGCCCTCGGCGGGCGACGTATTCAACGCCGTTGAGGATGAGAAGCTCGCGCGCGAGCTGGTCGTGCGCCGCCGCACCGAGGAGAAGGAGGAGCAGTTCAAGTCCTACAAAAAGGTCACCCTAGACAACCTGTTCAGCCAGATTGCGGAGGGCGAGGTCAAGGAGCTGCCGATTATCGTCAAGGCGGACGTGCAGGGCTCCGCGGAAGCGATCAAGTCCAGCCTCGAGCAGATTTCCAACGACGAGGTGCGGGTGCGGGTCATCCACGCGGCGGTCGGCGGGGTCAGCTCAAGCGACATCATGCTCGCCGAGGCGTCCGGCGCGATTGTCATCGGCTTCAATGTCCGTCCCGACCCGGCGGCGGCAGACCAGGCCGCGCAGGCCGGGGTGGATATGCATATGTACCGGGTCATCTACGACGCCATCGACGATGTCAAGGCCGCGATGAAGGGAATGCTTGCGCCCAAGACCCGCGAGGTCGACCTGGGCAGGGTCGAGGTTCGCCAGGTGCTCAAGATCAGCTCGGTCGGCACCGTATCGGGCTGCTATGTGCAAAGCGGCAAGGTCGACCGCTCCAGCCTCATCCGGGTCGTGCGGGACGGCATCGTCATCAACGACGACAAAATCGCCTCCCTGCGCCGGTTCAAGGACGACGTCAAGGAGGTCGCCGCCGGGTACGAGTGCGGCATCACGCTGGAGAAGTTCAACGACGTCAAAGAGGGCGACGTGTTCGAGGCGTATACAATCGAGGAATACCGCGACTGAGCCGGGGCACAGCCCCGGCGGGGCTCGGGGGCGTGTTCCGGCTTTTCCGGCATGGCGCGGCGGCCGACCCTTTGCGCGCGGGGCGCGTTTGGGGATTCGCCCTGCCCCGCGGCCGCGGGTGGGAGCAAAATGCGATGGAATTAGAGGGCATGAAATTCCGCGGGCTGGACGGCGCGGGCAACGAGACCGAGTGCGAGGTTCTGCACGCGTTTGCCTGCGCGCAGACCGGCAAGCGCTACCTTGTCTACACCGACGGCGGCGTGGACAAGGCGGGCAGGCTGCGCTATTTCGCGGCGGCCTACACCGAGCAGCCCGAGGGGCTCGCGCTCGACCCCGTCCGCACCGACGAGGAGTGGGCGGTCATCGACCGCGAGCTGTACGGCGGCGCCGAACCGCAGCCCTGACCCGCGCTGGCCGTGCGGGCAAAGCAGCTGCCGCCCCGGCTTGCGTACGGGGCGGCGTTCCGTTTTATGGGTATAAAAACAGGATGGCCGGGCAGCGTTCCCGGCGGCGAGGAAAAAACAATATGGCAATTATTGATCAGTGCGACGTGACCGTTTACGACGAGGAAAACACCCTGAACCTCACCATGCAGGACGAGGAGGGCAACGAGCTGGAGTGCGAGGCGCTGTTCTCCTTCCTCTACAAGCCCACCGGGCGGCGGTATCTCGTCTATCAGGTGCTCAACAGCGAGACGGAGGACGACATCTGCGCGTCGGTCATGCTGGACGGCGCCGAGGAGATGGAGCTTGTCCCCGTCGAGACCGACGAGGAATACGACAGAATCGAGGAGGTCATGGACGCCGTTCTGTGACCTCCGGACAGGAGCATGAATATGGAGAAAACCGACGGCGCGCGCGGCGCGTCCGAGCAGCAGAACAGCGGCGGGTTTGAGCTGTTGTTCACCTTTGAAAGCGAGGCCACCGGCCACAGCTATATGGCCTACACCGACCACAGCGTGGACGAAAACGGGGTGGAGCGGGTGTTTGCCGCCCGCTACACCGAGGACGGCGGCGCGGTGGAGCCGATTGATTCCCCCGAGGAGTGGGCGATGATCCAGGGAATTCTGGACGAAATCCAGGGCAGCCTGGCCGCCGGGGAGAAGGGGGAATAACCATGCCCGCGCACAGAATGGAGCGCCTGAACAAGGATTTCAAGCGGGAGATCAGCGCGATTCTTTCGGGCATGAAGGACGCCCGGGTCAACCAGTATCTCTCGGTCATGCGCGCCGAGGTCACCAGCGACCTCTCCTATGCCAAGGTGTATATCGCGTCGCTGGGCGGCTTTGAGGAGGCCAGGGCGGCCTGTGCGGTGCTGGCCAGGGCGCAGGGGTATATCAAAACCGAGCTTTCCCGGCGGCTGCGCATCCGCAAGATCCCCGAATTGCAGTTTATCCCGGACGATTCGGTCGATTACTATAACCGGATTAACACGATCATCGAGGGATTCAAACATGAATGAACAACATACGGCGGCGCAGGCCGCCGCGCGGCTGCGCGAGATGCGGGACGTCGCCATCCTGACCCACCGCAACCCGGACGGCGACACGCTCGGCTCGGGGTTCGCGCTTTGGGCGGCGCTGCGCGCGCTCGGCATCCGCGCCATGGTCGTCAACGAGGAGCCCTTCCCCGAAAAATACGCCTATATGACCGAGCCGTATGCGCGCGCGGCCGAGCCGTTTGAGCCGCAGCGGGTCGTCTCGGTCGACACGGCCACGGTCAAGCTGATGGGGCAGCGGGTCGCCGCGCTGTACGGCGGCCGGGTGGAGCTCGCGCTCGACCACCACGGCACAAACGAGGGGTTCGCCGCCCTCACCCTGTGCGAGCCGGGCATGTCCAGCTGCTGCGAGCTGGTCATGCAGGTAATCGACGCGCTCGGCGTTGCGGCCGACCCGTATATCGCAAACTGCGTCTACACCGGCCTTGCCACCGATACCGGCTGCTTTAAATACGCCAACACCACCCCCGGCGCCCACCGGCTCGCCGCACGGCTGATCGAGCTGGGCGCGGATTATACAACCCTAAACCGCCTGCTGTTCGAGACCAAGTCCCGCGGGCGGCTGCTGCTGGAGCAGCTGGCAATCGCGGGCATCGAATTCGCCGCGGGCGGCAAAATCGCGATTGTCACCGTCACCCGGCAGATGCTGGAGCGTTCCGGCTGCACCCCGGGCGACATTGAGGGCATCACCCCGATTGCCCGCCAGATTGAGGGGGTCGAGCTGGGCGTCACCCTGCGGGAGCTGAAGAACGGCAATTTCAAGGTCTCGCTGCGGTCGGTCAGCCTTGATTCGGCCAAAATCTGCGCGCTGTTCGGCGGGGGCGGCCACAAATTCGCCGCCGGGTTTGAGTGCAGCGGCGCGCCCGACGATATCAAAACGGCCATCGTGCAGACCGCCGAAGCGGAGATGAACCGTTGAACGGGATTCTCATCGCGGACAAGCCCGCCGGGTTTACCTCGTTTGACCTGATTGCCAAGCTGCGCGGGGTTTTGCAGGAGCGGCGGCTCGGCCACGGCGGCACCCTCGACCCGATGGCGACCGGCGTCCTGCCGGTTTTTGTGGGCACGGCTACCAAGGCGGCCGACCTGCTGCCCAACGGGCGCAAGCGGTACATCGCGCAGGTGCGGCTGGGCGTCAAAACCGATTCGGGCGACTGCACGGGCAGCCCGGTTGCGCAGGATGACCGCCGCGTGCCGCTGCCGGCGTTACAGGCGGCGGCGCGCGAATTTCTCGGCGCGGGGGAGCAGATTCCCCCGATGGTCTCCGCCGTGCGGGTGCAGGGCAGGCGGCTGTACGAGCTTGCGCGCGCCGGGCAGACGGTTGCGCGCAAAGCGCGGCCAATCGAGATTTATTCTATCGGCGTCAGCCCGGCGGCGGGCGAACCGGCGCGCGCGGACGGCCTGCCGGAGCGCTTTATGCTGGAGGTCGAGTGCTCCAGGGGCACCTATATCCGCACCCTCGCCGAGGACATCGCCGCGCGCTGCGGTTGCCTTGCCACCCTGGCCGGGCTGCGCCGCACCATGAGCGCGGGCTTCACCCTTGCGCAGGCGCACCCGCTTGAGGAGATCGAGGCCGCGGCGGCCGCGGGGCGGGCGGAATCCCTGCTGCTGCCGGTGGACGCAGCCTTTGCCGCGCACCGCGCCCTCACGCTGGACGAGCCGCTCGCGCGGCTGTTCCTCAACGGCGTGCGGCTTGCGCCGGAGCGGCTGCCGGAAGCCGTGCACCCGGGGGAGCGGGTGCGGGTTTACCGCGCGGGCGTCTTTCTCGGCCTCGGGGAGGCGCAGGACGGCGGCTTCAAAAAGATCAAGCAGTTCTGGTTTGAACAACAGCCCGGCTGACCGGGCAACGCGGAGCAAGCTTATGGATATTCTCAGCCATATTCAGCCGCAGCGCGGCCGGACGGTTGTCGCGCTCGGATATTTCGACGGGGTGCATCTCGGGCACCGCGCGGTGCTGGACACGGCCTGCGGCCTCGCGCAAGAGCGGGGCGCCCTGCCCGCCGCGCTCACCTTTGACATGCACCGCCGCCGCGCCGCCGCAAAGGGGCAGGGCGACCTGGATACCTACGCGCACCGCGCCGCGCGGATGGCGGCCTGCGGGCTTTCCCTGCTGGTGCAGCTCGATTTCGGCGAAATTTCCGCCCTCACCCCCGTGCAGTTTGCGCAGACGGCGCTCGGCGCGCAGGGGCTGAACGCGGCGGCGGTCTGCTGCGGCGCGGATTTCCGGTTTGGCTGTGAGCGCGCCGGGGATATCGGGACGCTGCGGGCGCTCGGGCGGGAAATCGGGTTTGAAACGGTGGTTGTGCCGGCGGTGGAGGCGGACGGCGAGCCGGTCTCCACCTCCCGCATCAAGGGGTACGTCCGGCGCGGCGAAATCGAGCGGGCGCGGGCACTGCTCGGCCACCCGTACAGCTTTGCCCTGCCGGTCTGCGCGGACAAGAAGCTCGCGCGGCGGCTCGGCTTCCCCACCATCAACCAACAGTTCCCGCAGACCCTGCTGCCGCCGCGGTTCGGCGTTTACCGCGCCGCCGTCCGGCTGGACGGCGCGGTCTACGACGGCATCAGCAATATCGGGGTGCGCCCGAGCGTGCACAGCGACGGCTGCGTCATGCTTGAGACCCACATCATCGGCTTTGCCGGCGATCTGTACGGCAGAACCGTCGAGGTGGAGCTGCTCTCCTTTTTGCGGGACGAGATGAAATTCGCAAGCGTGGACGCGCTGCGCGCCCAGGTCGAGCGGGATATCGACACGGTTCGCCAAATGGCTGCCGCGGACGGCGCTGCGCCGGCGCAAGGCTGAGCGGCGCTGCCCTTGGGGCACATCTTTATTGTGTTATGCTGACCCCCGCGACAAAGCGGTGTTCCATGGAGGTACTGTATGAAGCAGCTGAAGACGATCAGAAGAATAGCGGTTATTCTGTTTTTGATTTCGCTTTTCTGTACAGTTGATTTAGGGCTGAATGTTCTTTTCAATACGGCACCCGGCATTCATGATGGCTTAGCGGCACATAGCTTTCTTCATGCTGTGCTTGGTATTTTTGGAGACGGCGCGTGGACATTTGATCGGTTCTTCGCAGCATTTAAAAACGCAGCCTGGATTACGTATGCTCTTTTGGCAGGCAATGCGGTTTTGCATTTTTGCTGTGAGGACAAATAAATCGGAATTTGTATGAGGAGAAAACATTAAATGGATTATCAAATAATACGACTTATAGATAAGCCTGAAATAAAAGAACAAGCTGCACAGTGGTTTCATCAAAAATGGAATATTCCTTTACAAGCATATATGGAAAGTATGGAGGATTGCCTTGCACAAAAGAATTGTGTTCCTCAATGGTATATGGCAATAGAGAACAATAGGATTATTGGCGGTTTAGGCGTTATTGAAAATGATTTTCACGATAGAAAAGACCTTACTCCAAATGTATGCGCTGTTTATACTGAAACAGATAAACGCAATAATGGTGTAGCCGGTGCTTTGTTAAATTATGCTTGCGCTGATATGAAAAATAAAGGAATTGATACTTTATACCTCATAACAGACCACACATCTTTTTATGAGCGTTACGGGTGGGATTTTCTTTGTAAGGTGCAAGGCGATGGTGAGCCTGATATGACAAGAATGTATATTCACAGAACTTAATAAATTCCGGTTTACCGGCCAAACCGCCGTGCTGTTTTCCCCGAATGGGTCATCCCGGGCTGCACGGCAAAATGAGGACAAGCCAGTCCTCTGCCCTTCCCGCCTGTGTCCGCCTGTTGTTTCGGCAGAATGCGGGCGGATTCGGCGCCGGGCACAGCGTGCTGCACAACGGAGCCGGAATGCAGCCCTCCCTGTTTTTGCATAAGAAACAGTTGCAAATTCTCCGCGCAATGTGGTATACTAATTTACGCGCACGCATTGTGCGTGTTTACCCGATTCTCGGCGCCGGGCAAGTGCCTCATGCCCGTTCAGGAACACCTGCCGCACCCGCCGCTGTGATTCGGGCGAATGAAATAAAGAAAGGTGAACAGAATCATGCTCAAGGACAAAAAGGAAGTCATCGAAAGTGCGCGTGTGCACGAGACCGACACCGGCTCGCCCGAGGTGCAGGTTGCGATTCTCACCAACCGCATCAACCACCTCAACGAGCATCTGGCCGCGCACCCGCACGACCATCACTCCCGCCGCGGCCTGCTGAAAATGGTCGGCCAGCGCCGGAACCTGCTCGCTTATCTGCAAAAGAAGGATATCGAGCGGTACCGCGCCCTGATTGCGAAGCTCGGCCTGCGCAAATAACCACTAAATCGGAAGGCAGGCGGCTTCGGCCGTCTGCCTTTCAATGCATTCCCGCCACGGCTTCGGCCGTAAACGGGCGGTTTGGATTTTAGCGATGAATTGAGCTTTTTTCGCTTTGCGGCCGCAAAAAAGGCTGAATTAGTTGCTGAACTCCAAACGGCCTGTTCATCAAAAAAGTTTGGAGGTTTCTTTTGCTGTATGTTTGACAATTACCGTGTGTTTGAAACAGAGCTTGCCGGCCGCCCCCTCAAGGTCGAGACCGGCAAAATGTGCGGCCTGGCCAACGGCGCCTGCCTTGTGCGGTACGGCGAAACGGTTGTGCTGTGCACCGCCACCATGAGCGCGAAGCCCCGCGACGGCATCGACTTTTTCCCGCTGTCGGTGGATTTTGAGGAAAAGCTGTATTCGGTCGGCAAAATTCCGGGCAGCTTCCTGCGCCGCGAGGGTCGTCCGTCCGAAAAGGCCATCCTGACCTCCCGTGTGGTCGACCGCCCCATGCGCCCGCTTTTCCCGAAGGACATGCGCAACGACGTCTCGATTGTCATGACCGTCATGTCAGTCGACCCCGACTGCCTGCCCGAGATTGCGGGTATGATTGGCGCGTCCATTGCGGTGACCATTTCGGATATTCCCTGGAACGGCCCCATTTCGGGGGTGAGCGTCGGCCTGGTGGACGGCGAGATTGTCGTCAACCCAACCGCCACGCAGCGCAAGGTCTCCGACCTCAGCCTGACCGTCGCGAGCTCGGCCAAAAAGGTCGTCATGATCGAGGCGGGCGCGAACGAGGTGGACAACGCCACCATGCTCAAGGCCATCAAAATCGCCGACGAGGCTAACAAAAAGGTGGTCTCGTTCATCCTCTCCATCCAGCAGGCCATCGGCAAGGAGAAGATCCCCTTCGAGTCCCAGGAAGTGCCGCACGAGATGTACGAGGCGGTCGAAAAAATGGCGATTGACAAGGTGCGCGCGGCGATGGACACCGACGACAAGACGGTGCGCGACGCGGCGCTCAAGCCCATTTACGACGAGGTTCACGCCGCGCTGGACGAGCAGTACCCCGAAGAGGAGGCCAAGCTGGACGAGTGCCTGTACAAGCTGCAAAAATACGTCGTGCGCCGCTGGCTGCTGGACGACAACAAGCGGGTTGACGGGCGCGGCATCAACGAGATGCGGCCGCTTGCGGCGGAGGTGGACGTGCTGCCTCGCGTGCACGGCAGCGGCCTGTTCACCCGCGGCCAGACCCAGTGCCTGACCGTCGCGACCCTCGGTATGCAGGGCGACGCGCAGCTGCTGGACGGCATCGACGGCGAGACCGAAAAGCGGTATATGCACCACTACAACTTCCCGAGCTACTCGGTCGGCGAGACCCGCC
>CAZYAV010000064.1:0-8440 GCA_964645785.1 uncultured Oscillospiraceae bacterium
CCGCGTCCTGCACCGCGATGATGCGGGAGGAGCCGCCGACCAGCAGCACCTTGTCAAGCTGGCCGGGCTGCAGGTTCGCGTCCGAGAGCGCCTGCCGGCAGGGTCCCATCGTCTTTTCCACGAGGTCGGCGGTCAGCTCGTCGAATTTCGCGCGGGTCAGCGTGGTGTCGAGGTGCTTGGGCCCTGTCGCGTCCGCCGTGATATACGGCAGGTTAATCTGGGTGCTGGTGACGCCGGAAAGCTCGATCTTCGCCTTCTCCGCCGCCTCCTTCAGCCGCTGCAGCGCCATTTTGTCGGCGCGCAGGTCAACGCCGTTTTCCTTTTTGAACTCGTCCGCGAGATAGTCGATCACCCGCTGGTCGAAGTCGTCGCCGCCCAGGCGGTTGTTGCCCGCCGTCGCAAGCACCTCCTGCACGCCGTCGCCCATCTCGATGATGGAAACATCGAAGGTGCCGCCGCCCAGGTCGTAGACCATGATCTTCTGCTCCTGCTCCTTGTCCGCGCCATAGGCGAGCGCGGCCGCGGTCGGCTCGTTGATAATCCGCTTGACATCCAGCCCCGCGATGGTGCCGGCGTCCTTGGTCGCCTGGCGCTGCGCGTCGTTAAAATAGGCCGGCACGGTGATGACCGCTTCGGTCACCTTCTCGCCGAGATACGCCTCCGCGTCCCCCTTGAGCTTTTGCAGAATCATCGCGGAAATCTCCTGCGGGGTGAAGTTTTTGCCGTCGATATTGACCTTGTGGTCGCTGCCCATCTCCCGCTTGATCGAGCTGATGGTGCGCTCGGGGTTGGTGATCGCCTGGCGCTTGGCCGTCGAGCCGACCATCCGCTCCCCCGTTTTGGAGAACGCGACAACCGACGGGGTTGTGCGCGCGCCCTCGGCGTTGGCGATGACGACGGGCTCGCCGCCCTCCATGACCGCCACACAAGAATTGGTTGTTCCAAGGTCTATGCCGATAATCTTTGCCATATTCATCTATCTCCTTTGGGTTGTGTTTACCGAATCAGCCGGAGCCGCTGCGGCTCCGCTCTCTCTATCGCCCCGCCCCTTTCGAGCGGCCGCGGCCGCGGCGCGGGTCTGTTCCCCGCCGCGGGCTTTAAACGCGAACCGGCGCCGACCGGCGCGCCGCGCTTTTTTCCTTTGCGGTGCGGCGGTTACTCCGCCACCGACACCATGGACGGGCGAATGACCCTGTCGCCCATTTTATAGCCCCGGCGCATCACCTTGACGATGGCGCCGCTCTCGGCCTCCTCGCTCTGCTCCCGCGCGACGGCGCAGTGCAGATTGGGGTCGAACATCGCGCCGACATCCTCGATCTGCTCGACGCCGAGGGAGGCGAGCGCGTCCCGGAACATGGTCAGGGTCATCGTGACCCCCTTTTTGTACTGCTCATCTGCGGTCTCCGCCTGGGCGGCGAGCTCGAGGGTATCCAGCACCGGCAGCAGCTTTTCCACCGCGTTCGCCGTGCCGACCCCCACGCTTGCGGCCTTTTCCCGCTCGGTGCGCTTGCGGTAATTGTCGAACTCCGCCGCCGTGCGCAGCAGCCGCTCCTTTGCCGCCGCCAGCTCCGCTTCCAGCTTTTCGGCCGCCTCGCGCAGCTTATCCCGCTCTTTATCCACTTTCTTTTTCTTTTTATCCGGCTGCGGCTCGGCCTCCGGCTGCTGCGCCTGCTCCTGCGGCCGGTCTGCCGGCTGCTCGGGCTGGCTGGCCGGCTGCTCGGGCGCGGCCGCCCCGGCCGCCTCGTCTGTCGTCCCGCTCCCGCTGAGAATCTCTTTTTCTTCGTCCATTTTATTCACCTTTCCTTATGCGCCGGGGTTGGTCAGCGCCGCGCTCATCCTGTCGCGGAAATAGCTCACGCGCGGGATGATAAACCCGTAATCCATCCGCACCGGCCCTGCAACCGCCAGCGCGCCGTACCGGCCGCCCGCCGCGCGGTAGCGCCCCATGACGACCCCCAGCGAATCCATGCCGAACGCCCCCTGCTCGTCCCCGACAAAGACCTTGAGCGGCTCGTCGGGGGTCAGATAGCCGCGCATGTTCTCGGCGTCCGAAAACAGGCCGAGCAGCTCTTTGATGTGGGCGTCAAACTCCGGGTAATCGAGCAGCCGCTCCTGCCCCTCCGCGTACACCCGCACCTCCGCCGCGCTCTTCACCAGCGCGATGACCGCGGCCAGCACCGGCGCGCAGACCCGCGCGTCCGCCCCCAGCTCGGCCGAGGCGTCCCGCACGAGCCTGTCGGAAAGATCCTCGGGCGAGACAAAGACGAACCGCCGGTTCAAAATCGCCTCCAGCTTTTCCAGCAGCGCGGCGTCCAGCTCCCGCGCGACCCGGCAGACCCGGGTCTTGACCCCGCCGACGCTGGAGACGCCGACAATCGCGATGTTGTATTTGCCGGTCTTGAATACCTCATAATGGGTCAGCTGCACATTGCCGCCGCGGGGGGTGGTGGTGATGGCGGCAAGGCCGGTCATCCGCGCAAGGGCGCGCGCCGCCTCGTCCGCCGCGCGGTCGGGGTCGGAATCCATCCCGTCGACCGTCCTGTTAATCGCCGCCTGCTCCTGCGCGCTCAGCGGGCTGCTTTGCAGCAGGTTCTCGACATAATAGCGGAAGCCCTCCACCGTCGGCACCCGGCCGGAGGAGGTATGCGGCTGCTCGAGAAAGCCCAAACTGGTCAGCTCGGCCATTTCGTTGCGCAGCGTCGCGGTGGAAACCGAGACCCCCTCCAGGAACTGGTTGAGGATCTTGGAGCCGACCGGGTCGCCCGAATCGGTATACAGCGCGACGATTTTGGAGAGAATCAAACGCTTTCTGCGGCTGATATCCATCTGTGCGTCCCGCCCTTCCTCTTGCCGGTTTTGTTTTAGCACTCTAACTCTATGAGTGCTAACTATTATTATAATACACGATTTTCCGGGATTGTCAACACTCCGCGCCGAAAATTTTTCGCCGGTTCTTTACAAAGCCGCGCGCGTCGGCGCGGCCGCTGCACGCAGGAAAACGGGCGGCGCTTTTGCCGGGGCAGGGCACGGGGCGGGGAAACGGTTTTTGTCGGTTTTCCCCGCTGTGGCCGGGCTTCCGGATTGGGACGCACGGAATCTCTTTGCCCCGGCGGCCGGGCTGCGCCAAAGGTTGCAGGCAACCCGGCTGTACCCGGGGCATGCACCCGGCGGTTTTTTCCGCGGCTGCGCAGCCGCGCGGCGGGAAAGGCCGGGTTTTCCATATCCGCCGCGGGATGCAGCGGCTCCGCGTTATATTAAAAATTCCAAAAATGAATAAAAACCGTGCTTTGCAGTGGTTTGCTTCTCTTCGTTCGGATTTTTTATAAAACACGGCGGCTTGCCCCTGTCTCTCTGCCCGGCGGCAAATTGTGCCCACGCCTTTGTGAGACGCACAGGCAGAAAGCGATTCTCTGCTGCTTCCCCCCCCCGCGGTCGGGCGGCCGGATTGGGGTGCGCAGAATCTCTGCGCACCGGCAGACGGGTTGTGCATTTGTACGCCGGGACAACGCCTGTGGGGTCTTGCCGACCCCGCCCTGCCCCGCGCCGCGGCGGCGCGCGTTGACTTCCGCTTTTATTTGTTTGATAATAGAAGCCGTGTTATGCGCGCGGGGCGGATTTCTCTCTCCCCCCCCGCTGCGCCGGGATTGGCGGCGCGGCATGCGGACAGCCGCAGAACGGCCGGCCGGCCTTGCGCCGGTCTTGCGGATGCGGCGGGGCGGCTTCCTTTTTCCGCCGCCGATCCCCCGCTGCGCCGCCGCATCCGCCCGATAAGGCAGAGGAATAAACCAAAAATGTCAAACGCCGGAATCTACATCCACATCCCGTTCTGCGCCCGCAAATGCCCCTACTGCGACTTTTACTCGGTGGGCTACCGGCGGGAGCTGGCGGCGCAGTACACCGACGCGCTCTGCGCGCAGCTGCGCACCCTGCCGCGCGCAACGGTCGATTCAATCTATTTTGGCGGCGGGACGCCGAGCCTGCTTGACCCCGCGCAGGTCGCCCGGATCCTGGACGGCGCGGCGGCGGCCTGCACCGTCACGCCGGACTGCGAGATCACCCTGGAGATGAACCCCGCCACCTGCACGCCCGCCTCCCTCGACGCACTGCGGGCGGCCGGGGTCAACCGGCTGTCCATCGGGGTGCAGAGCACCGACGACGCCACCCTGCGCCGAATCGGCCGGCTGCACAACCGGGACGCCGCGCTCGAGACCGTTCGGCTGGCGGCCGCGCACGGCTTTGAAAACCTGAGCGCCGACGTGATGCTCGCCCTGCCGGGGGAGGATGCGGACACCCTGCGCGCGACCCTGCTCGACCTGTGCGCGCTGCCGCTGACCCACCTGTCCGCCTATCTGCTCAAGCTGATGCCCGGAACCCCCTTCGGCGCGCACCCGCCGGCGGGGCTGCCCGACGACGACGCGCAGGCCGGGCTGTACGAGTTTGCCTGCGCGCTGCTCGAGCGCCACGGGTTTGCGCAGTATGAAATCTCCAACTTTGCGCGGGGCGCCGGGTACGAGAGCCGGCACAATCTCAAATACTGGCGGTGCGAGCCGTATTTCGGGCTTGGCGCGGCGGCACACAGCAGCGTGGACGGCCGGCTGTACAGCTTCCCGCGGGATATTTCCGCATACCTTGCGCAATTCCCGGCCGCGCAAGGCGCGCAGGCTACGCCGGCCGAATTCTGCGCGCCGCTCACCCCGGAAGCCGAGCTGGCCGGGGCGGATTTCGCCATGCTGTCCCTGCGCACCACAGCCGGGCTCGACCTCGCGCAGGCGCGCAGCCGGTTCGGCTTCTCGTTCGGCCCGCAGGCGCAGCAGAAGCTGACCCGGTTCGCGCGCGCCGGGCTCTGCCGGCAGGAGGGCGGCGTGCTGCGCCTGACCCGCCGCGGGATGCTGGTCTCCAACGCGATTCTCTGCGAAATTCTGTGAGCCGCGCCCGGCTTTTCCGGCGCGTCCCGGGCGGCAGGCCGGGTGGGCACTGCCGGCAATTTTTCTGTGCGCCGCCGTGTACCGTTCGCCGGCAGCCCCTGTGTCGCCGCGCCGGCTTCTCCCTGCCCCGCCCCTGCGAATTCCGCCGCTTTTCTCCGCCGCGCCCGGCTTTTCCGCGGTTTCCCCGCTTCCCGATGCCCGGTTTTCCCGGGCGGGGCGGATTGCCCGCGGCGCACCGGCGCGCTGTCTGCGGGCGCGGTTGTATCCGGCTTGCCGCCCCGGCCGTCAGGATTTTATATTACAAAAAGAAATAGAGCGGAGCGCCGTCCGGCGTTCCGCTCTTTCGGTTCTGTATCCTGTCGCGCGCGTCACGTCGCGTCCGTCTCCAGCGCCTCCAGTAGGAAGCTGACCGGCCGGAACCCGTCGTTGCAGGAGACCATGGCGCTTTTGGGGTTCTTCATCCAGCCGCCGTAAAAAGGGCGAGCGCCATCACGAACGGGGAGAGGCTTTCCCACGCGCTGTCGCACAGCCCCGCCGGCTTCTGCCAGCCGTTCGCGACAAAAACCTGGCCGAGCCGCAGCCCGCACGGGTGCTCGGTCGGGTTTTCATACCGCTCAATCAGCTCGGGGCAGCGCGCCATCCGCATCACCGTGATCTGCACCTGCTTCATCCGGATTCTCCTCCTTTGGTCTATGCAGCCGGGCGCTCAGCAGCGCGAACGCCTCCTCCATGCTCCCCACACCGGTCTCGGCGCCCAGCACGGTTTTGAACCAGACCTCCACCAGCTGCCACAGCAGCGCAAAGATGCACTTTGCCGCGTCCTCGTCAATCGCCCGCACCGCCTCGTACACCTTGCCGATCTCCCGCATGGCGGCCGCCGGCAGCTCCCCGACCTTTTCCGCGTCCGCGGCCGAGACGACGTTGAAAACGGTGTCCACCAGCAGCCGCAGGTTTTCGTCGCTCTGCATCGCGAGCCATTCGTGAATGGTGCGGTTCCTGTAGGTCGCGCCGGCCGTGATTTTTTCGGTATACGCAAAGGCGCTCCCCGCCACCTGCCAGGAAAAGGGGTCGTGCTGCATCAGCCCCGCGCGGTCGCTTTTGACCACGTCGTAGGCGTCGTCGTTTTCCAGCAGCATCCCCACCAGCGAGGACTGGGGCAGGGTTTTGTTGATTTTGGGCGCGATGCGGCGGAACGGCGCGCTTGCAAACACCTCCTCGCGGAAGCCCGGCCCGTCGTGGCTGTAGACGCACCGGATTCTGTCCTGCACGGCGGGGGGCGCGAACGCCGCCGAATAGACCGCGAGGTTCCCGCCCTTGGAGTGGCCGCCGGTCATCAGGCCGCCCGGCGTCCGCGCGGCGACGGCGGCGAGGTAGGCCTGCGCCGCGGCCTGGGAGGGCACCCGGTTCATGAACGCCATGTTCAGATCCTCTTTCCAGCCGATCACCGTCGCGTCCGTTCCACGGAAAGCGAGGTACGCCCGGCCGTCCGGCAGCAGGAAGGTCACGGCGCAGAACTGCTGCTCCAGCGCCGGGTCGGTGGATTTCGCAAACCAGTTGGCGCGGATGTCCCGGAAGCGCGGGCTTGCGCAGAGCGCGAACAGCAGCGCCCGGTTCTGTTCGGGCGCCCGGATGCCGCCCAGCAGCCCGTCGAACAGCTCGGCGCGGTAAAGCCCGGCCAGCCGCACCCCCGGCGCGTCCGCGTCCAGCCCCGGCACGGCGCAGCCGAGATGCATATACGCCGCCTGGGACAGCACCAGGCTGTCCACCGGCGAAAAGGGCAGCGCCGCAAAATCCCGCCACTCCTCCCGGACATAGTCGATAATCCCGCGGGGCTCGGGCAGGATGGTCGCCCGCTTTTCCTCCCGCACCACGGTTGTGTTTCTGCTCATGCGCAGCGTTCCTTTCCGGCGGCAGCCGGCCGCCCCTGTATCCTATGCCCGCGCGCCCGCGCGCGTGTCAATCCAGCTTGAGCACCGCGGTGAACGCCTCGCTCGGCACCTCGACCGAGCCCAGCTGCCGCATCCGCTTTTTGCCCTCCTTCTGCTTTTCCAGCAGCTTCTTTTTGCGGGTGATGTCGCCGCCGTAGCATTTCGCCAGCACGTCCTTGCGCAGGGCGCGCACCGTCTCGCGCGCGATGATTTTTCCGCCGATGGCGGCCTGAATCGGTACCTCGAACAGCTGGCGCGGGATGTGCTCGAGCAGCTTCTCGCAGATTTTGCGCCCCCGGGCATAGGCCTTGTCGGCGTGGACGATGAAGGAGAGGGCGTCCACCGTCTCCCCGTTCAGCAGGATATCCAGCCGCACCAGCTTGGATTCGACAAAGTCTTTCACCTCGTAATCGTAGCTCGCGTAGCCCTTGGTGCGGCTTTTGAGCGCGTCGAAAAAGTCGTACACAATCTCGCCGAGCGGCAGCTCGTAATGCATGTCGACCCGCTCGGTGTCGAGATACTTCATGTCGATAAACACCCCGCGGCGCTCCTGGCAGAGCTCCATGATCGAGCCGACGTATTCGGCAGGGGTGTAGATGTGGGCGGTGACAAACGGCTCCGCGGCCGAGGCGATGACGCTCGGGTCGGGGTAGTTGGTGGGGTTGTCGATATACAGCACCTCGCCGTCCGTTTTGGTTATTTTGTACACGACGCTCGGCGCGGTCGTGATGAGGTCGAGGTCGAATTCCCGCTCCAGCCGCTCGATGATGATCTCGAGGTGCAGCAGCCCGAGAAAGCCGCAGCGGAACCCGAAGCCGAGCGCGGCGGAGGTCTCCGGCTCGAACGAGAGGGAGGCGTCGTTGAGCATCAGCTTGTCCAGCGCGTCGCGCAGGTCGCCGTACCGCGCGCCGTCCGCCGGATAGATGCCGCAGAACACCATCGGCACGGCCTTGCGGTAGCCGGGCAGCGGCGCGTCCGCCGGGCGCTGCGCGTTGGTCACCGTGTCCCCGACCCGGGTCTCGCGGACATTTTTGATGCTGGCGGTGATATACCCCACCTCGCCCGCGCGCAGGCAGTCGGCCGGCTCCAGGCTGCTCGGCCGCATCCGCCCGACCTCAACGGTCAGATACTCCGCGCCGGTCTGCATCAGCCGGATGGTGTCGCCCGCGCGCAGGGTGCCGTCCATCACCCGCACATAGATGACGACCCCCTTGTAGCTGTCGTAGGCGCTGTCGAAAATCAGCGCCTTGAGCGGCGCGTCCGGATCCCCGCTCGGCGCGGGGATGTCGGTGACGACCCGCTCAAGCACCTCGTCGATGCCGGTGCCCAGCTTGGCGCTGATGCGCGGCGCGTCCAGCGCGGGGATGCCGATTTCGTCCTCGACCTCCTGCGCGACGCGGTCCGGCTCGGCGGAGGGCAGGTCGATCTTGTTGAGCACGGGCAGGATTTCCAGGTTGTGGTCGACGGCGAGGTAGGCGTTCGCGAGGGTCTGCGCCTCCACCCCCTGGGTCGCGTCCACAATCAGGATCGCCCCCTCGCAGGCGGCGAGCGAGCGGGACACCTCATAGCCGAAATCGACGTGTCCCG
>CAZYAV010000065.1:0-8203 GCA_964645785.1 uncultured Oscillospiraceae bacterium
GCGGCCGAGCTTGCAGGCCATGTCGACCAGCTTGCCGACGCCGTCCTGATCCAGCCTGGCGAACGGGTCGGACTCGTAGATCTTCTGGTTGTAGGAATCGCCGGGGAACTTGCCCGCGTCGCCGCGCGAGAAGCCGAAGGTCATCTGGGTGAGGTCGTTGGCACCGAAGCTGAAGAACTCGGCCTCCTTCGCAATCCCGTCGGCGGTGACCGCCCCACCCGGCAGCGCACAAAAAGCCCGCGCGGAACAGTTTTGTTCCGCGCGGGTCTTTGTCTGTTGCCTGTCCGGCGTCAGCTGACCAGCGGGGAGATCGGCTTGTCCGAATAGATGCGGGCGATGGCCTCGGCAAACATCGGCGCGCAGGACAAAATCTTTATTTTGTCAATCCGCTTTTCGGCGGGCAGGGCAATCGTGTCGATCATCACCAGCTCCTCAATCGGGCTGTCGGTAATCCGCTCGATGGCGGGGCCGGAGAGCACCGCGTGGGTCGCGCAGGCGCAGATGGAGCGCGCGCCCTTTTCCTTAATCGCGCGCGCGGCGTTGCACAGCGTCCCCGCCGTGTCGACCATGTCGTCGTAAATGATGATGTCCTTGTTGGCGACATCCCCGATGATGTTCATCACCTCGCACTCGTTCGCCTTCTGGCGGCGCTTGTCCACAATCGCGATGGGCACGTCCAGCCGCTGGGCAAAGGTGCGCGCGCGGTTGATTGAGCCGATGTCGGGGGACATGACGACGAGGCTGTCCTTTTTGCCGGCGAATTTCGTCTCAAAATAGGGCGCGAGAATCGGCATTCCGATCAGATGGTCGACGGGGATGTTGAAAAAGCCCTGAATCTGCGGCGCGTGCAGATCCATCGTCAGGATGCGATCCGCCCCGGCGGTCGTAATCATATCGGCCACCAGCTTGGAGGAGATCGGGTCGCGCCCCTTGGCCTTGCGGTCCTGCCGCGCATAACCGAAATAGGGCACAACGGCGGTGATGCGCCCGGCCGACGCGCGCTTGAACGCGTCGATCATAATCAGCAGCTCCATCAGATGGCGATTGACCGGAGACGCCGTCGACTGCACGACAAACACGTCGCTGCCGCGCACCGATTCATGCACCGAAACGGAGATTTCCCCGTCGCTGAACAGGCCGACATCGCTCTTGCCCAGCGGCAGGCCGAGATACTCACACATCTCTTTCGCAAGCTTTGGGTTGGAATTGGCGGTAAAGATTTTGATATCCCTGCCGTGCAGATTCATGTTTCTACTCCCTCTGAATTGAACTTCGGTTTGGTTGCACCCTGTCCGGCTTCGCCGCGTTGCCGGCGCCCTCTTTCTGAACCGGCCTGGCGGCGAAAGGGTTTATTTTGACTTTTTCGCGATGTACTTTTGCAGCTTTTTGGCCGCCCAGCCCTCGATGACCGTCTGCCGCGCGCGGCCGACCGCGAGCGCCCCGGCCGGCACGTCCTTGGTCACCGTTGTGCCGGCGGCGGTGTAGGCGCCGTCCCCGACTTGGACCGGCGCAACGAGGTTGGTGTTGCAGCCGATGAACGCAAAGTCGCCGACCGTCGTGCGGTTCTTGACCTCGCCGTCATAGTTGACAACCACCACGCCGCAGCCGAAGTTGCAGTGCTTGCCGACCTCGCTGTCCCCGATATAGGTGAGGTGCGCGAGGCTCGTGCCCTCCCCGATGTGGGAATTCTTGACCTCGACATAGTCCCCGATTTTGACCCTGTCGTCGATGACGCTGTCCGGCCGGATGTGGACAAACGGCCCGATTTTCGCGTTTGCGCCGATGACGCTGTCGTACCCCTGCGAGGCGTTAAAGACGGTATTTTCCCCCACCGTCAGGTTGCTGAGCAGGGAATTCGGCCCGATCTTCGCGCCGGCGCCGACCTTGGTGCTGCCGTACAGCATACAGCCCGGCAGGATGATGGCGCCCGGCGCAATCTCGACATCCGGCCCGATGACAATCCCGTCGCGGGCGATGAAGTGGACGCCGTTCGCAAGGTGCCGCTCGATGGCGCGGCGGTTGGCCAGCTCGTTGAGCTCCAGCAGGTCGGCCGGGCGGTTTGCCCCCAGCACGACGTCGCTCGACGATGCCGTGTAGCAGCTCGCCCGCTCCCCGGCGGCCAGCAGCAGCGCGACCGCGTCGGTCAGGTAATATTCCCCCTGCGCGTTGTCGTTCTTCAGCCCCGAAAGCGCCTGGAGCAGCGCGTCGGTCCGGAACCAGTAGGCGCCCGAGTTGATTTCCCGGATCTTTGCCTGGGAATCGTCGCAGTCGGCCGCCTCGATGATGCCGCTCAGCGCGTCCCCCTTGCGGATAATCCGGCCGTAGCTTTTCGGGTCGTCCACCACGGCGCTGATGACCGTGACGGCGCTGTGCGCCTGCGCGTGCACCGCGTGGGCGGCGGCGATGGTCTCCCGGTCGATAAAAGGAGCGTCCCCACACAGGACAAGGGTGTCGCCGTCCGGATGCTCCGCCAGAAAATCCCTGGCGCACATGACCGCGTGTCCCGTCCCGAGACGCTCTTTCTGCTCCCGTATTTCGCAGCCGTCGGCCGCGCTTTTCACATCCTCCCCGCTTGCGACGACGCAGATGGTTTTGATCCCCGCGGCACGCGCCGCGTCAATTACCCAGCGCAGCATCGGCTTGCCGGACACCTCGCACAGCACCTTGGACTGCTTTGCGTGCATCCGTTTCCCCTCGCCGGCCGCAAGAATCACACAGCTTGTGGAATCCGCACAGTTTGACATGCATGTACCTCTCAAAGTGGTTGGGGAAGCGGGGCGGATGCGCCCTTGTTTCCCACAATATCATAATTCAATTGTATTATCGCAACTTTTCCGCCCGTTTGCAAGGGCTTTGCGCAAATCGCGCAAATAAAACAAGGAAAGCCGGATTTGCCCGCCCTGTTTTTAGTATATTACGAAAAACCTCGCAAATGCCGGCAAAAACCGCGGCCGGATAGTGACATTGCGCCCGCGTTCTGGTATAATGTTTAAGCGCAGGAACAATTTATATGTTTTTTAACAAAGAGGAGGACACACAAATGGGTCACAAGTATGTCTACCTTTTCTCCGAGGGCAACGGCAAAATGCGCGAGCTGCTCGGCGGAAAAGGCGCGAACCTCGCCGAGATGACCAATCTCGGGATGCCGGTGCCGCAGGGCTTCACCATCACGACCGAGGCCTGCACCCGCTATTATGAGGACGGCAAAACCATCGCCCCCGAAATCGAGGCCGAAATCTACGAGTATCTCGCCAAGATGGAGGAGATTACCGGCAAGACCTTCGGCGACGTCAACAACCCCCTGCTTGTCTCGGTGCGTTCGGGCGCGCGCGCGTCCATGCCCGGCATGATGGACACCATCCTCAACCTCGGCATCAACGACCAGGTCGTCGAGGGCGTCAAGGCGCTGACCAACAACGAGCGGTTTGCCTATGACAGCTACCGCCGGTTTATCCAGATGTATTCCGACGTCGTCATGGAGCTCTCCAAAAAGCGGTTCGAGGTCATCATCGACGAGATGAAAGAAGCGCGCGGCGTCAAGATGGACACCGAGCTGAACGCCGACGATCTCAAGGAGATGGTCGTCAAGTTCAAGGAATTCTATAAATCCGAGATCGGCCGGGATTTCCCGCAGGATCCGAAGGAGCAGCTTATGGGCGCGGTCAAGGCCGTGTTCCGCTCCTGGGACAACGAGCGCGCCGTGTTCTACCGCCGCATGAACGACATCCCCTCCTCCTGGGGCACGGCGGTCAACGTCCAGTCGATGGTGTTCGGCAACATGGGCGACGACAGCGGCACGGGCGTCGCGTTCACCCGCGACCCGGCAACCGGCAAAAAGGATCTGTTCGGCGAGTTCCTCATGAACGCGCAGGGCGAGGACGTTGTGGCCGGCGTGCGCACCCCCTCCCCCATCAGCCACCTCAAGGAGACCAACCCCGCGGTTTACAAGCAGTTTGTCGAGATTGCGGACAAGCTGGAAAAGCATTATAAAGACATGCAGGATATGGAGTTCACCATCGAAAAGGGCAAGCTCTACATGCTGCAAACCCGCAACGGCAAGCGCACGGCCGCGGCCGCGCTCAAGGTCGCGTGCGACCTGGTCGACGAGGGCATGATCGACAAGAACGAGGCGCTGCTTATGGTTGACCCGAAGCAGCTGGACGCGTTGCTGCACCCACAGTTTGACGCGGCCGCGCTCAAGGCGGCGACCCCGGACGCCACGGCGCTGCCTGCCTCGCCGGGCGCCGCGTGCGGCCAGGTTGCGTTCTCGGCCGCCGAGGCCACCGAGATGGCCAACGCGGGCAAAAAGGTCGTGCTTGTCCGGCTGGAGACCAGCCCGGAGGACATCGAGGGGATGCATGTTTCGGAGGGTATCCTCACCGTCCGCGGCGGCATGACCTCCCACGCGGCGGTTGTCGCGCGCGGCATGGGCACCTGCTGCGTCTCCGGCTGCGGCGACATCCACATCGACGAGGCGGCCAAGACCTTCACCCTCAACGGCAAGACGGTCAAGGGCGGCGACTTTATCTCCCTGGACGGCAGCACCGGCAACATCTATCTGCAGGCGATTCCCACCGTGGACGCGTCGATTACCGGCGATTTCGGCCGCTTTATGGGCTGGGCGGACGAGGTTCGCGCGCTGCATGTGCGCACCAACGCGGACACCCCGCACGACGCGGCGCAGGCGGTCAAGTTCGGCGCCGAGGGGGTCGGCCTTTGCCGCACCGAGCACATGTTCTTTGAGGCCGACCGCATCAAGGCGATGCGCGAGATGATCCTTGCGGACAACGTCGACGCGCGCCGCAAGGCGCTGGCCAAGCTGCTGCCGATGCAGCAGAGCGATTTTGAGGGTATCTATGAGGCGATGGAGGGCCGCTCGGTCACCATCCGCTTCCTTGACCCGCCCCTCCACGAGTTCCTGCCGACCGACCCGGACGACATCGCCGAGCTGTCCAAGGAAATGGGGCTGAGCGTCGACGCAATCAACGCCAAAATCTCCGAGCTGCACGAGTTCAACCCGATGATGGGTCACCGCGGCTGCCGTCTGGCCGTCTCCTTCCCCGAAATCGCAGAGATGCAGACGACCGCCGTCATCAAGGCGGCGCTCGCGGTCAAGGCGCGCAAGGGCTATGACATTGTGCCCGAAATCATGATCCCGCTGGTGGGCGAGGTCAAGGAGCTCAAGTTCGTCAAGAACATCGTGACCACGACCGCCGACGCCCTCATCAAAGAGGCCGGCGTCGAGATGAAGTATATGGTCGGCACCATGATTGAGATACCGCGCGCGGCGGTCACCGCCGACGAGATTGCGAAGGAGGCCGAGTTCTTCAGCTTCGGCACCAACGACCTCACCCAGATGACCTTCGGCTTCTCGCGCGACGATGCGGGCAAGTTCCTCGGCGATTACTACAACCAGAAGATCTACGAATCCGACCCGTTCGCCAAGCTGGATCAGGACGGCGTCGGCAAGCTGGTCGACATGGCCTGCAAGCTCGGCCGCAAGACCCGCCCCGACATCAAGCTGGGCATTTGCGGCGAGCACGGCGGCGACCCCTCGTCGGTCGAGTTCTGCCACAGAACCGGCCTTGCGTATGTCTCCTGCTCCCCGTTCCGGGTGCCGATTGCCCGCCTTGCGGCGGCGCAGGCGCAGATCAAGTTCCCGCGCTGAGCGAGCGCACAAGCGCCAGACTTGAGTTTTTAAAAGCCCCCTGTCCGCATGGCGGACAGGGGGCTTTTTATGCCGGGGGTGGGAGGACGGAAAAGTCGGAGGCACCCGCCACTGCGCCGGGTACAGGCTCGCACGCGGCCGGCTCTTCCGCCGCTTTGGTTTCCAAAAGGCCGTTCTCGTCTCCCATCTCTTTCATTGCCTCCCATTCCCAAAAGGCACAGGGGCGCGCACCGCGCCCCTGTGCCTTGTTTATTGGCCGGAATCCCGGCGTCGGCTGCGCCGCTCAATCAGCGGCAAAATTTCTCTATGTAGCTTTCGCAGCATTTGGCGATAACCTCGCGGGCAGCGGCCGCGTTTTTCACCTCGTCGACGACCGTCTCCTTGCCCTCAAGGTTTTTGTAAACGGTGAAGAAGTGCCGCATTTCGTCGAAGATGTGCGGCGGCAGCTCCTCGATATCCTTATACATGTTGTAGGTCGGGTCGTTGAAGGGGATGGCGATAATCTTCTCATCCAGCTTGCCCTGATCCATCATCGCCATCACCCCGATGGGGTAGCAGCGCACAAGGCTCAGCGGGTGGATGACCTCGCTGCACAGCACCAGCACGTCGAGCGGGTCGTTGTCGTCCGCATAGGTGCGGGGGATCAGGCCGTAGTTGGCGGGATAGTGCGTTGAGGTGTAGAGGATGCGGTCGAGGATGATGTGGCCGGTCTCCTTGTCCAGCTCGTACTTGTTTTTTGACCCCTTTTCAATCTCGATGACGGCGATAAAATCGTCCGGGTTGATGCGGGACGGGCTGATGTCATGCCAGATGTTGGACATACTTCTTTTCTCCTTGTCTGATGTGGTTTTTTATTTTCTGCCGGTCTGTACTGGGGGAACCGGCTGTAAACCGCAGCCAGGCCGGCCGCATCGTGCGGCAAACGGCCAAAAAGCAAAAACTGCCCCCGGGGTTCTCAGCGCAGCGCGTAGAGAAGCAGGGGCAGCACAGAGCTCATCAGCATGGCGCCGACAATCAGCAGCACAAACGCCAGTTTAATCCATTTCCTGTTGAACATTCTCGGCCTCCTTTGTCGCAGTCTGAATCATCCGCCCGGCCAGCTGGGCGGCCGCCGCTGCCGCAAGCGCGTCCGCCACAAGCAGCACGGCATCCGCATACGCGCCGCACGAAACCTGAAGCGCCAGGCCGGGCAGCGCAAGCCCCACCGACGCGCACAGCGCAAGATAAGACCGGGCGGCCGTTTTGCGCAGCAGACCCGCGCGCTCGGGCAGGCTGAAATACCGCGCAAGCGTGTACCAGACCCAACCCAGCGCCAGCAGGGACAGCATCGAGCTGACCGCCACGCTGTTGTGGATGTTGATGGGCGCGTCAAAATGCATCGAAACCGCGCGCAGCAGATACCAGACCATCGGCGCAAGCGCCGCCAGGCGGCCGGTGCGCAGGGTTCCGGTGCGCAGAACCGAAACCGCGGCCGCAAGATACCACGCCGCGGCGGCAAAGCTGAACAGTGCCCACACGAAGGTGAGCCGGAACCAGCCGCTCTCGAACCCGAGCGCGGCGAGCTGCGCCCGGTTCATAAAAAAGTGGTGAAACGGGTGGCGGCGGATCACCTCCGCAAGCTTCATCACGCCGCCGTAAGCCGCCACCGCGCCCGCCGACGCGCACAGCACAAAGCACGCCCCGCCCGGGCGCAGCGTGTCGGACACCGCGGGCATCCAGCCGCGCAGCTGCCGGGCAAGCAGCAGCCAGCCCGCCAGAACAAGCGCGGCAAGCAGCAGGTGATAGACCGTGCGCGGCTGGCGGGAAAAGCCGGACGGCAGCTCGGTGTTGGCCGCAATCTCCTCAATCCGCGCAACCAGCAGCAGCGCGGGAATCACGGCGAAGCGCCGCGCGGCGCGCGGGTTCATCCGCGCTCCCCAATCGGGACATAGTCCCGTGTCACCCCAAGATATTTGTAGGCCGGGCGGATGATGCGGTTGCCGAACAGCCGCTCCTCCATCAGGTGGGCGCACCAGCCCGCCATCCGCGAAACCGCAAAAAGCGGGGTGTACAGATCCACCGGGATGTTCATCGACTTGAACACAAGCCCGGAATACAGGTCGACGTTCGCGCAGGAGTTTTTGACCCCGCGCACCTCTTCAACCAGCTTGGGCGCGAGCCGCTCCACCGCGTTGAGCAGCTTGTAATCGTCTCCGAGGCCGCTGTCCTCCGCCTGCGCGCGCGCGTTGCGGCGCAGAATGGTCGCGCGGGGGTCGCTTTTGGTGTAGACCGGGTGGCCGATGCCGTAGATGAGGCCGGCGCCGTCCCCCGCCTCCTTGTTCAGGATCTTTTTGAGGAAGGCGCGGATCTCGTCGTCGTCGTTGTAATCCCGCACCCCCTCCTTGATGCAGTCGAGCATCTGCATCACCTTGATGTTCGCGCCGCCGTGCCGCGGCCCCTTGAGCGAGCCGAGCGCCGCGCTGATGGCGGCGAAGGTGTCCGTGCCCGAGGAGGTCAGCACGCGGGTGGCAAACGCCGAGTTGTTGCCGCCGCCGT
>CAZYAV010000066.1:0-8018 GCA_964645785.1 uncultured Oscillospiraceae bacterium
TTTTGCAAAAATGTCATCCGCTCCGCTCCCTTGCTCCTCCTTTCCGCAAAAAGTCCCGCTCGGCTGCGGCTGCCCGCTTGCAAGCGTGCTCCCGACGCCTGCGCTGTCGCTACCAACTTTTTGCGGTGCCAGACGGGTGCAATTTTCCGCCGGGGGGATTACCTCCCCCCGGCGGCGATTTGCGTCGCCGTTGCTCTGCAAACCGCCTGTCACCCCCTTAGATGCCCGCGAAAGAGGGCGGGCGACTTTTCCCCGCGGAACAGACGCGGCAGCGGATGGCCGCTGAACCAGCAAACGGATCTGCGCGCCGCAATCTTTTTTGCAAAGAGAGGCAACACGGCGCTTTGCCCTGCATCTATTTTCCCAGCCGCTTCCATTGCACCGGTTGGGAAGCCAGAATACCGGTGCTTTTTGTGTGGATGCCCATATACAGGGCGTTTATTGGGTGTCAGGTGTCGGATTTGATTTGCGTTTTTCAGAGCACAATATTAGATAAAAACGGTTGATTTGCCAATTATGCAGCACAAAATGCAACACGAATTTCGCCCAATAAAAAAGCGCCGGGATTGTTGTCCCGGCGCTTTTATACGCTCACTGTGCCTGTTTCCCGCCGCCGCGCGGACGGCCTCGACGATCTTTGCAAGCCGAGCGGTTTCGCCCTGCTCGGCGGCAAGCTATGCCAGTTTGCGTTTTGGCCTTGTGGTTTGATGATGGGTGTTGCGTTATGGCATGTACGCATGACAAAAAATGACGAACAGCCTGTAAAATCACTGCTTTAGGGGCTTTACAGTGTCTTAGGGATCGTAAAAAAGCTTCACGCGCCGCAGATACAAAACGGGCGTTTTTATGGGCAGGCGGGACTTGCGCCCTGCCGGTATTCACGGCCGCCCCCCAAAAACAGGCAGTTTTCAACCGCCAATCCAAAAACAGAAGTTAAAAACAATTGCGAGACCGGGATGAGTTATTTCTCATCCCGGCCTTTTTCTTTGCCCACAAACGGGAGACTGGGCGTTCCGGTTTGTCCCGCGAAAAGTATGGTGCAGCGTGCACCCCATGTCGGCAGGCCGACTGCGAAGCCGGCAAAAGCCGTGCGCGTTCATCCCGGGCGGCCGGAGATGAAAATCCTATAAAGCGATTCCGTTGATGGCTTATATATAATGTAAGGGGCGGACACGCTTCACAACAGGGAACAGGAGAAAAGAACATGCCGGTAAGCGATAAAGGGTTAGGCAATTTTAAATTGTATTTATATGAGCGCGAGCGCAGCGCGGCAACGGCGGAAAAGTATGCGAGAGCGGTGAGAGACTTTTTGACCTTTGCGGAGAGCCTGCAAAGCGATGTATCAGAGGCGCATGGTCACGGTTGTTCTACAAAAAGCCGAACCCCCCCCACGAACGCCGCGGCGGACGCTCCTGCGGAAGAGGCAAAGGCAGACTGCCGCTGCAAGTTCACCAAGGAAACGGTCATCGCGTACAAGCAGCAGCTGCAGCAGAGCGGTTACGCCGTGGCGAGCGTCAACGCGGTGATTGCGGGGGTCAACTGCTATCTGCGGTATACCGGCCGACCCGAGTGCTGTGTTCGGCAGCTTAAGATGCAGCGGCAGATCTACCGCCCGCAGGAGCGCGAGCTGACAAAGCAGGAATATATGCGCCTGCTTGAGACCGCGAAGCGGCAGGACAAGCGGCGGCTTTATATGATTTTGCAGACGATCGCTGGGACGGGTATCCGCATCTCGGAGCTGCGTTTTTTACGGTGGAGGCGGCACGGACGGGCAGGGTCGTGGTGGCCTGCAAGAATAAAAACCGCGTTGTGCTGATTCCGAAAAAGCTGCGCGCGGCGCTGCTGGATTACATTAAAAGAGCCGGCATCCTGCGCGGAATGATCTTCGTCACCCGAAGCGGCCGGGCGGTGAACCGCGGCAACGTGTGGGCGGAGATGAAGGCGCTTTGCGCCGCGGCGCGGGTGCAGCCGAGCAAGGTGTTCCCGCACAATCTTCGCAAGCTGTTCGCGGCGGCGTTTTACAGCGTGGATAAGGACATCGCAAAGCTGGCGGACGTACTTGGCTACAGCAGCATCAATACGACGAGAATATACATCGCCACAAGCGGCCGGGAGCATCTGCAACGGCTCGACCGGCTGGGGCTTGTTGTGTAAATAAACAAAAATGACGGAATAATCCTTCCGTCGTAAAACAAAAGGAAGCCTCCGGCAGAGGCTTCCTTTATATGGTCAAAATTGCCCTTTTTCTCGATATCTTTGCAGGCGCAAGGATTTTTAACTTTAAACTCTTTTGATAAATCGGATAAAATACAAAGGCAGAAACATTTTTTCGGCCAAGGTTGCTTTTTTGTGCATTCTGTGTTTTAATAATACCTGTTAGATGAACGTGAAAAATGACGGAAGGATTATTCCGTCGTTCCAAGGCGTGTTGATTGACTGTGAGGTTGGGGATATGCGGATAACACAGGAATCAATAGAAAAATTCTTGAGCGACGCGAGCACACAGGGGAAATCCAGGGGCACGCTTGAGCTGTATTCGCAGAGCCTGCAGCGGTTCTGCGGCATTGTTGCGGACAGCATGACCCCCGAGGAGAGCGTGGCGGCATACAACGATTATCTCAAAGAGTCCGGATATGCCCTGTCCACCATTCAGCTGTATCTCAGCGTTGTCTCGGTGTTTTTCAAACACGAGGGTGTGGAGTGCTCGAGGTTTGCAAGGCCGCAGAAAACCAGGAAGGATCCGGCGAAAGAGCTGACGCGCCCGGAGTATATCCGGATGCTTCAAACCGCAAAAGCGCAGGGCAAGATGTTGCCCTATCTGCTGGTCAAGCTGTTTGCGACGACCGGGATGAAGCTGCAGGATCTGCCGCTTGTGACGGTGGAGGCGGCGCGGTCGGGCAAGATACCGGTCAAATCCAAAAACTACACGACAACGCGGGATATCTCGGCCAGCCTGAGCGCCGAGCTGCTGGAGTACGCCGCAGGCAAGGGGATCGAGAGCGGCGCCGTTTTCCGCACCCGGGACAACAAACAGCCGATCAGCCGGGTGGTTGTGACGGCGATGATCCGCAGCCTGTGCAGCGACGCGGGCGTCGACCCCGAAAAGGGCACGCCGCAGGGGCTCAAAAAGCTGTACAAAAGTACCCAGACCGAGATTGCCGGCAACATCAACGTGTTTATCAAGCAGTCCCATCTGCGGCTGCTCGAGAGCGAGCAGGCCGCAGTCGGCTGGGATGTGTAACAAGCAGACAATGGATGCGCCGGCTCACGCATACCGTTCTTGCATCGCCCGTCCACACCCGCCCGTCGCGTAGAACCGGGGCGCCTGCCCGGCGGAAGAAACACCCCAGAAAAGGGAACCCAAAATGATACACAACGGAACAATCACAACCTTTCTGCGGTACAAATACCTGCTTGCAAATTTGGTGAGCAGGGATTTAAAGGTGAAGTACCGGCGGTCGGTGCTGGGCATTCTGTGGAGCCTGCTCAACCCGATTCTCATGATGCTGGTGATGAGCGCGGTGTTCTCGACGATTTTTAAGAACAGCATCGCGTATTTTCCGCTGTACCTCATCTGCGGGCAGACCCTGTTCGGCTTTTTCACCGAGGCGACCAACGGGGCGCTCAGCTCGGTGGTCGGCTCGTCGATGCTCGTGAAAAAGGTATACATCCCGAAATACATCTTCCCGCTGGAAAAGGTGCTGTTCGCGTTTGTCAACCTGCTATTCTCGCTTGCGGCCGTCGTGGTCATTTGCCTGGTCTTTCGGCTGCCGGCAAGCTGGACGATGCTGCTGGCGCCGGTTCCGATTGTCGGTCTGCTGCTGTTTTCGACGGGAATCGGGCTGCTGCTGGCGGTCTGCGACGTGTTTTTCCGCGATATCGCCCACCTGTACGGCGTGCTCACGACCATTTTGACCTACCTGACCCCGCTGTTCTATTCGCCGGAGCTGCTGGAGGGCAGCTTCATCTACGACGTGGTCATGCTCAACCCGCTGACGACCTACGTGATGTATTTCCGGAACGTGGTCATCTACAACACGCTGCCGACTCTGCGGGACAACCTCGTCTGCTTTGGGTGGGGAATCGGCGCGCTGGTGCTGGGGCTGCTGTTCTTCAAATCCAAGCAGGACAAGTTCATTCTGCACATCTGAGGAGGAAGCTTTTAGATGGATGATATCGCGGTGCAGGTGCAGAATGTGACGATGCGGTTCAACATGTCGAGCGAAAAGGTGGACAGCATCAAGGAATACGTGGTTCGGCTGCTCAAGGGCAAGCTGCATTTTGAGTCGTTCACGGCGTTGTCGGACGTGAGCTTTGAGGTGAAGCGGGGCGAGATATTCGGGATCGTGGGTCTCAACGGGAGCGGCAAGAGCACAATGCTCAAGATCATCTCGGGGATTCTCAAGCCGACCGAGGGGACGGCGAGGGTCAACGGGACGCTGTCGCCGATGATCGAGCTCGGAGCTGGTTTTGACGCCGACCTGACGGGGCGGGAAAACATCTACCTCAACGGGTCGATCCTCGGCTATTCGCGGGAATTCATGGACTCGGTGCTGGAGGAGATTATTGAATTCGCGGGCATCCGGGAATTTATCGACATGCAGATCAAGAACTACTCGTCCGGTATGCAGGCGCGGCTGGGGTTTGCGGTGGCGACGGTGGTCAAGCCGCAGGTGCTCATCTGCGACGAGGTGCTGGCGGTGGGGGACTACAAATTCCAGGAGAAGTGCGAGAGGCGGATCCAGGAGCTGATGAGCGGAGACACGACGGTGATTCTGGTGTCCCACTCGATCGAGCAGATTCGCAAGCTGTGCACGCGGGTGCTGTGGCTGGAAAAGGGTCATGTCAAGGCGCTCGGCGAGACACAGGAGGTCTGCAACCTGTATCAGGCGGAGTAAACGCTTGCGGCAGGATGCGGAGCGGCCAATTTGGCGCGGACGGCATGTATTCCGGGATTGACACGCAGGGGGAGATTCCTAATGCTGCCATGTTCGCTTCCGTTCTGCTTCGCACTCGATTCCCAAAACGAAGCGAAAGCAGCGTGGGATTGAAGCGCCGCGGCGCGCCGGATTTTGAGTCCGCTTCGTCCGCCGATTCCGGCGAACGGGCAGGGACGCGAGGAAATAGGAAAGCAACCCGGAACCATCTCCGGTTCATACAAAGAATCCAGACAGAAAGCGACAGAGCGATTTGCACAAGGTCAGACCACGGCAGCAAAACTGGCCGGCTTACACGGAGCAACACACATGACACAAAGCAGCTACAAAATCAGCCTGATTACGCCGGTGTACAACGCGGGGGCGTATCTGCGCGAGGCGTTTGCATCGGTGAGGAACCAGACAATCGGCTTTGAGCAGATCGAGTGGCTGCTGGTGGACGACTGTTCGAGCGACGGCAGCTTTGCGCTGATGAAAAGCTGGGCGGCGCAGTACCCGAACGTCAAGGCGCTCAGGACGCCGGCGAACACCGGCACGCCGGCCGAGCCGCGCAACGTGGGGCTCGCGCAGGCGAGCGCGCCGTACGTGATGTTTCTGGACAATGACGATGTGCTTTTCCCGGACGCGATGAAAGCGCTGTACGACGAAATCGAGCGCAGCGGCGCGGACATCATCACGGGGGACGTGGCGCTACTGAACAAATCGGAATTTACGAAGGAGGAGCGAAAGCAGCTGCTGAATTACACGGAGCAGGCCGAATACGGTCTGTGCACGCTTTGCCTTCCGCTCGAAAAATCAATCGAGCCGTATCTCAACAACCACTGGTGCAAGATATACCGGCGGGAGATTATTGCGCGAAACCGCATCCGCTCCCTCAAAGGGGAGCTGTGGGAGGATATTCTGTTTCTGTTCCAATACATGGCGTTTGTAAAGACGATGGTGCATATTCCGCAGCCCATTGTCAAGTATCGGGTGCGGCGGGAATCCCTGAGCCATGTCTATAACAGACGGTTTTACTGTTCGTTGCCCAAATCAATTGAATACGGGCTACGGCATATGGAATCCTTCGGGCGGGAGCAGGCGCAGACATACATGGCGTTTTTTGAAAAGGGCGGTCACATTGAGTACTACACCGACTGCCTGCTGAACGACGAGAAGATGACCGGCAAAGAGATTGAGGACTGTGTGCTTGCCTGGAAGCCCTGCTTCCTTGCGGCGATACAATATGGCGGCGCTTTTCACTCGGCCTATTGCAGAATATTGGCGGACGACTTTGCGGACGGCAGGGACGACAAGGCGCTGTTCCACTTTTTTGCGCTGAAGGAGCTGTACAAGCAGCGGCAGGAGGAGAAAAACAATATTCTCTCATCCAACAGCTACCGGCTGGCGGCGAAGCTTGCTGGGATTAAGTCGGCTTTAACCGGAGACAGAGGATGAGAATTCGCAGGTATCGGACAACTCAGGCGGCAATCTACGCGGCGCATCGGCCGCCTGCGGCACAGACGGCTGAAATCGAAAAGCGGCTGGAGACTGAGAAAGCGGACGTGCTGGTGCTGGGAACCTATCCTGCGCTGTGTATGAGCTATATTGACCCGCGCGGCTTTGGCTGTGAATATCCGCTGAGCATGGCGCTTGCAGTGTCGAAAAAGGTCGAAAAGCAATACGGGCGGCCGGACATCAGCCTGGGCGCTTCGGTGGCCTATGCGTATACAAAGCTTGTAAAAGCCCGTGGCGGCCGTATTGGCTTTGCCGGGGATATCCTGCTTGAAGCCCGCGCTGCGGACGTACCGGGTGCGGAGGACAACCTGCTCGGCTGCGTCCTGTTTGACGCAAAGTATGCAGGAAAAGAGGCGTTTTCAGCGTCCGCTTCCCGCATCAGGCGCGCCATCAGAAAGGATTCGGCGTTTGGGAGCCTCTCCCGCAAACGGCTGCTGGCGCAGATGCCGGGCTTTTGGCTCAAGGCGATCTGGTACCGCACCGTTGGGCACGAGCCGGGTGGCATACCTTCCCCCGACCCCCAAAAAATGCAGCTGCGGGGGAGATGGATCGCTCCGCCCGCGCCGCAGCCGGAGCCGCTTGTTTCGGTGGTGATCCGCACCCGGCACAGGCCGGAGGTGCTGCGAAAAACGCTCGCTTGCCTGCGGTACCAGGCATATAAAAATATCGAGTACATCGTCATAGAGGACGGCGAGCCGCGCGCAGAGCAGCTGGTGAAGGAAGAATTTCCGCAGCTCAATATCCGCTATCACGCCACGGGGAAAAACGTGGGCAGGGCGGCGGCGGCAAACCTCGGGTTTTCGATGGCGAACGGCCGGTACATGAACATGCTGGACGACGACGACTTTCTCTATCCCGAGCAGCTTCTCGTCGGAGTAGCCGAGGCGGAGGCGACTGGCTGCGACATGGTTTTTCTGCAAAGCCTCGCGCTGCTGACCACCAAAACGGCGGACGAGCCGTATGCGTTTGAGATAAACGAAGTGCATTTCATGAACTTCCCGCGGGTTGACCCGTTCACGATGGCACAGCAGTGCATGACCGCGAACAACGGGGTGCTGTTCCGCAAAACGCTGTATGAGCGGCTGGGCGGTATGCGGGAGGAGCTGGGCGCGCACGAGGACTGGGCGCTGTGGCTCAAATACATGGCAAAAGCGAGCTGGCGGGTTGTGCCCTATGCGACGAACGCGTTTTTGAACCCCTACGCGCAGTCGGACCGGGAGGCGCGGCGATGCCAATACGCCCCGTATGACGGGATGCAGTTTGACGACCCGGCGCTTGTCTATGAGACGACCCCCGAGCAGTTGCAAGCCTACCGCCGGGGCTGCATCGCAGACTGGCACTGCCTGTTGGAGCTGGGGCAGCTGGAAGCCGAGCTTCGCGCGCAAAGCGAGAGCAGGGGCGTGCGGACGGACAGGCTTGAATCGGAGGTTCGGGACGAATTCGCCGAAGCGGCGGCGAGCGGCGAGACCCGGCGCTATACGGTGCGCGAGTTGAGAAGGCTGTATGAACAGTTTCTCGAATTTCTGAATTCCAAACCGGCCGCCGGGCGCGCCGAATACATTGCAGACGAATATAGACGGGACA
>CAZYAV010000067.1:0-7843 GCA_964645785.1 uncultured Oscillospiraceae bacterium
CCAGCGTCATCTGCATGCCGGACGGCGCGCCCATCAGCAAGGTGGAGGCGACCAAGTCCTACGGCGCGCAGGTCGCGCTGGTCGAGGGCGCGTATGACGACGCCTACACCCACGCAGTCGAGCTGCAAAAGACCGAGGGCTACACCCTCATCCACCCCTTTGACGACGACGAGGTGATTGCCGGGCAGGGCACCATCGGCCTGGAAATTCTCGACCAGCTGCCCGATGTCGACGCGGTTGTGGTGCCGGTTGGCGGCGGCGGGCTGATTGCGGGGGTTGCGTTTGCCATCAAGCAGCTGCGGCCGGATTGCAGGGTCTACGGCGTGCAGGCGGCGGGCGCGCCCTCGATGGCCGAATCCCTGCGCCAAAACGAGCAGATCACCCTTCCCGCCGTCTCCACCTTTGCGGACGGCATCGCGGTCAAGCATCCGGGCGACCTGACTTTCCAGCTCGTCCAAAAATATGTCGACGGGATTGTCACCGTGACAGACGACGAGATTGCGGCGGCCATCCTCGCGCTGATGGAAAAGCAGAAGCTGGTGGCCGAGGGGGCGGGCGCCGTCTCGGTTGCGGCGGTTATGTTCGGCAAAATCCCGGTTGCGGGCAAGCGGGTCTGCGCCGTCGTCAGCGGCGGCAACATCGACGTCAACATCCTCTCCCGCGTGATCTCGCGCGGGCTTGTGATGAGCGGGCGCAGCACCTCGCTGACCATCTCGCTCGTCGACAAGCCCGGCCAGCTGGAGGGGGTCAGCCGGGTCGTCGCCGGGCACGGCGGCAACGTCGTGAGCGTCGATTACGACCTCGGCGACACCGGCATGGCGATCAACAGCTGCTTTTTGCGCATCGCGCTCGAGACCCGGGATCACGCGCACATTGAGGAGATCCGGCGGGCGCTGGAGGACGGCGGCTTCCACATTATCTGAACACTGCGCGCCGGGCAAGGCGTCGGAGCGAATACTCTGCACGGGTTCCGCGCACCGCCGGCGGGCTGCGGTGTGTTGCCGGGCGGGGCGGCTGTCGTGATACAAATTTGAAAGCGTTCCCTTAGTGCAGCCTTCCCGGCTGTCCGCCCCCTGCCCGGGGGCTCTGACACACACCCGCGCCCGCCGGCACACACGGTTTTTCGGGTTGATTTCCCCGGTTTCCGACCCCCGGCCGCCGGCGATGTGGGTTTCCCCGCTGTCGGGCGGCGTTCGGGCGGCAAAGCGGAGTCCCCGACGCGCGTCTGCGGCTGTTTGTTCGCGAAAGAAAAAGCCGGTTTGCCCGGATATTTCGGAATTTTGGGAGGATTTTTTATGAAACTCAATGAAGCGGTTAACGACGCCATCGACCGCCTGCTCCCGGCCTGCTGGGCGCTTGCGGACTGGATCACCAATCACCCCGAAATCGGCGGGCAGGAGGTCATGGCCGTGCAGAAGCTGACCGATTTTCTGCGCGGGCAGGGATACACCGTCACCTCGCCCTGCGGCACGATGCCGCACAGCTTCCTTGCGGAGGATCTGACCCCCGCCAACCGGGACAAGCCCAAGGTGGCGCTGCTGTGCGAATACGACGCGCTGCCCGAGGTCGGCCACGCCTGCGGGCACTCCATTCACGGCGTGATGTCGGTGCTGGCGGCGCTCGCGCTGCGGGAGGCGCTGCCCGATTTCCCGTTCCGGCTGGATGTGGCAGGCACGCCGGACGAGGAGTCGATGGGCGGCAAGGTCGTCATGCAGCGCGAGCATGTGTTTGATGGGTACGCGTTCGCCATCATGGGGCACATCGACAACATCAACTGCCCGCAAATCAAAGTCGTCGCGAGCGACGGGCTGTACATCACCTTCCACGGGGTCGCGACCCACGCCAGCTCTTCGCCCGAGCGCGGCGTCAACGCGCTCAACGCGGCACAGTTTTTCATGCACGCGTCGGACATGCTGCGCCAGCACCTGACCCCCGACTGCCAGATTCACGGCATCATCACCGACGGCGGCGAAGCCCCCAACACGACGCCGGACAAAATCACCCTCAACTACTATTACCGGGCGGCGACCGTGACGCACATGGCCATCCTGCGCGAGCGGTTGATGCGCTGCATCGAGGGCGCGTGCGTCGCCACCGGCTGCACCAGCGAGCTTTGCCCCAACCACAGCGGCATGTTTGCGGAGCTGAGCTATCTGCCGACCGCGATTCGGGTCATCGGCGAGACCTTTGACGCGCTCGGGATGCCGTGGTGCGAGATGGCAAAGGCAGAGGGCTCGACCGACGCGGGCAACGTCGACCTGAGCGTGCCGACCTTCCACCTGGAAATCAAGGGGACGGACAGCTTCTGCGATTTCCACACCCGGGAATTCGAGGCGCAGATGCACGGCGCGCGCGGCCAAAAAACGCTGCGGGACGGCGCGCGGGTTCTCGCCCAGGTCATCAACCGGCTGGCCGAGAACCCCGACGAGCTGCGCGCGATTCAGGCCGAGCACCGCGCCTACCGCCAGCTCGGTTAACCCGCTTCCCCGCTGCCATTGAGCTATTGAGGACTTTTATAAGTATAAGGTTTGCATGAATTTACAGACCTGTTTTTATTTATCCTGCAATAACTTTTTTCGGTTGAAACCGTATCACGTGCTCTGCCGCGATGGGGCGGCCGGTCTGCTTTTGCGGTCTGGAGCTCGCCGCCCCAAAGCGGCTCAGTCCCCCGCCGCGCACAGCCTTTACCTCGTTTTCGGCGGGAAGCCGCGCATGGGAAAACCGGCGGAAATTTCCGGGCGCACAGTTGCAAGCCCGGCGAATCCGCCCTTTGCGGGCGAAGACAACAGAACGGAAAACCGCCGGGGCTTTGTGCCCCGGCGGTTCGCTGTGCAGTCGCGCCCTCGTATTTTTAAGAAGCGGACATTTCTCTCGCTCTTTCGGTTTCCGCAATTTGATGGACAAGCGCAGAAAAGCCCTCCGAATCCGATTCCAACAAACCGTGCGTCATGTGTTCCATCAAAAACATCTGCTTGTACGGCGCGTTCACCGCTTCAAAATACGCCTGTGCCAACTGCCAGTTTGTCTGGTAGTCCCTGTCGCCGTTTATATTGTAAAACGGCACCGGATAGTCCACCCTGTCTTTCAGGGAGAAGGACGCAAATTCCCCGGACGCCAGAAAATCCAGATAGACACGCATGTCCCGGTTAAAATAGCGGATCCAATCGGCAAGGGAGTAGTTCGGATTAAACAGAACCGTTGTGAACAGATTGTAATCCGAGCCGTTTACCATCATATCAAAGCCATATTTTTGCAAGATGGCGTTTTTTGCGCCGATATGCTCTGTTGTAAGGCAGCCGGGCGTCAGCTGCTGCACAAGCTGCATCGTCTCCGAGTCGCCCGCAGCCCACAGGATGGCCTGCTGCCGGAACGCCTCCTCATTTTCCAGGCAGTCGACAAGCTGCCCCGCCCCGATGAAGCACGCGTAGTATTCCGGATATTCCAGCACCAGATTGGCGCCGTAAATCGAGCCCCAGGAATGACCCAGCACGGTAATCCTGTCCTTGGAAAGGTAGTCCAGTATGAATTCCGTCACTTCCTTCCCGTCGGTCATCAGCAGCTGCCGCGTCAGCACGGTGTCATTCTGTTTGGGGTCGTAGCTTTTGCCGCAGTTGCGCTGATCCCAGGTGACCACGGTGTAGACGTCCGCCCATTTTCTCGTGAACGCATAGTCAATGTCGCTGGTCGCCGAGCCCGGGCCGCCATGCAGATACAGCAAAACGGGATTGTCCCTGTCCTGCCCATAAATATTGATCCACTGCTCTGTGCCGTTTATCTCGATAACCATCGACTCATTTATGCCGCCGTCCGGCGTTCTGCCGTAAATCGCCCTCCCCGCCGCCCGGACAAGAAGGAGCAGCACAACGAGCGCCAGCACTGCAAGCGCCGCCCATTTCAGAATTTTCAAAGCCCCGCATTTTTTCTTCATTTTGCCGTCCTTCGCCGCTTTCCGTTTGCTCCTGTTTCGTCTCATCCTACCACACGGCCGGGCAGAGCGCAAGGACAGCGCGGCGGTGCAGGCCGCCCGCGGCGCGGTTTGCCACCCCCTGCGCGGCAGGAAGTCTCTGTATCCCCCTGCCCGTTCCCTGCCCACTTGCGCAGGCAGTCTTTGCGGGCACATTCGGTATACGTCCGGCCGAGTCGTGGCTCCCGGAGGAACAGAGGACAGCCGTGCGGCTGCACGGCTGTCCTCGTTTTTGTTTATTCCCCTTGCCCGAACAGGGTGACCTTCCGAAAGAAGCGGTCAGGCTTTCTTCGCCGCGAGCTGCTCGCGGATCTCGGTCATCTTGTTCTCGGTCAGCGGGTAGAACAGGAAGAGTACAAAGCCGGCGGCGAGAATCAGGCCGGGGATAAGGGTGGTCAGGTTTGAGATCACCGAAAGCTGCTCCGGGGTCGCCTGGGAGGCAGCGCTAAATCCGACATTCGCCAGCGCGCCGGAAACGACGGAAGCTGTGATAATCTGGCCAATCGAGAAGTTGATACTGAAATAAGACAGCAGGTAGGCGGTCATATTGCGGCCGCGCTTGAGCTCCCAATATTCGCCGATGTCCGCGTACATCGAGGGGCTGACCGTCGTGTTCATGCCCGAGCAGAAGCGTCCAAGGCAGACAAACAGCGAGATGCCGATAACGGTGGTGCCGAAAAATTTCGCGAGAATCATGGACAGAGCGAAACCGCCGTAAGCCACAAGGTTTGTGGTCTTTTTGCCCAGCTTGGGCGCGATGAACTTCGAGCAATAGCTGCCCAGCAGCATACCGATGTTGGAAATGACGAGGAAAGTCGTCATCGCGCTCATATCGCCGACAACATACGAGAAATAATAGCTGATTGCGCCGGTGTAGATCATCGTGCAGCAGGACTTCGTCAGGTCGCCACAGAAGAGCATAATCAGCGGCGGATTCTTGACAAGCGCGATCACATACTCGGAGAGCGGAATCTTGTCCTTCTTCTCCTCTTTCTTCGCCTCTGCCTTTTCAGCAGCCGCGTCAGCCGTATCAGCAACAGGATAGAGGTCGTAGTCCTTTGCACTCCAGGCGGTGATCCAGTAACCGACAACGCCGCAGAGACCATAGATTGCAAAGACCCACATATAGCCCTTGCTCTCGCCGCCGAAGAAAGCGACAAGGGGAACGGTGATAAAGGAGTACAGCACGCTGCCCAGCATCGCGAGGGTCGCGCGGTTGCCGGTCAGATTGGTGCGATCCTTCACTGTTTTTGCCATCAGCGGCGCAAGTGAAAGATGCGCGGTCTCATAGAACGAGGCGAACAGGCCGACGATAATAAAGACGATGCTGTAATACAGGAACTGCACAATCGGCGCCGCGGTAATCTTTAAGTAGGTAAAGACCATGCCGAGCGCGCCGATCGGATACGTATAGATCAGCCAGAAACGAAATTTGCCGGCCTTGTGCGAGGTCGACTGCATGATCGCGCCCTTGATCGGCGCCCAGAACAGCATAAGAATACGGGAAACCGATGTCGTCAGACCCATCAGGGTCGGGCTCATGCCGACCACGTTGGTCAAGAAGTAATAATAAAACGTGTTGTTGACACTGTTGGACATGGTGGAAAAGATGGTACCCACGCCGTAAGCCCAGGACTTACCGGTTGTCAACGGCTTTTCACAATCGGGTTTTCGCTGCATCTCTGCCATAAAATAAATTCCTCCAATTCATCATAAAACAATTTTGTCCGTACCGTGTTCGCCTCTTGTATTTACTGAATTAAGTTTAGCACCGTAATCTTTGCCGTGTCAAAAAAGCACGAACTCTTTGGCGAAATACCCAGAAAAGCAGGGAAATACGCCGCCAAATGGGCTTCGTTTTTGTGCAAGCTGCGCAGGCATCATTCTTCCCTTTCGCCCCGGATCGCATTTGAATGCGGCACTTTTTATATGCATTGTGCAATTTTGAATCGCTCTGTGGACAATTTCCCGCCATGTTGCACATTCCCTGTATTTATGTTAAGATAAATAAGTGCAAAGCCATCTTGTATTTACAAATCATCCATCCTGTTGCCCCTGGCGACACAGAAAGGAACGTGATAGGCTTTGACTCCACAAGAAAGAAAGCAGAACCGCATCCAGCTGTTTCGCGACTGCGCCGCATGGCGCAAGCCGGAGCGCATCCCTTTTCTTGCCAATATCGTCACGTGGAAAATCATTGACGCCGGCTATACTTTCAGCGAGGCGCTGCACAATTACGATATCATGCAGGAATGCGTCACCCGCTTTCTCGATAAGTACCAGGTCGACGTGTTGACCGACACCGGCGTGCGCAACCCCATGCGCATCCCTGAATCAATCGGCGAATCCTCCTATTATGTCAATGACGAGCGCGAGATCCTCGGCGTGCACGCCTATTCGCTGTGCGAGAGCAGCGAGCTTGAGGAGCTGGCAAAGGACACCGACAAATTCACCTGGGAAAAGATGCTTCCGCGCAAGTATCCGAATTTCAGGCAGCTGAAGCTGGAGGATTTCCAGCGCGCCGTCGACGAGCAGGTCGCTTTCAACAACTATGTTTTCGGCGTGACCAAAATCGTGCGCGAGCAATACGGGGTACCCGCGCTGACCTCGATGAAGTGTGGCTTTCCGAACGCCGGCATCGAGGAAATGTTCAGCATGGTGCGGGGCATCCGCGGCCTGTCGATCGACATGCGGCGCAACCCCGACGCTCTGCTTGCCTGCGTCAAGGCGTTTGAACGCGCCTCGGTGGATCCGGTTGTTGAAAAGCTCAACGCCGCCGAGGAAGGACCGGACAATGACGCCTGCTTTGACCTGGGCATCATGCTGCTTGCGCACACCGTGATGAACGAGGCTCAGTGGGAGAAATACTACTGGCCGTCGCTCAAGCGTCTGCTTGACGCCGCCGCCCGCAAGAAAAAATCCGTCCGCATCACTGTGGAGGGTTCCCTTGCCCGCTTTTTCCCCTATTTTGCCTCCTATCCGAAGGGCGTGCTCACGCTGGATCTCGAGCTTGACGACCTGCTTAAGGCGCGCGAGGCGCTGCCGAACTGCTGCCTTGCCGGCGGCCTGACCGCCGAAATGCTCGGGCGGGGCACCCCGCAGGCATGCATCGACCGCATCAAGTTCCTCTATGAGGAAATGGACGCGAAAAACGGCGGGTTCATCCTCACAACCGACAAGTTCATCTCTTACCGCACCGACGCCAAGCCCGAGAATCTGAAGGCCGTCTGCGATTTTGTCACCGAGTTCAGATTCTGACGAAGAAAGGAGCTTTGACACGATAATGGAAGAAAAAACGGCCGCTGCGGCTGAAACCCGGGCGGGCGAATACGCCGCCTGGCCCGAGGGCTTTGAAAAGCTGCTGAAGGAGCTGCGCTTCCCCTCGGAGGATGAAAATTTCAAAAGGATGATTCTCAAAACAACAATTTCCTCGCTGCTTCACTATTGACCCCAACACCCTCGTCGCAGAAAGGACGAACCCACGATGCAAAAGCGCAATTGGAAAGAATTCTGGAGCCATTCCAACGTCCTGTTCTCTGCCGGCGGCATGATTTTGGGCATTGTGTTCAGCGCCCTGGCCGGTAAGTTCGCCACGGGCACCTTACAGCTGATTCTCGTTTTTTTGGGCGCAACCGTCTCCCTGATGTCGACCGACCAGCTGGGCAGGCTGCTCGTCTCCTTTTTGGAGGCCACCGACCCCAAGAAGAAATAACGCGCCAAAAAAACGGCGGTGAGATGAGAAAGCGAACCGCCCGTTGGGGCAGCAAAGCAGAGCCGCACCGCGCAAAAAACGCAGATACAAGGCCGAAAATCGTTGTATTCTCCATGTTCGACGCGGCCGCTTTGTTTTCTTATGGAACCGACGCTAAAGCGCGCCGC
>CAZYAV010000068.1:0-7158 GCA_964645785.1 uncultured Oscillospiraceae bacterium
AGGGAAGAGAATACGCAGCCGTCAGGTTGTACCGCCGACGCGGCGTGACGTGTGCTGCTGGTAACAAAGGGTTTTGCCCGTTTATGTTCCCGGATCCGTCGGGGGGGATTTATTTATACCTTTGGTAGAAAAAGAAATCATCCGCTCTGCTCCCTTGCTCTTCCTCTCCGAAAAAGCCGCGCCGCGGCTACGCTGTTCGCTTGTAAACACGTTCCCGACACTCCAGCTTGCTACCAACTTTTTTCGGGTAAAAACACCTCTCCTCCTTTTTGCAAAAAGTCACGCTCGGCTGCGGTTGCTCGGTTGCAAGCATGCTCGCGATACCTGCGCTATCGCTACCGACTTTTTTCGGTGCCGGGCGGACAGGGTTTGAACCCACAGGTATTCGATTTTAAAACAGAAAGATTCCAACAGTCAGTCCCAAATAGAAATTCAAGAAAAGGAAAATAGATTGGAATAGGAATGGGTAAAACACCACGCGCTAAGCCAAAGAATCCTGCACCACATAGAGAAGATGAACAGGATCAAGCTGCATCGTAGTGCAGAGGAACGCGAGGCGGAGCACCGGTGCAAGGTCGAGGGAAACATCGGTTACAACTGAGATCGTCCGAAAAGAGGGCAACCGGAAAGCAGATATGCCATAGGAAACGTATGCGCCAAGCTCGGAAGAATGTATGCGCTGTTTAAAGGGAAGGTACAGGAACACGAATTCCGACCTCCTCACAGAGTTCATTTACGGGAATGCCAAGCAGTGAAATGATTGTCAGAAGTGTCGTCCAGGACGGGTTAGCTTGTCCCGATTCAATCTTTTGAATCCAACGGGTAGAGTGGCCGAGCGCCTCGGCGAGCTGTTCCTGGGACATGCCCATTTGGGAACGATATAAGTAAATAACGAATCCAAGCTGGCGTTTCTGCTCGTAGGTAGGCTTGTTGTGCGCTTGCATAAGGAAAATCCCTCCTTTTAAAAGGAAGAATATTCCAAGAATCAGGCTCACACCACGAACGCAGCGTTCAAAGCTCGGATTGCGTCGAAGAATGTTGAGGGGAAGAGCGGAGAAAATTGTTTCTGCGCACCCTGTCATCTATTTTTATTACTGTATCCGAGAAAAGCCATGCCTCGCACGCGCGCCGTATCACCTCTCCACAAAATCCACCGAACCTGTTTCTCCCGGAGCCCTGACCTGAACCGCGCAGCGAAAAAGGCGGCGGGCAATTCGGGAACCGGGCAGAAACCGACGCCGCAGCATACCGGCGCAGAGCGCCGCGGGGCTGTTCTTTTGCGCGCGGAGAAGGTATAATAAGGGAAAACACGCCGGCCGGGATTGGCCGGAAGCGCATGGAGGCGGCATGGAACGGACACGATTTGAACAGCAGATGCAGTTTATTCTTGAGATTGATAAAATGACGCGGATTGAGCGGCGCACGCTGCTTGTCGACGGCTCGCGGCGGGAGAACGACGCCGAGCATTCCTGGCATATCGCGGTGATGGCGATGCTGCTGCGCGAATACGCCGCGCCGGACGTGGATGTGGCGCGCGCGGTGCAGATGTGCCTTGTACATGACCTGATTGAAATCTACGCGGGGGACACCTTTGCCTATGACCCGGCCGCCAATCTGGACAAAGCGGAGCGGGAACGGGTCGCGGCGGATAAGCTGTACGCCCTGCTGCCGGCCGGGCAGGGGGCGGAGATTCGCGCGCTGTGGGAGGAATTCGACGCAGAACAGACACCGGACGCGCAATTTGCGGCCGCAATGGATCACCTGCAGCCCTTCATGCACAACTGTGTGACCGGGGGGCACACCTGGAAAATGGGCGAGGTGAGCGAGCAGCAGGTGTACGCGCGCATGGACGCGGTGCGCCGGGCAACGCCTGCGCTATGGCCGTTTGTCGAACAGAAAATCGCCGAGGGGGTCGCGGCGGGATGGATCAGAAAATGAGAGGCGGAACCGGCGTCATGACCGGGACGCTGCACAACCACTGCACCCTGTGCGACGGCAAAAGCGCGCCGCGCGAGATGATCGAGGCGGCCATTGCCGCCGGATACACCGATTTCGGCATGTCCTGCCACTGCCCCGACGAGCGGTTTTCGCTTTCGCTGCGGGACGAGCGCGGGTATATCGACGAGATGCGCGCGCTTGCGCCGGCGTATGCCGGCAGGATCCGGGTGTATTGCGGTATTGAACAGGATCCGATGGGGCGGATGGATTTCCGGGGGCAGTATGACTATCGGATCGGGTCGGTTCACAGCCTGCTGCGCGCGGATGGCTGCGGGCAGTTCTGCATCGACAACACGCCGGAGGACTTCGCTGCAGGTCTGGAAAGCTATGGCGGCGACTCGGTCGCGCTGGTGCGGGACTATTTTGCGGCGGTGGCTCGGAATGTGGAGCAGGAACGCCCCGACATCATCGGGCATTTTGACCTGCTGCTCAAGCTGAACGGGGGGAGCCGATTCTTCGACGAGAGCTCGCCCGAATATCGCGCGGCCGCGCTTGCCGCGCTCGAGCGGTGTGTCGAGGCGGGGGGCGTGTTTGAGGTGAACACGGGCGGCGTTTTTCGCGGCTATCGCGATTTTCCGTATTTGCAGGATTTCCTGCTGCGCCGCCTGTGCGAATGCGATGCACGGGTGACCGTGAGCACCGACTGCCACGACGCGCGCGACATCGCTTTCGGCGTAAGCGACGCGCTCGAGCGGATTGCGCGGGCGGGATTCACTCGGGTGGCCGTCTGGCGGGACGGCGGCTTTGTCGACCAATCGTTGGACGAGCTTGGCTGATTGCCGCCGAGAAAAACGGCCGCGCCGCTGTATGCGGCGGGATGTAGCTGCCCGGATGCACCGGACTGGTTCCGGCTGCGCCGTGCCGTTTGCGATTGCAAGCCGGGACGAGGAACTTCCGCTGCAAAACGCGCATCAGGAGAAGACAGGCGAAGCGAGCCGCACGCCGGGTCTATTCGCACCGGACGGGAACCCGGCGAAAAAGGCGGCCGGCTGCGCTGTGGCATCGGCGCGCCGCTCTTGACGCTGAGCGGCGCGCCGGATTATAATGAACAAAGAAGCGGCTCTCATGAAGGGGGCTGACCGTCACGAAGACCGCGGCGTGCCGAAATTGGGCACGCCCTGTTTCTGTGGCTTTTTTGTTGTATGGAGCCGGGTGCGGCCTCCCTGCCCGGGAACTGCCGGACGGTTTGGCCGGGCGGTCGAGGGAGACCGGGCGTCGAATCGGGACGCCTCGGCTCGAGGGGGAACGGACATGGATCTGCAAACTTTTTTTGCCCAAAACCCAAAACTGGCGCTCGCCTTTTCGGGCGGGACAGATTCTGCCTATCTGCTCGCGCAGGGCAGGCGCTTCGGGTGTGAAATCAGGCCGTATTTTCTCAAAACGGCGTTCCAGCCCGCGTTTGAACTGGCGGACGCGCGCCGCCTGTGCAGTGAGCTGGGCGTTTCGCTGACCGTGCTTGCGCTGGATGTGCTGGCGGACGAGCAGATTGCGGCTAATCCGAAGGATCGCTGCTATTATTGTAAAAACGCGATATTCCGCGCCCTGATTGCGCGGGCGCAGGCGGACGGCTTTGACACCGTGATTGACGGGACGAACGCCTCGGACGACGCGGGCGACCGCCCGGGAATGCGCGCGCTGCGCGAGCTGGGGGTGGTGTCGCCGCTGCGCCTTTGCGGCGTGGACAAGGCGCAGGTGCGCAGACAGAGCGCGTCGCTCGGCCTGTTTACGGCGCAGAAGCCAAGCTACGCGTGCCTTGCAACCCGTATTCCGGCCGGAGTGCGCATTGAGCTGCAAACGCTCGAAAAGGTCGAGCGGGGGGAAAACGCGCTGTGTGCGCTCGGCTTTTCCGATCTGCGGCTGCGGGTGCTGGACGGCGCGGCCAAGCTTCAGCTCCCGGCCGGGCAGCTGCCGCTGGCGGCTGCGCGCGCGCAGGAGATTCGCGCGGCGCTTGCGGCGGATTTTGAGGACGTGCTGCTGGATTTGAAACCGAGGGAACTGGAAAATGGATAAACAACAGACACTGGAGCTTTTAAACGCGGTGCGCGCGGGGACGGTTGACCCGGCCGAGGCGCTGACCCGGCTGAAAACCGCGCCCTTTGACGACCTGGGCTTTGCGAAGATCGACAACCACCGGGCGATCCGGCAGGGCGCGCCGGAGGTGATTTACGGCGCGGGCAAAACGCCGCGGCAGATTGCGCAGATCGTCGCGCACATGCTGGCCGGCGGCGCGCGGGACATCCTGATTACCCGGATGAGCGGCGAGGCGGCGGCGCTGGTGGGGGAACAATGCGGCTGCGCGTTTGACTACCACGAGGACGCGCGCATCGGGGTGGTCAACCCGAACCCCGGGCGGGAGAGCACGGGGCTGGTCGTGGTTGTCTCGGCGGGCACAAGCGACATGCCGGTGGCGCAGGAGGCCGCAATCACGGCGGAGGTTCTGGGCAGCCGTGTCGAGCGAATCTACGACGCGGGCGTCGCCGGGCTGCACCGCCTGCTTGCCCACCTGGACACCCTGACCCGCGCGCGGGCGGTCGTGGCCGTGGCGGGGATGGAGGGCGCGCTTGCCAGCGTGGTCGGCGGCCTGGTGGAGGCACCGGTGATTGCGGTGCCGACAAGTGTCGGCTACGGCGCGAATTTCGGCGGCCTGTCCGCGCTGCTGTCCATGCTCAACTCCTGCGCGAGCGGGGTGAGCGCGGTCAACATCGACAACGGCTTCGGCGCAGGGTATCTCGCGAATACGATTAACAAAATGGAGAGCGCGCAATGAAGACGATTTATCTTGAGCTGAAGATGGGCGCGGCGGGGGACATGCTCTGCGCGGCGCTGTATGAGCTGCTGGACACCGAAAGCAGGGCGGTGTTTCTGCGCCGGATGAACGGGCTCGGTCTGCCCGGCGTGACGGTTGCCTGCGAACCGGCAGAGAAAAACGGGGTGACGGGCACCCACTACACCGTGACGGTCGGCGGGGAAGAGGAGCGGCAGGGCGAGGCCGCGCACGGACACGGCAGCGGGCTACGGGACATTTTAGGGCTGATCGAGTCGCTCTCGCTGCCCCGGCCGGTTATCGAGCACGCCGCGGCGGTTTACCGCGCCATTGCGTCGGCGGAGAGCCGGGTGCACGGCGAGCCGGTGGATTTTGTGCATTTCCACGAGGTCGGGGCGATGGACGCGGTTGCGGACGTGGTGGGCTGCTGCCTGCTGTTCGAGATGCTCGGGGCGGACAGGGTCGTCGCGTCGCCCGTCAATATCGGCAGCGGCTTCGTGCGGTGCGCGCACGGCCTGCTGCCGGTTCCGGCGCCCGCGACCGCGCTGCTGCTGTGCGAGATGCCGGGCTATTCAAACGGGGTGGAGGGGGAGCTCTGCACCCCGACCGGCGCGGCGCTGGTGGGGCATTTTGCGCAGCAGTACGCAAAAATGCCCGCGGGGACGTTCGTCGCGGTCGGCTACGGCATGGGGAAAAAGAATTTCGCCGCGCTCAACTGTGTCCGCGCCTTTTTGTATGAGCAGGCGGAGGCAGTGGACGAGCTGGTCGAGCTGCGCTGCAATATCGACGACATGACCCCGGAGGCGGTTGCGTTTTTGTGCGAGCAGCTGATGGACGAGGGTGCGCGGGACGCGTATGTGCAGCCGGTGGTGATGAAAAAGGGACGCCCCGGGTTTGTGATTGTCGCGCTGTGCGACGCCGCGCAGGAGAAGCGGCTGACCGCCCTGATTTTCCGGCACTCCTCCACGCTGGGGGTGCGCGTGTTCGGCTGCCGCCGCCACGCGATGCGCCGCCGCAGCGAGACGGTTGAAACCGAGTTCGGCCGGGTTCGGGTCAAGCGTTCGGCCGGGTTCGGCGCGGCGCGCGCCAAGGCGGAGTATGAGGATCTGGCCGAATGCGCGCGCCGGGCGGATGTGCCGCTTGAAACGGTGCGCCGCGCGGCCGAAGCGGCGATTGCACAGCTCGAGTGACTCCGCGCCGGAACCGGGGCGGAAAGCGCCGCAAACCCGGCAGACCCGTGCAGGCGCCGACCGGAAATGCCCGGCAATTCGCGCGGGCAAAGAGTCGGGTCGAGTGACCGGCTGCCGCGGAACAAAATTATCTTCACCAAAATGATCCGCACACAGGTTTTCGGATAGCGTTGCCCCTACGCCATAGGGGGCACGACCTAATCCCTGCAAGTTAATCCTCACTTGAATTTGTTTTTTCTGAAAATCATTATGATAAGGACAGACAAAACCGCCTCTGCCCGGCAGCCAAGCCGGATAGAGGCGGTTTTCTGCTTTTGGGTTCCCGATAAACGGGAAAATCCTGCCCGCGGCGCAAGGCGGTAAAACGCGGTTCGTCCGGGGAGGAAACCTTGCCGGGGACGACGGAAACGGCCGCCTGAATCCGCTTTTCGGCGGCCGCGTTCAATTTCCGGCGGCAACGAACAGTCCCGTGTCTGCCCCGCGGGGTTGGGGAACAGGGGAGGGGTCATACCGCCCCGGCTGGGTTTGCCTGGCGGACGCGCCCGCTTCCCGGTTTCCGCGCCCGGCTCCCGGCGGGAACGGACAGCCCCGCGCCCGCGCCCGCGCCGCGCAGCCCGGTCGGCTCAGCCGAGTGCGGCGAAGCCCCGGCGCAGGTCGTCGAGGATATCGTCGATGTGTTCGGTGCCGATTGACAGGCGGATCGTGTTGGGCTTGATTCCCTGATCCAGCAGCTCCTCGGGGGTCAGCTGCGCGTGGGTCGTGGTGGCCGGGTGGATGACGAGGGACTTGACGTCCGCGACGTTGGCGAGCAGGGAGAAGATTTCAAGGTGGTCGATGAAGCGGTGCGCCTCGGCCTGGCCGCCCCGAATCTCAAAGGTGAAGATGGAGCCGCCGCCGTTGGGGAAATAGCGTTCATACAGCGCGTGGTCGGGGTGATCCGGCAGGCTGGGGTGGTTGACCTTGTCCACCAGCGGGTGCCCGGCCAGGAACTCGACCACCTTTTGGGTGTTCTGGGCGTGCCGCTCCAGCCGCAGCGAGAGGGTCTCCACCCCTTGCAGCAGCAGGAACGCGTTAAAGGGGGAGATGGTGGCGCCGGTGTCGCGCAGCAGGATGGCGCGGACATAGGAGACGAACGCGGCGGGGCCGGCCGTGTCCACAAAGCTGACCCCGTGATAGCTGGGGTTCGGCTCGGCGATGGGCGCGAAC
>CAZYAV010000069.1:0-7099 GCA_964645785.1 uncultured Oscillospiraceae bacterium
GCATCGGGCACGGCGGGTGCGAGGCCATGCTGCTGCTCTCGCTGACCTATATTTCCAATCTGGCGCTGCTGGCGATGGCGCAATCGGGAACGGCGCTGCCGCAGGAGGTGCAGGCCGCCGTCTCTCAGCTGCTCGGCATGCCCGCAGCCACGTTTTTGTGGGCCGGCGTGGAGCGCATTTCCGCCATTGCGCTGCATCTGGCGCTCTCGGTGCTGGTGTTCGCCTGCGTGCACACAAACCGGCGCCGGCTGTATCCCGCCGCTATCCTGATTCACGCGGCGGTCGATTTCGCCGCGGTTGTGTCCAACGCTTACCTGCCCGTCGCGGTCACCGAGCTGCTTGTTCTGGCGCTCGCCGTTCTCGCGTGCCTCTGGGCGGCGCGGATCTACCGGACGCTCCCCCAAGGCGCGGCGGACTGACCGCGGCGCGCGCGGTCGGGTTATTGCCCCGCTTTGCCGCGCCCGAATCGCGGGGCAGCGCTCGCCCGTCCGGCAGGCCGGGGCTTTCCTGCTTGTATTTTTATCCTATATTCAACATTTTTCGCGCAGCTTCGGTTGTGCCTGACGCCGGGAGAACAGAGCGCACATTTTCCGAAAAATCATCCCCGCCCGCGTGGGCGCAGGGGGCAAAAAGGCCGGCGGCAAGGATTTACGGCAGCCACATAAGGATATATTGGGAATTTGTTGTCAACAAATTCCCTGCTTGCTGCAGTAAAAGACAGAGTGAATGTGAGATTACTACTATTTTGCGACGGAACGACAAACCGAAATTTGTGTGGGGGTAAAGACTATGAAAAATAAGCATTCAACGATAATAGATATTATAGTCAGAAGTATTGCATATGTTGTTATCAATTACCTGCTTGTCAGTACGGAATTGTCATTTAAGGCTACTTTTATGGGCTTAATAGCTTCTCTTACTAATGTTTGGATGATAACAGACTATTATAAATCAGTTCATAGGCAGACTGGGAAAAGGGGCGTGACTATCCTTTTGTGCGTGCTATGCTTTATGGCAAGTGCTGCCATTGCCCTTTTTGTAGGATATGTTCATGGAACAATAATTCCGTTTTAAGTGAAATTCCTGTTTATCGGGGAGATTATGCGTATAATCCTGTACAGAGAAATGCCTGCCGAAAAGAAATTTTGATTTCTTTTCGGCAGGTATGTTTTACTTCCTTATATGGCTACGGCCTTTGCCGCCGGCCTTTTTTCTGTTCTTGCAATTGTCCTTATTCGCGCCAAGTGCCCGCCGCCCGGCGGAGCTCACTGCGCAAGCGCGGTGAGCTCGACGCTGACCGAGCCGAGCTTGATCTCCACGCGAACCGGCGTTTTGGGACGGATGGTCTGCTGCGCGTCTGTGCCGTACAGAATCAGCCCCAGCCGGTGATCCCCCTTCAGCAACCAGTCGGTGGGCACAAGCGGGATGGTGTATTCCAGCATCTGCCCCGCGGGAACCGCCTCCTTGCGGGCAAGGCTGCTGCGGTTCTGGGCGCAGAGCGACCCGCGCGTGATGACCCGGTAGGGGCTGGGCTGCTCCTCAAACTCGAAGTGCTTGGGCGCGTCCTCCTCGCCGGTCGGCGTGCGCTTGAGCCGCCTGTCCTCGCCGTAATCCACCAGCATCGCGCTCAGAATGGCGGTTTCCCGGTCAATCGCGGCGGAAAAACGCACCACCGGCCGGCCGCTCAGGCGCAGGGTCTCGCCCGCAGCCCCGGCAAGGTATTTCAGCCGGTACGGCGCGTCCTCGTCCAGACAGAGCCCGTCCAGCCACGCCCCCTGGCTGTCCTGCGCGCGGTCGTAGCGCGTCGTGGACAGGTCGTCCAGGAACGCCGCGGTCTGCTCCGCCTGCGCACAGTCCGCCCCGTCATCCGGCACAAGCGCGCCTGCTTTAACCCGGTACCGGCGCTGCGCGCTGCCCTCCGGCGGCCACTGGGCGCTTGTCATCCACTGTTTGGGGTCGAGCATACTCTGCACATACGCGCCCGCAAGTTCCTCCATGATGCCGTTGTCCGCGCCGCGCAGCCAGTGATCGAGCCAGGCAAAGAACAGCCGGTTAAACTCCCCGTCCGTCAGTGAGTTTATCCGGATATGCTCGCCCTGGTGCAGCAGCATCCGGCAGGGCTTGCCCTGCGCGCACATGGATTCCCACGCCGAAACCGCGTGGCTCATCTTGACGTTCCAGTCGTTGATGCCCTGCACAATCAGGATGCTCGCCTGCACCCTGTCCATCCAGCGCAGATAGTTCCGCTCATCCCAAAAGCGGTTGTAGCCGCCGTATTCCCTGTCCATCTCCTCGATCATCCGGTTGTTGAACGCGAAAAAAGCGTCCTTGATCTGCGGCCAGTCGGGGTCAAACGTCCGGCTGAAGCAATAGCGGGTCAGCAGGTCGATGTCGTCCCCCTGCCAGTCGAGCGCCGGGGTGCAAAGGCCGTTTTGCCGGTAATAGTCATACCAGCTGAGGATGCCGGCCTCGGGAATAATCGTCACAAGCCCCTGCGGCGCCATCGTCGCCACCTCGTAGCAAAGGGTGCCGAGGTAGCTCTTGCCGGTCATCGCGACCCGGCCATTGCACCATTCCGCCGCAATCTCGATGCCGCCTTCCCTGTCCGTAAACGCCCGCGCGCGGCCGCACAGCCAGTCGATGACCGTGACAAAGGCGGTCAGCTCCTCATACGAGCCGCTGGCCAGGAAGCCCTGCGAGCCGCGGGTGCCCAGCCCGCCGCAGAACACGACGGCGTAGCCCTCGTCCGAAATCTGCTGGTAAAACGGGTTGTTGTTGCGCACGACGATTTCGTACTCCGCCTCGGTGATTTCGGCCCCCTGCGCCCGGCCGCAAACCGCCCGGGGCGCCGGCAGCCCGGCGGGGGGCGCCGTGGGGCGCTCCCAGGGCTCAAACGCGCCCGCACCGTCCGCATACGCGCGCAACTCGGTGTCCACCGGGTGCAGGTCGTTGTACCAATCCTCGTTGCAGTCGAGCATATACGGGTTTGCTACAAACACGGCCGGCGTCGGGTTCTTCGGGCTGCACCCGGCCGGGCGGCGGATATACACCGCCACCAGGTCGCGCGCACCGTCGCCGTCCGTGTCAAGCGGCGTTTCCACATAAACCCGCTCGAGAATCACATCCTGTTTCATTGGGTAGTCCCCCTTCCTTATGGTTAAAAAGCGCACACCGTTTCACGGGGTCACTCTCCCGCGGCATGGAGCCGGTTCCGCGGCGGCGTGTGCAGCCGCCAATCCGCCCGGGCTCCCCCGGTACGGCCGATTCGGCAGAGCCTATGCCCAAAGCAGACCGCCGGCAGAGGCGCAATTGCCGTCCCTCACCGGCTTTCCACCGCGCGGCGGAGAGCTTCTTTGCGAAAAAGCGCGCCGCTTTGCCGGCCGGCCACGTGGCCGGAGCGTTCCGATTCCTCAAAAGCACCCGCCAACCCGGCGGCGCTTCCGCGGCACTCCCCCAAAATAGGGTCGCCCGCAAAATCCGAATGCCGCCTCGCCGCCCTGCGCCCCGCTCGGGGGCATGAGCCGCCCGGCCTCTGGCCTGTTGCACCCGCCGGGTTTGCCGGCCTCGTCCGGGCTTCCCCGGTTTAAACAGAGCAGCGCCCAGCCGGCCGCCGCCGTCCGAACGCTGCCCAGATTGCGCGTACTGCGCGCTTTATTTTTCGCTCTTCGCGTTGGTCTTTTTGAGATAGCGTTTCCAGAGCAGGATGCAAACAATGCCCAGCAGGATCATCCCGATGAGGAAGCCGAAATAGTACCGATAGCCCGTCGCGCCCTCGTATTTGTCCAGCAGCGTGCCCGCAAGCAGCGAGCAGAAGATCTCGGGCAGATAGCCGATTGTCGAAATCACGCCCGCGGCCGTGCCGGAAAGGTGCTCGGGGATTTTGCCCTCCTCCATCATCGACCAGGACAGGGAATAGTTGATGTTGAAGAAGGTGTAGACGATGAGATAAAAGATGATGTAGGCAAGGATGCTGCTGGAGCTGATGGGCAGCAGCAGCATGGCGGCAACGCCGACCGCCATCACGATAAAGACGATCAGGAACACGTTGGAGGTGCCGAACTTATCGACCAGATAGCCGCCGCCGAACGACGAAATCGGCGCAAGCCAGCGGCGGAACGCGGCGAGGGTCGCGCCGGCCGCAACCGACATGCCCAGCAGCGAGGTCGCATAGGGAACGAAGTAGTTGTTGGACAGGGTAAAGACATAGATGCAGAAGGTCACCGCGCCAATCAGCCACACCGCGGGCAGCTTGAGCACGTCGCCGATATTCTTGAAGCTGACCTTCTGCTCGTCCGCGACAATCTCGTCCTTTGTTGTCAAAAACACCAGCACGCCGAACAGGCAGGTGAGAACCGACTGGAAAATCAGAACCGCCTTCATGCCCGCAACGTCGTTGTGGTTGCGGATGACGAGGGTGTAAACCAGCACAACCAGCGGCGCAAAAACGGCGGACGCGACACCGCGCCAGCCCTCAAACCAGCCGAACGCCTTGCCCTGGTCGTCCGGGTCGGACATGACACGGGTTGCCTTGACGCACGCCGGCCAGAACGCGAACAGGGACGAAAAGCCCCAGAACGCATACAGCGCGCACAGCCAGCCGAAATTGAGCGGCAGCAGATGCAAAAAGCCGCCCAGCCCGGTGCCCAGCAGGGAAACGGTCAGGATGGTGCGGACGGATACCTTGTCCGCCAGGTACCCGCCAAAGAAATAGGAAATCATGCCGAAAACACCGTAAATGCTTCCGAACACGCCCATCTGCACGTTGGTCAGGTTATAGACCGAAAGGTACGCGTCATAGTAATCATAGCGGAAGTAGGGCAGATAGTAGATAATCGTGCCGCCCGCCGCAATGATGACGATGGCCAAAAAGTTTCTGGAAAGCTTTTCGCCAAAGCCGAGCTTCTTCATCAGATTTCGCATAAGGTTCCTCCTTGAACCGGCGGGGCGCCTTTCCCATTTTTTAAGCCTTGTCCGCATTTTTGCCGCAAAGCAGCGCCCTGTCATTGACCCTATTCTACCACGGTTCGACACAATAGTAAATTCAATTTGCCGGAAATATATGCAGAAAAACGCGCCGTTTTATCGTCATTTTACCCAATTTCTCGCGCTGTACTGCATGAAACCCGTTCGGTTTGCTGTCTTTTTGCCAAACGGATTGACAAACGGCCGCAAACATGGTATCGTGACCGACAACAGGAAAAAACCGCCGGGCGCTTTGCCCGGTCAAATGGTAGAGGCGCAAAGCTCAGGAGTATCGCGCGGCGCAAAGGGACGTAGGCGTCCGCCGCGCAGGAAAGGGAGTTTTGCCGAAGCGCACCGCCCCGCCTTACAGGGCTGCGCGCTGGGGCGCCGGATAAGATCCGGCGAACTGTCACGTATGTGGAGAGCTATCATGGGTAATCAGGCGCAGGGGTTTATCCCGCTGCCGCAGCTGCCATGAGCGTTTTCCGCGGGGTCGGAAACGTCTCGTGGCTTTTTGTTTTGCCCTGTTTTTTTCCTGCCCGGTTGGAAACGCCGTTCAGGCGGCTTGACCAAATATAGACCGAACTTGTATTTTTACAGAAAAGAGGCAAAAAAGATGAAAAAGGTTCTTGCGGTTCTGCTTGCGCTCTGCCTGACGCTCGCCCTGGCGGCGTGCGGCGGCAGCCCCAGCAACGACGACCCTGCCGGCGCGGACGGCGCGGACGGCGCGGAAGAAAAGCCCGTTCTGCGCGTGGGCATGGAGTGCGCGTATGCGCCCTATAACTGGACGCAGTCGTCCGACGCGAACGGCGCCGTCCCCATCCAGAGCAGCAGCGACTACGCCTACGGCTACGACGTCATGATGGCGAAATACCTCGCCGAGCAGATGGGGCGCGAGGTGGAGATTTACAAGATTGCGTGGGATTCGCTGCCGCTGGCGCTTCAATCGGGCACCATCGACTGCGTCATTGCGGGTCAGTCGATCACCTCCGAGCGGCTCGAGACGGTCGATTTCACCACCCCGTATTATTACGCGACCATTTTCGCGCTTGTCCGCTCGGATTCCGAATACATGGACGCCAAGACGGTCGCCGACCTTGCGGGTGCGACCTGCACCTCCCAGATCAACACCATCTGGTACGACGGCTGCCTGCCCCAGATCCCGAACGCGAACATCCTGCCCCCGCACGAGGAGGTCGCCGCGATGCTTGTCGCGCTGGATTCCGGCACCTGCGACGTCGTCGTCTGCGACCGGCCGACCGCGCTCAACGCCTGCGCGGCCTATCCCGAGCTGCGGATGCTCGACCTGTCCGCCGGGGACTTTGAGGTTTCGGAGGAGGATGTCAACATCGGCATCTCGGTTCAGAAGGGCAACAGCGAGCTGCTGGACGCCCTCAACGCCGGTCTTGCAACCCTGAACGAGGACACCTTCAACGAGTGGATGGAGCAGGCCATCGCGCTTGCGGCCGAGCTCTGAGGCTGCCCGGCGGCAATTTCCGCGGCGGCAGCGGCGGAACAAAAAATAAGGCAGCGGCAATTCCGGGGCGCGCGCCCCGGTTTTGCCGTTCCGTTTGAAAGGAACCTGTCATGACCAGACTTCCCGAGGGATTTTGGGCAAGAATCCTGTTCATTCTTCAAAACTACGGCACCTCCCTGCTGCGCGGCGCGGGCACGACCCTCGTCATCGCGATTATCGCAACCCTCGCCGGCTGCATCATCGGCCTGCTGTGCGGCATTTTGCAGACCATCCCGGTGGAGAAGGAGGATCCGCCGCTCAAAAAGGCGCTGCTCTGGGTCGTCAAGGCGCTCATCGGCATCTATGTGGAGGTGTTCCGCGGCACCCCGATGATGGTGCAGGCCATGTTTATCTTTTACGGCGTGGCGCGCATCTTCGGCTACACCATGAGCATGTGGTTTGCGGCGCTGTTTATCGTCTCCATCAATACCGGCGCCTACATGGCCGAGACGGTGCGCGGCGGCATCCTCTCGATTGACCCGGGGCAGACCGAGGGCGCGATGGCAATCGGGATGACCCACTGGCAGACGATGACCAACGTGATCCTGCCCCAGGCGCTCCGCAACATCATGCCGCAGATCGGCAACAACCTGATTATCAACATCAAGGACACCTGCGTGC
>CAZYAV010000070.1:0-6201 GCA_964645785.1 uncultured Oscillospiraceae bacterium
ATTTCTCCGTCTCCGCGATGCGCAGCTGGGTCAGTCCCTGCGCCCCGATATATTCCCCAAACGTGTTGACCAGCTCCTGCGGCCTGAACGCGATTTCCACGTTGGGCATGGTCGCGTCGTATTCGGTGAAGCAGACGTAGTGAACCGGGAAATACCCCTTTGGGCGCGTAAAGCCCGCAAACGCCGGGTCGACAAAGGTGCGGGTAAGCTCCCGCGCGCGGTCGGGGCGGAAGTTGTAGAAGATGATGCTGTCGCCCTCGGTGATCTGCGCGCCCGACGCGCACACCACCGGCACGACGAACTCGTCAGTCACCCCGGCGTCGTAGCTCTTCTGCACCGCCGCAACCGGATCCCCGATCCGCTCACCCTCGCCGCAGACCATCGCCTCGTAGGCTTTCTGCACCCGCTCCCAGCGGTTGTCGCGATCCATGGCATAATACCGCCCCATCACCGTGGCGACCAGGCCGACGCCCGCCTCGCGCAGCTTGCCGCACAGCCGGCTGACATAGCCTTTGCCCGATTCGGGCGGGGTGTCCCGGCCGTCCAGCAGCGCGTGGACATATAATTTCTGCACCCCGCGGCGCTTGGCGAGGTCGATCAGCGCAAACAGGTGCTCGATATGGCTGTGTACGCCGCCATCCGAGAGCAGCCCGATGAGGTGCACCGCCCTGCCCTGCTGCACCGCGGCGTCCATCGCGGCGCAAAGCGCCTCGTTCTCAAAAAAGACGCCTTCCTTTATCTCCTTGGAAATGCGGGTCAGCTCCTGATAGACTACCCGGCCGGCGCCGATGTTGGTGTGGCCGACCTCGCTGTTGCCCATCTGCCCGTCCGGCAGGCCGACGTCCAGCCCCGACGCCCCGATGAGGGTGTGCGGGTTGGCGGCAAACAGCCGGTCGAGGTTCGGGGTGGCGGCGGCTTTGATTGCGTTGCCGGCGGTTTCGGGGTTTTCCCCGAAACCGTCCAGGATCATCAGCATAAGAGGATGTTTCATAGCGCCGCCTACCTCACCTGCTCGCGGCCCTGACAATCGCCGCAAAGTCGTCCGGCTTGAGCGCCGCGCCGCCGATCAGGCCGCCGTCGACATCCGGCTGCGCGACAAGCTCGTCGCAGTTTTTCGGGTTCATCGAGCCGCCGTACTGGATGGTCAGCGCGTCCGCGGCCTGCTGGCTGAACAGGGACGCGACCGTCGCACGGATAAGCGCGCAGACCTCGCCCGCCTGCTCGGCCGTCGCGGTCTTGCCGGTGCCGATTGCCCAGACCGGCTCGTACGCGATGATCGTTCTGGCAAGCTCGTCGGCGGTGAAGTCCTTGAGCGCGCCCTTGGTCTGGCGGACGATGACCGCCTGCATCTGGCCGGCCTCCCGCTCCGCCAGCGTCTCGCCGACACAGACAATCGGCTTGAGCCCCGCCGCAAGCGCCGCCTTCGCGCGCAGGTTGACCGTCTCGTCCGTTTCGGCAAAATACTGGCGGCGCTCGCTGTGCCCGAGGATGACGTACTCCACCCCGATCTCGGTCAGCATATTCGCCGCGATTTCGCCGGTGTAGGCGCCGCTCTCTTTAAAGTGGCAGTTCTGCGCGCCGACATGGATGTTTGTGCCCTTTGTCATCTCCACCGCAAGCGCGAGGTCGGTAAACGGGGTGCAGATTACGACGGTGCAGCCCGCGTCCTTGACGGCGGGGATCAGCCCCTCGATGAGCGCCTTCGCCTCCGCCTGGGTTTTGTTCATCTTCCAGTTGCCCGCGATTACCGCGGCGCGTTTTGTCTTGTCCATGGTAAACAACCTCCCCTTTCAAAAAGAACCGAAAGCGGCGTGCCCCCGCGCGCCGGCTTGCCGAAGCCCGGCGCGCGGGCAGGCGGCCCTGCGCGTTCCGGCTGCCCGGCACACGCGCCGCCGCCCGGTTGGCCGCGCCTGTTATTTGTCCTGAATGCAGTCGATGCCGGGCAGCACCTTGCCCTCGAGATACTCGAGGCTCGCGCCGCCGCCGGTGCTGATGTGGGTCATCCTGTCCGCATAGCCCAGCTGCATGACCGCCGCCGCGCTGTCTCCGCCGCCGATGACGGTGGTGGCGTCGGTCTCGGCCAGCGCCTTGGCAACCGCGTTGGTGCCCGCCGCCAGAACCGGGTTTTCAAACACGCCCATCGGGCCGTTCCACACAACCGTCTTGGCGTCCTTGACCGCCTGCGCAAAGAGCTCCTGCGTCCGGGGGCCGATGTCCAGCCCCTCCTTGTCCGCCGGGATGCTGTTCGCGTCGACATACGAAATCTCAATCGGCGCGTCAATCGGGTCGGGGAAGCCGTCCGCAACCGTGGTGTCAACCGGCAGCAGCAGCTTGACGCCCTTGTCCGCCGCCTTTTTCATCATGTCCCGGCAATAGCCGACCTTCTCGTCGTCCACCAGGGATTTGCCGACCTCGAGCCCCTGCGCCTTGAGGAAGGTGTAGGCCATACCGCCGCCGATAATCAGCGTGTCCACCTTGCCCAGCAGGTTGTCGATGACGTTCAGCTTGTCCGCCACCTTCGCGCCGCCGAGAATCGCGACAAACGGGCGCACCGGGTTGTTGACTGCGTTGCCGAGGAACTCGATTTCCTTGTTCATCAGGTAGCCGACGGCGGTCTCCTTGATATAGTCGGTCACGCCCGCGGTCGAGCAGTGCGCGCGGTGCGCGGAGCCGAACGCGTCGTTGACATACACGTCGGCAAGGCTGGCCAGCTCCTCGCTGAAGGCGGGGACGTTCTTGGTCTCCTCTGCGCGGAAGCGGGTGTTTTGCAGCAGCACGACGTCGCCGTCCTGCATGGCCACAACCGCCTTTTTCGCGTTTTCGCCCACGACGGTGTCGTCGTCCGCAAAGACGACCGGCTTGCCGAGCAGCTCGCCCAGGCGCACCGCCACCGGCGCAAGGCTGAACTTCGCCTCCGGGCCGTTCTTGGGCTTGCCGAGGTGGCTGCACAGGATGACCCGGCCGCCGTTTTCAATCAGCTTTTTGATGGTCGGCAGCGCCGCGACAATCCGGTTGTCGTTGGTGATGACGCCGTCCTTCATCGGCACGTTGAAATCAACGCGCACCAGCACGCGTCTGCCCTTTACGTTAAGGTCATCCACGCTTTTTTTGTTCAGTGTGCTCATAGTTCCATTTCTCCCTTATCCATAATGTTAGCCCAATGGATGTTCTGTTGTTATTATATTCCATTTACGGTGCATAAATCAAGAACCAACCCGAAACCGCGGCCGTGCCGCGCAGGGGTGCGCATCCGCCGTTTCGCGCCGGGTTCTCTTCGCCGCCGCCGGGCGCGGCCGCCCGCCCCGTTTGACAGGCCGCGCCCGGCGTGGTATGCTCGTTTTATTGTATAGACCGCCACTGCGGAAGATGCCTGAAAGCGAGGAAGCCCATGAATTCTGCGCTCAAAAAATGGGGGTGCGCCTGCGTGGCCGCCCTGACGATTCTATCCTTTGCCGGCTGCGGGCAGGCGCCGGACGAGCAGCCGCCCGAGGAGCCCGCCGTTACCGCCAACAAGCCCGCCCGGCTGTATGAAAATTCTGATTATCCGGGCGTGACCTACAACGAGACGGCGCTGCTGTTTCTCAACGAGATGTTCCGCGATTCCCGGGTGCGCGTTTACAGCAACGAGGCCGGGGAAAGCTACACGATTTCGGACGAGGCAAACCGCGACGCGTTTGGGGACAGCTGTGACTACTACCTTGGCCGGGACGTGATGGACGCCATCCGGGACGATTGGCAGACCGAGAGCTGGCACTATCTGGAGGGCGCGACCTTCAACTCCAGCCAGCCGCAGATTGTGTTCACCGATCTCGAGTCGGACAGCACCCTCTGCTTCTGGTTGCAAGCCAAATTTGTCGGCGTGCGCACCGCCTCCGTCCCGCTGCGGGTGTTCGAGATAAGCGACGACACGGTCGCCGTTGTCAGCCGCCAGTTTACGTCGCTGCCCACCGCCACCTCGACCCGCCGCACGGCGGAGCAGACGGTCAGCGCCTTTTTCGACGCGCTGGCCGCCGCGGACGCGGACGCGTACAACGCGCTGCTGCTCACGCCGGTTGAAGCCCCCTATTTCAGCGAGGGCATCACCGACAGCCAGCCTTCGCTCAGCAACCTCGGCTCCATCGGGATGTTCCCCGCCGAATGGTGCGAAAACCCGTACGCGAACCGCATCGTCGTGGCGCAGTTCCGCCGAACCGTCGCCGGGGCGGGCAGCGCGGATCTGCGCTGGGAGTTCTATCTTGTGCGGGAGAGCGCGGACGCCGAGTGGAAAATCGCGGCCTACGGCGAGGCGTGACCCCGCGGACTTTGCCTGCAAATAACGGCGCGGCCGCGGCTCTGTCCCCGGCGGCGCCGTTTGCGCTACGGTCTTGACCGGCGGATTCCTGCGGCAAGACAGCCTGCGCCGGACGCGCGCTCTTCTGCGTGCCGCACGGCAAAAGCCGGTTTTCCCCGCGCGCTGCCCCGACTATGGCGCCCGCCCCTTGCAGGCAGCGCGCCGGTTCGCCGGGTGTGGGCGCGGCGGACGACGCATTTTCCCATTGCGCGCAGCAAAGGCCGCTGCCCGCATTACACCCTTTGCCGGGAGGTGCTTTGTCATGACCATTGAAACCGGACGCCTGCTGCTTCGCCCCTGGCGCGAGGCGGACGCGGCCGCGCTCTACCGCTGGGCAAGCGACCCGCAGGTGGGGCCGGTGGCGGGCTGGCCGCCCCACACCAGCGTGGAGGACAGCCTCTCAGTCATCCGAACCGTTTTTTCCGCGCCCGAAACCTACGCCGTACAGCCCAGGCAACAGCCGGAGCCGGTCGGCTGCGCCGGCCTTATGTTCGGCGCGAAGGGCACCGCGCCGCTCGGCGTCCGGGAGGCCGAAATCGGCTATTGGATCGCCCGCCCCTACTGGGGGCAGGGCTTTGCGCCCGAGGCGGTGCGCGCGCTGCTGCGCCGCGCCTTTGACGAGCTCGACTGCGAAGCGGTCTGGTGCGGGTATTACGACGGCAACGAAAAATCCCGGCGGGTGCAGGAAAAGTGCGGCTTCCTCCCCCACCACACGGCGAAAAACCGGCGAACCGGGCTGGGCGACCGGCGCACCGAGCATTTCACCCGCATCACCCGCACGCAGTGGCTGGCACAAACCGGCGGCACACCCGCCCGCTGAGTGGCTCAAGCCCGCCGGCGGATGCAGCCCGCCGCCCCGCCGCCCGGCTGGTCGGGCTGCTTCTTCCCGCGCGGCGGGTTATTTTGCCCGGGGGAGGCCGGTTCGCCGCGCCGCGTTTTGTAAGCGGGTTCGGGCAGCGGAGCCGCTTCTCTCGGTGCGCAAATTTTCCACCCGCCCGGTTTGGCTTTGCCCGAACCGGCGCAAGCAAAAGCTTTTTTTCAACAGGCATGCCGGACGAACCGGCAGCGGGGCTGACCGGCGCGCCTGTTCTCCGATGAAAGAGGCAACTGCAAATGAACGATTCCCCCGGCGCGCCCCGCAAAATCCTGATCCGCGGCGCGCGTGTACACAATTTAAAGAATATCGACGTGGAGATTCCGCTCCACCGGATTGTCGGCATTGCCGGCGTTTCCGGCTCGGGCAAATCCTCCCTCGCGCTCGGCGTCGTCTATGCCGAGGGCTCGCGGCGTTATCTTGACGCGCTGTCCACCTATACCCGGCGGCGGATGTCCCAGGCGGCCAAGGCGCAGGTGGACGAGGTGCTGTATGTGCCCGCCGCGCTTGCGCTGCGCCAGCGCCCCGGCGTGCCGGGGCTGCGCTCCACCTTCGGCACGGGCACCGAGCTGCTCAACAGTCTGCGGCTGATGTTCTCCCGGCTCGCCTCCCATCGCTGCCCCAACGGGCATTACCTTGCGCCGTCCCTCGCCGTGGCGGCCGACAAGCCGCTCGTCTGCCCGGAATGCGGCGCGCGTTTTTTTGCCCCCTCCGCCGAGCAGCTCGCGTTCAACAGCCAGGGCGCGTGCAGGCGGTGCGACGGCACCGGCATTGTCCGCGCCGTCGACGAATCCACCCTTGTGCCGGACGAATCCCTCACAATTGACGAGGGGGCGGTTGCGCCCTGGCAGACCCTCATGTGGTCGCTGATGAAGGATATCGCGCGGGAGATGGGGGTGCGCACCGACGTGCCCTTCCGCGAGCTGACCGAAAAGGAGCGGGACATCGTCTTTCACGGCCCCGCGGTCAAAAAGAACATCATCTACCAGAACAAGAC
>CAZYAV010000071.1:0-5949 GCA_964645785.1 uncultured Oscillospiraceae bacterium
GCTCCGCCGCCGGCTCCGCCCCCTCCTTCGGCGACCGCAAGGGCTATCAGATGGATCCCCACAACCGCAAAGAGGCGCTGAAGGAGTGCGCGCTGGATGTCGAGGAGGGCGCGGACATCATCATGGTCAAGCCGGCGCTCTCCTATCTCGACATTATCCGGGAATGCGCCGACGCGTTTGAGCTGCCCCTGGCGGCCTATTCCGTTTCGGGCGAATACGCAATGATCAAGGCAGCCGCGCAGGCCGGGCTGGTGGATGAATACCGCATCATGTGCGAATCCGCCCTGTCCGTCTTCCGGGCGGGCGCAAACATGCTCATCACCTACTACGCCAAGGAGCTGGCGCAGGCCATTCAAAAAGGAGATATCGGGTAATGGACACTTCTGCCGCACTGTTTGAGCGCGCCAAACGGGTGCTTCCCGGCGGCGTGAACAGCCCCGTGCGCGCCTATCGGGCGGTGGGGCTGACCCCGCGCTTTATCGAAAGGGCGGACGGCGCCTATATCTGGGACGTGGACGGCAACCGGTACATCGACTATGTCTGCTCCTGGGGGCCGATGATTTTGGGGCACAACCACCCCCGCATCCGTGAGGCGGTGGCGACGGCCGTGCAGGACGGCCTTTCCTTTGGCGCTTCCACCCGGCGGGAGGTGGAGATTGCCGAGCTGATGATCGAAATGGTGCCCAACATCGAGATGGTGCGCATGGTGAATTCCGGCACCGAGGCTGTCATGTCCGCGCTGCGCCTTGCGCGGGGCGCGACAGGCCGGGATAAAATTGTCAAGTTCGAGGGCTGCTATCACGGCCACAGCGACGCCATGCTGGTGAAGGCCGGTTCCTCCGCCGTGGCGGAAGGCGGCCGCCCCAGCTCCGCCGGCGTGCCGGTGGACACGGTCAAGGACACCCTCACCGCCCGGTACAACGACCTGGAAAGCGTCCGGGCGCTGTTCGCGCAGCATCCCGGCGGGATTGCCTGCGTCATCGTGGAGCCGGTGGCCGCCAACATGGGGGTGGTGGGGCCGCAGCCGGGCTTTCTGGAGGGCTTGCGCGCCCTGTGCGACAAGGAGGGCGCGCTGCTGATTTTCGACGAGGTCATCACCGGCTTCCGGCTGGCCGCGGGCGGCGCGCAGGCGTATTTCGGCGTCCGGGCGGATATCGTCACCTTTGGCAAAATCATCGGCGGCGGGATGCCGGTCGGCGCCTACTGCGCGAGCCGCGCGCTGATGGAGAACGTCGCCCCCTGCGGCTCGGTCTATCAGGCGGGCACTCTATCCGGGAACCCGGTGGCCATGGCGGCGGGGCTCGCGCAGCTCCGCTATCTCCGCGAGCACCCGGAGGTCTACACCGGGATTGCCGAAAAGGCCGCCCGGCTGGCCGGCGGGATGCGCAAGGCCGCGGCGCAGGCCGGCGCAAAGGTCAGCATCAACCAGGTGGGCAGCCTGGTGGCGCCCTTCTTTACCCCGGACAGGGTAGAGTCCTTTGACGGCGCGGCCAAAAGCGACCTTGCAAAATACGCCGCCTATTTTGAGAAGATGCTGGCAAACGGCATCTATCTTGCCCCCGCGCAGTTTGAGGCGATGTTCCTCTCCGACGCGCACACCGACGCGGATATCGACCGCACCGTTGCGGCCGCGGCGCAGGTGTTTTCGGCGATTTCCTGAGCGCCGCGCCCAAGCCCCGGGCGGTCTCTTGTATGCGGGCGTCGCCCGCTGCATTCCCGGCAAATTCCGCTATTCAAAACACAAAATTTACGTCGACAGGAGTCCAGTATGAAACGGTATAAACTTGCCGCCCTGCTCATGATTATTCACGGCGGGTGCATGGAAATCGGCGGCGTCCTGTGCGCCGTTCCCGCGCTGCTTTTGGGCGCTGACAAATTCGATATTGCGCGGTATTTCTCTTTTAAGCTCCCCTATTTTCAGGATAATCTGTATCTCGTTTTGTTTATGGGCGCGATCTTCGGGGTGATGCGTCTCATCGGCGCCGTGGGGCTGCTCAAAAACAGGCTGTGGGGGCTGGCTCTGTCCGTAATCAACTGTGTCGTCACCATGATACTGATGCTGTTTATGCTCCCGTTTGGCATTCAGGACGGCCTGCTTGCCGGCAGCGCCCTCATTTTAATGCTGACCCAGTATTTCGGCGGCCGAAAGATTGTGGAATGACCCGCTAACTTAGGCTATTGGGGAGGACAAGACCATCCGCAAAAGATTGGTTGGCTCGGGCTCCGGAGGTGTCTACACTTGCTGATCCCTCGAAGGGGCGGTTGAAGTTTATTATGGCATCATTCGCCCCGCAGCCCGTAAGCGGGGTAAGTCCTGGTCTTGACTGCGTGGCCTATTCTCGGCTGACAGCCTTGTATTTTTTCTTTCCTGTAAGAAAGCCCGTTGATCGTTCAACGTGTTCGTGCGACATGTTCTGTTTTTACTATCACTTACACAACTTCAAATTGTATTTTGTTTGCCATGGTTTTTTTATTCACCCCTGACAGAACAGGGGGTTTTGTTAAGCCTAAAGGCAACAAAAAGAGCTATCTGATTTCGGCCGAAATCAGATAGCTCTTTACTTATTCTTGTGATAATTCAAATACTGTTGCCGTTTCGTTGCCACGGAGGGTATTGAGACGGCGAAAAGCCTGTATTTACGGACTTTTTCGTGGGTGTGAAATCACTCCCATTCAATCGTTGCCGGGGGCTTGGTCGTCACGTCGTAGACGATGCGGTTGACCCCTTTGACCTCGTTGACGATGCGGTTGCTGATCCGCGCGAGGACGTCGTAGGGGATGCGGGCAAAGTCCGCGGTCATCGCGTCGACCGAGGTGACCGCGCGGATTGCAACCGTGTGGCAGTAGGTGCGCTCGTCCCCCATCACGCCGACGCTTTGCAGGTTCGGCAGCACCGTGAAATACTGCCAGATTTCCCGGTCGAGGCCGGCCTTGGCAATTTCCTCGCGGAGGATGGCGTCGCTCTCGCGGATGATGTGCAGCTTGTCCTCCGTAATCTCGCCGAGGCAGCGCACCGCGAGCCCGGGGCCCGGGAACGGCTGCCGCGCGACAATGTGCTCCGGGATGCCCAGCGCGCGGCCGACGTTGCGCACCTCGTCCTTGAACAGCAGCCGCAGCGGCTCGCAGAGCCTCAGCTTCATATTTTCGGGCAGCCCTCCGACGTTGTGGTGGCTCTTGATGACGGCGGCGTCGCCCATGCCGCTCTCGATGATATCCGGGTAGATTGTCCCCTGCAGCAGATAGTCCTGCTCCCCCAGCTTGCGCGCCTCCTCGTCAAACACCGAGATAAACTCCGCGCCGATGATTTTGCGCTTCTGCTCGGGGTCGGTCACCCCGCGCAGCTTGGCCAGGAACTGCGCGCCGGCGTTCACCCGGATGACGTTCAGGTCAAATTTGCCCCGCAGGGTCTCCATGACCTCGTCGCCCTCGTTTTTGCGCATCATGCCGTGATCCACAAAGATGCAGGTCAGCCGGTCGCCGATTGCGCGGTGCACCATGACGGCCGCAACCGTGCTGTCGACGCCGCCGGACAGCGCGCAGAGCACCTTTTTGCCCTCCAGCTCGGTTTTGAGCCGCGCCACCTCGTCCTGCACGAAATTGGCCGGCGTCCAGTCGCCGGTACAGCCGCAGATATCGTACACAAAGCTGCGCAGCAGCTTTTTGCCGAACGGAGTGTGCTCCACCTCGGGGTGGAACTGCACCGCGTACAGCCGGCGCGCGTCGTTCTGCATCGCCGCATAGGGGCAATTGTCGCTGTGTGCGGCGACTTCAAAGCCCGGCGGCATCTCGACAATCTGGTCGTTGTGGCTCATCCAGCAGACGTCCTGCTCGAACACCCGTTCAAGGAACCTGCCCGGATTGGCGCGCACCGGGATTTTGCCGAACTCCTGTTTTTCCTGCCGCTCGACCCTGCCGCCAAGCAGCAGCGCCATCAGCTGCGCCCCGTAGCAGATGCCCAGAATCGGAATCCGCAGCGAGAAAATCTCGGGGTCGATGGTGGGGCTCCCCGGGGCGTATACGCTCGCCGGGCCGCCGGTGAAGATGATGCCCTTGGGGTTTCGCGCCTTGATCTGCGCAATCGCGTTTTTGTACGGAATCACCTCGCAGTAGACATTGTTTTCCCGCACCCGGCGCGCGATCAGCTGGTTATATTGTCCGCCGAAATCGACAATAATAATCATTTCATGCATAAGCGATCCTCTCAGAGTGTTGTTGCCTGATAATTGGGTTCACCGCCGGTGATCGAAATATCGTGGGGGTGGCTCTCGTGCAGACCCGCGCCGGAAATGCGCACAAACGAGCCGTTTTTGCGCAGCTCCTCCAGGTTGTGTACCCCGCAATAGCCCATGCCGGAGCGCAGCCCGCCGACCATCTGATAGACAATATCCTTAATCTCGCCGCGGTACGCGACCAGACCCTCGACCCCCTCCGGGACGAACTTTTTGCTGCCGCTCTGGAAATAGCGGTCGCCGCTGCCCTTCTTCATGGCGCCGGTGCTGCCCATGCCGCGATAGATTTTGTAGCTTTTGCCGTTGACGTTCACAACCTGACCCGGGCTCTCCATGGTGGACGCGAACAGCGAGCCGATCATGACCACCGAGCTGCCGCCCGCGATAGCCTTGACAATGTCGCCCGAATACTGGATTCCCCCGTCGCCGATGATCGGAATATTGTATTTGTCCGCGACCTCGGCACAGTTCATAATCGCCGTCAGCTGCGGCACGCCGATGCCCGCGACGATGCGGGTGGTGCAGATGGAGCCGGGGCCCATGCCGACCTTGACGCAGTCCGCGCCCGCGCGAATCAGCTCCTCCGTCGCCTCGCCGGTCGCGACATTGCCCGCAATCAGCTGCGTGTCCGGGAATTTCTCTTTGAACAGCCGCACATGCTCGATGACGTTTTCGCTGTGGCCGTGCGCCGTGTCGATGACAATCACGTCCACCCCCGCGTCAATCAGCGCTCCCGCGCGCTCAAGCATATCGGTGGTTGCGCCGACCGCCGCACCGGCCAGCAGGCGGCCGTGCGCATCCGTCGCCGCCGACGGATACTTCAGCTCCGCCTCCTTGACCACCTCCACCTCCGCGGCCTGCTCCTTGATGGTCATGCTTTTGTGGATGATGCCGATGCCGCCCTCGCGCGCCATCGCGATGGCCATGCCCGCCTCGGTCACCGTGTCCATGCCCGCGCTCATCAGCGGGATATTGAGCTGGATCTTGTTGGTCAGCCGCGCCTTCAAATCGACCTCGTTCGGCAGCACGTCCGACTTTTGCGGGATCAGCAGCACGTCGTTAAATGTCAGTCCCTCAAACAGAATCTGTGCCATATCAAACCACTCCCCTGTTCCGTAAAATTTTACAAGAAGCCCTCGCCCGTTGCGGGCGAGGGCCTTGATGCGCTATGGGTTGCTGAATTACGAATTGATCTTGGTGACAACGCCCGAACCGACCGTGCGGCCGCCCTCACGAATCGCGAAGCGGAGGCCTTCCTCAATCGCGATCGGCGTAATCAGCTCAACGTCCATCTCGACGTTGTCGCCGGGCATGCACATCTCGACACCGCCGGCAAGCGACACAACGCCGGTCACGTCGGTGGTGCGGAAATAGAACTGCGGGCGATAGTTGTTGAAGAACGGGGTGTGACGGCCGCCCTCATCCTTTTTCAGGACGTAAACCTGGCCGTGGAACTTGGTGTGCGGGTTGATGGAGCCGGGCTTGCACAGAACCTGGCCGCGCTCGATGTCCGAACGCTGCACGCCGCGCAGCAGCGCGCCGATGTTGTCGCCCGCCTCGGCAAAGTCGAGGGTCTTGCGGAACATCTCGAGGCCGGTGATGGTCGTCTTGGACTTCTCGTCGCTCAGGCCGACAATCTCAACTTCCTCGCCAACCTTGACGGTGCCGCGCTCGACACGGCCGGTGGCAACGGTGCCGCGGCCGGTGATGGTCATGGTGT
>CAZYAV010000072.1:0-4838 GCA_964645785.1 uncultured Oscillospiraceae bacterium
TGGAAATCGTGCGCGACCTGCGGCTGGGGTCGTTCGACGTGCTGGTGGGCATCAACCTGCTGCGCGAGGGGCTGGACATCCCGGAGGTCTCGCTTGTCGCGATTCTGGACGCGGACAAGGAGGGCTTTTTGCGCTCGGAGACCTCGCTTGTGCAGACGATTGGCCGCGCGGCGCGCAATGTGGCCGGGCAGGTCATCATGTACGCGAACACGGTCACCCCGTCCATGGAGCGCGCCATCACCGAGACCGAGCGCCGCCGCACCATCCAGAAGGCGTACAACGAGGCGCACGGCATAACCCCGACCTCCGTCCACAAGGAGGTGCGCGAAATCCTCGAGATTTCCGCAAAGGACAAGGAGCGGCCGCACGACTGGAAGATGTCCAAGCGGGACAGAGAAGAGATGATTAAGCGGCTGACCAAGGAGATGAAAAAGGCCGCGCAGATGCTGGAATTTGAATACGCCGCCGAGCTGCGCGACCGGATCAATCAATTGCAGGAAATGCGCTGAAACCGGAAAGAGAAAGGAATTGTGGCTTTGGCAAACGAATTTATCACGATAAAGGGCGCGCGGGAGCACAACCTCAAAAATGTGGATGTGACCATCCCGCGCGACAAGCTGGTTGTCATGACCGGGCTGTCCGGCTCGGGCAAGTCCTCCCTTGCGTTTGACACCATTTACGCCGACGGGCAGCGCCGGTATATCGAGAGCCTGTCCTCCTACGCGCGGATGTTTCTGGGGCAGATGGACAAGCCGGATGTGGACAGCATCGACGGCCTGTCGCCCGCGATTTCGATCGACCAGAAAACCACCTCCAAAAACCCGCGCTCGACGGTGGGTACGGTGACCGAGATTTACGACTATCTGCGTCTGCTCTACGCGCGCGTCGGGGTGCCGCACTGCCCGGTCTGCGGGCGGGAGATCCGGCAGCAGAGCGTCGACCAGATGGTCGACACGGTCATGCAGCTGGCCGAGGGCACCCGAATCCAGATTCTGGCACCGGTGGTGCGCGGCCGCAAGGGGGAGCATGTCAAGGAGCTGGAAGCCGCCTCGCGGGCGGGCTTTGTGCGCGCGCGGATAGACGGCGAGCTGTACGACCTCGGCGACCCGATCAAGCTGGAAAAGAACAAAAAGCACAGCATTGAAATCGTGGTCGACCGGCTGGTTGTCGGCGGCGAGCTGGGCTCCCGCCTGTCCGACTCCATCGAGACGGCGCTCAACCTCAGCGGCGGCACGGCGGTTGTCAACGTGCTGGACGGGGAGGACATGCTCTTTTCCTCGGCCTATGCCTGCCCCGAGCACGGGGTGAGCGTCGAGGAGCTTGCGCCGCGGATGTTCTCCTTCAACAACCCGTTCGGCGCCTGCCCGAAATGCACCGGTCTCGGCACCTTTCTGCGGGTCGACCCCGACCTAATTCTGCCCAACCGGAACCTGAGTATCCGGCAGGGCGCGGTCACCGCCTCCGGCTGGAGCTATTACGACGGCAGCATCAGCCAGATGTACTTCGACGGCCTCGCCGCCCATTACGGCTTTTCGCTGGACGAGCCGGTCAAAAACCTGCCCCAAAAGGCAATCGAGCTGATCCTGTACGGCACGAACGGGGAAAAGATCGAGCTGCATCGCTCGAACGAGTTCGGCTCCGCCACCTACAGGGGCGAATTCGAGGGGGTTGTCAACAACCTGGAGCGGCGATTCAAGGAGACGACCAGCGACTGGGCGCGGGAGGAAATCCAGAGCTGCATGAGCGAGGTGGAGTGCCCCGAATGCCACGGGCAGCGGCTGAAGCCGACCTCGCTCGCCGTGACGGTCGGCGGGCTGAACATCATGGAGCTGTGCGGCATGTCGGTCAGCGACTGCCTGCGCTGGTTCGACAAGCTGGAGCTGAGCGCGCGGGACGCGATGATCGCGGAGCGGATTGTCAAGGAGATCCGCGCGCGGCTCGGGTTTCTCAACAACGTGGGGCTGAACTACCTCAGCCTCTCCCGGGCGGCGGCGACCCTCTCGGGCGGCGAAAACCAGCGCATCCGGCTCGCGACCCAGATCGGCTCCTCCCTGATGGGGGTGCTGTATATCCTGGACGAGCCGAGCATCGGGCTGCACCAGCGGGACAACGAAAAGCTGATCGGCACCCTGAAGCGGCTGCGGGATCTCGGCAACACGGTCATCGTTGTCGAGCACGACGAGGACACCATGCGGGCGGCGGATTATATTGTGGACGTCGGCCCCGGCGCCGGCGTCCACGGCGGCGAAATTATCTACAGCGGCCCTGCGGCGGGCATCACCGCCTGCGAGCGGTCGGTCACCGGGCAGTATCTCTCGGGAAAAAAGAAGATCGAGGTGCCCAAAATCCGCCGCCCCGGCAGCGGGCAGAAGCTGACCGTCGTCAACGCCTCCCAGAACAACCTCAAAAATATCACGGTGGATTTCCCGCTCGGCTGCTTTGTCTGCGTCACGGGGGTGTCCGGGTCGGGGAAATCCTCCCTTGTCAACGAAATCTTCTATAAAAAGCTGAGCAGCGAGCTGAACGGCGCCAAGTGCAAGCCTGGCCGCTTCGACCAGCTGCTGGGGCTCGAGCAGGTGGACAAGGCAATCGGCATCGACCAGAGCCCGATCGGCCGAACGCCCCGCTCCAACCCCGCAACCTATACGGGGCTGTTCACCCTCATCCGGGAGGTGTTCGCCGCCACAAACGACGCGAAGATCCGCGGCTACGGGCCGGGGCGGTTTTCCTTCAACATCAAGGGCGGGCGGTGCGAATCCTGTCAGGGGGACGGCATCGTCAAGATCGAGATGCACTTTTTGCCCGATATCTACGTGCCCTGCGAGGTGTGCAAGGGGCGGCGCTACAACCGGGAGACGCTCGAGGTCAAATACAAGGGAAAATCCATCTACGACGTGCTGGAAATGACGGTGGACGAGGCGGCCGACTTTTTCGCCAACCACCAGAAAATTTACCGCAAGCTCAGGACGCTGCAGGATGTCGGGCTGGGATATATCAAGCTGGGGCAGTCGTCGACCACCCTGTCCGGCGGCGAGGCGCAGCGGGTCAAGCTGGCGTGCGAGCTGTCCAGGCGGGACACCGGGCGGACGGTGTATGTCCTGGACGAGCCGACGACCGGCCTGCACACGGCCGACGTCCACCGCCTGATCGGGGTGCTGCAAACTCTGGTGGATGCCGGCAACACGGTCGTGGTCATCGAGCACAACCTCGACATCATCAAGACGGCGGACTATATCATCGACCTCGGTCCCGAGGGCGGGGATATGGGCGGACATGTCGTGGTGACCGGCACGCCGGAGCAGGTGGCGGCCTGCCCGGAAAGCTACACCGGCCAGTTTCTGAAAAAGGTGCTGTAAGCGGCGCTGCCGCCGCCCGGAAGGGAAAGGAGAAGAGGGATGCAAAGGGAAATTCTGCTGCTCGGCGATCCGCGGCTGTACGAGCGCAGCGAGCCGGTCGCGTTTGAGGAGCGCGGGATGCTCGCGCAGCTGGAACAGGATCTGCGGGACACGCTGCTTGCGTACCGCGGCAAATACGGCGCCGGACGGGCGATTGCCGCGCCGCAGATCGGGGTGCGCAAGCGGGTGATCTACCGCCATCTGGACGAGCGGACGCTGTTTGTCAACCCGGTTCTCGAGTTCCCGGACGGGGAACAATACGAGGTGATGGACGACTGCATGTCCTTCCCGGGGCTGCTCGTGCGGGTAAAGCGGTTTCGCCGCTGTGTGGTGCGGTACAAGGACGCGGACTGGAACGATCATCTGCTGCATCCTGCGGGGGACATGGCCGAGCTGATCCAGCATGAGTATGACCATCTGGACGGGGTGCTCGCGACCATGCGCGCGGTCGACAGCCGCGCGTTTGTGTACAAAGCGCACTGAACCGGCTCTGCGCCGTGCGTTCCCCCAGCTATGCGCCGCGCGAAAGGCCGCAGCCGGTTTTTCTGTTTGAAAGCGGCGGCCGGTTATGGTATAATAACCGTGCAGCGGTTGTCATACGTTCATTCAATGGGCGTTCGCCGGTTGCCGCCGTTCGCGGCAACCGGCGAAACCACCATATCTCATTTGCGTGTGCTTATGGAATGACCGCCATCAGATGGTATTATACGCTTATCTTACCGGGCGTTTGTCTCGCGGCAGCCGTGGCGGGCGGCAAAACCGCTGCCGGGCGATTGCTGCGGCCACCCGGCCTTTCTTCCGGGCAGCCGCGCGGGGAATGTCCGCGGGGCGAAACCCGCGCAATGTTGGCAGACAGGGGAGTGAGCTTGCATGGAACCCGATATGGAACCGGCGGACGGTTTGTCCTTTGAGGCGGGCGCCGCGCGCCTGCGCGCCGTCGCCGCCCAAAAGCTGTACCCCCGCTACTACATCCGCACCTTTGGCTGCCAGCAGAACGTGAGCGACTCCGAGCGGATCGCGGGGCTGCTGACCAACTGCGGCTTTGCACGCGCGCAGCAGCCGCAGGACGCGGACATTATCCTGTTCAACACCTGCGCCGTGCGGGAACACGCGGAGGATCGCGTGTTCGGCAACGTGGGGGAACTGAAAAAATACAAGCGGGAAAACCCCGCGCTGCTCATTGCGGTTGGCGGCTGCATGGTGCAGCAGGCGCATATCGCCCAAAAGCTGCGGCAAAGCTATCCGTATGTCGACCTTATCTTCAATACCAACCGGCTCGACCTGCTGCCGGGGGAGCTTGCGGACTGCTTTGCCCAAAAGGGGACGCTGGTTGCCCCGACAAGCGACCGCTATGAAATCGTGGAGGCGCTGCCCGTGCGCCGGGACGAGGGCTTCCGCGCGTATATTCCGGTCATGTTCGGCTGCGACAATTTCTGCACCTAC
>CAZYAV010000073.1:0-4397 GCA_964645785.1 uncultured Oscillospiraceae bacterium
AACAAGGGTCTTCAAGCTTCTGTATTGTTTAATTTTCAAGGTCCTTCCGCGCCGCAATCCGGAAACCGGAACCCGCGGCGTGTTTATTATTATAGGTTGAACGTCCTGCAAAGTCAACGGTTTTTTGGATTTTCCCGAATATTTGACGTTTTGCACACTAAACAGGCAAAATTCACCTGCATTTTAACGAAAAAGGCCGCGGGCAGCCCCGCGGCTCAGTCGTCCGACATAAATTGCCGGAGTTTTTCGATGATTCGGCGCTCCCTGCGGGAAATCTGCACCTGGGTGGTTTGCATCAGGCAGGCCGTCTCGCTCTGGGTTTTGTTTTTGAAATAGCGGTAAAACAACAGCTGCCGTTCCTCCGGCGCAAGGCGGCCGATGGAATCCTTGAGCGCGATGCGTTCGGAAAGGAATTCCTCCTCGAGCACCGGGATGTCCGCCACCCGCTTTTCGCCGTCCTCGTCCTCCTCGCAGGTCAGTGAGAGGGACGGCCGCGCCGAGCAAAGCGCCTGCACCAGCATTTCCTGCGAGCAGTCGAGCCGGCCTGCAAGCTCGCAGATTGTCGGCTCCGCGCCGGTTTCCTTGACCGTGTCGTGAATCGCCCGGGCTGCCCTGAGGGAGAGCTCCTTCAGCCGCCTGCTCACCTTGACCGTGCCGCCCTCCCGAAACAGCCGCTTGATCTCGCCCAGGATGACCGGCACGGCGTAGGTCGAGAACCGCAGGCCGCGCGACGGGTCAAACCCGTCGTATGCCTTGACCAAGCCGACGCAGCCCGCCTGAAACAGGTCGTCGTATTCAATGCCGCGGCCAGTGAACCGATGCGCGCAGGCGTGCACCAGGCCGATGTTGTTTTCGATAAACTGCGCGCGGCTCTCCTGCTGCGCTGTGTTCGCGGGCATAATCACACCGTCCGGCGGTCGCCGATTCTTTTGCAGAGGGTCACCGTTGTCCCCTTGCCGACCCGCGAGCGGACGCGAACCTCATCCATAAACGCCTCCATGACCGAAAAGCCCAGACCGGCGCGCTCCTCCCCGCCGCTTGAATAGGCAGGGGTCATCGCCTTTTGCAGATCCTCAATACCGCAGCCCTTGTCCTTGATCTGGATGACGACCGTGCGGTCGTCCAGCAGCGAGGCTTTGATTGACACGACGCCGATTGTGTCCGCATAGCCGTGCACGATGCAGTTGGTGACCGCCTCGCTGACCGCCGTCTTGATGTCGTTGATCTCGTCGAGGGTGGGGTCGAGGTATGTAACAAACGCCGAAACCGCCGTGCGCGCAAACGCCTCGTTGCAGGAACGGCTGGGGAAGGTCAGCTTGAATGTATTGGTAACCCGTTTCATAAAAAATCCTCCATTATTCTGTGATATCGACCAGCCGCAGCACGCCGGAAAGCTCCGCCAGGCGGCGGCACCGGCTGTTGAGCCTGCGAACCGAGAGCTTTGCGCCCCGCTCGGCCGCCTTTTTGCTGCGCCCCATAATCAGGCCGACGCCTGAGCTGTCCATAAAATCGACGGCGTCAAAATCCAGCACAATCGACTTTGCCGGTATCTGCTCGATGATGCGGTCAATTTCGGCGCGCAGCGCGGCGGCGCTGTGGTGGTCTATGTCCCGCTCGAGGAAGATGACCAGTGCGTTTTCTTCCTGTGTGAATGTGATGGTATGCATCGCAATCCCCCTCCGGTTGTCCAATGAGTTCACTATAGGCCATGCGGCGCGCCGATTCTGTCGAAACCCGCAGACCCGGCCGCGGCAAAATCGCCCGGCACGCCAAAAAGAGCCGCGGGAGAATTCCCGCGGCTCTTTCGCCTGCTTTTTATTTACATTTTATAAAATATTACTGCACCGCGCGCCGCCGGCAGAGCGGACGGGGCAGCGCCGCCGCCTTTTTTGCCGAAGCGCGGCCGGCAGCCGCAATCCGTTCCCGCCGTTCAAAGCATTGCCGGGTACACGGCGAGAGGCAGGCACAGGCCGGCGGTTCACCCGGCACGGCGCGCTCAGCCCAGCTTTTGGATGCTCTGCTCGACGTTCGCTTTTTTATCCTGCGCCTTTTGCAGCTTCTCCCGCTCCGACTCGATCACATGGGCGGGGGCTTTGCTGGTGAACTGCTCGTTCCCCAGCCGCGCGGAGAGAGCGGCAATCTCCTTTTCCGCCGCGGCTAGCTCCTTGTTCAGGCGGGCGAGCTCCTTTTCCCGGTCGATCAGCTCGGCCATCGGGATGAGCGCGCGCGCCGCGTCGGTCACTGCCTGCACCGCGCCCTCGACCGCAAACGAATCACCGACCTCCACCGTGTCCGCGCCCGCAAGCCGCTGGATGAACGCCACCCCCTTGCGGAACACATCGGGCTGGCTCGTCTCGATATACATCGCCGCCTTTTTGCCCGGCGGGACGTTCATCCCGCTGCGCAGGGTGCGAACCGCCTTGATCAAGTCCATAATTTTGGAGAAATCCGCCTCGTCCTGCGCAAACACAAGCGCCGGTTTAAAGACGGGATAGGGCGCGATCATGATGCTCTCGCAGCTGTGGGGCAGCGCGCCGTAAATCTCCTCGGTGATGAACGGCATAAAGGGGTGCAGCAGCTTGAGGATATCGGTCATCACATAGACAAGCACCTGCTTGCAGGCGGCCTTTGCGGTCTCGTCCGCGCCGTTCAGCCGCAGCTTTGCAACCTCGATATACCAGTCGCAGAACACGTCCCAGGTGAAATCGTAAATTTTGCCGACCGCGACACCCAGCTCAAACCGGTCGATATTGTCCGTGACCTCCCGCACTAGCGCGTTGAGCTGGTGCAGCACCCACTTATCCTCGATTTGCAGGGTTTCCGGCAACGTATCCGGCAGGACGTGCTCGACGTCGTTCATGAGGATAAACCGCGCGGCGTTCCACAGCTTGTTGCAGAAATTGCGGCACGCGCGCACCTTTTCGTCCGAATAGCGCATATCGTTGCCGGGGCTTGTGCCGTTTGCCAGCATCAGCCGCAGCGCGTCCGCGCCCATTTCCTCAATCAACTCAATCGGGTCGATTCCGTTGCCGAGGGATTTGGACATCTTCCGCCCCTGCGCGTCCCGCACGATGCCGTGGATAAACACGGTGTCGAACGGCTTTTTGCCCATATGCGCAAGGCCGGAAAAGATCATCCGCGCCACCCAGAAAAAGATGATGTCATAGCCGGTCACCAGGGTGTTTGTCGGATAGAAATACTCCAGCTCCTCGGTTTTATCCGGCCAGCCGAGGGTAGAAAACGGCCACAGCGCGGAGGAGAACCAGGTATCCAGCGTGTCCTCGTCCTGGTGCATCTTTCCGCCGCATTTGGGGCAGGTGTCGACCGGCTCCTTCGAGACGACCATCTCGCCGCACTGCCCGCAGTAATAGGCCGGGATGCGGTGCCCCCACCACAGCTGGCGGGAGATGCACCAGTCCCGGATGTTGTTCATCCAGTTGAAATAGATTTTGTCGAACCGCTCGGGGACGAATTTGACCTCTCCCGTTTTCACCGCCTCGATTGCCGGCTCGGCAAGCGGCTGCATTTTCACAAACCACTGCTTGGACATGCGCGGCTCGATGGTTGTGCCGCAGCGGTAGCACGCACCGACATTGTGGGTGATCGGCTCGACCCGCACGAGATAGCCGCCTGCCTCCAGCTCCTTGACAATTGCCTCGCGGCAGGCAAGGCTGGTCATGCCGGCGTATTTGCCGGCGTTTTCGTTCATGGTCGCGTCGTCGTTCATCACGTTGATGACCGGCAGGCTGTGGCGCAGGCCGACCTCGTAGTCGTTGGGGTCGTGCGCGGGGGTGATTTTGACGACGCCGGTGCCGAAGTCCATCTCGACATACTCGTCCGCCACAATCGGGATTTCCCGCCCGACAAGCGGCAGGATTAGCGTCTTGCCCACCAGCGCGCTGTACCGCTCGTCCTTCGGGTTCACCGCCACGGCCGTGTCGCCCAGCATCGTCTCGGGGCGGGTGGTTGCAAGCTCCAGCCAGCCGCTCCCGTCTGCAAGCGGATAGCGCAGGTGCCAGAAGCTGCCCTGCGTCTCGTGGAACTCCACCTCGGCGTCCGAAATCGAGGTTTTGCAGTGGGGGCACCAGTTGATGATCCGCTCGCCGCGGTAGATGAGCCCCTTGTTGTACAGGTTGACAAACACCTCGTTGACCGCGCGGGAGCAGCCCTCGTCCATCGTGAACCGCTCGCGCTCCCAGTCGCAGGAGGAGCCGAGCTTTTTCAGCTGCTCGACAATCCGCCCGCCGTATTTTTCCTTCCACGCCCAGGCGCGCTCCAGAAAGGCCTCGCGCCCGATCTGCTCCTTGGTGACCCCCTCCCGCCGCATCGCCTCGACGATTTTGGCCTCGGTGGCGATGGAGGCGTGGTCGGTGCCGGGCAGCCACAGCGTGCAGTAG
>CAZYAV010000074.1:0-4167 GCA_964645785.1 uncultured Oscillospiraceae bacterium
TAGGACTTGGTCGCCTCCACCTTGCTGATGGGCGCGCCGTCCGGCATACAGATGGTTGCGGGGATGCCGCTTTTCTGCGCCGCAAGCGCAACCCCCTGCGCGTGGTTGCCCGCGCTGCACGCGACAATCCCGCGCGCCTTCTCCTCCTCGCTGAGCTGGCTGATTTTGTAATATGCGCCCCGCAGCTTAAAGCTGCCGGTCACCTGCAAATTCTCGGTTTTGAGGTGCAGACTACAGCTCTGGGCGAGGTTAGGCGCGGCGATGATGTCGGTTTTGCGCGCGACATCCCGCAGGACAAACGCGGCGTGGTAGATTTTGTCAAGTGTCAGCATGGGACAGCACCTCTCTTGTCTTGGCGCGGCGGCGGCCGCTGGGGTGGCGGAAACGGTTGCGCCCGCGCGGGGCTTTGCCGTATAATAGACGGGAATCCACGGAGCGCGAAAAGGGAGAACAATGGAGAATTTTTTGGAATTGCGGCAGCAGCTGGAAAGCCTTGTGCTCTTTCGCCGGCTGCTGAAAGACCCGGTCGTCTTGGCCTTTATGCGGATGCTCGGCAATCGGGAGCAGGAGGCCGTAGCGGACTACGCCGCGTTCGCTGCGGCGCTGTTTGCGCAGGGAACCGACGACTGGAGCGGCTATCTGCTTCAGCTCGCGCTGGGGGACGAGAACGATTATATCACAAGGGTGAGCAAAGGGGGAGTCCCACAGGGGCTCGCGGATTGCCTGGAGCCCGAGCTCGCCGTTTTGCAGACGGCCTCCCGCGTCACAAGCGGCAGGCTGCGCGTCCGCATCCCCTATGACGGCTTCCTGCCCAGCTGGAAAACGCAGGCGCTCGACTTTTCCGCCGCCTATGCGCAGCGAATCAGCGGCCTTTCCAGGCACGGCTGGGGTGTGTTTGAAAAATACAGGGCGTTTGTCGTGGACGGCGGGCAGCTTGTCCCTGTCGCCCACCCCGACCCACAGCGGCTGGAGACGCTGTACGGCTACGAGAGCGAGCGGCAGAAGGTGCTGGCGAACACCCGCGCGCTGCTTGCGGGGAAGCCGGCGAACAACGTGCTGCTGTACGGCGACGCCGGAACGGGCAAGAGCAGCACGGTCAAGGCGATTGTGAACGAGCTTGCGCCCGAGGGACTGCGGCTCATCGAGGTCAAAAAGAACCAGCTCTATCAGATCGCCGACGTGGTTGAGCGGCTGAGCGGCAACCCCCTCAAATTCATCCTGTTTATCGACGACCTCAGCTTTTCGCAGAACGACAGCGATTTTGCCGCGCTCAAGGCGATCCTTGAGGGGAGCGTGAGCGGGTGCGGCGAAAATGTCGCCGTTTACGCAACCTCCACCCGGCGGCACCTGATTAAGGAGACGTTCAGCGACCGGGAGGGGGACGACGTGCACCTGTACGATACCATGCAGGAGCTGATGAGCCTTTCGGCGCGGTTTGGGCTGACCGTCACCTTCAGCCGGCCGGAAAAAGAGCTGTACATCGAGATTGTGCAGCAGCTGGCCGGGCTGTATGACATCGAGATGCCAAAGGAGCGGCTCGACGCCCGCGCGGAGGCGTTTGCGATCCGCAGCGGCGGCCGAAGCCCCCGCACGGCAAAGCAGTATATCGAGCTGGTTGCAAGCGGCGTGCTGCCCGCGGACTGAGCGTTGCAGTGAGCGACAATGCAACCGGTTAAGCGGCGGGCAGGGGACAATGGCCTCTGCCCGCTGCTTGTGTCTGTACAGGGCATCCGCTGGCGGCAGGGCATAGCTGATGCGCCGCGCGGGCGGGAACGCGTCCCGCGCATCCCCCATGCCCGACCGCCGTGCAGCTGATAAGCCGAGCCGCTTTCACAGGGGACTGGCCGCGAGCCACAGCCGGCCGGTTTTCCGCCGTCCGCTTGGAGCAAGGCAGGCCGGCCTCCCGGCCGCAGGCGCGAGCTGCGGACGGTGGAATCAATAAAGACCCAAAAAACAGCCATAAAAGCGCGCCGTTTCCACAGCGCGGGAAGGGCAAAAAAGCAAAGGGGCAAAGACAGCGGCCGGTTCGCGTCTGTCATCCGAAAGAGCGGCTGATTCCCCGAGCGCCCGCAATGAGGCGCGGCGAGACCGCGCCATATGCGAAAAGCCTGTGGTCGGGCAAAACGCGAGCCGCAAAAGGAGCTTCGAGACCCGGCCGGTATTGCCGCCGGTTAGCACATTTTCCGCGGCCGTCCGCCGCCGGGACGCGGGCAGGGGGCTTTGTGCGGCTGATCCCGCCGCTCAGCGCATGACTGCGCCCTCATTTGCGCCGCTGACCAGCCGGGCGTAGCGGGCAAGCCAGCCGGTCTTGATGTTCGGCTCGCGCGGAATCTGTGCGGCGCGGCGGGCGGCGAATTCTTCATCCGTAACCCGCGCGTTGATCCGCGCGGCGGGGATGTCAATTTCGATGAGATCCCCTTCCTGCAGCAGACCGATCTCCCCGCCCGAGGCGGCCTCAGGGCAGACATGGCCGATCGATGCGCCGCGCGACGCCCCGCTGAACCGGCCGTCGGTGATGAGCGCGACGGTTTTGTCCAGCTTCATGCCGGCCAGCGCGCTGGTGGGGTTGAGCATTTCGCGCATCCCGGGGCCGCCCTTCGGCCCCTCGTAGCGAATCACAACGACGTCGCCGTCCACGATCCTGCCGGCGTAAATTGCGGCGATTGCCTCCTCCTCCGAGTCAAAGACCCGGGCAGGGCCAGTGTGGGTGAGCATTTCGGGCGCAACGGCGCTGCGTTTGACCACACAGCCGTCCTTTGCGATGTTGCCCCACAGGATCTGAATGCCGCCCGTCGGGCTATAGGGGTTGTCAATGGGGCGGATCGCGTCGGGGTTTTTGTTGATTGCGCCTGTGATGTTTTCCCCAAGCGTTTTGCCGGTCGCCGTCATGGCGCCGAGGTCGAGATGCCCCGCCTTTGCAAGCTCGCTCTGCACGGCGGCGACGCCCCCCGCAAGGTAGAGATCCTGCATGTGGGTCGGCCCTGCGGGCGCGAGGTGGCAGAGGTTGGGTGTCTTTTCGCTCATCTCGTTGAACATTTTGAGGTCGAGCGGGCAGCCAGCCTCGTTGGCGATCGCCAGCAGGTGCAGCACGCTGTTGGACGAGCAGCCGAGCGCCATGTCGCACGCGAGCGCATTGCGGATGGAGACCGGGTTGATGATATCGCGCGCCTTGATGTCCCGGCGCACAAGCTCCATGACCGCCATGCCGGCGCGCTTGGCAAGCTGGGTGCGCTCGGCGTGAACGGCGGGGATGGTGCCGTTGCCGGGCAGCGCGATGCCGATTGCCTCGCAAAGGCAGTTCATGCTGTTTGCGGTGTACATGCCCGCGCAGCTGCCGCAGCCGGGGCAGACGCCGCGCTCGTATTCGTCCAGCTGGGCGTCGTCGATCAGCCCCGCCTTGCGCGCGCCGACCGCCTCGAAAATTTTGGACAGGCTGACCTCCTCGCCGTCATAGAGCCCGGCCATCATCGGCCCGCCGCTGAGCACGACGGCGGGGAGATTGAGCCGAACCGCCGCCATCACCATGCCCGGCACGATTTTGTCGCAGTTGGGCACCAGCACAAGGCCGTCCAGCTGGTGCGCCATCGCCATCGTCTCAACGCTGTCCGCGATCAGCTCCCGGCTGGCGAGGGAGTATTTCATGCCGATATGCCCCATCGCGATGCCGTCGCATACCCCGATGGCGGGGATGAGAATCGGGGTACCGCCCGCCATGCGTACCCCGGCCTTGACCGCGTCGGTCAGCTTGTCGAGGTGGAAATGGCCGGGGACAATCTCGCTGTGCGCCGAAACGACGCCGATCAGCGGACGCTCCAGCTCCTCCTTGGTATAGCCCATTGCGTAAAACAGGCTGCGGTTGGGCGCGCGCTCCACGCCCTTTGTGACGTTCTCACTGCGAAGGTTCATAAATTGACGCTCCTGTTCTGTTGAATGTTGAGGTTCGGCCGGGCGGGAACTCGGCAGGTCGCCTGCCCGGCCGGTTTGCGGGATGCGCCGTGCTTTGCCGCTTCCGGAAATTCCCCAAACGAAAGCGGCAAAGCGCGGCGTGCGGCAGGCGCACACCGCGCTTTATCCCTGCGGCCGGGCAATCTGCCCGAAGCCGCTTATTTTTTAAGCCAGCTCATCATCTTGCGCAGCTCTGCGCCGACCTTCTCAAGCGGATGATCC
>CAZYAV010000075.1:0-3988 GCA_964645785.1 uncultured Oscillospiraceae bacterium
CCGGTGCTGCTCAACCGCGCGCCGACCCTGCACCGCCTGGGCATCCAGGCGTTTGAGCCGGTGCTGGTCGAGGGGCGCGCGCTTAAGCTGCACCCGCTTGTCTGCACCGCCTACAACGCCGATTTCGACGGCGACCAGATGGCCGTGCACGTGCCCCTCTCCGCCGAGGCGCAGGCCGAGGCGCGGTTCCTGATGCTTGCGGCGAACAACCTGCTCAAGCCGTCGGACGGCCGCCCGGTCACCGTGCCGACGCAGGACATGGTGCTCGGCTCCTATTACCTGACCCTGGTCAAGGACGGCGACCCCGGCGAGGGCAAATGCTTCCGGGATGTGGACGAGGCGATGCTCGCCTATAACGAGGGCGCAGTCTCGCTGCACGCGCGCATCCGGGTGCGCCTGACCAAGGAGATCGGCGGCGAGCTGAAAAGCCACATCATCGAGACGACGGTCGGCCGCCTCATCTTCAACCAGCCGATCCCCCAGAACCTCGGCTTCCAGAAGCGGGAGACAGAGGAGGACATGTTCAAGCTTGAGGTCGAGTTCCTCGTCACCAAAAAGACGCTGGGCAAGATCATAGACGCGTGCATCCGGGTCAACGGCGTGGCAGTGACGGCCGAGACGCTCGATAAAATCAAGGCGCAGGGCTATAAATACTCGACCCGCAGCGCCATCACCGTGTCGGTTTCGGACGTGGTCATCCCGCCGCAGAAAAAGATCCTGCTCGAGCAGGCGGACGACGAGGTCGACAAGATCACCAGGCGGTACCAGCGCGGTCTGATGTCCAACGCCGAGCGCAAGAGCGCGGTCATCAACGTCTGGAAAGAGACGACCGACAAGGTCTCGGACGCGCTGGAAAAGAACCTCGACAAATACAACCCCATCTATATGATGGCGAATTCGGGCGCCCGCGGCTCGATGAACCAGATCCGTCAGCTGGCCGGGATGCGCGGCCTGATCGCGAACACCTCGGGCGAAACTATCGAGCTGCCCATCCGCGCCAATTACCGCGAAGGTCTGAATATCCTCGAGTACTTCATCTCCTCCCGCGGCGCGCGCAAGGGTCTGGCCGACACCGCGCTGCGCACGGCGGACTCGGGCTACCTGACCCGCCGGCTGGTCGATGTCTCGCAGGAGGTTATTATCCGCGAGTGGGACTGCGGCGCCACCGAGGGCATCGTCGTGGCCGATATCAAGGACGGCAACGGCATCATCGAGGCCTTTGAGGAGCGGCTGATCGGCCGGTACGCGGTCGACGACGTGCTTGACCCCAACACCGGTGCGCTGCTGGTGGACAAGGACACGATGATTACCGAGGACATCGCCAAGAAAATCGTGGCCTCGGGGCTGGAAAGCGTCAAGATTCGCTCGGTGCTCAACTGCCGCAGCAAGCACGGCGTCTGCGCCAAGTGCTACGGCGCGAACCTCGCAAACGGGCGGCCGGTCGGCATGGGCGAGGCGGTCGGCATCATCGCCGCGCAGTCGATCGGCGAGCCGGGCACCCAGCTGACCATGCGCACCTTCCACACCGGCGGCATCGCCTCGGACGAGGATATCACCCAGGGCCTGCCCCGGGTCGAGGAGCTGTTTGAGGGGCGCAAGCCGAAGCCGAAGAACCTCGCAATCCTCACCGAAATCAGCGGCGTCGTCCACATCGACGAGAGCAAGAAGAACCGCTACGCGATTGTGACCGGCACCGACGCGGACGGCAACCCCGACGAGCGGCAGTACCTGGTGCCCTACGGCGTCAGCCTCAAGGTCTCGGACGGGATGCAGGTGGAGGTGGGCGACATGCTCACCGACGGCTTGGCCAACCCGCACGACATCCTCGCCATCAAGGGCAAGCTGGCCGTGCAGGATTACCTCATCAAGGAGGTGCAGAGCGTCTACCGCCTGCAGGGCGTTGACATCAACGACAAGCACATCGAGGTCATCGTCCGCCAGATGATGCGCAAGTTGCGCATCACCGACGCGGGCAGCAGCGACCTGCTGGTCGGCACCCTGCTGGATATCGCGGAGTATTACGCCATCAACGAGGAGCTGCAAAAGCGCATCGACGCGGGCGAGGAGGGCGTAAAGCTGGTCGAGGTCGCCGACGTGCTGCTCGGCATCACCAAGGCGTCGCTCGCAACCGACAGCTTCCTGTCCGCGGCGTCCTTCCAGGAGACCACCCGCGTGCTGACCGACGCGGCAATCAAGGGCAAAACCGACCCGCTGCTCGGCCTGAAGGAGAATGTCATCATCGGCAAGCTGATCCCGGCCGGAACCGGTATGGAGGTCTTTAACAGAGCCGAGTATCTGCCCAGCGACGGGGAAGGCCCGCTGGTCGAATCGGCCTCGAACGAATAAACCGGCGCTGCCGCGCTTTGCCGCAGACCCGGGCGGGCGCGAATGCCCGCCCGGGCGGCGCGGCGAGCCCGGCCGTGCTATTGTGAAATCCGGCAAAAAACTTGCAAAAATTTTAGCGGTACTGTATAATCAAAATGTTGCGGAAAAATCCGCAAAACCGGTGGATAGCAGGTATACCGCCTGTTAATCATATCCAAAATACTACAAGGAGGTGTAATAGGTTGCCTACATTTAACCAGTTAGTTCGGAAAGGACGCGAGGAATCGGTCAGCAAATCGAACAGCCCTGCCCTTCAGGTCGGCTACAACACGCAGAAAAGAACGTATGCGGAGCAAAGCTCGCCCCAGAAGCGCGGCGTCTGCACAACGGTCAAGACCATGACCCCGAAAAAGCCGAACTCGGCGCTTCGCAAGGTCGCGCGTGTCCGCCTGACGAACGGCATGGAGGTCTGGGGCTACATCCCCGGCGTCGGCCACAATCTTCAGGAGCACAGCGTGGTTCTCGTTCGCGGCGGCCGTGTTAAGGATCTGCCCGGTGTGCGTTACCACATCATCCGCGGAACCCTCGACACGCAGGGCGTCAACGGGCGCGGACAGGCTCGCTCCAAATACGGCGCGAAACGCCCGAAGAAAAAGTAAGCAATTTATTCGCCAAATAAACGGTATAGATGCGTTTTGCCTTTTATTTGGCACACTGCGGGAACGGGTTTTTCCGTTTTCGAGTACCGAAGAAATCATTTTTATATGAGGGAGGGAAGAAGATATGTCAAGAAGAGGCAATATCGCGAAACGCGACGTGCTGGCCGACCCGCTGTACAATTCCAAGATGGTGACCCGGCTGGTCAACAGCATCATGTTGGACGGCAAAAAGGGCGTCGCGCAGAAGATCGTCTACGGTGCGTTTGACATTATCAAGGACAAAACCGGCAATGAGCCGCTCGAGATGTTCGAAAAGGCGATGGACAACATCATGCCCGAGCTGGAGGTCAAGGCGCGGCGTGTCGGCGGCGCGACCTATCAGGTTCCGATGGAGGTTCGTCCCGAGCGCCGGCAGACCCTTGGCCTGCGCTGGCTGACCAGCTATTCCCGCGCGCGTTCCGAGCGCACGATGGCCGAGCGCCTGGCGGGCGAGATTATGGACGCCTGCAACGGCACGGGCGGCGCGTTCAAAAAACGCGAGGATACCCACAAGATGGCCGAGGCCAACAAGGCGTTCGCCCACTACAGGTATTGAGAACAATAAAGAGAATTTACTGACAGGAATTGTTGAGTATTTGTCAAGGAGGAAATTATGCCAAGAGACGTTTCACTGGAAGAAACCAGAAACATTGGCATTATGGCGCATATCGACGCCGGTAAGACAACAACGACCGAGCGCATATTGTACTACACAGGTATAAACCATAAGATCGGTGAGACGCACGACGGCTCGGCGACGATGGACTGGATGGCGCAGGAGCAGGAACGCGGCATAACGATCACTTCCGCGGCGACTACAGCTTACTGGAACGGTCACAGAATCAACATTATCGACACCCCGGGACACGTTGACTTCACCGTTGAGGTTGAGCGGTCGCTGCGGGTGCTGGACGGCTCGGTGACGGTGTTCTGCGCCAAGGGCGGCGTCGAGCCGCAGTCCGAGA
>CAZYAV010000076.1:0-3967 GCA_964645785.1 uncultured Oscillospiraceae bacterium
CCACCGCTCAATCCCCCAGCCGCCGTCACTCGCTGAGATGGTTTTTGCCGCACAGGTGCTTGTAAAACATGCTCATCATCAGATGGTCGAAAACCATATGGATATCCTCGGTCACCTGCATACTCTGAACCGGGACGTGCAGCGAGATATCCGCAAGCGCCTTCAGCCTGCCGCCCGAATAGCCGGTCAGGCCGATGATGCGGCAGCCCTGCGCTTTGGCATATTCCACGGCATTCAGCACGTTTTTGGAGTTTCCGCTGCCGGATATCGCGACCACCAGGTCGTCCGCGCCAACCACCCCGCGCAGCTGGAAGCGAAATATCTCTTCGTAGCTGATATCGTTCGCAATCGCCATCAGGGTGGCGATATTGTCGTTCAGGCACTGGAACCTGAACGGAAGCTCGATATATTCCGAAACGCCCTTGTTGAAATCATTCTGCATGTGGGAGGCCGTCGCGGCGCTGCCGCCGTTGCCGAACACATAAATGCGCCCGTTTTTCAATCGGGTCTCATCGAGCAGATTCAACGCCGCGTCGATCTGTTTGACATCCAGCCTGCCGAGCACCTCCTGCTCCAGCGCAATATAGCGTCTGATGTCCTCGGTGTAATCCATTGCGTCACTTCCTCTCTGTAATTTTCAGCACGGCTTCCTTTAAATCCCGGCAAACGATATCGGCGGTGACGTCGTATTTTTTGTCCTGCCCCGCGTCGCCTGTCAGCACCAGCGCCGTCCGCATGCCCGCGTTCTTCCCCGTCATGACGTCGGTCGTCGTGTCCCCGACAATCCACGATTCGCAAAGGTCAAGGTTGTATCGGACGGCGCAGTCCTCGATCATCCCGATATCCGGCTTGCGGCACCGGCAGGGAATTTTGTAGGCGGGATTTTCTTCGGGGTATCCCCTGTCCGGGTGATGCGGGCAGAACCGAATGTCGTCGAGATACGCGCCCTGCCTGCCCAGCAGCGTCTCCATCTTGTTGTGGATTCGCTCGACATCCTCTATATCGCAAAGGCCGCGCGCAACCACCGGCTGGTTGGTGACCACGATGGCGAGGTAGCCCGACTCATTGATGAGCCGGATCGCCTCCGCCGCGCAGTCCTCCAGCTCAAACTGATCCTCCGTGTAGACAAGGCCGTTTTTGCGGTTGATTGTGCCGTCCCTGTCCAGAAAAACCGCCCGCTGCCTGTTTTGCAGGCACCGCCCGCGCACAAGGCCGCTTTGCAGCTCTTCTTCCGCCTTTTGGATGCGCTCAACCGTGCCCACGTCCCTGATGTATTCCGACGACCGATAGCCGTACACGGCCGCCCCACTTTCAACCATCCCGGCGAGCACCTCTTTTTCAAGGTCGGTTTTCCGCCCTGCCGGCACCCGTTCGCAGACCGATCTGTTCAGGATATAAAAGCCCGCGTTGACGCAGTTCCGGTACCAGTAGTTCCGCACATTGTGCTTGGAATCAAACCGCAGAACCCGACCCTCGCCGTCGCGCTCCACCAGGTCGGAGTCGAACGGGTGGGTGTTGGGATGCACAAAGAGGGTCGCCTCTGCCTGTTTATCGCCGTGGAACCGCGCCATACGCGCGATGTCGATATCGAACAGCACATCGCCGAAAACGAGGAAAAAGTTCTGTTCCCTGAGCAGCGGCGGCAGCAGCGCAAGCGCCCCCGCCGTTCCGAGCGGCGCCCTTTCCTCGATGTATTCGATGTGAACGCCGAAGCCGCTGCCGTCGCCGAAATATTCCCGGATCTTGTGCCCCAGATGCCCGATTATCAGCACAAAATCGCACACCCCCTGGCGGCGCAGGCAGTCGATCTGCCAATCCAAAATCGGCCTGCCCGCTATGCGCGCCATTGGCTTGGGAATCTCGTCATTGGTTATGGACAGCAGCCGCGTGCCCTTGCCGCCCGCCATGATTACCGCCTGCATCAGATCACCTGTTCCACCGTTTTCGCCACCGCCTCGTCGCTGCTCATGCTCGCGTGCCATCCGGCGGCGTGAATCTTTTCAAGGTTGTAATTGAACACCGGCACATCCCCCTTCCAGCCGCCGCGGCCGCCGGTGTATTGGAACTCGACCTGCGAAAGCCCCATCTTTTCCACGACGATTTCCGCAATGCGGGTGACGCTGCTGGCCGTTTCGTCGCCGACATTGTACAGCGTGACCCCCTGCGGCAGGTCGTTTTTGAAGCGCATAATGCACTGCACAAGGTCATACACGTGCAGATAGGGCTTACACTGCGTCCCGTCCCCCAGGATCTCCAGCCTTGTGGGGTCGCGGCGCAGCTTTTTTACAAAATCGAAGATAACCCCGTGGGTGAGGCGGGGGCCGATGACGTTCGGAAACCGGAACACGAGCGTGTGCAGGTCGTTCATGTAGGAAAAGGCGCTGATCAGCCCCTCACAGCCCAGCTTACACGCACCGTAATAGGAGATAGGGCGCATCGGCGCATAGTTCTCGTCCACCTCGCTGCCCATGGCGTCCCCGTACACCGCGCTTGTCGAGCAGAAAAACAGCCTCTTCACCCCGTACAGCCGCATACATTCCAGGATGTTGAAGGTCGTTGTATAGGTGTTTTTATACTCCACCAGCGGGCTCTTCGCGCTTGCCTGAATGTCGGAATTTGCCGCCATGTGGTAGACGAATTCCGGCTTTTCCTCTTCAAAAACCGCCTTGAGCGATTCCAGATCGGCCAGATCCTGCTCGTACAGCCGAAAATGCGGGTTGCCGCTTAAATGCTCGATATTCTTTCTGGTGCCGATAAAATAGTTGTCGACACACACCACATCGTTTCCCTCTTCAAGCAGCGCGTCGATCAGATTGCTGCCGATAAACCCCGCGCCGCCCGCAACCAAAGCTTTCATTGTTATCTCCTCGTCAATCCCAGTCTTTATCACCGACATAGATCACCTTTGTGCCGGTGTTGTCCATCTCAAACGGAAGCTCGGAAAGATCGCTGAGCGCCGAGCGCAGCCTGTTCTGCCGCTCCTTGTCGCAGTAAAACAGCAAAAAACCGCCGCCCCCCGCGCCAAGCAGCTTGCCCCCGCGCGCGCCGCTGCGCATCGCGATGTCATAATACCGGTCGATCTCTCCGCTGCTGATGCCGCTTGTCAGGCTCTTTTTCAGCCTCCAGTTCTCGTTCAGAATATCCCCGAACGCGTCCAGATTATCCGACACAAGGGCGTCCCGCATCTCATAGACAAGCTCGGTCATCCGCACAAGGTTGGCCGTCTTTTCCCGGCTCTCGCCAACCTCTTTTTCCTGCACCTTCAGAATCTCGCCGGCCGAATGGGTGATGCCTGTATAAAACAGAAGCAGGTTTTCACTGAGTGTTCGAAGCGTTTTCTGTTTGACCACAAGCGGCTCGACGTCGACCGTGTCGTCCCGCTTGAAACGGATAATCTTCAGCCCGCCGACCGCCGTGCCGTATTGATCCTGCTTACCGATCGGTTCCCCCAGCTTGTCAATTTCAAGCTCGCACGCCTTGGCCGCGATCTTTTCCTGTGAATAGTACTTGCCCTTGTACGCGCTGATGGCGTGGATGAGCCCCACCGTGTAGGCGCTGGAGGTGGACAGCCCCGTGCCGGACGGAATGTCGGCCGTGCTCACGATTTCCACCCCGCTCATGTCGTTGTCCAGCAATGCCTGCCGCGCGATTGCGTGCTGGATTTTCCGGATCTCGGACACCGTCTCGGTTTTGCTGTATTTGATGATGGTCTGTTCCCGCTTGAAGGTGGGGTGGATGCTGATATACATGAACTTGTTGATGGTCGTGGACAAAACGCAGCCCTCGTGCTGGCGGTAAAACGACGGCAGATCGCTGCCCCCGCCGACAAAGCTGATCCGGAACGGCGTCCTTGTGATAATCATGTATACTCCTCGCTTCTGCTTCCCGGGGGCAGGCTGTTTTCCGTCCGCGTGTCCCGTCTATATTCGTCTGCAATGTATTCGGCGCGCCCGGCGGCCGGTTTGGA
>CAZYAV010000077.1:0-3793 GCA_964645785.1 uncultured Oscillospiraceae bacterium
CTCGCTGGTCAGCTCGGTCTCGCCCTTGGGGGTGACCTTGCCCACCAGGATGTCGCCCGCGCTCACCTCCGCGCCGATGCGGATGATGCCCCGCTCGTCCAGATCCTTCAGCGCGTCCTCGCCGACATTGGGGATGTCGCGGGTGATGTCCTCGGGTCCGAGCTTGGTGTCCCGCGCCTCAATCTCATATTCCTCGATGTGAATCGAGGTGTACACGTCGTCCCGAACCAGTTTTTCGTTAATCAGGACGGCGTCCTCGTAGTTATAGCCCTCCCAGGTCATAAAGCCGACCAGCGCGTTCTGCCCCAGCGAGATCTCGCCGTGGTCGGTCGCCGGGCCGTCCGCCAGCACCGCGCCGGCCTCGACCCGCTCGCCCACGCTGACAATCGGCCGCTGATTGAAGCAGGTCGCCTGGTTGGAACGCAGGAACTTGATAATCTTATACACCGTCTCGGTGTCGTCGTCGTTGTGCACAACGACCTTGTCGGCCGAAACGTAGGACACGACGCCCGGCTTTTTCGCCAGCACCACCACGCCCGAATCGACCGCGGCCTTGTACTCCATGCCGGTGCCGACAATCGGGGAATGCGGCTTGAGCAGCGGAACCGCCTGCCGCTGCATGTTGGAGCCCATGAGCGCGCGGTTTGCGTCGTCGTTTTCCAGGAAGGGGATCATCGCGGTTGCGACCGAGACGACCATCTTCGGCGAGACATCCATAAAGTCGGCGTCCTCCGCGGGCACCTCGGTGATCTCGTCGCGGCGCCGTGCGTTGACCCGCTTGCGGGCAAACCGCCCCTGTTCGTCCAGCGGCTCGTTCGCCTGCGCAACGACATATTCGTCCTCGACGTCGGCGGTCATATACACAACCTCGTCGGTGACGACGCCGGTCTCCTTGTCCACCCGGCGGTAGGGCGCCTCGATAAAGCCGTACTCATTGATGCGCGCAAAGGTTGCAAGGTAGGAAATCAGGCCGATGTTCGGGCCTTCCGGCGTCTCAATCGGGCACATGCGGCCGTAATGGCTGTAGTGCACGTCGCGCACCTCAAACCCGGCGCGGTCGCGGGAAAGGCCGCCGGGGCCGAGCGCGGACAGCCGGCGCTTGTGGGTCAGCTCGGCGAGCGGGTTGGTCTGATCCATAAACTGGCTGAGCGGCGAGGAGCCGAAAAACTCCTTGATTGCCGCGACAACCGGCCGGATGTTGATTAGCGACTGGGGGGTGACCTCCTCGCTGTCCTGCGCCTGCAGGGTCATGCGCTCACGGATGTTGCGCTCCATGCGGGCAAAGCCGATGCGGAACTGGTTTTGCAGCAGCTCGCCGACCGAGCGGATGCGGCGGTTGCCCAGATGGTCGATGTCGTCCACCGTGCCGATGCCGATGGCGACGTTGCACATATAGTTGATGGACGCCATAATATCGTCGATGGTGATATATTTGGGAACCAGCTCGTCCAGCCGGTTTTTGATGTTCTCCTTCAGCTCGGTGTCGTTGAGGCTGCCGTCCATAATCTCGCGCAGAACCGACAACCGCACCTTTTCCGAAATGCCCAGCTCGGCGCAGTCGAACCCGACAAAGTCGGCGATGTCCACCATGCCGTTCGAGATTACCTTAATCTCCTTGTCCCCCTCGCCCTTGATGTGGACAAGCGAGACGCCCGCCGCGGCGATGCGGTTGCCCAGCGCGCGGGTGACCTCCTCGCCCGGCATCGCCAGCACCTCGCCCGTCACCGGCGCGACAACCTCGCGGGTGAGGGTGTGCCCGACAATGCGGGGCACAAGCGAGAGCTTTTTATTGTATTTATACCGGCCGAACCGGGACAGGTCGTACCGGCGCGGGTCGAAGAACAGGTTGTTGATGTGGGTGCGCGCGCCGTCCACCGTCGGCAGCTCGCCCGGGCGCAGCTTGCGGTAGGTCTCCAGCAGACCCTCCTCCTGGTTGGTGGTCGTGTCCTTTTGCAGCGTCGCGGCAATCAGCTCGTCCTCGCCGAAAAAGTCGATAATCTCCTCGTTGGTTGCAAGGCCGATTGCGCGCAGGAACACCGTCACCGGCATCTTGCGGTTTTTATCAATGCGCACATAAAAGACGTCGTTGGTGTCGGTCTCATATTCCAGCCAGGCGCCGCGGTTGGGGATGACGGTGGCGTTATACAGCTTTTTGCCCGATTTGTCGCGGGTCATGCCGTAATACACGCCCGGCGAGCGGACGAGCTGGGAGATGATGACCCGCTCCGCGCCGTTGATGACAAAGGTGCCGCTGTCGGTCATGAGCGGGAAATCGCCCATGAAGATGTCCTGCTCCTTAATCACGCCGGTTTCCTTGTTCAGCAGCCGCGCGCGAACCTTGAGCGGCGCGTTGTAGGTCGCGTCCCGCTCCTTGCACTCCTCAACCGAGTATTTCGGCGTTTCCTCCAGCCGGTAGTCGATGAAATCAAGCACCAGGTTGCCGGTATAATCCTCAATCGTCGAGATATCCCGGAACACCTCTTTGAGACCCTCGTTCAAAAACCAGCGGTAGGAGTTTTTCTGCACCTCAATGAGGTTGGGCATTTCCAGAACCTCGTCGATGTGCGCAAAACTCATCCTCTCATTTTTTCCGAGCTGTACCGGATGTGCATTCAGCATAGACGCCTTCACTCCTATTCTCCATTTTAGACAAAGCCAGACGCGAAATTTGATGATTTCCGTCAAATTTTCCGTTTTCTGAGGGTTGAAATGAACCGCACTGGGCGTAAAAACCCACTATAAAGCTAATTATACATATTACTTTATTTGCCAGCAATTGTCAACGATTCTTTTTTGCTGAGATTTTAGAAATCGAATGCGCTTAATTTTCCACACGCCTCCGAGCGATTCTTTTCCCGTGTTTCCCCTGCCCCGCCGGCTCTGTTTTTAGCGCATTCGATGCCGCCGCCGGATTTGGCGCGGCAAAGCCGCTCCTTGGGCGGCGGATTCGCTGCGCCGCCTTTGTTTGGCCAAACGTCCGCGCTTTGCCCTCGCCGTCGGGGGACGGCAAAGCACCCCGGGACTGTTCATCCGGGGTGCCGGTTGAGTCGTGCAAGGTCATCCGCATTTTATTTTGCGGCGCACAGGGCACATTCCGTAAAGCGGAGCCGCCCGCGGACAGCTCTGTGCGGGGGACAAAAAGCGGAGTGGGACAGCGGTGCTGCCGGGTCGGTCAGCCTCCCGGCTTTTCGTCCGCTTCTGCCGGCGGGCAGCTGCGGTTTGTACCCATATGCAGCATCTGTTCAAAATTGACGGCATTCAGCTTTTCAGTGATTGTCCTGGAGATATCCGCGTACACGGCGCGGAACGCGCAGCAGCCGCCCCCGTCCATCGTGCAGACGTGATCCTCCTTGAGGCATTTGTTCAGCGCGTAGGGGCCGTCGACCGTCTCGATCACCTCGTTCAGGGTGATGTCGCCCGGCCGCTTTGCAAGCTCATAGCCGCCGTGCTGCCCCTTGAACGAGCGGACAATGCCGCTTGCGACCAGCTTGCGCAGAATCTTCAGCGAAAAGCGCAGGGACACGTCCATCTTTTCCGAAATATACTTCGCGTCGCGCCGGGCGTTTTCCTGCGCGAGGCAGTAAACGATGCGGACAGCGTAGTCCGCCTCCTGGGTCATATGCATGGCTTTCACCCCCTCTGTTTCCGCCGCTTCGGCGCCCGCGCGACCGCACTCAGTCGAGAAAATCCTTGAGCCGTTTGCTGCGGCTCGGGTGGCGCAGCTTGCGCAGCGCCTTGGCCTCGATCTGGCGGATGCGCTCGCGGGTGACGCTGAACTCCTTGCCGACCTCCT
>CAZYAV010000078.1:0-3715 GCA_964645785.1 uncultured Oscillospiraceae bacterium
TGCAGGGAGCCTTTTCTGCCGCCTGCTTGAACAGGTCGCGCACCTTGGCCGCGCCCATGCCCACAAACATCTCCACAAATTCGCTGCCGCTGATGGAGAAGAAGGGGACGTGCGCCTCCCCCGCAACCGCCTTGGCCAGCAGGGTTTTGCCCGTTCCCGGCGGGCCGACCAGCAGCGCGCCCTTGGGCAGGTTTGCGCCGATGGCGGCGTATTTTTCGGGGTGGTGCAGGAAATCGACAATCTCGGTGAGGGTCTCCTTCGCCTCATCCTGCCCCGCCACGTCCGCAAAGGTCTTGCCCGTCTCGGTCTCGGCGTAGATTTTGGCGTTGGATTTGCCAAAGGACATCGCGTTGCCCATCCCGCCCGAAAGCTTTTTGGAGAGCGCGCGCCCCAGCAGCATAAACACAAGCACTGGCAGGATCCAGTACAGCAGAACGGTCAGCAGCGGCGACGCCTGGGTCGGGATCGCCTTTGCGAAGCTGATCCCCTCGTCGAGCAGCCGCTGGGTCAGCGTCGGGTCGTCCCAGGCGCCCGTGCGGTAAGTCCGCTCGGTTCCCCGCTCGTCCTTCGCAGAAAAAAGCAGCTCGTTTTCGTCCAGCTCAACCGCCGTGACCCGGCCGTCGTCCAGCATCTGCACAAATTCGTTGTAGCCGACCTCGCGCACCTGCACGCCCGCCAGCAGCGGAAACACAAAGATATTGAGCAAAAACAGCACCAGCATCGCGACGACGTAATAATAAATCAGCGGCTTGTTGTGCTGCGGAAAATCATCTTTCATCGGTACTCCTCCAGGGTAAATTTCTCCGTCCGCACTCTCTCAGACATGCGGATTCGGCTGATTGTTGCGGTAGGCGCTCATCGTCTCCTTGAACAGGGTGCTTGAGGGCGGCGGCGTCCAGGATATCGCGTTCGCGCCCGCACGGATGGTCTCTAAGATGCTCTCGTCGGTCGGGCCGCCCGTCGCGATAACCGGGAAATCCGGATAGCTTTCGCGAATCCAACGCACGATGCGCGGGGTGTCGGCGCCGGCCGCGACGTTGAAGATGTTCGCCCCCGCCCGGATGCGCGCGGCAAGGTCGCAGTCATCGTTGACAACCGAGATAATCGCGGGGATATCCACCGCCGACGCCACCGCCTTGAGCACGTTGTTCTTGGTCGGCGCGTTCATCACCACGCCGGTGGCGCCCTGCATTTCGGCGTTGATGCCGAGCGCCATCACCCGCATCCCGGTCGTCAGGCCGCCGCCGATGCCGGTGAAAATCGGCTTGTCCGACGCCAGCAGCAGCGCCTGGGTGATGATCGGCTGCGGGGTAAACGGATAAACCGCCATAATCGCGTCCGCGTTGATGTTGCGGACAATCGACAGGTCGGTGGTGAACGCGATGGATTTGATCCGTTTGCCGAACACAATGATGCCGCTGCATTCCCGGATGGCCTCCGGCACGTGCAGCATCTGCTTGCGCAGCCGGCCGGAAATCACCGGCGGCTGCCGCTTCTGGGGGGTAACGGTCATCTGTACGCCTCCTTTAAAATGCCGTATTTCAGGTAATCTATCCCGCGGTCGAGCCGCGCGCGAATCTCCCCGGCCGGCTCGTCCGTCTCATAGTAGACCTTGAGCGCGTTCATGGTGCAGCTCATCACCATAAACGCGAAGAATCCGTAATCCCGGGCGCTGCCGGCCTTGAGCTTTTCCATGTCGCGCAGCCGGAAGCGCGCGTCGAACGTCGGCGGGCGGACAAGGCTCTTTGCAAACAGGTTCTGCACGGCGGGCTTCATATTCTCCAGCACGCGGAAGATGAGGTTCTGCCGCTCCGTCCCCTTGAACTTTGCAAAAAAATCGAACACGGCGCGGTGGATATCCAGCACGCTCTGGTCGTCGCGCAGCTCCCGCTCAAATTCGGCGCGCAGCTGCTCGAGCAGATAGCGGTAAAGGTCCTCTTTGTCCTTAAAGTAGTAGTAAAACCCGCTGCGGGAGACGCCCGCGCCCTTCATGATGTTGAACACCGAAACCCGCTCGTACGGATGCTCCGAGAACTCCCGGCGCGCGGCGGCGAGCAATCGCTCCTTTTTCTGCGGCTCCAGGTGACGAAATGCCTCAAGCGGCATGGGCGCGCTCCTTTCGACATAGTGTCAATTTATGCTTCTATCTTACCCGCTGCGCCGCCGCATGTCAATGAACGAACTGTAAACAATTCCCGCCCGCGCCGGCCGCCCGAAGCCGGTTTGCAATCTTTAACAAAAAAGCCGGCCGCGGTTTGGCAAAGCCGCGGCCGGCCGCTGCGCTCAGCGGGCAGCAAGGCGCCCGGCGCACTTTTCCATAAACGGCGCGTTGTCAACGATAAACCGGTCGTGCACCGCCGTGCCGACTACCCCCGCCGCGTCCCGCACCTCGATGCGAAAGCGCAGCCGCCTGCGGTCGATTTCGATAAGCTCGCAGGTGCAGCGCACCTCGGCGCCAACCGGCGTTGCGGCAAGGTGCTTTGCCTCGATGTAGGTTCCGACCGTGCCCCTTCCGGCCTCCAGGCAGGGCGCGGCGGCCGAATAGGCGGTGTATTCCATCAGCGCGATCATGGCGGGGGTCGCATACACCTCCAGCCCGCCGCTGCCCATCGCGGCCGCCGTCTGCTCGGGCGTCACCCGCCGCACCTCCTCATGCTTCATTCCGACCGACAGCTTTTCGCCCATGATGCCCCTCCTGTTTATGACAATTGATGCATACAACTATACCATGAATCCGCCGCCGGCGGCAAGCCGCCCGGGCGGCGAACCGGCAAAATCCGCGTTTTGGAGCCGGACTTCGGGCTAATTCTCCCTTTTATCAAAACAGGACAAAAATGGATGCCAAAATTCGTCGAATAAACAGGCAAATGGCCTTGACATAAAGATTGTTATAATGATAACATAGTAAATGCTGGGGGCGGTATACCTGTCCCCACACGCAGCAGGCGTCTGCACGCTTTGCGGCCTTCTTTGCTCAAAGAGACGGCCGGCTGCTGTTTTCCTGTGTTTTTGAAATTTTTTTCAAAATAAATCGGCAAAAATCAAAACCAAGAAGGTTGACAAAAGGAGAAGCTTATGGAGCCGAAAAAGCTAGTCACAATTGAAGAAATGGAAGCCGCAACTGCCCGGCTGCTCGAAACCGGTGCGCTTGTCGGCGCCGATTCCTGGCAGCAGCGTGTCAAGAATCAGACGCCGCACTGCAAATTCGGTGAAGAGGGCATTTGCTGCCGCATCTGCACGATGGGTCCGTGCCGCATCACCCCCAAGGCGCCGCGCGGCATCTGCGGATGCGATGTTCACGGCATTGTTGGCCGCAACTTCCTGCGCTTCACGGCGGGCGGTTCCGCGACCCACTCCGACCACGGCCGTGAGATTTGCCACACCCTGCACAAGACCAGTGCGGACGGCAACTATCAGATCAAGGATCCCGAGAAGCTGAAGCGCATCGCCAAGGAATGGGATGTGCCGACCGAGGGCAAGGACATCTACGACCTTGCCCACGAGATGGCCGAGATTGCGCTGCTTGAATACGGCAAGCCGTTCGGCAACCAGCGCTTCCTCAAGCGCGCGCCGAAGGAGCGCCAGGAGACCTGGGAGCGCGAGGGCATCGCGCCGCGCGCCATCGACCGCGAGGTTGCCACCGCGCTGCACATGACCCACATGGGCTGCTCCTCCCTGCCCGAGGCGCTGCTCAAGCAGTCGCTGCGCTGCGGCC
>CAZYAV010000079.1:0-3624 GCA_964645785.1 uncultured Oscillospiraceae bacterium
TTCCATATACCCTGTATATTTTACTGGATTTGCCAATCAACTGTCAACCGCCGGCAGGGCGGCAACCGCCCGATTTTGCAAGGGTTGCAGGCATTTTGGGGCTCCCGCCCACGAAATTGGCGCAGGCCGGCTAAAAAAGCGCAAAATCACGCGCGGTGTCCTGTTCGGCAAGCGCCGTCTGCGCTATGCTGTTTGCAGCAAGGCCGGCGGTAAACGGCGGGCGCGGCGGACGGGGAACCGCAGAAAGCTGTGAAAAAGAACAGGGAAACAGCCGGGGTGGATTTGCCGGGCACAAAACCGCGCTGCAGAAGGCCTGCGCACCGCCTCCGCCCGCCTGCCGCACCCGGCCAAGGAAACAACAGGGGAGCCTGCGGCGCCCCGCCATACCGAAGCCGCAATGCAATCTATTTACAAGGAGAAAACGGGAATGGATCAGAGGAAAATCGGGCAGTTTATCAAAACACAGCGGCTTGAAAAGGGCTGGACGCAGGAGCAGCTTGCCGAGCGTCTCGGGGTCACCAACCGGAGCGTATCCCGGTGGGAGACCGGCGCAAACCTGCCGGATCTCGACCTGATGCTCGAGCTGGCGGCGCTGTTTGGGATATCGCTCGATGAATTCTTTGGCGCAGCGCGAAGGGAGCAGCCGACGGACGGGCAGAGCGCGGAACCGGACAGTGCGATGCACAGCTTTGCGCAGTACGCCAACGAGCAGACCATCCGGGCGTCAAAGCGGCTGAACCGGCTGTTTCGGCTGGCGCTTGCCGGTATGCTTATCTGCCTGGGGCTTCAGCTGCTCGGGGTGGCGGATGCGGGTGCCGGGTCGGCAGCGGCCGATTTCTTTTCCGGTGTTGTGCTGGGCATCCTGATTCTCGGCTCGTTTTACGACACCGCCGCCATGCGGCGGCTGCGCGCGCTGAAGCGCCGGCTTTTCGGCAGGAAGAGCGACTGACCGCGCCCGACGCGGAGCAGGCCTGCGGATACAGCGCGAGGGGTCGGCAGCACGCCGACAACCCGGGAACTGCGCCCCGAGGAAGCGCCGTTCCTCTGATTGACAGGGGCACGGCCGCGCGCCATCCGGCTCCGTCTGTCCGGCACTGTTCTGCTTACGTTCCTGAACGCGGCGCGGCAAGGTGTCCAGTGCGCGCAGGTCGGAAGAGCCTTAAACCACCGGCCATTCCGCCCCTTTTCTCCCCCGACGGTGCGGGGCTCTGCTTGTCCGGCGTCGTGCGCCGCGCTTGCCCGATCCGCCGCGTACCCGGAACATGCCGCATATTGAATAATTCCAGAAAGCGACCTCTCGCCGCCGGGCGAGAGGCCGCTTTTTCGCCTCCTGGGGCTGCGCTGCGGTTCACGCAGGGCGGCTATCGGCACAGACCCGGCAGACACGGCGCGACTTGCCGGGCAATCTCTTATGTAAATCATATTGCCTTTACAGACTTCTTCTGTACCCGTCCTGCCCGCAAAGCCGCGTGGCAAAGCGCCCCGGAACGCCGCGCGGCGCTTTCTCATACAATGGGGCAGTTTGAGAGAAATGGGCGGGAGGCGGAGTATGGATTTTTTGAAGCTGATGGGAGAACAGAACACGACGATGGCGTTTGTCGCGTTCGCCTTTTTGTATGTCGCGGACATTCTGCTGGGGCTGACGAACAACGTGCTCATCCGCGGGGAAGCGTTTGAGTGGAAGCGGCTGGCGGATTCCCTCATCAAGGTGCTTGTCGGCGCGCTGGTTCTGGCGGCGCTTATCCTGGCCACCTACCTGCTGGAAAGCACCAGCCTCGACGTGTCCGACGAGGCGGTCGGCCTCGCCTCGCTGGCGGCGTATGTGACGCTGTTCTGGAACGGGTACCGCGAGAGCCTTGCGGGGATTTATCAAAAGCTGCGGGAGATGTTTTCAATCAAGGGCGGCGGGGAAGAGAACGACGGGCAGGACGATGCGCTTGACCGCATGGGCTCGGACGAAAACGAGGTCGTGTACGAGTTTAAGGACGGTGGCGGCGAATGAGTATGCAGATGCCGATTGACTATATTGGGATTGTGCGCGGATTCGGCAACGGCCACCGGGGAATAGATTTTGGCTGGAACGCAAAGTACGGCGGCCCCCGTCACCCCATCCTCGCCGCGGATGACGGAACCGTTGCGGTGGCCTATCTCAACCCGCGCAACAACTACGCGGAATACAGCCAGGGGCTTGAGCCGGCCATCTACGGCACTTATATCCAGTTGCAGCACGCGGACGGGTTACAGACGGTTTACGGGCACCTGGAATACGGCACGGTGCTTGTGCGCGCAGGGGACACCGTGCGAAAGGGGCAGCGGATTGCCACAATGGGCAACACCGGAAGCTCCAGCGGAACCCACCTGCATTTTGAGGTGCGGCAGGGCGGCCAGCGGGTGAACGGGCTGGACTATGTTCTGGTGCAGCCGGGGCAGGTCGTGAGCGAGAACAGCAATTTAAAGGATCAGATCCGGTATGCACAGCCCGCGCTGCCGGTGATCGGAACCCCCGTTGTGCGGGACGGGACAAAAAACCAGATTGAGGTTGCCATCGACAATCTGCGGGTACGCAGCGGCCCGTACAGGATGGACAATGTGCTGGGATACCTGAAGCCCGGCTGGTACGACGTCCTTGAAACAAGCGACATGCGCGCGGAAGAGAGCAACGGGTATCTCTGGTACTGCGTGCAGGCGGGGTACTGGTGCGCGCAGGTCACCGGCGTGACCTATTATCCGGCGTCCGGCAGCCCGGAGCCCGCACCGCAGCCGGACGACAGGGAGGACTGGCTGAAGGTTTACACCATCGCAAAAGCGCACGTTGAGACGGAGCCGGAATGAAAGGCCGTGCTGGAACGCGGACGGGGCGGCGCTCGGCTCGAGGCGATGCGGGCACCGCGGACGGGCGGCGCTCGGTTGCGGCGGCGGAAGATACAGTTTACCGGTGGGCAGCGGCGCTGTCCGCCGGCTTTTCCGCTACGGGGGGGAGAACACGGGAGCCTTTGCACAGGGCAGAATGGATGGAACGCCGGGCGGGTAAAAAGCCCTTGACTTTGCCGCAAAACCGTTATATAATAAATTGCATGCAAATCGACGGTTTTGTTTGCGTTGCAAAGTGCTGGTGTGGCTCAGTCGGTAGAGCAGCTCACTCGTAATGAGCAGGTCGTCCGTTCGAATCGGATCACCAGCTCCAGGTCGGAGCAAGGTACGCTTTGCTCCGGCATTTTTTTGCAAAATTGCCATCCGCTCCGCGTCGTCGCAAAGTCCACTCTGCCCCGGTTTCTTTTTTGCCTTTGGCAGAAAAGAAACCATCCGCTCCCTTGCTCCTCCTCTGTGCAAAAAGTCACGCCGCGCCTACGCTGCTCGCTTGTAGCCGCGCTCGCGACGCTCCGGCTTGCTACCAACTTTTTGCGGTCAAAGAACCCGTTGCTTTTTCCCTGTGATTGTTTGGTTCTTTCGTGCCCGAGCAAAGTCCGCTTTGCTCCGGTATTTTTTTTGCAAAAATGCCATCCACTTCGCTCCCTTGCTCCTCCTTTCCGCAAAAAGTCACGCTCGGCTCCGGCTGCTCGCTACCAGCTTTTTGCGGCGCCAAGCGGGCGGGTTTTTCGTAGGGGGATCCCCCTCCCGGCGGCG
>CAZYAV010000080.1:0-3247 GCA_964645785.1 uncultured Oscillospiraceae bacterium
GCAACCTCCACAATAAAGCGGATGGCCATGCGGGTGTCCTAGTTGGCGCCGCAGAACGCGTCCATCACAAACAGGCGCTTGTAGGACAGCTCCTTGAGCGCCAGCTCCTTCACCGCCTTCCAGGTTTCGGGCGAGGCCGGGTGGTTGTCGTTCTTGTATTCATCGGACGTCCACCACACGGTGTCCTTGGAGGTGTCGTCGTACACGATGAATTTATCCTTGGGGGAGTGGCCGGTGTAGATACCCGTCATGACGTTGACGGCGCCCAGCTCGCTGACCTGCCCTTTTTCGTAGCCGACAAGCCCCGGCTTTGATTCCTCTTCAAACAACATTTCGTAGGAAGGATTGTGGATCACTTCCGTGACGCCGGTGATGCCGTATTTGCTTAAATTGATCTCTGCCATTTGTCAAAACCCCTTTTCACAATAATTTTTCTGCGGCGGAGAACAGCCCCCTGCCGCGGCTCCTTTTGCCTAAGCGCAAGTTACATTTACTATAGCATATGCGGATGAATTTTACAAGCTGTAAACCGGCCGGTTGGGGGGCAAAAAGCGACCCTGCCGCGCCGGCCGCTCAGCCCAGCAGGTGCGCCTTGTAGGCCTCGATGCTGCGGGTGAATTCGCGGATGGCGGCCTCGGCGTCGCCGTTCCGGATATGCTCGGTTGTCCGCGCCAGCATGTCGCAGGTCTGCTGCCGCCCGATAAATTCACAGTAATCCGCCCAGGCGTCGATGGAGGCGGTGAAAAAGGCGTTCATGATGAGCGGGGTGATGCAGTTGCCGCTCAGCGCGGCGACCGCCTTGCGGTAGTTGAACAGCGCTGCGGCAAAGGCTCTGGCGTCGCCGGGCAGGGCGCGCCGCACTTCCTCCAGCAGCGCCTCCAGCTCCTGTAACGCGGCCGGGTCACGCCGCCGCGCCAGCTCCTCCAGGGCGGGGCATTCGAGATACAGCCGGGCGTTCAGCAGGTCGATAAGCATCTTTTTGTCCGGCATCCCGCCGCGGTATCGGATGATGGCGAGCAGGGTGTCCAGGTTGCCGGTGCTGGCGTAATCCGCGACGTATACCCCCTTGCGCGCCGCGACGCGCAGGAACCCCATGCGCGCCAGCTCGCGGATGCCCTCGTGGACGATGGTTTTGCTGATGCCCATCTCGTCCGCAAGCGCCCGCTCGGGGGGCAGCGGATCGCCCGGCTTGAGCTCGCCGGAGAGAATCATCTCCTCGACCTGGGTCAAAAACAGCTCCTTGATGGACGGCGCGTCGATCTTTTTAAAAGGCAACCGGATCCCCTCCCCCAATGCGGCCGGGCGGCGCGGCATTCTGATGAATATAGCGGGCAGAACTCGGCCGGAAACCGCCCCGGCGCAGCCTGCGCGTCCGCCCCAAAACGGCGGGCAAAACGCACGTTCCCCGGCGCCCGCCCGCCTGCAAGGCGCGGCGCCGCTGCCCGGGAGCAGGGGCGGGTTCACGCGGCTTTGTTGTAAACCGGCGCACGGCGTCTGTCACGGCGCGGCCGGGCGGAATCCGGCGGCCGGCACTGCCTTAAAACTATAATAACAGGGGGAAAAGCGGGCTGTCAATTATTCTGTATGGTCAGACCACGACCAGATAAAACGGCCGATGTTTTTTGTCGAGTATGCCTATTTACAAAAGCCGGAAATTGTCGGAACATTAAAGTATAAAAAATCGGCGGCCTGCGCCCCGGCGCGCCGCCAGAACGGGACGGAGGGGACAGTGTGGCGGACAGGGTGCGCGTGATTGAGGTGAAGCGGAGCATCTTTGAAAACAACGACAGGGACGCGGCGCGGCTGCGGGCGGAGCTGAAGGAGAAAAAGGTCTTTCTGCTCAACCTGATGTCCTCGCCCGGGTCGGGCAAAACGACAACCCTGCTCGCGCTTGCCCGCGCGCTTGCGGGGCGGGTGAAGCTGGGCGTGATGGAGGCGGACATCGACTCGGCCGTGGACGCGGAAAAGATGCAGGCGGCGGGGGTCAAATCCATCCAGATTCACACGGGCGGCATGTGCCACCTGGACGCGGACATGACCCGGCAGGGGCTGTACGAGTTCGGGCTGGACGGTGCGGAGCTGGTTGTGCTGGAAAACGTGGGCAACCTGGTCTGCCCGGCGGAGTTCGACACCGGCGCGGTGCGCAACATGACCATCCTCTCGGTGCCGGAGGGGGACGACAAGCCGCTCAAATACCCGCTGATGTATGAAAAATGCGACCTGCTGGTCGTCAACAAGATGGACGTGCTGCCCTATTTTGACTTTGACCCGCAGGCGCTGGAGGCGAACGCAAGGCGACGCAACCCCGACATCGACATCCTCTATATCTCCGCCAAAACAGGGGAGGGGATCGAGGCGCTGGCGGACTGGATTGTGGCGCAGGTGCAGGCGTGGCGGGCGTGAGCGCGCCGGCCGTGCCGCGGGAGGAAAGCCGGCGCGGCGGGCGTTGACAGCCGGGGCGGAATGGCCTGGTGGATAAATGGCCGGATATCCGGGGCTTTGGCCGGGAGCGCAGCGGCGCGGCTTATTATTAAACGAATCGACAGACAACCGGCAGGGCGGGCTGCCCCCATGAAAGCCTGACGGGGCGGCGGAACGGACTGCCCCGCGCTTCCGGCGGGGCATCCATCATTGCGTAAAATCCGACAGAATAAACAGAATAAAACGGAAAGGGGAGGAACGCGGTATGTTTGACATGGAGCAGTACGAAAAATGGCCTGCGAACCACAAGCAGGACAAAGAGCCGAGCAGGAAGATTCTTGCGCTGGGCAAAAAGATCACCGACGTGGCGGCACACAAGCTTGGCGGAGTAAAGGTGGAGGATCCCGAATACTGGGGTCTTGCGGAACTGATTACCGAGGAGATGGCGGAGGTCGGCCTCGCGATGAAGCTGCGGACGCCCTATACCTTTGCCGAGATGTGCCGGCTGTGCAAGATCGACCGGGCGGGGGAGGAGAAATTCCAGAAGCTGCTGGACGACATGAGCTATATCGGGCTGCTGGAATACGACTACGGCTACCACTACGACCACAACGGCCGCACGCAGGAGCAGACCGAGCGCCGGTATATCCTGCCCATGTTTGTGCCCGGCTCGGCCGAGCTGTTCAACATGGAGGAGCTGCCGGACGGCAGCAACCCCCGCCTGCGGGATCACCCCGACGTGGCGTCCTTCTTTGAGCGGATGACCTATATCCCGCTGGCCGGCATCACCCAGATGGTGCCGCCGGGGGGCGCGGGCATCGGGATG
>CAZYAV010000081.1:0-2956 GCA_964645785.1 uncultured Oscillospiraceae bacterium
CGTATCTCTCCCAGCGGCTGCTGCCAGCGAGCATCGGCGACCTGCTGATGACGATCATTCTCGCCTCCTCGGTGCTGTACGAGCTGGCAGGCCCCGCGTGCGCGAAGTTTGCGCTTGTGCGGTCGGGCGCAATCAGCCGGGAGGCGCTGTGCGCGAAAACGGCCGCGCCGGAACCGGAAGCGGAGCCGGCGGAGCTGCCTGTGCCGGCGCCAAACCAGAAAATCTGAACCCGAACCGGCGCACTGCGGCGGCGCGCGGGGCGGCTTTTATAAAAAGACAGCGCGGCCGCGCGTCAGTTGGCCGCCCTGCGGCGCTTCCTTTGCAGGCGCCGCAGTTTTTTTGCGAAGCCGCCCGTAAACCCCTATACAAACCGGGCAAAACGCGCTAAAATGGAATAAAATAACCGAGGACAGGAGAACGGCGGATGGATGTGATGATTATCGGCGTCGCTGGCGGCACGGGCAGCGGCAAAACCACCATTACGAATCGCCTGCAGCGGGAACTGGGGAATAATATCAGCGTCGTCAAGCATGATAATTACTACAAACGCCACGACGAGATGACCTACGAGGAGCGTTCGCAGCTCAACTACGACCACCCGGACGCGTTCGACACCGACCTGATGCTCGAGCATCTGCGGATGCTCAAGCAGGGGCGGGCGATCGACTGCCCGGTTTACGATTTTACGGTGCACAACCGGTCGGACAAAACCATCCGCATCGAGCCGTCCAAAGTGGTGATTGTCGAGGGGATCCTGATTCTGCAAAACCCCGAACTGGTCAGGATGCTGGATATTAAAATTTTTGTGGACACAGACGCGGATGTCCGGATTATCCGGCGCATCCTGCGGGACGTGCAGAGCCGCGGCAGGAGCCTTGAATCGGTCACAACACAGTACCTGACCACCGTGAAGCCGATGCACGAGCAATTTGTTGACCCCAGCAAGCGCAACGCAGATATTGTCGTGCTGGAGGGCGGGCACAACCTCGTCGCACTCGAGATGATTATCGACCGCATCAGAAGCCATATCAACAAAAGCTGAGCGGTACGGCCGCGATTGGCGGCACGCGGAAGCCCGTCGGATACAAAAACCGCCACAAAACGAGAGAAAGGGATAGACGATGAGAATTCCGATTATTGATGCGATTGCAGAAAAACGCGAGGCACAGCGCCGCCGGGCGAAACGCCGTAAGGTGATTGTCTATGTGGCCGCGATTACGGCCGGCGTGCTCTCGCTCGCCGCGGCTGTGCTTTCGGTTATCCATGCGGTAAAACGCTGCAAGCAGAGCTGCGAGGAGGGGAAATGCCTGTTCCGCAGCGCGCTCGAATGGGTCAGGGAAAAGCTTGGCCGCGAGCGGAAGGAGCCGGTGTATTATGTGGACGGCTTCACCGCGGAGGACAACACCATCGACATGGACGCGTTCGACGACGAGGCGGGGGACGAAATGCTGTATTGAGGCGAAAAGCCCGCGCAGCGATTGGCCTGACGCCGCAAAAAGAAACGGGATAAAAAGCCCGCCCGCGCATTGGGGCGGCGCTTGTAAGCCGGTAAAACGGAAAAAGGGCGTGACGAGTTTCGTCACGCCCTTTTTTGCGGGAAAGAACAGCGGGGGAGCACGGGAACCCTGTATAAGGTGCGCCCTTGCCGCGAACCGGCAAACCGGAATTTACTTTTCTGTTTCCCCGGCTAATTTCGCTTTATATTTCTTCTCTGTACGAATACTGAATAGAATGGACGGAACAGAGAGAAGCACAAGGAGCGGCGCGGTTATCGCCCAAGATATACGATACCGGCAAACCACAGCATACAGCAATAGCCAGGGAATTCCAATCATAAGCCAACTTATCCCACAAAGACGAATATATTGGCTTGTCCAAACCCTATTCTTATATTTTGACGGAATGCGCTGCATACCGAATATCCCCGCAAGGCCGTAAAGCGTCCAGAACGTCCCCAACCAGAAAAGCACGGGCATTTGGATTTCCCCCTTTTTCAGATTTTGATATGCCGCTTGGTTTAATTCCGCCTTATCCCATGGCAAGGCGAAAATAAGAAAAGACGGCTTCAAAAGGATCGAAAAAGGTCATGAGAGGCAGTTCCTTGACCGGTTTGCAGCTGCCGCGCGAATGCACGGACGGACTTGTGCCGCAGCCCGAAGCGCCAGGGCAAAATAGATCTTGTCGAATTCCCTGTGCTTTTGTCGAAGCGCCTGTTCTTTTGTCGAAATTCCTTCCGCCGGTCGATTTTTGCATTATAATTTAAAAAAATTTGCAAAGGGAGGATCCCGGATGGAAACGAGCAAGTGCATCCGCGACGAGCTTCGGCAGCTCGGCGCCGCCGGACACTGCAAGGGCTATGAACAGGCGCTGGCCGCAATCCTGCTTGCACTCGAGGATGAAAGCAGGCTGCTGCGCGTCGTGTCGCAGATTTACAATGTCGTCGCCGCCGAATCCGGCTGCGGGCGCGCCAACATTGAGCGCAACATCCGCACCGTTTCCCACACGGCGTGGAGGGTCAACCCGCGCCGCCTGAAGGAGCTGGCGGGGTATCCGCTTTACGCCTCGCCGACCGCGTCCGAGTTCATCTCGATTCTGGCGGCGCATGTGCAGCGGCAGACAGCGCAGCAGGCGAAGCGGTAAGCCACGGCCTTTTCTCTTTCGTCGGGTTTCCGCCGAGCAACGGGCGGGTGCGCTTTCTGATTCCGCACCGCGCGGGACAGTTAGCAGGCGCGGCTGTCCGCTGCCGCGTCTATTCCGCGAAAGGACGAATGTCATCTTTCGCGGACATCTAAGGGGGTGACAGGCGGTTTGCAGAGCAAATGCGGCGCAAACCGCCATCAAGAGGGGGATAATCCCCCTATGAAAAAACCCATCCGCTTGCATGACAAGCGGATGGGTTTTTGGCGGAGAAGGAGGGATTTGAACCCTCGCGGCGGTTTAAGCCACCCTACGCCCT